>NZ_JBVKBV010000005.1:0-399349 GCF_055635345.1 Streptomyces sp. NPDC111516 | reverse complement strand
CGCCAGCGCTCCACCGACCGCTCGCTCACCCGCAGCGCGGCCGCGATCTCCCGGTTCTTCGCGCCGCTCTCGAAACGACCGACTGCCTCCAGCCGGACCCGCTCCCTCGCGGCCCTCTTGGCGTCGGTCAAACCGCCGCCCTGCGCGTATCTCACACCCCACAGCTACCGACCCGACTCAGCCGCTGTCAGGCGAACGGCCCGACATCACCCAATCAAGTTCAGTAGCCACTGTCCGCACGTACCGTGGCTACTCGCTCGCCCGGTACACCAAGGCCCTCGAACGAGTGGCGGCCTTCCTGGCCACGGCGCCATCGTGTGGCGGCGCGAGAAGATCAGCTGGTGGGAAGCCGGCGCAAGGCCCGAACTGTCTCCCAGTACGTCATGGCCGCCCTGCACGAGGTCGACCGCGAGCAAGTCCTGGCGAGAGGATGGCCCGGTTGGCTCCTACTCGCCCTGGCTCGGACCCGATGTCCAGGCACCCTTCACACCGGAGGCCATGCTGTCCGCCCTCGACGACCTGGCAGCCGACCCCTCACGCGCCGACAACGCCAACATCCCCCTGCTTCCACGGGAGATCCTGCAGAACCTCCCCACCCGTTGGACCGCACATGTCCAGCAAACCATCGAGGCCGGATACAACGGCGCGTACGTCGGCGTCGGGGTCTCCTCCGCCATCAGCGCCCGCCTGACCGCCCTATGGCACCAGCGGGCCCTATGAACGAGCACGACATCCCCGGCCCCGTCTGGTTCGAGCCCGACCCGGAACTGGAGGCCACCGAGGGCGGGCTTCGCTTTCTCGCCGCTCTCCGTGAGCGGGCGGAATCCGGCGCGTGGTCCTGCGATCCCGACGACACCTTCGCGAGCTTCGCGGTCTTCGAGAACCGCACCGAACTCATGGTCACCCTGGAGCTCTACGATCCCGATTCCGATCCGGAAGCGCACATTCTCACCGTGGGCGCGTTCTTCACCGGCTCCCGTCTCGTCGGAGGCGAATTCCGTGATCAGCTGTACACGCTGGAGCGGAACCCGGAAACGGCGATCGAGAGTTCTGGAACGCCTGAGTTCCTCGCGGAGCGCGCGGCGGAGTGGTTCACCCGAATGCTCGAACTTCCCGTCCTGCGGAACGAGTTCGAGGTCGGTGGCCGGGTCGTGAACCGGCAGTGGGTGCTGGCCGGCACGGATCGGGAACTGACCTCCCAGTTCCGCGTGCAGCCGGGTGACCCGCTGGCCCGTACGGTCCCGGTCCGGGGCGGCCGCGCGGCAGGGGCATAGTGGCGGCAGCGCTGTCAGAGATACAAGCCCTGTTAGGTGAACCCGACGGGCAGTTGAAATGACCGACGCAGCCCCATCATCCCATGGTGGGGCTCCCGCCACGTCCCACAAACCCGATGAGCGCGCCGGCCAGGATGGTGTTGAGGCGCCTCGTGCGGCGCAGAGAGGCTTGTTGGCTGCGCCGACTGGCTTCGATGAACTCGGCGATATCGCTGGGTAGTCCGCGTTTCCCGGACCAGTACACTCCTTCGGCGAGGTCGGTGCACGTAGATCGCCTCAGTCACTGATGAGGATGTCGTGGATGAGTTCGGCAACCAGAACGGTAGGAGGGCCCGGGTTCGCGCGCGTGAGTGGCGATGATCCGGTGGTCAACGAGTACATCTAGTACAGCATCAGTGTCGCCTTGGTGGAGGGCAGCTGCCAGGTATCGATTGGGCCGTGCGTTCTGAACATGCGCGGCGCCTTTGCGGTCTCTCGTGCGGTCTTCGGGCTGTTGGTCCCGGCGCTACTGATCGGCATGGTGCTGATGGGGGGCGGAGCCGACGGTGTTCGGGGAGAACGACATGGTGTGTGGCTGAGGCGTTGCCGCCGGGACCTGGGGTGTGGGGCCGCAGCGGTGAATCCACAGGAGAGCTCCTGCCAGCAGGACGGTGCCTCCCAGCAGCCAGGGCAGCGGGCCTGCCGGAAGGACACCAATGATCAAGCCGGTGAGAGCTGCCACGAGTTGCAGGGCGAGAGATTGGACGGACAGCGCGGTGGCCCGGCCCGAACTTGCAACCCGGCGGTGCAAGAGGTCGTTCTCACTCGGCCCGGCTGCGCCGAGCCCGAGGTAGACCAGTCCGTAGCCGATGGCCGCGAGGACCATGGAGCCCACTCCCGTGAACGCCGCGGTGATGCCGAGGAGAAGCAGGCCGCTCGCGCTCGCGCCGAGGCTCACCATGACCGCACGCTCGCCACTGCCCGCAAGCCGGGCGGTCAGCGGTGCGAGGTGGCTGCCGATACCCGCGCAGATGAATCCGGCGCAGGCAAGCACGGCAAAGAGCACGGCACCCGACTCCGATGCGCCCGTGATGGCCGCGGCACGGCCCGGCGTGAGCAGTTCGATCGCGGCCAGGGCGCTGCCGGCGGCCCCTGCGCTGAGGAGCACTCGGCGGACCAGCGCGTCGCGGCCCCCCAGCCGCAGTCCGTCCACGACGGTGGCTGGGATGCCTCGGAGTACTTCGGGCAGGGTGGCTGCCGGCCGGGGCGGCTCCCGCAGAGCGGTCAAGACATACAGCACGAAGGCGATCTCGACCGCTGCGCCCAGCAGAATGGGGACGGAAAGGGGCAGCACCCGCTCGGACGTTGCTTCGCTCAGTCGGGCGCCGAGGTCGGGGCCGAGTCCGAGCAGCCAGGGAAGTGCACCGCCGAGCAGGGTGCCCGTGGCGAGCGCGGCGGATGTCGCGGAGGAGCCGCGGGCCAGCCCGGTGCGCAGTTCGGCGCCGGGGCCGGAGTGCGCCTGGACGGTGTCGACGTACCAGGCTTCGGCAGGGCCACTGGACAGGGCACGGGCCGCGCCCACCAAGGCCATGCCGAGGCCGAGCAGCCAGGGAGCAGTGCCCAGGCCCACGAGGATTAAGGCGGCCAGGTTCAGCAGGCCGGCGGAGGCCAGAACAGCACGGCGTCCGAGGACGTCGGACAGTCCTCCGGTGGGCAGTTCCAGCGCGGCGGCGGTGAGGGAGTGCGCGGCGAAGAAGCCTGCGATGGCCGCCATGGCCATGCCGCGCTCGGCGAACAGCAGGATCTGGGGAGCGATGCTCAGCCCCAGCGGCAGCCAGAACAGAACGCAGACCGTGATGTAGCGGCGGCGTGCGGTGCGTATGTCCAGCGGGCCGGTCATGACGCGTCCTCGGTATCTGTCCCCGCAGGGGCAGAGGTGTCCGCCGCAGTGGCGGGGGCGCGCGGTGCCAGGGGCAGTCCGGCGGTGAGGAGTACGACCTGCACTGCACGCGGATCTTCCACATCGCGGTTGGTCAGTTCCTTCAGCTTCCGGTCGAGCACCTCCCAGAGTTCCGTGAGCGACTCGGGGGTTAGCCGGGGCATCAGGTCGTTGATTCCGGACGGCTCCACCCAGTCCTGCCCCAGCCGCCCATCGGCGATGTCGGCTTCGTGCCGCGCGAGAGAAGCCTCCAGGTGCTCGATCTGGGCCCGGCGCGACAGGCTGACCCAGGCGTGGCTGCCCGGCGCGGCCTCCATGGCCTTGTTGCTCCAGGAGGTCACGGAGTGCACCGCCTGCCAGCGGCGCTCCCGCCCGTCACGGTGCTCGGCCTCGGCGACGAACGCGTACTTCGCCAGAACCCGCAGGTGATAGCTGGTGGAAGCGGATGACTCCCCGGTCCTGGCCGCGAGTTCACTCGCGGTGGCCGGGCCGTCCTGCCGCAGCATCCCGAGCAGCCGGATGCGCAGAGGGTGTGTGAGGGCCTTCAGGGCTGCTGCGTCCTGCTCGGGATCGAGTACGCGTTTCTGCTCGTCGCTGACCATGACGGGAGAGTAGAAGAGACCAGAGATTTTCCAAAAGTATTTTTGCAGAAATTCTTTTGGAAAGTTTGCTGGTTGCCCGTGTCGCCGGCCGTGGCTCCGCCGTGGGTGATGTCTTCGGTCTGGGCCAGGCAGCGGCGCACTTCCGGGCGGCTCTCGTGCGCGGGTATGTGCCGTGCGGCGACGAACAGGCCCCGACCTGGCATGAACTGGGCGTGAGCGGGGATATGGGCGCGGGATACCAACCCGGAGATCATCGGCTCGGGGTATCCGGGCACAGTACGCGGCCGGACGCTGCCTTCCAGCGGCTTGAACGAGTGGATCACGCCGGTGTGGGAAGTCACCGGCCTGGCCCACGGTGAGGACGAAGGCCAGGCCGGCAGCGGGTGCCAGCAGCGAGGTGGATCTTCGTGACGGCCAAGCTGCTCGGTCAGCAGGCGACGGTGTTCCCGAGCCACCACGGCGGCTTCCTCGGTGGCGAGTTCGGCTCCACCGGGCAGCCTGACGCCTTCGCGCGTAGGTTGCGCGAGGTCCTCAACGACGCTGGCTGACGGTCGTCCTTCTCGTCGAAAGCCTGGCTTTCACCAAGTCCAAGACGATTGTGGTGCCGCCACCGCGGGCGGCGGCAGTTCCTCCTGTGCGGTGATCCAGCATCACGCCGGCGCTTGATCCGGCTGCACGCGGCGACGTGTCATCGCTCGGTCGAGAAGGATGGCCGGCATGGTGACCACGGCCAGACCGGCACCGATCCAGATGACCGAGGTGATACCGGCACCGGAGCCGAGGGCGGTCCCGGCCAGTGCGGGGACGAGGCCGATGCCGAGCTGGAACGCGGAGGTGGAGGTGGCCCGTTCAGCACGAATCCAGCCACTCCGAGGAGCAGGACCAGGGGGACGACAGCCAGCGCGTACTGGGCGAGGAGCGCCAGCAGGACGGAGCAGACCAGGATTCCGACCGCCCCGGTCATCAGAGCCTGTGAGGGCCATCTGTCGGCGATCCTGCCTCCGATGGACAGGCCGATGAAAGCGCCGACGCCGAACAGCGCCAGTATCACCGGAACCCAGACATCGGGGATGCCGGTGACGTCGGTCAGGAATGCCGCGAGGTAGTTGAACGAAATCATGTAGGCGGCGGTGCTCAGGATGGTGACGGCGTAGACGATCCACAGCTGCGGTCGTCTGACCGTACTGAGTTCACGCCGCACACTCGGTTCCGCGCTCGTGCTCGTTGCCGGCAGCGCGAAGAGGACGGAGAGCGCGCCGAGGACCGTGAGGACGACCACTACCCAGAATCCGCCCCGCCATCCCGTGAAGTGGCTGATCAGAGCGCCGGCCGGTCCACCCGCGGTCATCGCGAGGCTGAGCCCGCTGACGACGACACCGGAGGCACGGGCGGTGCGGTCGGGTGTGACAAGGCTGATCGCGGTGACCGCCGAAACCGAAAAGAATCCGGCATAGGCGAGACCGCAGAGGAAGCGGGTGACGATCAGAACCGTGTAACTGTCGGTGAGAAGACCGACTGCCACGGATACGGCGAAGATGGCCTGGGTGGCAATGAGCGTGGTTCGTCGCGGCCAGTGCAGGGTCAGGATGGCCAGCGGAGGCCCGCCTATGACGACGCCGATAGCGAATGCCGAGATCAGGGCACCCGCGGATGACAATGTGATGTGCAGGTCGTCCGCGATTGCCGGCAGCACCCCGGCGACCAGGAACTCCGCGCTGCCCATCGCGAACAGGCAGAAGGAGAGCAGATAGACGCCGAACGGCAGCCTCCCGTGTGTGGCTTGCACCTGCGGTGCGGCCTGTTCGGTTTCGGCGCTCACCGGCCATCACCCCTGGCCCGCAGGATCGAGGTGAGCTTCTTCTCCAGGACGTGCTTGGGCGCCGCACCGACCCACGACCCTGCGGGCCGGCCGCCTGTGTAGACGACGAAGGCGGGAACAGAGGTGATGCCGAGCCGGGCGGCCAGTCCTGGCTCCTCGTCCAGGTCGACCTTGACGACGTCCAGGTGGCCGGACTGTTCGGCGGCCAACTGCTCCACGATGGGGGTGACCATCCGGCACGGGTGGCACCAGGTGGCCCAGAACTGAACCAGGACGGGTCGCTCCGCTTGGAGGACGCGCGCGGTGAACGTCTGCTCGGTGACGCTGTCCACCGGGCGCGGGGCATGTGCGGGCATGCGTGGGTTTCCTGTCTTGTACTGGTTAGGAGAGTGAGGTGTGGCGTTGCCGCGCTACGGGCTACAGGGTGGCAGCAGCCGTGAGGCGGTGCTGTTCGACGGCGCGGTCGACATCCTCGTCCAGCAGGTCGGCGTTGATGGCGAAGGCAGCGGCGGACCCCATGCCGGCCGCGGCCACGACCTGCGCGCGCGGGTCGACGACGTTACCGACGGCCCAGACGCCCGCGACGCTCGTACGACCGGTGCGGTCGGTGACGACCCAGCCGGCGTCGTCCTTGTCGCATCCCAGCTGGGTCAGCAGTTCATCGCGCGGGACGGGACGCGGGAAAAGGAAGGCGGCAGCTCGGGGGACGACGCGGCCGTCGACGAGTTCGATTCCGCGTAGCCGGTCGTCGTCGACGACGAGCTGCTTGATCTCCCCCTCGAGCAGGTGCAGACCACGTGCCTTCAGTTGTTCCCGGTCGTCCGCGGTCAGGTCCAGAGTGTGCGCGAGAAAGACGACATCGTCGCTCCACTGGCGCAGGAGCAGAGCCTGGTGGACCGCTCCCGGGTGCGTGCCGAGGACTGCGAGGGGCTGGTCGCGGACTTCATAGGCGTGGCAGTACGGGCAGTGCAGCAGGTCCCTCCCCCACCGCTCGCGCACGCCGGGGACGTCGGGCAACTCGTCGCGCAGCCCGGTCGCGATCAGGACGCGGCGGGCCTTGAGCACCACCCCGCCCGCCATGCGGACGTAGTAGCCGTGGTCGATCTCTTCCACCTGTCCATGGACGAACTGGACGCCGTAGCGGGCGATCTCGGCGCGCCCGAGGTCGAGCAGTGCTGCCGGGGGCAGACCGTCGCGGGACAGGAAACCATGCATGTGCGAGGCCGGCGCGTTGCGCGGCTCGCCCGCGTCGATCACCGCTACCTTGCGGCGGGCGCGGCCGAGGAGCAGGGCGGCATTGAGGCCGGCTGCTCCGGCGCCGACCACCACTACGTCGTGGACCTCGTCGACGTCGCCGTGCTGTTCCGTGCTGTTCTTGTCGTTCGTCGTATTGATCATGTGAACAACCTCCTGCCGCGATAGTGCGGGCCTGGCACGGGAGCGACAACTTCTGTTGCCATTTCTGGGACGCGAGAGGTGGAATGGGGGTATGGACGAGCAATCACCGATCGCCGCCACGCTGGCCCAGGTCGGCTCCCGCCTCAGGGACATCCGCGCCCAGCGCGGCGTGTCCCTGTCGGCGTTGGCCGAGGCCACTGGCATCTCCAAGAGCACACTGTCGAGGCTGGAGTCGGGGCAGCGCCGCCCGAGCCTGGAACTGTTGCTGCCCATCGCTCAGGCCCACCAGGTACCGCTGGACGAACTCGTCGGGGCGCCGGAGGTCGGCGACCCACGGATCCGCTGCAAGCCCCGCGTCCACAACGGTCGTACAGTGATTCCACTGTCGACACAGCCGGGGCGCCTGCAAGCCTGGAAGTCGATCATCCCTGCGGAACACAACCGGCCTGATCCGGTCACGCACGAGGGGCACGAGTGGTTGTACGTCCTGTCCGGACGGGTCCGGCTCATCCTGGCCGACCACGACCTGATCATGGGGCCGGGCGAGGCGGCCGAGTTCGACACCCGCCTGCCGCACTGGTTCGGCCCCACGGGCGAGTCTCCCGTGGAGGTGCTCAACCTTTTCGGCCCCCAGGGGGAACGCGTGCACGTCCGGGCCAAACCCCAGTCCCGGGCGGAGCCATCGACCTGACCGGAAAGGCCCCTTGCCGGGGCCGCCTTCCGGAAGACACGGTAGGTGGCCCGGTGGGTAGTGGACCAGGGTGCGAGCTGCTGGGCTGCTGGTTGTTGCGAGGCATGACGCCGGTGTCGCAGGCCGACAACTGTGAAACCAAGGGGCGTTGACGAGCATCGTTCGGGTAGCGTGCGGGCCATATGCAGTCCTGAATCAGCCAAGGTGGAGGCTTTCAGTCACGCCGTCAGTTCCCTGAATCACTGAGTTCGTAGTCCTGCCGTCCCGCCGTGCTTCTGCGGCCGGACCAGCGCGGCTTGGGTGCTGTGACCGCCCGAGCTGTGGGCTCTGGCGAGCCGTGGCGAAGCCGTCGCGGCGGTCATTCGCACCTTCTACAGCGATTACCAGGACCATTTCGCCGAGTTTCTCCGCGCCTGCAACCCAACTCCTCTCAGACACCGTCTGCCAGGCTCGGGCAACGGTTTTCGCCGTGCTGGTCGAAGGAGCATCCCTCTACCGGTCCGGCATCGCGGCCCACCGCACCAAAGGGCTGTCCCGTAATCCGTGGTGGATCAGCGCGCGGCGTCAGATGTGGTGCATCGCTCATCAACACGACCACACCACTCTGCTCGACCGAGAGAGTTCTCGGAAAAGCGGGGCGGTACCGGCCTCGGACGGCCCGACTGCCATCAGCCGGCTGAGGCGATCCCGGAGTTGGACTGCATGCGGTCGATGCCGCTGACGCGCGGCGAATCGGCCGACTGCTGCACCGTTCCCCGCCGGACGGACTCGCCAACAACCGGTCCGCCGCCGGAGGCATGGTGGGACGCGTCGGATGTCTTCCCGGTAGCAGAGCGGCGACGGGGACACGGCGGACGCGGGCGGATATGAAAGGGCGGCCACCACACCCTGGTGGCACCTGGCCGCCGACGGCGCCATCACCGTCTGCGGCCGCCTCGCCTCCGCGCTGCAGCCCCATCCGACCGGTACGTCTACGAAGGCGACCGGCCGCACTGCGCCTCCTGGCAAAAGGAGACGGCCCGAGTGGACACAGCGCTTGCCACAAAGCGCACGGCCCGTCGGCCGCAGGGTTGCTGATCAGCTGTGCTCACAACGATCGACAGCGTGGACCGCAGGCGGCTCGATCTTGCGCAGTTGTGTGAATGGCACAGTCGAGGCGAGCGCGAGAGTAATCGCTCCCACGAGCAGGAGGGCGAACCATGCGCCAGAACTGTCGATGACGACTCCAGCTGCCGCGGACGCCAGCGATGCGCCGAGATTTACGGAGGTGTTGATCCATGTCGATGCTTCTGTCCGGCCGGTTTCCGGAACGATGGTGTCGGCGATGAGGTACCCGGTGATGAGAGACGGAGCGAGGAACAGGCCGACGAGCGCGAGGCCCGCCGCGAAGGGACCGAGTGTGTCCAATTGCGACACGAGCACCGCGCCGAGTCCCATGCTGACGCACAGGACGAACAGTCTCTTGCCGATTCCTCCCTTGAGGTTGAGCTGCCCATAGAGAAATCCTCCGAGAGCACTTCCGCCGGCAAAGGCTGCCAGGAGCCAGCCCGAAGCTGCGACAGCATCATGTTGCGCAGCGGCTGCCGGAGCCGCGATCTCCGCGACGCCAAGTACACCACCGACGCCCAGGAGGACGATCAATACTCTTGCGAAACCTGGCTGGCGCAGCGGGCGATCGCCTCGCGCGACGCCCCTTCCTGTTCCGCGATGCACCCCCGACGACGCGCTCGACGTCATCGCTGCGGTGCCGAGGGAAACGGCTGCCGCGGTCAGAGCCCGGTGCTGGGAGAACTGGCGACAATGACCGCGCTGATGATGACGGGGCCAATTACGAAAAGCAGCTCTTCGCACACCGCGTCGATACTGAAGGCTTTTGTCCGCTGGTCACCGGCCGTGGTGAGCGACGCCCAGATCAATCGCATCGCTGCCCCCAGGGGTGGTGATGCCAGGCCGATCGCCGCACTGAGGATGAGGAACCAGATATCCACAACTCCCTCGGCTTGTGTGATGAGTGCGAGAGCGATGAACCCGGAGGCTTGGCCTGACGCCATGGTGGTGAGCGCGATTCGTTGACCGAATCGATCGACGGCCCGGGCGCGCCAGGGGGCGGCGATGACGTTGGCGATTCCGAACGCCGCTGTTGCGGAACCGGCTTTTGTGTACGAACCCGTACTGTCTTGGACGGCGAGGAGGAGGGCAAGACCGCCCATCGCGAGAGCGGACCGACCAATCAGGGCGGGGAGGAAGGCGCGAAGCGCGCCAGGAAGGAGAAGTACTGCGAGCACGAAGAAGCTCCGATGATGTGCGACCGGCGTCGTATGCACGGCCGCCAGAGTCTGACGGATATCGAGGTCCGGAGGGCGCGAAAGACCGCACCCTCAACGGATCAGAACCTGGGCGGGAGAGACCCAGGACCGTCAGATGAACATCACAATGAGCATCCGGAGATGTTAGCAGGCTGCGGACACTGTGCTGCCTGGCGTTTCCTCAGCGAAAAAATGCCAGACTGGTGGCCGGCCACCGAAGTTCGACCCAGAGGACTACAAGGCCCGGCACGCGGCCGAGTGCGGCATCAATCGCCTCAAGAGACATCGAGCCGTGGCCACCAGGTACGACAAACTCGCGGTCCGCTACGAGGCTACCGTCCTCCTTGCCGCCATCAACGAGTGGTTGTGACGTACTGGTCCGACGACAACTCGAACACCCGTACTCGCCGACCGCAGGTGGGATTGACGGTCTCACGGACCGGATGCATCCCCAGTTTGGTCATGATCCGTTCGGAGGCGTCGTTGCCCACTTGAGCGATGCTGACGATCCGCTCCAGCCCTCGCTCTTCGAACCCGAACCGTACAGCGGCCGCAGCGGCCTCGGTGGCCAAGCCCTGCCCCCAGTGGGAACGTCCCAGCCGCCAGCCGACCTCAACCGCCGGCAGTACCTCCGGCAAGAAGTTGGGCACCGAAAGGCCGGTGAACCCGGCCAGCTCGCCAGTGGACCGGATCTCCACGGCGAACAGGCCGAAGCCCTGTGACTCCCACTCGCTCTCCCATGCCTGGACCCCGCCGCGAGTCTGCTGTTCGTCACGGACGCTGCCGTCACGGATCCATCGCATGACCTCGGGGTCGGCATTGACGGCAGCCATGGGCGCAACGTCTTCCTCGCGCCAGCGACGCAGGATCAGACGGGGAGTCTCGAGCGTGACCATCGGAACATTGTGGATCACAAATGGGCTC
This sequence comes from Streptomyces sp. NPDC111516, assembly GCF_055635345.1. Lineage (NCBI taxonomy): Bacteria > Bacillati > Actinomycetota > Actinomycetes > Kitasatosporales > Streptomycetaceae > Streptomyces > Streptomyces sp. NPDC111516. The sequence continues at coordinate 388,417 of NZ_JBVKBV010000005.1, read as the reverse complement.
TCCGCCATCCTCACCAGGCACTTTCGATACACGCCCAGCGGGATTTCGTGTCCTGGGCTGGGCGTGTTCGTTGTGCGGGGTATAGCGGGGCTGTTGAAGTGGGCGTGTGGGCGGCTGAGTTGGAGTCGTGGCTGGGGCGTGTTGGGGGTCTGTTCGGCCGGGTGGATCTGCGGTGGCGGATGCGGGACTACGTCCGTGGTGCTGGGTCCGGTGACGCGGAAGAACGGCTGGCAGCTCGCCGAATACGCTGGCCATCGCACTCCTGAGGGGTTCCAGCACCTTCTGAACGGGGCCTGCTGGCGTCGGTGAGAAGGTCGCCCCCGCTTTCTGCCACCGATGTCTTGCCAACGCCGACAGTGCCGTTGATCAGGAGTGCACTGGGCTCGGGAGAGCGTTCTGCATGCATGCGTGAGACTCCACGATCCACCGGGCACGAGCTCCTCCATGTGGTCTCGGCGAGCGCGGACAGGGTCACACCACGCTGCGATCCGGCGGCGCCGAGCGTCGGCCTGGGCGAGCGTGACGGCGATGGGGGACTGCTCGTCCACGATCCCCTTCCAATCCGGCCGTCCCAGAAATGGCAACAGAAGTTGCGCGTGGTGCCGCGCTGGAGCACCTTGGGGCCGGAGGTGATCGCAGTGATCAAGACGACGGTGAATACACGCGACGGCGGCGCGGTGCCGACTCGTGACGAGGTCCATGACGTGGCGGTGATCGGTGCCGGAGCAGCCGGTCTGAGTGCCGCGCTCCTGCTGGGGCGAGCCCGTCGCAGGGTGGTGGTGATCGATGCCGGCGAGCCCCGTAACGCGCCCGCCGCGCACATGCACGGTTTCCTGTCCCGTGATGGCTTGCCGCCGGCGACCCTGCTCGACCTGGGGCGGGCCGAGACCGCCCGCTACGGAGTCGATGTCATCCGGGGCCGGGTGGAGCATGTCGAGCCCGGCTACGACGTGCGACTGGAGGGCGGCCCCGTGATCAGGGCCCGCCGTCTTCTGGTCGCCACCGGGCTGCGCGACGAACTGCCCGACATCCCCGGCGTCCGGGAGCGTTGGGGCAGGGACCTGCTGCACTGTCCGTACTGCCACGCCTACGAGGTCCGTGACCAGCCCCTCGCCGTCCTCGGCACACACCCGGGGGCCGTGCACCAGGCCCTGCTTCTGCGTCAGTGGAGCGAGGACATCGTCCTCCTCACGCATACCCTCGAACTCTCCCCGCAGGAGCGGGAACAGCTGGACGCGTTCGGCGTGAGCCTCGTGGAGGGCAGGGCCGTGCGGCTCGTCGTCGACGACGACCGCCTGCGCGGCATCGAGCTCACCGACGGCCGGGTGATCCCCCGGACCGCGGCTTTCCTCTTCCCCCGGCCCGCCCCGCGCGACGACCTCCTGACGCTGCTCGGCTGCGCCAAGGACGACCAGGGCTGGGTCGTGACGGACCGCACCGGCCGTACCAGCGTGCCCGGGGTATGGGCTGCCGGAAACGTCGTCGACCCACGTGCCCAGGTCATTGCCGCCGCCGGCATGGGCTCCACCGCCGCGTTCGCCATCAACAGCGACCTGCTCCACGAGGACGTGGAGCACGCCGCCGCACGACACCGCGCCACGGCTGCCCGAGCATGACCACCCGGCAGGCCACGGGCGATGTCGTCGTGGCAGCGCGTATTGCCCCGCGAGGGACCCGGGCGACCGGGCGGCCGAGCAGGCCCGGTCCCGGGGCCGTCCGGTGACCTCTGCGGTCAGATCGTCCCTGGTGTCGGGTACTCGTTCACGAACACATCGACAAGGAGAGTCTCATCATGACGGCAAAGCGCAGCGGTCCCGTGGACAGTGTCACCGAGCAGACGTTTCCCGTCCGCGTTCTGCAAGCGAAGCGACCCGTCCTGATCCAGTTCTGGGCCCCCTGGTGCGGGCCGTGCATCAGGGTCACTCCCCTCGTCGAGGAGGTGGCCACCGAGCGTGCGGGCGTCCTGGACGTCGTCAAGATCAACGTTGATGAGGAGCCCGGACTGGCGGACCGGCACGGAGTCTCCTCGATCCCCGCTTTCGTGGTCTACGCCGACGGCTCCCCCGTGAAGGCATGGACGGGCGCCGCCCCCAAACCCCTCCTGGAACGAAACCTCGGCCCCTTCCTTCGCTGAGTTCCGGCGGGCATCACGCATTCCGCCGCGACGGAATGCGTGATGCCCGCCGTCCGCACCTCTGGCCAAGCCCCTGTACGGCGGGCCATGACGCAGGCGGAGCGTCGGCAACCGCCGACAACGCCAGATGGGCGTGCCAGACTCCGCTCACCTGCGCTGACACCCGACCTCCGGTTTCGTGCGCCTCGATCCGCCGGACAGACCCCAGCCACCTCATCCGGATCGGAGTACCTCATGCACCACCACGTTCACCGCCACACCCGTGAGCACGCCCACGACATCGACTGGGACGCTCTCTGCTCCCATCTGGAACGCGAGGCCGAACTGCACACCCCCGCGCTCACCCAGGCCACGAACTGGCTGCGCGACTTGCTGGGCGGCGCGGGCGCGGGGTGTGTACTCGACGTCGGCAGTGGGCCGGGCGTAGTCGCCGGCCTGCTCGCCGACGCCTTCCCGGACGCCGAGGTGGTCGCCGTCGACCAGTCGCCTGCCCTGCTGGAACGCGCCCGTACACGCTCGTCCGGACGTATCGCCACCCAACAGGCCGACCTCCCGGACGAGTTCGGCAGGCTCGGCACGGCCGATCTGATCTGGTCCGCCAACGCCGTCCACCATATCGGCGACCAGCAGGCCGCATTGACCAGCCTCGCCGCCTCCCTGCGCCCCGGCGGGCTGCTCGCCGTGGCCGAACGCGGCCTGCCCGTACGCTTCCTCCCCCGTGACATCGGCATGGGCCGCCCCGGACTCCAGGCCCGCCTGGACGCGGGCAACGAGGACGGTTTCACCACCATGCGCACCGAACTCTCCGGCTCCGTGGACGAGGTCGAGGACTGGCCCGCCATGCTGGCCCGGGCCGGTCTCGTCCCCACCGGCACGCGCACGTTTCTCACCGACCTGCCGGCCCCGCTCGGCCTCCCGGCTCGGGAGTACCTGCGCACCCGTCTTGCCCGGCAGCGCGACCAGTTCGGCGAGTACCTGGACGACCAGGACCGGGCGGCCCTGGATGCTCTCCTGGATGCCGACGCCCCTACCGGCATCCTCTGGCGCCCTGACGCCTTCTACCTCACTGCCACCACTGTCCACACCGCCCGCTCCTGCACCGCCTAGAAGATCACTGAAATCCTTTCAGATACTGGCCTCGCCCGCTCCGGCGCGAGGCCAGACGGCTGTGTGTCCAGAAGGAACGGGACGTGCGGTTCCGGGCTTGGTGTCCGCGGACCTGTACCTGTTGAAAATCGGGTGGCGGGCGAGCACGCCACCGCAGGTGCTGACGGCGACAGCCGTCCTGCAGCGTCTGCACGTGTGGGAGTCCGACACGGTGCAGGGGCGCGCTGCGATCTGCGGCGGAAGGTCGCTCAGCCCGCAGCCCCCGAGCGCCACAGTCTCGATGCCGTTTCCAAGGCGTAGGGCACCGGGTGAGGACGGACGCCCAGGCCGCTGCCAACGCGCAGATGCTGAGTACCAGTACTCAGGTGCGCCTGGACGAGGTGACAGAGGAGGCATTCGTCCCTGCGCCTCGTCCGAAGCCAGGCCACGCCTTCAGAGGAGCTCACAAAATGGGCGCCCGGCTCGCGACGCCTGGCACGCACGCTCGCTGCGTTGCCGAAATGCCCTAGTAGCTCCGCTACGAGGACCTTCCGGCGCCTTGCGATCGCACGCACCAGACGCCGCGAGCTGATCGGACTCCCATTTTGTGAGCTCCCCTTATGCGCGGACGGTGAAGTCATGGAATTCGGCGATTCCTCGGGTCCCGGTCCAGCCGTTGGCCGCTGTCATGAAGACGCCGATGTCCTGGCTGGCGGCGGCAGAGCCCGGGGTGGCCGTGCCGACGGTGGTCCAGGTGGTGCCATCGGGGCTGTACTCCCCGGTGAAGGTATCGTCGGCGCGCGCCAGGCGCAGGTACAGCGGGGTGGCCGGTGAGCCGCTCACGGCGATCGAGTCGAAGGTTCCGTTCCCGTCGGAGTCCCAGGACAGTACGCATCCGTTGGACGGGGTCACTGCCAGGTTGACGTACCCGGCGGCCCCGTTCGAGGAGAGGTCGTTGCGGACGATCAGCCCGGCGCGCGCCCAACCCCCGGTGATGTCCTGCGACATGACCTTCACTGTGGCGGCCGAGGCGCCCCCGTAGGCACCGGCGCGGTAGATCGTGCCGAACTCGTTGGTGCCGCCCCACAGGTCGGCGCCGGCGGCCTCGATGGCCAGGGTTTCGCCGGACTGGCCGAAGACCGCGTCGTTGAAGGAGGCCGTACGGTAGGGGTCCTGCACCCCGTTGCCGGCCATCACCCGCACCGACGACGAGGCCGTTCCGGGGGACCCGCCGACAGCGTAGGACGCGCCGGCCGGCACCCGGGTGACCAGCGTGTCACCGGCTGCGGTGAGGGTGAGTTCGAAGCGCGCCGTGAACGTCTCGCCCGGTGCGACGGAGACGTTGGTCGTCATGCCGACCGGCTGGGCGGTCATCCCGTCCGGTGCCTCGACGGACAGGGCCACGCCCGTGGCCGGCGCGAATCCGTTGCGGTTGGTGAACGACACGGTGAGCCCGACCGGTTGACCCTTCGTCACCGATGCCTTGTCGGCCGACGCGGTCAGCGCGACCTGGTGCGTGTCGGCTGCCAGGGTGGTGACCACCTGGCGGGCGAGCTTGTGGATGTCGCCGGTGGTCTTCAGCGGGTAGCTGTCGTGCCGGTGGGTCCAACCGTCCTCGACCTCGAACCAGTCGATGTCCGCGGGCTGCCTGCCTGCCGCGAGGGCGGCGGACAGCTCGCTGAAGTACGTCCTCCAGCGGGTGAGATAGAGGCCGCCGACCAGTCCGGCCCATTCCCGGTTGGCGTAGTCGTGCAGTCCTTCCTCGCTGCTCGCCCGGCCGGCCCAGGTGGTGATGAGGGACCGTGCATCGTACTCCAGTTGATCCTTCTCGGCGGTGGTCGCGCCCCAGGAGCGTGCGTCGGCCAACCACGGTCCGAGCAGGTGCTGAGGGCTGGTGGCGAGCACCTTGTCGAGCAGCTTCATCCAGCTCAGCCAGGTCCTGGTGAGTTCGGTGAAGCGCGCCTGGTCACCGGCGTCGTACGCCGCCTTGATCCGCGGCAGCAGCAGCCGGCTGCGGTTGGACAGCACCTGGCGGGTCACATCGACCAGGTCGTAGCGGTAGGCCGAGCTGTCGCGCAGCTTCGGTGAGACCTGGAGCAGTTCGGTGAGCGCCGCGTCGAATGCCGTGGTGTCGTAGCGCTCGGCCGCGGGCCCCCAGGCGGCGGCCTTGTCCGCGCCCAGGCTCGGGCGGGCCCCGAACAGCCCGTCGGGCGCCTCGCTCCACGAGTCCGCACGGGTCATGTTGTACGCGGTGTCGCGGATCACCTTCCAGGCCGCGGCGGCGTGTGGGTCCTCGGCGCCGTAACGGGAGGTCGCGTACGAGGCGAACCAGTCGTCCAGGTCGATGGTGCCGGGCGTCCATGCCAGGTCGGTGAGGAGGGCCATCGCGGCGGGGTTGTTGTCGGCGCCCTCCGGCATCATGGCGATCCCGGCGAGCGCGCTGCCGTCCTTGTCCCGCCACTTCGGGTAAAGGTCCACCCAGTCGGGGACGTTGGCGCCGATCGGGGTGTGACCGCCGAAGTTCCAGATGCTGCCGAACGCGTACGGGGTGCCTTCCCAGTCGCTCTCCCGGTCGGTGACCGTGGTGTAGCGGTCCGACAGCCCGTCGACGACGAGCATCGCGCTCTTGTCGATCGCGTCGAGGATCTCCCGGCGCGGATTGTTCTGCCAGCCCAGGATTGCCCAGACCGCCCCGGGGTGGGCCTTGCGGAGAGCCGTCTCCACGGCCTCGGCCGCCTCGCCGACCGGGACGTCACCGGCGTTGCCGCCCTCGTGCAGCAGGTCCATCTTGTACATCGTGCTGTCGCCGTAGCGCTTGCGCTGGTGCGCGTAGAACGCGGCGGCGACCTTGGTGAAGGTGGCCGTCCGCGGGTCGAGCCAGTCCGGCCGTTTGAAGGCGCCCCAGGTGCCCTGGGAGACCAGCGACGCGCCGGGGTTCCTGGCCGCGAAGCCGTCCGGGACGGTGCCGAAGTAGCCGGGCAGCACCGGGGTCATGCCGAGCTCTCGCACCCGGTTGATGATCTTCCCGGCGAGCGTGGCACGCCGGTCGATGAGCTGCCGGGACACCGGGCCTCCGAACCCCGACATGTTCTGCAGCAGCCACCAGGGCTGGTGGGACGGCGCGGGGATCCACGCCCTCATCTCCGCGTCGGAGAAGCCGAAGTCCCGGAAGGTGTCGTAGTAGACGGCGTCGGCGCCGATGCAGACGAGCACCTCGTTGATGCCGTGCAACGCGAGGACGTCGATCTCGCGTTCCCAGGCCGCCCAGTCCCGGTACGCGCCGGTGTAGCCCTCGTTGGTGTCGTTGAAGGCGAACCGGTGCGGGACGTTCGCCGCCCCCCTGATCTCCTCGGCCGGGGCGGGTAGCAGCCGGGGCAGGTTCAACTGCTCGCCGTTCCAGGAGACATCGGCCTTCGCGGTCTGCGCGAGATAGGTGTGGAAGCCGGTGAGCAGTACGGCGGGGCTGGTGCCCTCGACCGTGATGTTCCCGGCCCGGCCGGTGACCCGGAAGCGGTCGCCGCCGTTGCCCGTGACCGCGCGCAGCGTGATCTGCCGGTGGTGGGCGGGCACGATCCGCTGAAGCGCTGCGGCGGCCGGTGAGGTGTCGCACGGTTTGGTGGTGGCCGCCCCCGCTTCCTGCGGCGGAGCCAGCAGCACCGCGCCGCCGAGCGCGGCCACGCCGGACAGCAGGCGTCTGCGGGTGATGCCTTCGTTGTCTTTCATGTACGTCCTTTCACAGGGATCAGGCGACCGTCATCGCGAAGATGTGCAGGGCTGGAACCCCTGACTGGAGCCCCTCGTTGACATTCGGCAGTACGACCGAACGCAGTTCCTTGCTTCCGGTCACGCAGAGCGATCTGGGCGGTGATGGTGAGGAGGGCCGTCAGCGTCACCGCCGAGCCTGCCGCGGGGGCGGCCGGCGACACGGTGAGCGAGGCGGGCGGGCTGAGGAAATCCTCCTCGAGCCGGTAGCGCCGATTGGTCCGGCTGGACTGACTGGTGGGGCTGACCCTGGTGTCACTCACGGCGCCTCCGCCGTGAAGTGGTCGAAGACCGCCTGGACGGTTGTCCCCGGGTAGTTGAGGGTGACCGCTGCGGCGACGCCGGCGTCTCCGGTGCCACTCGCAGACGACATGGTCGCGGTGCCGACTCCGTCCGCAGCAGGGCCGTCAGCAGGGCTCTCCACCGCTCCCTCATGACATCAGCGCCTTCACCACGGCCGCTCGCGCGGTTTCGATGTCGGTGACGTTCTTGGTGCGGCCGTCGAGGTCGCGGGTCGCGGTGGTGAGGGCTTCGGTGAGGGCGTCGCTATCGCTGCCGCGGTCCTTCTTCCGCAGCTGGGCGACGAGTTCGTAGTCCTCGATGCCCTCCTTGAGCTGCTCCCAGCGGATGCTGGACATCGGGCCGTCCTTGCCGGGGTAGATCAGGTATTCGTCGCCCTGCGTGAAGATGTGGACCGGCTGGTTGAAGGGGTCGCTGGTCCAGCTGTTGTAGGACCAGCGCAGGAACCCCTCCAGGTGCCGCTGTGCGGAGATCCACGGCAGCATCCGCGACTCGATGGCGGGGGAGTAGGACAGGGTGTTGGGGTGGGCCGGTGAGCCGTACACGTAGAAGGTGGTGATCTTTCCGGCCTTGTGCCGCTCCTCGGCCAGCGCGGGGGTCATCGCGTCGATGCCGCCCCAGTCGACGGAAAGGTTGGACGCGACACCCTCGGTCCTGATCGACCCGGCGACGGAGATGCGGTGGTCGAAGGCCGGGGCGACCTCGTGCACGAAGTCCTTGGCGACCGTCATGGTGCTGATCGGCCGTTCGTCGAACGACAGCCAGGTGTGGTCCAGCCAGCCCTTGGCCCTGACGTGTTTCTCGAAGGCGGGAAGGAACGATCCCCACGCCTCCCGCCAGCGGTCCGAGCCCAGGTCGACGTTCTCGTAGACGGTCTTGCCGGTGCGGCTGTCGGTGTAGGTGAGGTGCTCGCCGTCCTGGAACGCCAGCATCGAGAAGGCGCCGATCTCGGGCCCGAGTCCGGCGCGGCGGGCGGTCTCGACGTACTTGTCCCAGCGGGCGAAGTCGAAGGCGAAGTTCTTCCCGTTCCAGTCCCAGCCGACCATGCTGGAGTACGGCGTGGCCGTCTGTGACCGGCGAGTGCCCAGCGACCACTCGTGGTGCCAGGGGTTGTCGACGATGGTGGTGTTGATGACCTTCTGGCCGCGACTGGCAAGGTCACGGTCGTACGCCTCGATGAACTTCCAGTGCTTGTCGGACCAGAGTTTGACGCCGGAGGCCTGGGCGATCGTCTCCGGCTGCGCCCATACGTCCAGGAAGAAGCTGTAGTCCTTGGGGTCGGGCACGCCGGCGTCCGCGACTTCGATGGTCAGCGGGTAGCTGGTCTGAGTGCGGCCGTCGGCCTTGACCTGCACCGTGCCGGTGTAGATGCCGGGCGCGGCCTTCTTGGGGATGTGGAAGGTGAACCACAGGGGCTGCGCCGCATACGCCGGTACATCGACGGAGGACCGTTCTTCGAGCGCGTCGCCGACCACGTCGGGGTTGCGGTCGCCGGAGACCTCCGTGCCGGAGCTGACCTGGTCGATGGTGGCGGACCAGTCGACCTCGCTCTTGGAGCGCTGCACGGGCACGTACTTGACGAACCGGACCTGGGTGTCGTCGCCGGACAGCTTCGCTCCGCCGGGGCCCTTGAGGTCGCCGACCACGGCCTTGACGTCGTGGAGGTTCTGCCCGGAGGCGATGGCCACCTGCGCCGAGACCTGCTCGTTGCGTACCGCCGAGAGGGACAGTTCCTTGGTGTCCTTGCCCTTGATCGCGGTCATCGGGTAGCGCGGTACCCGCTCCTCCGCCGAGCTGGCGAAGGAACCGGTGGGTATCCAGGTGACGGTGTCCCTGGTGCCCATGGCGTCGGCCACCTTGACGGTCAACCAGGTGCTGGTGGCCTTGGAGTTGAGGTCGGTGCTGCCCGTACTGCCGGTGACGGCGATCGCGGTGGTGCTCGCGGCCACGACGACACCCGCGACGAAGGCAGCGCTGAGCAAGGACATACGTGCCATTGGTGGGTTCCCTCTCTCACGGACTTGGGTTCGTCTCCCGGCAGGCGGCTCGAAGCCAACCTGCCGGGAGGCCCTCAGGAGGTGACGTGGCGTCAGGAAGCGGCGGTGAAGCCGCTGAAGACGGCCTCGATGCTCTTGCCCGGGTAGGAGACATTGACCGCACTGGCGACCATCCCGGCGTCGCCGCTGCCGACGGCCGCCGGTCCGGAGAGCAGGTAGACCGTGCGGGAGGCGTCGGAGCCGAGCTTGGGGGCTGCCGGCACGGCCAGGCCGAGCATCCACTCGTGGGTGACGGTGTAACTCGCCTTGTCCCGAGGAAAGTCGAAGAACAGCGGCCGCGTGATCGGGGCACCGGTCTTGAGGGGCGCCTGGACCTGGTCCCAGATGTAGGAGGCCAGCCGCTCGTGCGCCTGGACCGCCTCCCCGTAGAGGTCGATCGCCTCCCGGTCGTAGACGACCTTCTTTCCCGTTGTCACGTCATACGTGTTCACCGGCGACGTCGAGGAGTACATCAGCGGCATCAGTGAGCCGAGCTTCTGGTAGTCGGTGGCCTGGTAGCCGTCGCGCGGTGCGCACTTCTCGTCGAAGAAGCGGGTGTCGAACTTCAGCCCGTCGATGCCGTAGGTCTTCATCAGAGTCTTCGGATTGCCCTCGTACCAGGCCTCGGCGTCCGGGTTCGCGAGGTCGAAGATTCCGGCGGTGCCGTTCCGCCAGGTGACCTCGCACGGCTTGGCGCTGTTCCCGGCGTCCATCAGCAGGGCTGTGTCGGCCTGGGCGGGTGACGTAGTGACTTCGGTGACGGGTGATAAGAGCGTCAGAGTCAGTGATGGGGCCAGTAGCACGCCGCGTCTGTGTGGTTGTAAGCGCACTCGTGTCCTCCTGCGCACAGGACCGACAGGGGCGATGCTCTTGAACATCGGTGCAATATTCTGCTTGATTGCGCTCATATTCCAGCGACAAACAACACCTGTCAACACTCTCATTCGTTCACTCTCGGCTCAGGATCACCGGACGGTTGAGCCGACGAAGGGTGTCCGGAGCAAGGCAGTGAGCCGCGCGGGCTGTGGCCAGCCGCTCCGCCGTGATCGGATCGGTCAGGGGGTGGCCCTATGTGTTTGGTCAAGGTCGGAGGCCAGTAGGTTCGGCGGTCGAGAGTGGAGGCCAGGCCGTAGGGGTGTGCATGAGCGATAGCCAGGTAACGATCAAGCTCACGAGCGACGAGGCCCTGGTCGATCTCGGCGGGCGCGACGTTGTCGACCGAGCTTTTGCACGGTAACGGCCTGACCCAGGATCGGCAGCGGCGTCCCAGCGCCTGGGACCCTCGCCTCCGGCGTTGTCGTCAGTCGCGATGTTCCCCGAGCTCTCGGCTTCGCTCGAGCAGGGGAGGCCCCACCCGCCATCGCTCCCTCCTCCGCCTTGGATTCGAAGGCCCCGGACACCGCTCCTTCTCCCACTGCCAATCGTGGGTCAGGCCGTAGGGCTCGCTGCTGACGCGAACACAGAACCTCTCGCTGAGTTCACCGCTGGCTCCCGACCTGAGACGACCGATCAGGGTCGGTGCGTACGTGCGCACGCACCCCTTGCAGGCCAAAAAGGATGAGAAGCTCGACCACGCCGCCATCGGCGCTGCCCAGCCAGTGCGGCAAGGACGTGTCGAACTCGGCTGCCTCACCGGGCGGCAACGTCAGGTCGCGCTCGCCGAGCACGAGCCGCAAGCGGCCGTTGAGCACGTACAGCCATTCGAAGCCGTCGTGGGTCTGCAGGGTCGGTTCGATTGATTCCGGCTGGGCGGGGTGATCATCTTGAACGCGTGCACCCCGCCCGGCCGCCGGGACAGGGGCACGAAGGTCATTCCGAACCGCCTGATCGGCTTGAGGTGGATCCGGGGGTCGCCGGTGCGCGGGGCGCCGACGAGGTCGTCCAGCGGAACGTCGTAGATACGGGCCAGCGGCAGCAGCAATTCCAGGGTCGCCCGGCGCTGCCCGCTCTCCAGCCGGGACAGGGTGCTCTCCGACACGCCGGTCGTCGCGGCGAGGTCGGCGAGGGTGATGCCGCGGTCACGACGCAGCGCACGAAGCCGCGGCCCCACCGCGTCAAGCACGTCGTCGTCCGTCTTGCGATCCATGAGGCCAACTTGCCATATCCGCAAGGTTCCGTGCCAGATCGTGGTGCGCCTAGCAAGACTGAGCGCCTACCGACACAAGGAGTCTTGATGAGCACCACCGATGCGGTCGCGTTCTGGGACGGCGTCTACGCGGCCCGACCGGCAGCCAACAGCCCACAGCCGAATGCTCGCCTCACCGAGACGGCGACGGACCTGCCGCCCGGTGACGCGTTGGACCTCGGATGCGGCGACGGCGGCGACGCGCTGTGGCTCGCCAGCCAGGGGTGGCACGTCACCGCCACCGACATCTCGGCCGTGGCGGTCGAGCGGCTCGCCGCCCTCGCCCGCTCACACGGCCTGGCCGACCGCGTCATCACCGTGCGGCACGACTTGCACAAGTCTTTCCCGTCCGGCGGATTCGACCTGATCTGCGCCCACTACCTCCACACCCCCTTTGACCTGGACCGGGCAACCGTCCTGCGCTCGGCCGCGCACGCACTGCGCCCGGGCGGGCGGCTGTTGGTCGTCGACCACGGCTCGGCCGCGCCCTGGTCGTGGAACCAGGATCCCGACATCCGGTACCCGAGCCCACGGGAGGTCGCCGCTGGTATCGATCTGGACCCGGCGACATGGACGGTCGAACGGGCCGACGCACCCCGCCGGATCGCGACTGGACCGGGCAGGCACACCGCCGAGGTCACCGACCACGTCCTACTCATCCGCCGCACCGCCTGACACGGCGGCCGGCGACGCCCCCCACGAAGGAAGGAAACCACTGCCGCGGGCCCAGTCCTGCGGCGAGTCCCCACACGACGCCCATCGCAATGCCGAGAAGGATCCGACTGGAAGCCAGGACCAGGAAATTGGGTGCGATCGCGGTCAGTGCATTCGCCAGTGACAGCAGAACCATGAAGGCGGCGAGCACCCCCTTGCGATCGCGGAGCCCGATGAGTGCCGGAACGAAGGGGGAGACGGCCGCGGCGATGATCCCGGTGATCGTCAGGGAGAGGCCGGTGACACCGGCGGAGACGGAAAGGGCCTCCGACATGGGCGTCAGCAGACCCACCGGCATCATTTCGGAGGACACCACGGTGAAAGTGCTGAGTGCCACGGCGATGACCGGTGACCAGCGAGGTGCGCCGCTGTCCGCTGTGGGGGGTGTGAGAGCTTCCGCATTTTTCATATGGCCAGCTCACCACCCCCTTGTATGGCCGAACAAGATCGATGATCTCATCCATCCATTACCCCGACTCATCGATCAGGGGACCGGGACTGTCCGGCGATTTCGCCTACGGCACTACGACAGTCAGTGATGTGCCGGTCAGTTGGAAACCGAGCTTCTCGTAAACGCGGCGGGCTGGATTCGCATCGCTCACGACGAGCGAGACATCGGCCAGCCCGTCGGCCGCAGCACCGCTGAGCACCCGACGCAGCAGATCGGTACCAAGGCCCGCGTAGCGGGCTTCGGGCCGGCGGAATACGTCCGCGATCCACGGCAGGCCGTCACGGTCGGTGAGGATGGCCCCAGCGACCACGCGGTCCGTCTCGTCCACCACCAAGGCGCTGCACGGAAGCACCGGCCCGAGAACGGAGCCCGCCAGCATCGGTGCCAGGCGCTCGTTGAGCGCTTCCTCGTCGCTGCCGCGGTGGTGGTCGGGATGGTCGGCAGGAAAGGCAGCTCGCCATGCCGGGAACACCGCATCGGCATCGAGGCCGCAAGGAACTGCCCGAAGTCCGTTGTCCAGGGCGTGCGACGACCAGTCGGTCGGTGGCGGACACGCGACCAAGTCTCTCCGCATCTCGTGGGCATGCCGCATCACCCGGGCACCACGGCCCAGCAACTGCTCACCGAGCTCCACGGATCCCGAAACAGCCCATCCGGACATGCCGGCGACGATGGATTCCACGGGGTCGGGGCCGACCACTTCGGCCAGATCCGCCCATGGGTGCCCCTCCCGAACTCCTTGCAGATAGGTCAGGACCGGCACGCCTTGCCCGTTGGTCAGGGTCTGGCGCTGCTCGTTCTCAGTCACTTTTCATCCTTGATAGATCACGTGTGCCTCAGCGCGGGCGTGATCGACACCGCCCGCCCCTGGCGGAGCCGTAATACTAGGTTTTCAAGGTGGAGTCGGTGCTGTGAGTGTCAGTCCGCGCATCTCAGCCGATTGCCGGTGCCGCCTGCCGTGGTGACACGGCCGAGCCCTCCTGGCGCCGCTCCGATGGCGGGCGCGTCGCCGCACGAGCAAGGCGCCCTTCGGCCCGGCGGTGGAACCGGGCCCGGCAGCTTCGTCCTGGAGACAACGGCCGTGCGGGGCCGTCGGCACACCGTGGCACCGGTATGCGCCGCCGCCGGCTCGGCGCACCGGCGGACGTCGGCAGTCGGGGCCCGCGCCCCGTGCCAGACGATGCCCGATGCGGCCGTCGACCCTACGGTGGTGGCATGGCGGTGATCAGCGGTTGGAGGCGGGGCGCGCGGGCCCGGATCGGTGCAATGGAGGCACTGGGCGTGGCTCTGCTGTTCGTGCTGTCGGTCGTGGCTGCCTCGGTCGTACGGCAAGAGCGCCACTTCATAGTGCGGTGGCCCGTCGTGCTGCTCGCGGCTGTCGGATGCTCTGCGTTGGTGTGGCGGCGCCGTCACCCTTGCGGCGTACTGGCCGTCGCGGTTGGCTGTGGGGTGGCCTTTCAGATTGTCGGGATTCGGGAGAGTCCGCTGGTCATCAGCCCGGTTCTGGTGTCGGTCTACACGGTGGCCGCGCTGACCGACCGGCGTGCCACCTGGTTGGCGGGATCGTTCTCGGCTGTTGTTCTGGTGGGTGCCGCCGTGTTGCGCGACCCGAGCTCATGGCTGGCGCCCGACAACGCGGCGATGCTGGCGTGGACGGCTCTGCCTGCTGCTGTCGGGGACGGGGTGCGCTCACGTCGCGCCTATGTGGCGGCGGTTGAGGAGCGGGCGGAGCATGCGGAGCGGACGCGTGAGCAGGAGGCGCAACAGCGGGTGGCGGCCGAGCGAGTGCGGATCGCGCGCGAGCTGCACGACATCGTCGCGCACCACATCGCCTTGATCAACGCTCAGGCGGGTGTGGCCGTGCATCTGGTGGAACGGCGGCCGGAACAGATCCTGGCGGCTCTGGAGGACATCCGGGACACCAGCCGGTCCGCGCTGGACGAGCTACGGGTGACCGTGGGGCTGCTTCGGCAGTCCGGTGATCCGGTGGCGCCGCGTGATCCGATGCCGGGCCTTGCGCGCGTACCGGCGCTTCTGGCGTCGTTCGAACGCGCCGGCCTGACCGTGAGCCATACCCGACGGGGCATCGCCGAACCGCTGACGCCGGCGGTCGACCTGGCTGCGTACCGCATCGTGCAGGAGGCCCTGACCAACGTGCACAAGCACGCCGGGGCCGACCACGCCCGGTTGTTCCTGCACTACTGTCCCGAGCGGCTGACGATCACCGTCGAGGACGACGGACGAGCCGGAGGGGACCAAGCCCACCCCGGAACGGGGCACGGGCTGATCGGGATGCGTGAGCGCGCTTCCACGGTCGGGGGCCAGCTGTACGCGGGGGTGCGCCCGGAGGGTGGCTTCACCGTGACGGCCGAACTGCCACTGCGTCCCGGCCCGGTATTGGGCACATCACCGAAGAGAGACGGGCATGACGATTCGCGTACTGCTTGCTGATGACCAGGCCCTGCTGCGCGGCACCTTCAGGATGCTGTTCGACTCCACGGAAGACATGGAGACGGTGGGCGAGGCGTCCAACGGGCAGGAGGCACTGGAGCTGGCGCGTGCACAGCACCCGGATGTGGTCCTGATGGACATCCGCATGCCGGAGATGGACGGCCTCGACGCCACCCGGCTCATCAGTGAATCCGAGGACCTCGCAGAGGTGAAGGTGCTCATCCTGACCACCTTCGAGGACGACGAGCATGTTGCGGAGGCGCTGCGCGCCGGTGCGAGCGGCTTCCTCGGCAAGGGGGCCCGGCCCGAGGAGCTACTGGACGCCGTCCGCACGATCGCCGATGGCGAGGCACTGCTGTCCCCGTCAGCGACCCGTGCGCTGATCAGCCGATTTCTTGCGCAGCCGGACCCGTGCCCGGCGGGCGTGCACGAGCGGCTGGAGTGCCTGACGCGGCGGGAACGCGACGTCGTGGGGCTGGTGGCACTGGGGCTGTCGAACGACGCGATCGCAGAACATTTGTTCGTCAGTCCGCTGACCGCCAAGACACACGTAAACCGGGCCATGACCAAGCTGTCGGCGCGTGACCGGGCCCAGCTCGTCGTCATCGCCTATCAGTGCGGCCTGGTCAGTCCGGCGCCGGAATCAGGGCCTTCACAGGCGTCCGTATGAGCGTCGGCCGGATAGGCGCGTGCGGGTCCCGGTCGTAGCCATCCGCGCCGGATACCGCAGCCGTGGTAGCAGGGAATCGCTGCGGGGGGACGATGTGCGAGGGGTCGGTCCTGGGCGAAGGTGAGAGGGCGAACGGAGGTTTCGCCATGATCGAAGCCCACTGCACGACCATCGAAGCCCACTGCACGACCAAGCGATACGACGCCGCACCGATCGGACCGCACACCGTGCGCCGCGTGCCGGTTGCTCTGCTCGCCGCCACGGCGGCCATGGGCAACGGCTCCACGGGCCATCGTTCGGGCCACACGCACCGCGTTTCCCCGGTGACTGCTTGCGCCGACGGCCGAGGCCGCGGTCGCCACGGTCGTCGTACCCGCATCGATGGCCGCGGTCCGCGTCGCCTCCCTCTTCTCCCTCTTCGGCGGTCGAGCGGTCCCGTCCTCCCGTTGTGGACGGTCCGGCCACTCCTCGCGGGTACGCGACCGTCCTCCTCGGCATCGGCGTCCGACTTCTCGTGCGACGCGACGCCTGAACCCTGAGGGGACACAAGCGGCAGTCGCCACACTCACGACCGAACCCGTGGCCGCGACGCCCGCGCGACCGGCACCCCCGGCACCTGGCGCCCCCCGAACTCTCGGCACAGGAAGGACCCCTCCCATGCACACCGCAACCAGGAATCGCCGTACGACCAGTGAACGACCGGCCGACGAACACGACATCCCGGCCCCCGCGGCCGACGAGGCGATCGCGGGGGGAGCTCACCCGGCGACCTGCTCCACGTGCCGGGCCGGGTACGACTGCAGCGCAGACCTGCCTGCGCACCTGGTCCTTCTCCGGGAGGCCCTCGCCGACAGCACCGGCCGACAGGAGGGCACGTGCGGGGACGGCCACGCCGAACGCGGTCGCGTGGCACCCTGCCGACGCGGTCCGGTCCGCACGGCCGGGGCCACCCAGCTCACCCTCTCCCAATGGGTCAGCAGGACCGCGAGGATCGGCAACCGAAGCTGACGAGGAAGGCAACGACGAGCGCGAGGGCGGCCGTGCACCGCCTCCGGAGCGGTCCCACCGCTCCGGAGGCGGTGCCAGGCCGCCCTCGCGGGCGGCCTGGCACTCCTCAACACCATCGGCATCACCGGCGGCTTCGTCGGTCCCTACATCATGGGCTTCGCCGAGGACGCCACCGGCAACCAGCGGGGCGGCGAGGGGGGAGTGTGCGGGATGCCTCCGTCGAGGCCCGTGAGCCATCCCGGGCACCCACTATCCCCAGGTGAGCGGGTCGAGATGGAGGTAGAACCGCAGGCGGCCGTGGTCGAGGGCGATGCCGTACCTCTCGGCGAACGCCGCTTCCGCGGCACGCGCCTGTTCCTCGTCCGTCCATGTCTCGCGCGCGTTGGCGAGCAGCAGCGCCAGGTCCGCGTAGCGGTCGGCCAGCCCGAGACGGCCCAGGTCGATGAAGCCCGACACATCGAGGGTCCGCGGGTCGAGGACGATGTTGGGCAGACACAGGTCTCCATGAGAGACCACCGTGTCGGCGGCCTCCTGGGCCCGTCGCCGCGCGACCTGCGGGACGAGGCGGGCCAGCAACTCCGCGGCCGGCGTGTGCTGCTGCTGGACGGGGAGGAACTCGGGGTTCACCGCGCCGCGGGCCACGACGTCGCGTGCCAGGGCGACCATCCCGTCCAGGTCCCGGCGGAACGGGCACTGCCGCACGGGCACCTCGTGCAGTTGGCGGACCGCGTCCGCGATGCGTTCCCAGGAATCTCGCAGGTCCGCGGCGGCGGGCACCCGGTCGGCGGGCACGCCGGAGACGGCACCGGACACCAGGCAGGCGCCCGCGTCGCGGGAGTGCCAGTCGAGCACCGGTGGCCCGGGGACGCCCTGGCCGATCAGCCAGGCGATCCGGTCGCGCTCGGCCTTCAGGTCGGCCGCGTCCGCGGCGGGTACGCACTTGGCGTACCGGGTGCCGTCCGCGCTGCGGAAGACGACGGCCCCCGACTCGCCCGCCGTGACGGGCAGCCAGTCGCCGTCACCACCACCCGCGCCCAGCAGCACCGGTGAAACGGTCCGGGATCCCGGGTGATCGCCCATGGCGGCCACTCTAGTGCCGTGACCGGAGGGGACACCGGCTCGCGATTCCCGGTGCGACACCTCGTCGCGTTGTCGCATTGTTCCGAGTGTGTCCGGCACCCGGGCCCCCTTCGCCCCGTTCGCCGCAATGGGCGGTGCGGCCCGGCGCATCCGCTTCCCCGCCGATGCGGCGCGCGGCGTCCAGGACCGCCTCCGGGCGGACCCGACGGCCCTCACCCGACCGGGCCAGCGAGGTCCCTTGTCCCCATTGGGCCGTCCGCACATCGGAGTTGCCCGGCCACGGGAGCCATGAATCTGTGGAAGTTGCGATCCGTCGGATCCCGCCTTCCAGGAGGAGACATGCGCCCTGAGCAGAACGGCCGCTCGGCCGACCAACTGTCCGTCGTCTACACGGTCCACGTCATCGAGGGCGGTGAGCAAGGGTTCCTCGACGCGTACGAGAGAATTCGGAAGTCCGTCGCCAGCGTTCCCGGGCACATCATCGACCGGCTGGGAGAACCCCTCGACGACTCCCGGCAGTGGGTGATCACCAGCGAGTGGGAGACGCCCGAGCACTTCTTCGCCTGGCAACAGGGCGAGGATCACCGCGCACTGCTGGCTCCGCTGCGGGCCTGGGTCGATCAGACCCAGTCGCTGCGGTACCGGGTCATTCAGGAGACCGTGGGGGTGAAGTCATGACGCAGCCCGTCACCGGCCCCGTCGCCGTCCTCGGCCTCGGCACGATGGGCACCGGCCTGGCCACCCGGCTTCTCGACCAGGGTGTCGAGGTCCGGGTCTGGAACCGCACTGCGGAGCGGACGGAACCGCTCGCCCGTGCCGGCGCCGTCGCCGCGATACATCCGGCTGATGCCGTCGCGGGCACGAGTACGGCCATCTGCACCGTGACCGACGGCGAAGCCCTCGCGGCCGTGCTGCACGGACCGGACGGGATTCTGACCGCGAGCCCGTACACCGGCACCCTGGTCTGTGCCAGCACGGTCGCACCGGAGGAGGTCGTCCGGCTCACCAGCAAGATCGACTCCGTTCTGGACGTCGGCATGCTGGGCAACCGGGAGCACGCCCGCAGCGGTGATCTGCGGCTGTTCGTTGGGGGTGAGGAGCGGGTCTTCACCGCAGGGCGGCCGTTGCTCGAAATGCTGGGCAAGGAGGTCGTGCACCTCGGCGAACTCGGTTCCGGCATGCGGATGAAGCTGCTCCTCAACCTGCTGATGGGGATCGAGGTGCAGGCCCTGGCCGAGGCGGTCGAGCTGGCATCCGTCACCGGGCTCGACCGGAAGCTCGTCCTCAGCACGATCGCGGGCAGCGGATTCGCCTCGCCCGTCATGGCGTTCAAGTCCAAGCGGCTGGCAGCCGGGCGCTTCGACGAGCCCGACTTCCGGCTGAGCCTGATGGCCAAGGACCTGCTGCTCGCCGCGGACCAGGCCGCCGCGGCCGGATTGCGGCTTCCGCTCGTCGCCGCAGCTGCGCAGACCCACGTCCGCGCCGCCGACCAGGGACATGGCGACGAGGACTGTGTCGCCGTCGTCCACGCACTCGCATCGAACCAGGGAACACACACATGATCATCGACATCCATGGACACCTGTCCCCGCCGGATGCCGCACGACGCTTCCCCATGCCCCCCAGCCTGACCGACGTCGACGGAATGCTCGCCGCCCGCGCCCGGGCCGGAATCGACCTCACCATCATCGGCAGTCCGGTCGGTGCCGGTGCCATGGCGCGCGTCCCGGGCGTCGACAACTACGCACAACCACGAGACCGGCTCCGCGGCTTCCACAGCTGGATGTCGGGCCTGATCGCCTCGTTCCCGGACCAACTGCGCGGGTACGTGTACGCCAACCCGTTCGGCGACGACGACCACCTGGAAGGAGTCAGGGAGACGCTGGCGGACCCCGCGTTCGTCGGCCTGATCACCACCTCCAGTGTCCACGGCGAACTGCTCGGCTCTCCGCGCGCCGACTCCTTCTTCGCGCTGGCCGCCGAGGCGGGAGTACCGGTCCTGGTGCACGCTCCGGCCGAACCGATCGGCACGGACCGGGTCGACGACTTCGGCTTCGTCGAACAGATCGGCCGGTTCGGGGACGTCAC
Organism: Streptomyces sp. NPDC111516; assembly: GCF_055635345.1. Classification (NCBI taxonomy): domain Bacteria; kingdom Bacillati; phylum Actinomycetota; class Actinomycetes; order Kitasatosporales; family Streptomycetaceae; genus Streptomyces; species Streptomyces sp. NPDC111516. The sequence goes on along the minus strand of NZ_JBVKBV010000005.1, from coordinate 368,512 downwards.
CATGGGCATGGCCATGATCGCCTTCGCCGGCTGGCTGGACAAATATCCCGGCCTGCGCCTGATCGGTGCCACAGGAGGCGGCGCGATGGCGCTGCTGCCGGAACGCTTGCAGACGGCTGCGCGTCCCAGGCACTGGGGTGCCGGCGCACCATCGAAGCAGCCCGCCGCCCCGGCGGCGGACCCGGGCGGAGCGCTGCAGCGCATGTACGTCGACACCAGCACGTTCAGCCCGGCGCATCTGGGCCTCAACGCGGAGGTGCTGGGGCCGGAGCGGATGCTGTTCGGCACTGACTCACCGCCGATGTCCGTACCCCTGGAGGAGCTTCTGCGCATGATCGAGAAGCTGCCCGTCGACCAGGCGTCCCGGCAGCTCATCCTCGGTGGCAACGCAGAGGCCCTCTTCGACCTCAGGAGCCGACCGTGACCACTGTGGGCGATCCGGTCGCCGCGGCCGAGCGGTGCACCCCCGAGTTCCGACGGGACCCGCACTCGGTCTACGCGAACCTCAGGGACACGGCGCCCGTCTGTCCCATGCGCCCGCCGCACGGCATCGACACGTACCTGATCACGCGGTACGAGGACGCGCGGGCGGCCCTGGCAGATCCGCGGCTGAGCAAGGACATGCACGGGGCCATCGACGCCTACCGAAGGATCTTCGGTGACTCGTCCGTGGCGCTGGACGACCACATGCTCAACTCCGACCCGCCCAAGCACACCCGGCTGCGCAAGTTCGTCGGCTCCACCTTCACACCCCGCCGTGTGGAGTCGCTGCGCCCTCGGATCCAGGACGTCGTCGAGACACTGCTGGACGGCTGCGCGACCCGCGAACCGGTCGACCTGCTGCCCGCGTTCGCGTTCCCGCTGCCGATCATCGTGATCTGCGAACTGCTCGGTGTGCCGCCGGAGGAACGGCCGGAGCTGCAACGCCTGTCCACCACGGTGGCGCAGACAGGGTTCGGCAAGGAAGCCAAGCAGGCCCAGCAGATGGCGGAGGAGAGCCTGCACGCGTACTTCGCGGATCTCCTCGCGCGCAAGCGCAGCCGCCGGGGGGAGGACCTGCTCAGCGCGCTCGTCGCGGCCCGGGACGAGGACGGCGGGCTCACCGAGCAGGAGCTGATCTCGACAGCGTTCCTGCTGATGTTCGCGGGGCACAAGACGGCCGCCTACCTCATCGGGAACGGCATCCACCATCTCCTCACCCACCCCGAGCAGCTCCGTGCCGTGCAGCAGAACCCGGAGCTGCTCGGACCGGCGGTGGAGGAACTGCTGCGCTACGACGGTTCGGTGGAGAGCGCGACGTTCCGTTTCGCCACCGAGGATGTAAGGATCGCCGGGACGCGGATTCCGAAGGGCTCCCTGGTGCAGATCGCGCTCAGCTCGGCCAACCGCGACCCGCGGAAGTTCGACGCACCGGACGCTTTCGATGTGACGCGCCCCGCGAACGCGCAAAGCGCCCATCTGGGGTTCGGCCACGGCATCCACTACTGCCTGGGAGCGCCGCTGGCCAGACTGGAGACGCAACTCGCTCTCACGGGCCTGTTCAGCCGGTTCCCGAGAGCCGCTCCGGCAGACCCCGCGCGTGAAGCGCCGTGGATGGAGGTTCCGTTCCCGGCCTTCCGAGGCCTCACGGAGCTGCCTGTCGTGCTTGAGCCCGCCGTGCCGTGACCGACAGCCGCAGGAGACCGGCATCCGTCCATCCGCCACGCGTTCGCTCACGGCGCGGTCGCCTTACCCAACTCGGCCTGAAATAAGGCTGGGCATGATCCGTCGGAGGGGCCGCCCCGCCGCATGCGGCGGACCGGCCCCTCCAGGTGGTCAGCGCACTGCTCGGGTGACGTTCAGCTCGGCGGCCGTAGTGTACGGTCCGGCGTGAGAGGACGTGGCGACGAGCTTGAGGTAGCGGGCCGGCGTGCCGTTCAGAGCGACGGTCTGCTCGGCCGCGGTGTTCGCGAAGGTCCCGGTGGCGGCCTTGGTCCACGAGGTGCGGTCCGTGCTCACCCAGACCTCGTATCCGGCTATCCGGCCGTTGGCGCTGTTCTGGCGGGGCAGGTAGCGCAGGCCGGTGGCCTCGACCTCTTCACCGAGGTCGAGCACGATGTGGTGCGGCAGCGGGTCGGTTCCTCCGTACCAGCGGGTGTGCCAGATGGTGGCCGGGTTACCGTCCAGGACGTTCGCTGCGTGGCCGTCCTCCCCGACGGTCTCCTCGCTGTCGACCTCGGCCACTCGCATCTGCCCTTGGGGGACTATCGCCGGGTGGAACGTGGTGCCGGTGCCCTTGTCGGTGCTCTTGGCGTTCTTGTAGGTGGCCTGTGCGGACAGGTTGTAGGCATCGGGCTTTGCGTCGGCGGGGGCGGTGACCGCCCAGGTGGTCTTCACCGACTGGTCGGGCTTGACCGTGGTGAACGTGGCGGGTGAGGTGGCCTTGGCCGTCCAGCCGCTGGGCACGGTGAGGCTGACGGAGGCGTCCGAAAGCGCTGCCGGGCTGCTGTCGTTGGTGTAGGTGGTCGTCATGGTGACGGCGGAGCCGGGCTTGAAGGTCGAGGGCGTGTCGAGCGTGAGCGAGTGGTGCACTCCCGTGAAGCCGGGCACCTCCCACCTTTGGTGGAGCTTGCCGTCGCAGTTCCGGAGTTCTGCCGGGGTTCCGTTGGCGATGTCGGAGCCGGGGACGGTCAGGCAGTGGTCGGATGCCGGGTTGCGCAGGGAACCGTCGGCTTTGGGCTGCCAGTTCTGCGCGGGGGTGCCGTCGCAGTCGGCGAGCTCGGTCTTCCCGTTCGCGGTGGCGGTCAGGCACTTGCCGGAGTGGCGGATCGTGCCGTCCGCGTGCCTGATCCACTGCTGGTTGGCAGCGGCTTCACAGGGCCACAGGCCGAGCGAGCCCGGCTTCGCCGGATCGGTCTGGTGGTTTTCCAGGCAGCGTCCGGCCATGCCGCGCAGGCGTTCGGTCTTCGACGTGTCCCACACGTCGTTGATCGTGGAGACGTCCGCGTCGGCCGTGTGGTTGATGTGGTCCAGGCCGTACATGTCCAGCAGCGTGCGCAGCACGTTGTAGTGGTTGATCTTCTGGTCGTACTCGCCGGCCCTGGCCATCGGCCCGACCATGATCGTCGGGATGTGGTTGGCGGGGGTGAAGTCGTCCTCGTCCCAGGTCAGGATGAAGAGGCTGTTGTGGGTCTTGGCCCACTGGATGTACGAGTCGAAGGTGTTCTTGACGAAGGCGTCGCCCTGGGCGAGGGTCCCGTCATGCATGCTCTGCTGGCCGTTGCCCACGTAGAGCGAGACGGTGGGCAGCTTGTCGAACCCGTCCGGCGTGGTCGGGAACTCCTCCTGCCGCTTGTCCATCGGGTTCAGATTGCCCGGTGTGCCCGGGATGTTCTTGTAGCGGAGCCACTGCGTGGGCAGGCCCTGGTTGGCGTAGTTCGCGAAGCTGTACCCGTGGTTCACCAGTTGGTTGGGGAGGTTGTCGGTGTCGACGGACTGCGGCTCCGGCCAGTCGCTGCTCTTCACGATGTCCGAGGCGGACAGCAGCGCGTAGTAGTTGGGCAGGCTCGGGTGCGTGACACCGTACGAGTTGGTGAACGACGCACCCTGGGCCTCCAGGGACTTGATGTACGGCACCTGGTCCTGGGGCTTCGTGGACGGGTTGTTGAGGATGTCGTCGTAGCCCTTGTTCTCCATCATCACCATGACCACGTGGTCAGGCTTGGGTACCGACGGGGATCCCACGACAACCGAAGACTTGGCGTCCGAAGACCCGGCATCCGGGGTCGACGCGGCCGCGGAGACGGTACCGGGAAGGGCGATGCATGCCAGCAGGGCCGAGGCCATCAGACCACGGATGCTTGGGCGCGGTATGCGCATGCTGGTGCTTCCTTGTTAGTGCGACAGCACGTGGGCCGACATCGCGGCCAAGACCACCGAAAACGTGAACAGTGGTGCATGCGTTGTGCTTTCGCGTCCATTCATGGCAGCCAGGAGCGTAGTTGTACGCCACATCTGCCCCGGAAACGACCAGTGAACTTCTCTCCAACACCAGAGCAGTTTCAAAGTCCCGACGTTCCGCGGTCCGCGCTGGTCACAGCAGTGTGACGATGCTCTGACGGGCAGCCCTCCACGCAACAAAGCTCCGGTTGACGCCGGTGACCTACCAAGTAGCCTGCATTTCCCGGAGCTTCGACATGCCGTCAGTCTGCCACAGTGTGTTTGATCAAGTGGCCCTCGCGTCAGCATCGCGCGATCGCCGACCTGCCGTCCCGGCTGGCTACCTTGCCCGCTGACGGGCCGGACGTCACACACTGCGTCGACGAACAGCATCCTGTTCCGTGATCAGCCGAACCAGACCACGAGTCGCACGTGCTCTCGCCCATGCAGCTCGGCCGGCGTCCGCATCACGTCCCAGACCGGTGCCCAGTGGGTCCCTGACCCGGCAACGGTGCTTCGGCTGAGTGTGCCGGACCGATCGGTCTCGTCCCAGTTGGCTTTCCGGTGTTTGTCGGGGACGAGCGCCTGGACCCGGTGCAGTCGGCCCGCCCGGTGGCTGACGAGACTGATCAGCTTCTGCGCCGGGGCCGTCCTGGTTCTGTACGCGCGGAGGCTCACTGAGGCAGGCGGTCCCAGAACGAGCAGTGGTGTGCGGAATACGCATCGACGGGGTGGATTCCGCCTGGTCCGGGAGCCAACGACTGCACCGACTGCGCGAGAGGTGACGAGGGGCGGAGGACAGGCCAGAGCGGGGCGTCGGGGGTGTTCGGGTTGCCGGTGTGCGCGAAGTTCGTCCAGTAGTGGACCATCCGGTCCGACAGGGCGCGCTGGGCATCGGTCAGTGGTCGCTCGGTGGGGAAGGAGGAGAACAGGAACGGCATCTCGAAGCCGTGCGCCGCCCCGTAGGGGAAGCCCGGGTTCGCCGGCAGACCGGTGAGGACAGGAGCATCCGGATCGCTGAACTCGTAGCCGTAGAGGGGGAGGCCGGGGGCATGAGTGGCGATAGCCCGGCCAACTGCCAGTGTGGTGCACGTGAGGGATCGATCGGTCAGCACCGCGGCCCAGGCCAGTGCGGGCGTGGGGTAGTGTCCTGCCGGATACTGCGCCTCGACGGCTGGGGCTGCAAGCCCGAAGGCGTCCACCACACGGGCGCGATAGTCGTTCTCGGTGCGGATCGGGAACGCGGCGAGCGACAGACCGACGAACATCCGCATCTCATCGTGGTTGGTGCCCTGAATGATCGGCACGCGGTGGAAGCGTCCCGACGCCAATGCCTGGTCCGGCGCCACGGGCAGCAGCGTATTGCCGAAGGAGGGCCGGTTGAAGGACTGCATCAGCTGCGCGGTGGCGAGGCGGTCCGTGCTCTGCCCGCGCAGGCACGCCAGCACCTCGTCTCCACCCCCCGCTGTGCAGCCCAGTTGCCGGGCGGCTTCTGCACCGGCCGTCTGAACCTCGCGCTGCGAGGCGAACGGCTCGTATGCCGGAATTCCGGGCCCGAGAGCGCCGCGTGGGAAGGACATGAGGCAGGAACCGCTCTGGAGCACGGCCCGCTGGAAGAGTCCGACGGCCGTCGGCGAGGTGAGGTGTGCACAGATGCTGAGCGCGCCTGCGGACTCGCCGAACAGCGTGACACTGCCCGGATCACCGCCGAAGCGCTCCGCGTTCGCCCGCACCCAGCGCAGGGCGGCCTGCTGGTCCGCCAGGCCGAACGGTGGGGCGGAGCCCAACTCGGGGTGGCCGAAGTAACCGAAAATACCCAACCGGTAGTTGACTGTGACGACAACCGTGTCACCCCGGACCGCCAGTTGTTCGGTGCTGTAGTCACTGCCGGAACCGCCCAGGAACGCACCGCCGTGCATCCACACCAGCACGGGGCGCTTCTGCCCGGCCGGCTTTGGCGTCGGCATCGTGACATTGAGGTAGAGGCAGTCCTCCGACCCGAGGACCGCGCCCGCACCTGGTGTCGGCATCTCCACACAGCGTTGAGCCGCCGTCGTCGCATCCCGGACACCATGCCACGTGGCGGCGGGCACCGGTGCGCGCCAGCGCAGCGGTCCGGTCGGCGGCGCAGCATAGGGAATGCCACCGAAGGTCATGTACGAGCCGTGTGACACGCCGCGTATCAGGCCGTGGTCGGTCCGTACGACGGTACCGCTTTGTCTTGCGGAGTTCGGGGAACCGGGGTGTGCGCCGGTCGCCGGTACGGCGGTGGCTGCGAGTAGTGCCACCGCGCAGAGCAAGGAGAAGAGCACCGAACGGAGCGTGTCTCTTCGGCATGGACGCGGTGCTGTCATGGTCGGGGACATACGTACCCACCGTTCTTGGTCGGATGGGATCGGACGAGGCCGGTCAGGCCGGTACTGAGCCCAAGCGGTGGGGACCGGTACGGACTGACGCGGTCAGTGCTCAGTACGCTAGGACCTCCCGCGCGCTGGAGGTTCAAGAGCCTGTGACGCAAGACACGTGGAGCATCGGTGAACTCGCGGCCGGAACGGGGGTCCCGGTGAAGACCCTCCGCTACTACTCCGACAGCGGTCTGCTGCCTGTGGCCGGCCGTAGCGCCGGTGGTCATCGACGCTACGGTCCTGAGGCGTGGGAGCGGATCCGTCTCATCAGGCGCTTACGGGCGCTGGACACCCCGATCGCGACCATCAGTTCTGACGGCCGCCGCTTTGGCCCAGGGGCTGCCGCCCAGCGCCGGGGATGCGGTGAACGCTTTCGTATCCGCCCACGCACGAGCCCGGCGGGAGTCGGACACCCCCGCCTTCCGCGAATACCTGCATGGGCTGGTGTCGAGGTCATCCGGCTTCGACCCCCGCCTGGAACGCTATTGGGCCCTGGTCGGCACCGTCACCGGCGGGCGCGTGCTGAATATGACGGTGGCTCATAAATGGCTGACCGACGGGCTGTCGATCTCGATAGCCGACAGTGCACCTTCGACTTCGAGGGGCCCGACCTCTAACCTCGAGCTTTCGCGTGGTGGGGCGTCCGGTACGTGATCGGAAACGCGAAGAGTGCTCCTGACCTGCAACGATGGGACTTGTCTAGGGTTCAGGTCGTCGCATGAAAGAAGCACTCCTCCAGCAGTGCCGCGGCCTTCGGCCGGTCGCCGGGTGCGTGTGCGGAGCGGAAGCGCCACTCGTCGGTCACCGTGTCGGACAGCGGCCAGGTGCTGTCGCACGGCGGCGGGCCGCCGTCACGGTGCGCGGAGACCAAGGCCAAGGAGTACCGCACGACCCGCCCGGCTGCTGTTCCGTCGCGTCAGACGCTTGAACGACGCCCGTGTCCCGGACGGGCAGTTCACCCTGGCCGCACTCGCGCACAACCTCACCCGCCCTGGGCACTTTGGCCGCCGCCCTCGGACGCGAACAGATCGCTACCGTGCCCGATGACATCACCTGGCGTGCGGCCACGGGCGGATCAATCGGTGGCCTACCGCCATCGACGACGGCATTGCCCCCACGACACCGTCTGGCGTGAAGACGACCACGATTCGACATTCGTTGGGCTCGCGCTGGGATCTTCCCGACATTCAACCGATGACGGAGCTGTGCTGCCGACCGTAGTGTCCGCGCAAACCCGTATCCGGCAGAAGGGACGAACAAACTCTCGTGCCCGGTATCCGGTTTCCGGCCGGTAGCGGCCGTTCTGGAAAGCCCGACGTGATCGCGGCAGACATGATCCGGCTGAAAGAGACCCAGTAGGACCTCAAGCTCCCCGTGTTCATGGACGCCAGTCCGTATTGCAGCACGGCTGGGCCGCGGAAACGAGTCGCGAAGTACGACTGACCCGGGACCTGCCCGATCAGGCATTCACGATTTGGGTTTGCATGAATCCCCGTAGGAGAGCTGTATGTCTTATCCCCGCTTCATGCGGCCATCCCGCCGCAGATCGCGTCCGGTCGCGTTAACCACGACGGTCGGACGCCTGTGCGCGCTGATCGTGGCGCTCGCCGTCACCGCACTCACGGTGATCGCTGTGCCGGCCGCAGCCTCCACCTCCGCCCCCTCCGCGGCCTCCGCCGAGAATCCTGTCCCGACCACGAAGGCCGCCGGCCCCACCTCGCCTGGCCAACACCCCACCAAGCAGGTGTGCGCCAAGCCGTCGAAAGCCGGCGAGATGTCCTGCCTGTCAATGGTCCGCACCGATGTCACCGCGGCGAAGGGTCTGCAGCTCGATGCCGCTCCCGTCGGTTTCGGTCCGGCCGACCTGCGGAGCGCGTACAACCTGCCCGCCGCCGGATCCACTGAGACGATCGCCATCGTCGACGCCTACGACAACCCGAACGCCGAGGCGGACCTGGCGGTCTACCGTCAGCAGTACGGGCTTGAGCCGTGTACCACGGCCAATGGCTGCTTCAAGAAGATTGACCAGCGTGGCGGCACGAGCTATCCGTCACCGGACTCCGGCTGGGCCGCGGAGATCGCCCTCGACATCGACATGGTCAGCGCGACCTGCCCGACCTGCAAGATCCTGCTGGTCGAGGCCGACGACAGCAACGTGGAGAACCTGGGTACGGCCGTGAACCAGGCGGTGGCCCAGGGCGCCAAGTTCGTCTCCAACAGCTATGGCGGCAGAGAAGGTTCCGATCAAACCCAGGCTGACGACGCCTACTTCAACCACCCCGGTGTGGCGATCACCGTCAGCACCGGCGACTACGGCTATGGCGTCTCATATCCGTCCTCCTCGCCGCATGTGACGGCGGTCGGTGGCACCTCGCTGGCCAAGAACACCTCCACCACCCGCGGCTGGACCGAGGCAGCGTGGAGCCTTGCGGGCAGCGGCTGCTCGGCGTTCGGGCCCAAGCCGTCATTCCAGAAGGACACCGGCTGCGCCCGCCGTAGTGTCGCGGATGTGTCCGCGGTCGCCGACCCGAAGACCGGTGTCGCCGTCTACCACGGCGGCTGGCAGGTCTTCGGCGGCACCAGCGCCTCCGCCCCGATCATCGCCTCCGTCTACGCGCTGGCCGGGACACCCGCGGCGAGTTCGGCGCCCAACTCCTACCCTTACGACCAGCCGTCCGCCCTCAACGATGTGACCTCCGGCAGCAACGGCAGCTGCTCGCCTGCCGCCTACCTGTGCAAGGCGGGGCCGGGTTATGACGGGCCGACCGGTCTCGGCACCCCGAACGGCGTCGCAGCGTTCCGCTCCGGGCCGCACGGCACTGTCACGGGCACCGTCACCAACGGCACCGCTCCGCTGGCGGCGGCCAAGATCACCGTTGGCGATGTCACGGCGATGACGGACGGGCAGGGGCACTACACCCTGAGCGTGCCGCCCGGAACCTATGACATCAGTGCGAGCAAGTTCGGGTACGCCGGCAAGACCGTGTCGGCTGTCGCGATCGCTGATGAGCAGACGGTGACCGAGGACTTCGCGCTGACCGCGAAGCCGAGCGTCAACGTCACCGGCACGGTCCATGACGGTTCCGGTCATGACTGGCCGCTGTATGCGACCGTGCAGGTAAAGGGTGAGCCGACGGCGGTCGCCCATACCGACCCCAAGACGGGGAAGTATACCCTGAGCGTGCCCGCCGGGAACACGTACACCCTGCAGGTCGACCCGTTGTATCCGGGTTACAAGCGGGACTCTCAGGACGTGCAGGTGGGTTCGGCGGATGTGACGCATGACGTCAACGCGTCGGTCGATCCGATGACCTGCAGTGCAGCCGGGTACGGCTACCGCTACGCCGGCACCTCCGAGTCGTTCAACGGTGGCACCACGCCGGCTGGCTGGACTGTCGACGACAAGATCGGCAACGGTCAGACCTGGCGGTTCAACGATTCCGGCAGGCGCGGCAACAGGACCGGCGGGTCCGGCGGCTTCGCCATCGTCGACAGCAGCTACTACGGTCACGGAAAGACACAGGACACCTCGCTGATCAGCCCGGTCATGGACTTCAGTGAGCGAACCCACCCATCCCTGATCTTCCGCACCGACTACTTCGGCTTCTCGTTCGGCCAGACCGGGGATGTCGATTTCAGCGTCGACGGGGGCCAGACGTGGACCAACGTCTGGCACCACACCAAGGACGACGCTCGGGGGCCGCGGGCCGAGGTCGTGGACCTGTCCCAGGCTGCCGGCAAGGCCAACGTCCAGGTACGGTTCCACCTCACTGCCACGTGGGGGTGGTGGTGGCAGATCGACGACGTCTTCCTCGGCGACCGCACGTGTGAGCCGGTACCGGGTGGCCTGGTTGTCGGCCGAGTGACCGACAAGAACACCGGGACTGGGCTCAACGGCGCCACGGTGACGTCGGTCGACAAGCCCGCGGAGAAGACGACCTCGGCGGCGACGCCGAACGACCCGAAGCTGGGCGACGGCTTCTACTGGATGTTCTCCTCACTCACCGGGGAGCACAAGTTCACCGCCAAGACGGGGAACTTCTACAGCGACCAGGACATCACCCTCGACGTCGCCCCCGACCAGGCAACCGACGGCACGGTCGCCCTGCCCGCGCCACGGATCGCGGTCAGCCCGGCCCAGCTCGGCAAGACCGTCGACTGGAAGGGCCGGGGCAGCTCCACCCTGACCGTGAAGAACACCGGAACCGCCCCGGTGACCGCCAAGCTCGATGAGCTGCCCGGCGTCTACAAGCCCGCCGCGGCAGGCAAGGGTGCTCCGCTGCAGGAGCTGAAGGGGGATTACAGTCCCCTGCGGTTCCGGCCCGGCACGAGCACGCAGAAGGCAGATGCCAAGCCCTCGGCGATGCCGTACGCGGCGCCGTGGACGACGGTGCCCGACTACCCCATGCCGATCATGGACAACGGTGTGGCGACCATCAACGGCAAGGTCTACTCGGTCGCGGGAGTCGACGGCACCCACATGCTCAACAAGGCCTACGTCTACACCCCAGGCGCCCAGGCGTGGAGTGCCCTCCCGAACCTGAGCGTCGCCCGTGAGGCGCCGCAGGCGGCTGCCTACGGTGGCAAGCTCTACGTCTTCGGGGGTTGGGGCGCGGATGGGAATCCGGTGGCCAAGACCGAGATCTACGACCCGCTGACCGACACCTGGTCCACGGGCGCCGACAACCCGAAACCGTACGCCGGCGCCGCCGTGACCGTGGTGGGCGGCAAGATCTACATCGTCGGCGGCTGCGCGACCGTCTGCGGCACGACGGATGTGCAGGTGTACGATCCGGCGTCAAACTCCTGGAGTTCGAGCAAGGCCTACCCGGAGTCGATTGCCTGGCTCGGCTGCGGCGCCATCGCGAACAAGCTGTACTGCGCAGGCGGGATGTCGGGCAGTACCGCCACCAAGGATGCCTACAGCTACGACCCGTCGTCCGAAAGCTGGACTCCCGTCGCCGACCTGCCGATCGACCTGTGGGCGATGGGCTACTCAGCGACAGACGGCAAGCTCCTCGTGTCCGGCGGCGTGACCTACAAATCCAGCACGATCACCAACCGGGGCTTCACCTACGACCCGGGTTCCAACACCTGGACCGCGCTGCCCAACTCCAACCAAACTCGCTACCGCAGTGGCTCCGCCTGCGGCTTCTACAAGATCGGAGGCACTACCGGAAGCTTCGTCGCCTTCACGAACTCCGAGCTGCTGCCCGGCTTCGACCAGTGCGCTGACACAACGGACGTCCCCTGGCTGTCAGCGGACAAGACCGACGTGACGCTTCAGCCGGGTGAGAGCGTCGACGTCACCGTGAGCTTCGACGCGAACATCGCCGAGATCACCCAACCTGGCACGTTCAACGCGCAGCTCGTGATCGCCGCGAAGACCCCGTACGAGATTCCTTCGACTCCGGTGACGCTCACGGTGAAACCGCCCAGGACCTGGGGCAAGATCACCGGGACGGTCACCGGAGTCGACTGCACCGGCAAGCCGACGCCACTGGCCGGAGCAACAGTGCAGATCACCTCGAAGGAGACAGCGACCTACACCCTGAAGACCGACCAGAACGGTCATTACACGCTCTGGCTCGACGTCAGGAACAACCCGCTCAAGGTGACCGCGTCCCAGGACGGCTGGGTGTCGCAGACCCAATCGGTCGACATCAATCCGCACAAGGCGACCACGGTCGACCTTTCTCTCAAACCCGACCGCACTTGCACCTGATCTGACGCTCCGTGCGGGCTGGGCCGGGGCCCGGTCCGCAGGGACAGGTGAAGGCTCCGCGACCGATCCGATGGCGGGGCCGTCACCCTTCTCGGCCGCCTCCCGGCCTCGAATGCTCACCGGGCTGACAGGCGGCTTTGGCACGGGCGGCGCCGGGGGCACTGGGGCACAAGGGAGGAACTGGAGAAATACTGGCTGTCGCCGCTGGTTCGCCGGCGTCACCCCGGGAGAGTCAGGGGGACGTCACGTTGTCGGTGTAGTCCACGTTCGCCTTGCGGTAGGCGACGATCTGGGCATGCACCTGCTGAGGGTTGACGGCGACCCAGGGGGACACCTGGTAGGTGTGCCAGGAGGTCGTCCACATGGTGTTTCCCGGGGAGCCCCAGCCGCCGTTGGGCAGGTACTCGTAGTCCAGTTCGCTGTACTTCGGGCTTGATGCTCCAGCCACGCTCGGCCAGGCGGGGGTCGGTCGAACCGCGAACCCGATTCGACATTCGTCGGGCTCGCGCCGAGATCATCCCGACGTTCAACTGATGACGGGACTGTGGCGTCGGCCGTAAATTCCGCGTAAACCCGCCATCCGGCAGAGGGGACGGACAAAGTCTCGTGCACCGTGCCCTGTTGAGTCTCTCGTCTTCCCGAGCACCGCCTCGTTGCCGGCAGGTGCCGCCCCCAGTCCGTTGATCCACTTTCTGGAAGCACGTGAGTGCGTTTTTTTGACGCTTCGTCATCGTGTCCGGAGCGGCAAGGCCGTGGTATCCGGCTTCCTGCCGGTGACGGTTGCTCAGACACAGGACACCTGCCGATTCCGTTGTCGAAAGCGGCCTCATGCAGCCCGTGTTCTGGCGTCAGGAAACGATGCGTGAGCACGTGCTCGTGGAATCTGCCTTGGACAGTGAGGGCGATGAAAGCCTGGTGTGGTCGCGGTCGGCGTTTTCCGGCCTGAAGAGACCGAGTTGGGGCTTCAAGCTCCCCGTGATCCCGGGCTCCAGTCCGACTGAGCCGAGATCTGCCTGATCAGGAATTCATGTTTTGGGGTTGCATACACCCCTTAGGAGAGCTGCACATGTCTCATCCTCCCTCCGCTCAACCAACCCGTCTCAGATCGCGTCCGCGCGCGTTGAAAACGACGGTCGGATGCGTCAGCGCGCTGATCGTGGTGCTCACCGTCGCCGCGCAGGAGGACCTGTGATGCCAGTGATGTCACGTACCCGGCGCACTCTCAAGGGCGTGGCCGCAGTTGTTGTCGCGGCCTTGGCGCTTGGCGTCGGTCCGGCGGCGCTGCCCGCGGCGGCGGCGAGTCAGGCCGAAGGTACGATCGCGAACGCGGGCGCACCCGGTGCCATCAAGGATCGGTACATCGTGGTTCTCGGCAAGGGAGCCGACTCCAAGTCGCGCAAGGGCAAGGCGCTGGCTGCCAAGTACGGTGCGAAGGTCAAGAGGACTTACAACGCGGCGCTCAACGGGTACGCCGTCGAGCTGACGGAGAAGCAGGCCAAGCGTTTCGCCGCCGATCCGGCCGTGGAGTCCGTCGTGCAGGACCAGACCGTCAAGGCGACCGACACTCAGCCCAATCCGCCCTCGTGGGGGCTGGACCGGATCGACCAGCCAGCCCTGCCGCTCGACAACAGTTACACCTACCCGGGTACGGCGGGCGGCGGAGTCACGGCCTACATCATCGACACCGGTGTGCGCATCAGTCACCAGGACTTCGGCGGCCGCGCCAGTTACGGGTACGACGCCGTGGACGACGACAACATCGCCGAGGACGGCAACGGCCACGGCACGCACGTTGCCGGAACGGTCGCGGGCTCGTCGTACGGTGTGGCCAAGCAGGCCAAGATCGTCGCGGTACGCGTGCTGAACAACCAAGGCACCGGCTCCACCTCCGGCGTCATCGCGGGCGTGGACTGGGTGACCGCCAACGCCGTCAAGCCCGCGGTGGCCAACATGAGCCTCGGCGGCGGTGTCGACCCGGCGCTGGACACCGCTGTCCGCAACTCCATAGCCTCCGGGGTCACCTACGCCGTGGCGGCGGGCAACGAGACCAGGGATGCCTCCACCTCGTCCCCGGCCCGCGTGAGCGAGGCCATCACCGTCGGCTCCACCACCAGCGGCGACGCCCGCTCCAGCTTCTCCAACTTCGGCAGCGTGGTGGACATCTTCGCGCCCGGGTCAGCCATCACGTCCACGTGGTACACCGGCGACACCGCCACCAACACCATCTCCGGCACCTCGATGGCGTCCCCGCACGTGGCCGGAGCCGCCGCGCTCTACCTGGCGCAGGACCCCACCGCCCCCCCGTCGCTGGTCGCAGAGGCGGTGACCTCCTCAGCCATCACCGGAGTGGTGACCGACCCCGGCCCCGGTTCCCCCAACCGGCTGTTGAACGTCACGGGCTTGCGTGCCGGGCCGCACGGCACCGTCACGGGTACCGTCACCGACGGCACCGCTCCGCTGGCGGCAGCCAAGGTCACCGTGGGCGATGCCACGGTGATGACGGACGGGCAAGGGCGTTACACCCTGACCGTGCGCCCACCGGGAACGTATGACGTCAGCGTGAGCAAGTTCGGGTACGCCGGCAAGACCGTTTCGGGTGTGGCGATCGCCGACGGCCAGACGGTGACCGAGAACTTCGCGCTGACCGCGAAGCCGAGTGTCAACGTCACCGGTTCCGTCCACGACGCTTCCGGTCACGGCTGGCCGCTGTATGCGACGGTGCGGGTCAAGGGCGAGCCGACGTCAGTCGCCTACACCGACCCCAAGACGGGGAAGTACACGCTGAGTGTGCCCGTCTCCGACACCTACACCCTGCAGGTCGACCCGCTGTATCCGGGTTACGAGCGGGACTCGCGGGATGTGCAGGTGGGTTCGGCGGATGTGACGCATGACGTCGACGCCTCGGTCGACTGGACGACCTGCAGTGCGGCCGGATACGGGCTCCACCACGACGGCACCACCGAGTCGTTCGACGGCACCACCACGCCGGCCGGCTGGACCGTCGACGACAAGGTCGGCAAGGGCCAGACCTGGGTGTTCAACGACCCCGGCAAGCGCGGCAACCTGACCGGCGGGTCTGATGGCTTCGCCATCATCGACAGCGCGAAATACGGCCCCGGACAGCGGCAGGACAGCTCGCTGATCAGCCCAGTTATGGACTTCAGCCAGCGAACCCACCCGATCGTGTCCTTCCGCTCCGACTACTTCGGCTACTCGGGCCAGACCGGGGACGTCGATTTCAGCGTCGACGGCGGCCAGACGTGGACCAACGTCTGGCACCACACCAGCGACAGCGCCCGGGGGCCGCGGTCCGAGATGGTGGAGCTGCCCCAGGCCGCCGGCAAGGCCAATGTCCGGGTACGGTTCCACTTCACCGCCGGCTTGGGCTGGTTCTGGCAGCTCGACGACGTCTTCCTCGGCGACCGCACGTGCGACCCGGCACCGGGCGGCCTGGTCCTCGGCCAGGTGACCGACAAGAACACCGGGGCCGGGATCAACGGCGCCACGGTGACGTCGGCCGACAAGCCCGCGGAGAAGGCGATCGCGCTGCCGACGCCGAACGACCCGAACCTGGGCGACGGCTTCTACTGGATGTTCTCCTCGCTCACCGGGGAGCACAAGTTCACCGCCACGGCGGGGGGCAACTACGCCGCACAGGACATCACCGTCAACGTGGCCCCGCACCAGGCAACGGCGAGCACGTTCGTCCTGCCCGCACCACGGCTCGAGGTCAGCCCGGCCCAGCCCAGCAAGACCGTCGACTGGAAGGGCCAGGGCAGCTCCACCCTGACCTTGAAGAACACCGGAACCGCCCCGGTGACCGCCAATATCGGTGAGTGGCCGGGCAGCCACCAGCCTGCCGCGAAGCAGCAGGGTGCTCCGCTCCAGGAGGTGAAGGGACACTTCAGCCCCGAGCCGTTCCGGCCCGGCAAGACCACGCAGCCGGCGGCCGCCAAGTCCTCGGTGACGCCGTACCAGGCACCATGGACGACGGTGGCCGACTACCCCACGACGATCTCGGACAACGCCGTGGTGACCCTCGACGGCAAGGTCTACTCGATCGGCGGAAGCGACGGATACACTCCCGCCTGGAACAAGGCAAACGTCTACGACCCGGTCGCCCAGACGTGGAGTGCTCTGCCGAACCTGAAGGTCGGCCGTCAGGCGGCGGAGGCCGCCGCCTATGGTGGGAAGATCTACGTCTTTGGCGGCTTGGACGCGTACAACAAGATAGCCAAGACCGAGATCTACGACCCGGCGAGCCGTACCTGGTCCGCGGGTGCCGACATGCCGAAACCGTACTACGGCGCCGCCGTGACCGTGCTGGGCGGCAAAATCTACATCGTCGGCGGCTGCTCGGGCGGCTGCTACAGGAACGACGTGCAGGTGTACGACCCGGCGTCGGACTCCTGGAGTTCGGCCACGCCCTACCCCGAAACGTGGGGCTTTCTCGGCTGCGGCACCATCGCGAACAAGCTTTACTGCGCGGGCGGGGTGGCGGGCAATGCCACCACCAAGCACGCCTACAGCTACGACCCGAAGACCGCCAAATGGACTCCCATCGCAGACCTGCCGATCGACCTGTGGGCGATGGGCTACTCGGTGGGAGACGGCAAGCTTCTCCTGTCCGGCGGCGTGACCAACGGCACCACCACGATCACCAACCGGGGCTTCGCCTACGACCCGGGTTCCGACACCTGGACCCCGCTGCCCAACTCCAACAACACCGTCTACCGCGGCGGCTCCGCCTGCGGCCTCTACAAGATCGGAGGTATCACCGGCCCGGGCCAGTGGGACTCGACCAAGAAATCCGAGCTGCTGCCCGGCTATTGCGCGACCGATGTCCCCTGGCTCTCGGTGGACAAGACCGAGGTGACGATCCAGCCGGGCGAGAGCGTCGACGTCAACGTGAGTTTCGACGCGAACGTCGCCGAGATCACCCAGCCGGGCACGTTCAGCGCGCTGCTCACGATCAGGGCGCGGACCCCGTACCAGATCGCGTCGGTGCCGGTGGCGCTCACGGTGAACCCGCCCAAGACCTGGGGGAAGATCACCGGGACGGTCACCGGACTCGGCTGCACCGGCAAGTCGGCGCCACTGGTCGGAGCGACCGTGCAGATCACCTCGAAGACGGCGAGCCACACGCTGAAGACCGACCAGAACGGTCAGTACGTGCTCTGGCTGGACGTCAGCGACAGCCCGCTCACGGTGACGGCGTCCAGGGACGGCTGGGAGCCGCAGACCCAATCGGTCAAGATCAAGGGCGGTAAGGCGGCCACGGCCGACTTCTCTCTCATGAACACCTGCACCTGATCTGACACTCCGTGCGGGGCCGGGCCCGGCCCCGGGCTCGCACGGACAGGTCGCGGCCCCGCCATCGGTCCGATGGCGGGGCCGCGACCCTTCTCGGCCGTCTTCAGGCCTATGCCGAGGCCGCAGGGTTCAGCCGGCAGGCAGGTAGCGGCCGGTGAACCGCGCGAGTTTCAGTCCGAGATGCAGGCAGAGACGTTCGTTGCCGTCCTTGAGGTTGGCGCCTGCCAAGCGCTCAAAGCGCTGAATGCGGTAGTACAACGACGTACGATGCAGATTCAGGCGTTCGGATGTCGCGAGTACGTTCCCGGCGAGATCAAGGTAGGTCTCCAGCGTCTGAAGCAGAGGCAGCGCCTCCGGATCGGTGAAGAGCCGCTCGAGCCCGGGATGAAGCACAAGCTCGCCGGGGTCTTGACTGAACAGCTGCGCGAGTACCCGGTAGATGCCGAGCTGGGACCATTGGGTAATCCGGCTGACGTCGGGCATGCAAGCAGCGATACGAGCGGCTTGGTCGGCTTCGAGATAGGAGCCGCGTGCCTGCGCCAACTCCGACCGTGGCTGTCCGACGCCGATCACGGATGACGACACCTGCTCGAGTCCGGACAACGCGGTCTGCAGGGCGTGGTCGAGGTGGGACACATAGCGGTCCGTTAACTCGTCGGCCTCCCTCTCCGTACCGAAGAGAAGCAACCCGTCGCTGTAGGAGGCAAGGTGGAGGGCGTGCCTTGCAGGCAGCCGGCGGCGGGTGTTGACGAGCGCATGTTCGAGGGCGAGTCGCACCTGGTCATCCGGCTCGGTGCCGGGGGTGAGCACCGGCCGGGCCACCAGCACGACGACGCCGAGGGAGGGTTCGAAGTGCCCGCCGTCGATGAGGGTGCGCACCGCGTAGGACTGGACGTCGCTGCCACAAAGCAGCAGGTTCCTGATCGCTTCTGTCTCCCGGTTCGAGGCGAGTTCACCGGCCAGCACCTCACGGTATAGCGCGAGAGCGAAGCCTTGGGCAGCGGTTTCGGCCAGCGCGATCTGCTCCGAGCTCATCGACTCGTCGGCATCGATGAGCCACAGATACCCCAGGAGAAGGTCCTGGTGGCGGATCGGTATGCATACCCGCGGCAGCATGCCGAGCGTGACGTTGTGGGGAATACGGACCGGGCGTCGCGCCTTGGCCAGCTCGAACCGTCGCAGCCATGCCAGTACCTCGGCAGGTACGCAACGCTGCAGAATCGAAGCGTGGCGCACCGCGTCGGACAGCTCGGTGTGCCAGCTATAGACCACCAGCCGCTGTCGGCGATCCTCGAGGGTCACCGAGCGGCACAGCTTGGTCGCCAACGAGTCAACGAGGTGCTGGAGCTCCGGGTACATTGAAAACCTCCGGGGTTGTGCAGTCCGCGCTGGTCGTCGAGCACTGTGGCGCTCGATGCCACGGGCGTGGCAAAGCCACGAAGCCGCGCATCCGCCCGGTGAGTCGTCGAGGACGACTGCTCGTCCACGCCGGCTGCAGACCGGAGGCGGCCGAGAAGGTGACGGCCCCGCCACCGACCCGGTGGCGGGGCCGTCACCGGCGGCCTTCGTGGTGGACGCGGCTGCGGCCGGATGCGCCGCCCGGCCTGCTGGAACCTTCTCTACCGGGACACATTGATGGTGCACCGAGCCGACGTCAGCTCCTCGCCGTCGGTGGCAAAAGCGACGCTGACGGCGTAGTTCCCGGGTGCGGCGTCGGTCCCGGCGCTGAGGCGGACCGTTTCCGAAGCCTCGAGCGGGCCCGTGGCTCGCAGACGGCCCTGGGTGCGCTCGGCGGTGAGTCCCTGGGGCGTGATGAGTGTCCACTCCACGTCGTGCCCCCGGAAGTCGACGTCCTGGGCCGTGATTGTCACATCGACGGAACCACCCTGCCGCACGGTGAACTGGATCTGCGGCAGGTGACCCCACGCGGGGGAGCGGTACTGCTTGGCGATCTGCGCCCGGGTGACCTGTTCGCCATAGCGTGGGGTGGTGTAGAGCGATTCGATCTGGATGCCGTTGAAGCGGTGCCGCTGGGTCAGCTCGCGGTAGCGGGCCATCGCCTGCTGTTTGGCGACCTGGTCGCCCGCCTGGGTGTACCGGGTGATGTCGATGTCGGCCAGGGCGAGTTCGCAGCCCCAGGCCAGCCGGTCGAGGACGAGCGCGGCGGCGCTGGTCCCGGCGGTCTTCGCACGCGCCGCGGCGACGTCGGCCGCGGCGGCCTGGTACTTGGTCCGCAACGCCACGCCTTGGCCCGGCGTGTTGAGGATGTCCGGATCGTCCGCGGTGCGCAGCAGGTAGTCGGCCATCTCCTGCGCTGCGGGCCCGAACCGCGCGGGCAGGTAGCCGCTCGTGAAGTCGTCGTAGGTCAGCGTCGGATCCCATGCGCTGCGGGCGCCGAACAGATGGATCGCCTCGAACTGCAGCCAGTTCGCCGGTTCCGCGTACATGCCGATGCCGTTGACGCCGACGCTGCGGTAGACCGCCGCGTCCTGGGCGAGGACACCGATCGGATTGCCGAGTCCGCGCCAACGGTAGCGGCGCGCGTAGTCGTAGATCGCCAGCGTGCCCGGGTGGGCCGCGCGCCAGCGGCGCAGCACCTCCAGATGGTGGGCGTTGACGGACGAGGACGGATCGCCGAACGGAACGGTGTACGTACGTCCGTAGGCGGCGAAGTCGATGAGCACGTTCGGGTCGAACGTGTACCCGGCCGTGGGCGTGTCCAGGCCAGGGCCGTACGCGATGCGTTCGACCTGGACGTGGAGTCCGGCGTCGGCGAGAGCGGCAACGAGGGTGTTCACCACGTGGACTTCGGCGTTGGTGGCGGTGCCGAACTTGGTGAGGGTCGCCTTCGGCCACGACGCCCCGTCCGGCGGCCAGCAGTCGAAGACGGCGATCTCGGGGTGGGCCCGCAGATAGGCGACGACGTTGGCGACGTACTGGGTCACTGCCGCCTCGTCGTGCACGTTGAAGACGTTGACGCCGGGGGTGTAGTACTGCGGGTAGTCGGCCCGGCGGAGAAATGCGTCGTACCCGTGACCGCCGACTTCCACGGTGATGCCGCGCTTCGCGAGTTCCGGTGCCATCCCTGAGGCGAAGTCCTCGTAGCGGCTGACTCCGGCCCCGTAGTAGTCGTACGGAAAGACCAGGATGTTGAGCCGCTGCTTGCCCATCCAGTCGATCAGCGCGGTGAGGCCGGCCTGGCTGATGCTCCAGCCCTCCTCGATCGCCTTGCGCCGCACCTGCCAGGGTGGAGTGGCCAGGCTGGTCTGGGGGCGGACCGTGATGTCGCCGGTCTGCGGTACGGTCTCGGCGGCACCCTGGTAGTAGCTGAACTGCGGCGCGAAGAAGCCGACTCCGAGCTGCTCCAGCAGCGCGTACGTCGCGTACACCACGCCGCGGTCGCCCACCCCGCTCAGCAGCACGCCGTGCGGGGTGGCCCTGATCAGGTAGCTGTCCGTCACTTGATCGTGCAGCTGCGTGTCGGCCTTGGCCAGCCACACCGGCGGGATGGTGGTCGCCTGGCGTCGGCTTCCGGGCAGCACGAGCACTCCGGAGGTGGCCGTCTGCGGCTGTTCGGGCTGTGCGTGCAGGATCTGTAGGCGGGTACCGCTCATCCGCTGTACGTAGTCGGCGAGTTCAGCGGCCGCGAACTGTGCGGTGGCGCCGCCCCACCACAGCACCGTCGCCTTGCCGAGGCCATTGTGGGTGACCGCGAACGCGGGTTCGGACGCGCTGCCTTCCGCCGCCTGGGCCGGCGCCCCGATGGTTGTCGCGGCGACGGCTCCGGCCACGCCGGCAAGGAACGATCGACGCTTGAGGTGGTGCATGGCGCCTCCTGGCATGTGCATCGGGTGTCATGGATGTGGGCGTACACCGCTGGCCGACGCCTTCTGCAGGCGCCGTGCGATGTTCACCGGCCGCAACGGAGGCTCGTACGAGCGCCAGGCGGTGGGGGGTCCGGCGGAGTGGGCGGCGAGGCGGTGACCGGAACAGGATCAGAAGTTATTCCGAGAGCGGATCGTATTGAGGGCGAGGCAAGGCCGCAAGAGGTCTACGTCAGAACTCGTTCCGGACGGTTGCAGCGGGTCCGCTTCGTCCGGTCGCGGTCGCTGTGCCCGGCCGTCGCCCTGCCCCTCCGGATGCATGGTGACCCCTGTATCAGCGGTCACCGCCCGGGTGTTGGTCGGCACGGACGGAGTGTGATCACCTGATCCCGTCCGCCGCCTCGGAAGCACAACTCGCTGAGCTGGGAGACCCGGCCACGATCGAGGCGACTTCTTCCGGACTTTGCCCAAATAACGAACAAGGGCGCATCATGCTGCGGTGACTGCTACTCCTGCCCGCCGCAACAGGGCGGCCTACGACGATCTGGTTCTCGCCGAACTGCGCCGATCGGGGGCGCTCAGCCGCGCCGAGCTGAGCCGGCGCACCGGCCTGCCCAAGACCACGCTGTTCAGCATCGTCGCCGGACTGCTCGAAAGTGGTGTCCTGGTCGAGCAGAGCGCCGACGACACCGCCGGCCGCGGCCGCGGCCGGCCGGCGACCCGGGTCCTGCTCAATCCTTCCGCCGGCCTGTATGCGGGGTTCGACATCGGCCGCAGCCGGATGCGCCTGGTCATCGTCAACACCTCCCACGAGGTGGTGGCCAGCGGCATGCACGACCTGCCTTCTGCGGTGCGCGCCGACATAGTGGCCCCGGCGGCGGCGGAGCTGCTGCGGCGGGCGGCCGGTGAGGCGGCGGTCGATCCGTCGACGCTGACGGCGATCGGCGCGGGCCTCGTCGGAATCGTCGGTGTCGAGTGGAAGCCCAAGGAGATCGAAGCACTGCGGACGCGCATCGCCGAGGAGTTCGGTGTGCCGGTGGTGCTGGGCAACAACTCCCGCGCCGCGGCCCTGGCGGAAGCGACCTGGGGTGCGGGACGCTCGGTGGAGGATCTTGTGTATGTGCGCTGGTCCACGGGAATCGGCAGCGGTTTGGTGGTCGGCGGTCGAGCCGTGACCGGGGCGCACGGGCGTGCCAGTGAGATCGGTCATCTGAGCGTTGATCCGGGCGGGAAGCCCTGTCACTGCGGCGGCCGGGGCTGCCTCGAAGGTGTCGCCGGGGGCGCGGCGCTGCTGGAGCAGTGCGCCCGAGGGGGGCTTGTCCTTGCCGACCTGGACGCCCTGGTCGCCGCGGTGCGGAACCTTTCCCCGACGGCGATCCGGGTGGTCTCCGCCGCTGCCGACCGGCTGGGCTGGGTATTGGCCGGGACTGCGGCGCAGCTGGACCCCTCACGGATCGTGGTGGGAGGGGAGTTGGCTCAGCTGGGGTCGCTGGTCCTGGACCCGATCCGCCAGGCGATCGACCGGCTGGCCCTGCCGCGTGCCGCGGGACGGGTGGATGTCGTGCAGGCGGATCTGGGAGTCAACGCGGCGGCTCTCGGGGCGGTGGCGCTACTGCTTCGGGAGGAGCCGACGCGGGTGTGAGGGGGCGGTCGGCGATTACAGGCCGCAGCCCCCTTGTGGGCCAGACCTCCCATAAATATGATCCGATCCAGGAAAAAAAGCGCTGTCGACAGCTGGCCGCCACCTCCTCCTGTGGCCCGGCCTCACGCTGTCCCCACCCGCTCCTCCCTCAGGGTCCGATCGGAAGGTCGTCTGCCTGTGTCACCCCGAAATCTCCTGTTCCTGATGACTGATCAGCACCGGGTCGACACCTTGGGCTGCTATGGCAACACCACCATCAGCACCCCCGCGCTCGACTCCCTTGCAGCCGAGGGCACCCGGTTCGACAGCTTCTACACCCCGACCGCCATCTGCACCCCCGCCCGCGCCTCGCTCTTCACCGGGCAGCACCCCTTCCGCCACGGCCTGCTGGTGAATCCGGAGCGCAACGGCGGCGCACGCGACGAAGTCGAGGACGGCTCGCCGGTGCTCTCCGAGCCGCTGCTGGCGGCCGGCTACAACATGGGCCACGTGGGCAAGTGGCACATCGGCCGCGCCCGCGGTCCCGAGTACTACGCCATGGACGGCGAACACCTTCCCGGGGCGCTGAACCCCTTCCGTCATCCCTCCTACGAGGCATGGCTGGACGCCAAGGGCCACCCCCGCTTCGAAGTCAAGGACGCGGTGTTCGGCTCGGCGACGAACGGCACCGGCCGCGGTCATCTGATCGCCGGCCGCCTCCAGCAGCCGCCCGAGGCCACCGTCGAGGCATACCTCACCGACCGGACCCTCGAGCAACTGGACCGCTACGCCGACGCCTGGCACACCGGTGGCAAGCCGTTCATGCTGTCCTGCCACTGGTTCGGTCCGCACCTGCCCTACCTCATTCCGGACGAGTACTACGACATGTACGACCCGGCATCGGTGCCGCTGCCGGCCTCGATGGCCGAAACCTTCGCCGGTAAGCCCGATGTGCAGCGCCACTATTCCGCGTACTGGTCGGCGGACGACTTCGACGACGACGCCTGGCGCAAGCTGATCGCCGTCTACTGGGGTTATGTGACCCTCATCGACCACCAGGTCGGCCGCCTCCTGGACGCGCTGAAGGCCCGTGGCCTGTGGGAGGAAACCACCGTCGTCTTCACGGCCGACCACGGTGAGTTCACCGGCTCCCACCGGCTCAACGACAAGGGCCCCGCGATGTACGAGGACATCTACCGCATCCCGGGAATCGTGCGCGTCCCCGGCTGTCCACCGCAGGTCCGCGACGACTTCGCCACTCTTATCGACCTCAACCCCACCCTCCTGGGACTGGCCGGTCTGCCCGCAATGGAACCATGCGACGGGGCGAGCCTGCTGCCGGTACTGGCCGGAGAGCCGGCCGACGGCACCCGCGAGGAGGTGGTCACCGAGTTCCACGGCCACCACTTCCCCTACTCGCAGCGGATGATCCGCGACCGCCGCCACAAGCTGGTGTACAACCCTGACAGCGTCAATGAGCTCTACGACCTCGAAGTGGACCCGCACGAACTGCACAACGTCCACGAAGCACCCGCGTACGCCGCCGTCCGGCGAGAACTGACGGCCCGTCTGTACCAGGAACTGCTGCGCCGGGGCGACCCCGCCTATACGTGGATGAGCTACATGTCCGACATCGGCGGCGGCCGCGCGCCGGACGTCGACGGAGTGGCGGACGAGGTGGCATGAAACAGCACGCCACGTCCGCCGGGCCAACCCGGCGTACAGCCCCCTCGGAGAACGCCCCCGTGACGACCGGCGGGGCCCTCGACACCGCCCCGTCCACGGGTGGCCGCGCACGCAATCCGGCCAGACGGCTGTCCCAAGGCCTCAACCTCCGTGGTTTCCTGCTCTCCCTGTGCTCCGCGGCGCTCGGGCTGCTGATATGGATTGTCCTCGCCCACAGCGGCATCCAGGGCTTCCCCGGCCCGCTGTCGGTGCTGAGCCGCGGCTGGGAGCTGATCCGCGACGGCATCCTCCTCGACGACCTCGGCGCCAGTCTCAGGCGCGTCCTCACCGGCTACGTCATCGGCGTGGCCCTGGCCGTGCCAGTCGGCTTCGCCATGGGCTGGTACCCGGTCGTCCGCCGACTGATCGAGCCCTGGCTGCAGTTCTTCCGGATGGTCCCACCCCTTGCGGTCATCCCGCTGGCCATCGTGCTCATGGGCATCGGCGAGACTCCGAAGATCTTCGTCATCTTCCTGGCCGCCTTTCTCTCCTCGGTGGTGTCGACCTTCCAGGGCGTGGTGTCGGTGGACCCCACACTGGTGAACGCCGCCCGAGTGCTCGGCGCCAAGGACAGCCGGGTGTTCCTCGGCGTGGTGGTTCCCGCCTCCACCCCGTTCATCCTGGTCGGCATGCGGATCGGTCTGGGCGCTGCCTGGGCCACCGTCGTCGCCGCCGAACTGATCGCCGCCCAGAGCGGGCTCGGCTTCCGGATGCAGCAGGCCCAGCTGTACTACGACCTGCCCACGATGTTCGTCCAGCTGATCGTCATAGGAGCCGTCGGTCTGGTCATGGACCGACTGCTCCTCCTTGCCGAACGCCGGCTGACCGGATGGCAGGAAAGGAGATAGCACCATGCCCTCCATCGAGTTCCGCGAGGTCTGCCGCGACTTCGGCACCAAGGGTGGCGGCTTCCTCGCCCTGGACAACGTGAGCCTCACCATCGGGGACGGCGAGTTCGTCACCGTCGTCGGTCCCTCGGGCTGCGGCAAGAGCACCATGCTCAACATCGCGGCCGGCCTGCTGGATGCCACTGGCGGCTCGGTAGCGGTCGATGACGAAGAGGTACGCGGACCCGGCCCGGAGCGGGGCGTCATCTTCCAGCAATACGCGCTCTTCCCATGGATGACCGTCACGGAGAACGTCGAGTTCGGGCTGAAGGTCGCCGGCGTCGGCCGGGCCGAACGGCGGGCCACGGCCCGGCGGGTGATCGACATGGTCGGCCTGGGCGACTTCGCCGACGCCCTGCCCAAGACCCTGTCCGGCGGCATGAAGCAGCGGTGCGCCATCGCCCGGGCGTACGCCGTGGATCCCAAGGTCCTCCTCATGGATGAGCCTTTCGGCGCACTGGACGCCCTCACCCGGGTCCGCATGCAGGATTCGCTGCTGGAGACCTGGAGCCGGGACCGTCGCACGGTCATGTTCATCACCCACGACGTCGACGAGGCGGTCTACCTCGCCGGCCGAGTCGTGGTCATGGCCGCCCGCCCTGGACGCATCCACCGGATCATCCCCGTCGACCTGCCGTATCCCCGCACCGAGGAGATGCGCCTGTCCGCCGAGTTCGCCAGCCTGCGGCGGCAGGTATGGAACGCCGTCTACCACCAGCCGACCATGCTCGAAGGAACCCTCTCATGAAGCGCAGGACCGCCGGCCTGTGGGCCGCCGCCACCGCTGTCGTCCTCGTCGCATCCGCAACCGGCTGCAGCTCCACGTCCTCCTCGTCCTCCGGCCGGACCACCTCGGTCACCTTCGGCTATATCGCGGACTACAGCGGCTCGGCCGCCCTCGCCGTCGCTGCCAAGCAAGGCCTGTGGCAGAAGGCAGGACTGAGTCCCGACCTCAAGGTGTTCACCAACGGCCCGCTGCAGGTCCAGGCGCTCGGCGCCGGCGACCTCGAATTCGGCTACCTCGGCCCCGGCGCCCTGTGGCTCCCGGCCTCCGGCAAGGCCAAGATCGTCGCAGTCAACATGCTCGGCCAGGCCGACCGTGTCATCGCCCGCCCTGGCACCGGCATCACCAAGCCCGCCGACCTCAAGGGCAAGAAGATCGCCGTGGCCGAGGGCACCTCAGGCGACATGATCCTCAACCTGGCGCTCGGCCAGGCCGGACTGAAGCCGTCCGACGTCACTCGGGTCACCATGGACCCGAGCACCATCGTCACGGCCTTCTCTTCCGGCCAGGTCGACGCGGCGGCTATCTGGTACCCGCTCATCGACACCATCAAGAAGCGGGTGCCCGACCTGACCGAGATCAGCCGCACCGAGGACTACTACCCCAAGCTGACCTTCCCCAACGTCTTCGTGACCCAGCCCGACCTGCCCGACAAGAACCCGACGCTGGTCCGCAAGGTCACCTCCGTGCTGCGGCAGGCGGACGACTGGATCGCCGCCCACCCGGAGGAATCCGAGAAGGTCACCGCTGACTTCCTGAAGCTGCCCGCCGACCAACTCGCCGGCTCCACCAAGTACGTGAAGCTGCTCTCCTCCAAGCAACTGACCGACCTGACCGCCAACGGCACCGTCGACGGCTGGTTCAACGGCCTGACCGACGTCTACACGAACATGGGCAAGATCGAGTCGCCCTCCGACGCGAAGGACTACTACCTGGGCGACCTCTACAAGGCGGCAGGCAGTCCGCGGTAGTTACCTTCCCGGCGGCCCCCGACCCGTCGGCCCACCCAACGCCGCGACGTGCGGCGGAGAAAGGAATCCGCGATGCCCGACACCATCTCGCCGGGCACGCCCCTGCCGTTGGCCGGCGGCGGTGCGTGTTGCGGCCCGCACCGCAGGCCCGCCAAGGCGGACACCTTGATCCCCATCGCCGCGGCGGCGCGCGCGACGGACACGCTCCCCTCCTCCGTTCCCGTAAAGGAGCGTGAGGAGATCCTGCGAGGCATGGTCGCCATCCCCGGCGGCACCTTCTGGATGGGCGGAAACGACCCCGATGCCAACCCCGGCGACGGCGAGGGCCCGGTGCGGCAGGTAACGCTTCGTCCCTTCCACATCGACGCCACCGCCGTCTCCAACACCGAGTTCGCCCGCTTCGTCAAGGCCACCGGATACGTCACGGAGTCCGAGCGGTACGAGTGGTCGTACGTCTTCGCCGGCTTCGTCCATCCCGACGCCGGCAAGCACGTCATCAACGGCAGCGTCCCCGGCGCGCCGTGGTGGCGCGCCGTGCGCGGCGCCTGCTGGCTGGCCCCGGAGGGGCCCGGCTCCTCGATCGCCGACCGCCAGGACCACCCGGTGGTACACGTCTCCTGGCACGACGCCGCCGCCTACGCCGAGTGGGCCGGAAAGCGGCTGCCCACCGAGGCCGAGTGGGAGCGGGCCGCCCGCGGGGGGCTGGAGCACAAACGGTTCCCCTGGGGCGACGGGCTCACCCCCCGAGGCCGCCACCTCTGCAACATCTGGCAGGGCGACTTCCCCCACCGCAACACCGCCGAGGACGGCTACCTCTCGACCGCGCCCGTCAACGCCTTTCCCCCCAACGGCTACGGACTCCACAACATGACAGGCAATGTATGGGAGTGGTGCCTCGACTGGTTCAGCCCCCACTGGCATGCCGCCGATACCCCCCAGACCCGCATCGCCCCGACCGGCCCACCCAGTGGCAGCACCAGGGTGATGCGCGGCGGCTCCCACATGTGCCACCGCTCCTACTGCAACCGCTACCGGGTCGCCGCCCGCACCTCCAACGCTCCCGACAGCTCCGCCGGCCACACCGGGTTCCGCTGCGCCTACTCCGGCTGACCTGTCTCCTTCCCTGAGTTGTCCGATTCCGCCTCTCGGCGCCGCCGCCCGACCACCGGCGCACCACCCCGCGACACCTCAAGTCGCGGTAGCACCACCTGCCGCACCATCCCCAACGCAACAGGAGGAACCAGCATGTCGCAACGCCCCGCCGGCCTACGCATCGCATCCGTCCTCGCCGCCGGCGTCGGTCTGGTCACCGGCCTTCTCACCGTGCTGCCCGCATCCGCGGCCGAGGACAGCGTTGAGACGCAGCACGGCATCAGTGCGGGCCCCACGCCGGAGCAGGCCTTCTTCGACGACTTCTCCTACACCGGCTCGACCGATCCCCGCCTGGCCGAGCGTGGCTGGAGCATCAAGACCGGCCATGCCCGCCCCGGCGACCCGGGCGCGACATGGTCGGCGAGCGGGGTGACCTTCCCGACCAACGGCAGCCGCCACCTGCTCCAGCTCAGTTCCAGCACCAACGGCACCCCGGCCGGCACCACCCAGGCGCAGCTGAGCCAGCAGCAGAAGTTCTTCTCCGGCACTTACGCCGCACGGGTCCGCTTCAGTGACGCGCCCATCAAGGATGGCCCGGACGGCGACAAGGTGGTGCAGGCCTTCTTCACCCTCTCTCCACTCGCCCGTCCCATGGACCCGAAGTACAGCGAACTGGACTACGAGTACTTGCCCAACGGCGGCTGGGGCTCTCCGGGGAGCACGATGTACACGACCTCCTGGCACACCTACCAGCTGTCGCCCTGGGTCGCCGTCAACACCCACACCGAGCTCGCCCAGAGCTACGAGGGCTGGCACGACCTGGTGATCCAGGTCGGCGACGGGCACGTGAAGTACTACATCGACGGCGCGCTGTTCGCCGACCACAGCGGGAAGTACTACCCGCGCACCCCGATGGCGATCGACTTCAACCAGTGGTTCATCCCTGGCGGCCTCCTGGGTACCAGCACACCCCGTACCTACCGTGAGCAGATCGACTACGCGTACTTCGCGAAGGACACGATCCTGACCCCTCAGCAGGTGCACGCGCAGATCGTCGCCTACCGCAAGGCGAACGTGGACTACACGGACAACGTGACGTCCCCCTGATCTCCCAGGAGTCGAAGGCCGGCGAGCGGCGACCATCTCCGGGAGCTCTTTCCGTGCGCCGAGCGTGGCTGCTCAGGACCGTTCGTGACGTGCGTCCTGGCAGCCGACGCCGGTGCTGCGGCACCAAGAGTGTTTACGCTCAGGTCCGCGCTCAGGTCCGCCTCCGCATGGCGGGAGAAGACGCACTCCAGCCCCAGCGAACGGGCGTTCATCGGCCTGGATGCTCATCGAAACGGCATCGCGGCCGGTGTCCCGCCCGGGGCACCGGCCGCAGTGCGTCGTGCACGCCGGAGGCTCAGCGGGGCGCCACCGCCAGGTGGAGGCCGAGCGAGGCCAGGGCAGGCACGGCCCGCGCCGCGGTGATCCGCACCCGGACACGGGTGGCGGTCACCGGGGCGGGCAGGGCCAGGAGGCGGCTGTACCCGATGGTGGTGCCGGAGCCCGCTTCCTGCCAGCCGGAGCCGGTCCACAGGTCCACCGCGAACCCCTCGACGAGCTGGCCGTGCCGGATGTTCTCGCCGAGGCGGATCCGGTCCAGAGTGCGCGGGCCGGCGAGGTCGACGGTGAGCGCACCGGTGGTGCCGCCGTCCGCCGGGCGCCATGCGGTGGTGAGCGCGGGGCTGGTCAGCGCGAGGACCAAACGGTCGCCCTTGGGGGCCCGCCCACGGCTGTCGGCGCCCTCGGTGACGCGGCCGCCGACCAGCAGGTTGGTGCCGTACGTGGTGCGCACCGCGTCGCCGAAGGAGCGCAGCACGGACACGTCGCCGTCCTCGACCCGCCCGCTGCGCGCCGGCGGGACGTTGAGCAGCAGCACGGCGTTGCGGCCGACCGACCTCTCGTACAGCGACACCAACGCGGCTGCGGACTTGGGCTGCTGCGACGCGTGGTAGAACCAGCCCGGCCGCAGCGAGACATCGCACTCCGCGGGGTACCACTGCAGGAACCGCACGCCCGGCGAGGCCAGCGCCGCCCGCGAGCCGATGTCGGCGGCGTTGGAGCCGCCGAGCAAGGCTGCTCCGCCGTGGGCGGTGTCCGGGTCCAGCTTCTCGGGCGTGACGCTCCACTCCTCGGTGCGGGCGACGCCGTTCTCGTTGCCGACCCAGCGCACTCCCTGCGGGCCGCCGAAGACCACGGTGTCCGGGGAGAGCGTCCTGATCAGGGTGAACCAGGCGGTGAAGTCGTAGGGCTGGCTGATGCCGGAGGAGGCCCAGGGGTTGGCGCCGTCCAGCCACAGCTCGTCAATCGGGCCGTACTCGGTGAACAGCTCGTACAGCTGGTTGAGGTAATAGGCGTTGTAGTCGTCCACCGAGAAGGTGAAGGTCGGCAGGGTGCCAGCGGCCACCGCGGCAGCGCGGTCGTCGCCCTCGACGAGGGTAGGCACGGTGACGGCGCGCCGGGGGCTGCCGTTGCCGTACCGGCCCTGGCCGGAGGGGGAGTGGCCGCCGTCGGCGAGGGTGGCCTGCTCCATGATGCCGAGGTACTGCCCCGCGTCCTGGCGGGCCCGCAGCTGCTCCACGAAGGCGGCGTGCCAGGCGTGGGGGAGCTCGGCGCCGTCGGAGGGGGAGAGGTAGACGCCGGTCTTCAGGCCGGCGGCGCGGGTCCGGTCCAGGTAGCTCCGCAGCAGGTCGCCTTGGGGGTTGGCGCAGCCGCCCGCGTTGCGGATCTTCCAGAAGGCGGCCGGGTCGGTGCTGCGAGCGGCCTGCGCGGCGGCGCGGGCCGCCGCGCACTCCTCCTGCTGCTCCAGGGAGACGTGGCCGTCCCGCACCCACCAGGGGCTGGCGACGACGGAGTGGTTGGTGTACCGGCTCGGGTAGAGCACGAAGCCGTCGTGGTGCTTGGCGGTGAGCATGGCCAGTCGGGCGCCCATCGTGCGGTAGGCGCTGATCCACTGGGAGGTGTCCACTTCGGCCGGGGCGAAGACGGTCTCGTCCTCGGCCCCGGAGCCCCACTCCCGGTCGGTGAAGGTGTTCATGCCGAAGTGGGTGAAGGCGGTGACCTCCAGGCGCTGCCACGCGACCTGGGCCGGGCGCGGGACGACAGCGGCCGCCTTGGCCACGATCCGCTCGGCGCTGTCGCCCGCGTCGACGGGCAGGATCGGGGCCGGTGTGATGCCTCCGTCCCCGCCTCCGCCTGCCGTGGGCGCGACAGCATCGACCGCCGCCGCAGTCGGCATGCCGAGGGCGAGGGCGGGCAGCATCCCGGCGGCCAGCGCCGTGAATGTTCTGCGGGACAGGGTCATCGGGTTCCCCTCAACAAGTTTGGGCAGCTGATACATCGGATGTCTTGTCGTGTGCCGGGCGCCACATTGCGGCCGTTCATACGCAAAAGGTCGCCTCGGCGCCCGTGCGGGCTGGTGTTGGTCGCCCGCCGGCGGGGACGGGGTTCCCGTCGGCGGGCGGCGTGGACGCCGTCTCGGTCGCGGGCGGCACCGCCGACCTGGGTCCGGACAGGTCGATACCTCGGCCGTGTGCCTGAAACAATGCGCCGTGGGCCTGGAGTTGCGGATTCCGAGCCCATGGCCGGTGACTCTCCCGGACATCGACCACAGAGGGATTCCCCGGCGGCATCGGCTACTGCAGACTGCCGATCTCCTTCAGACGGTCGACGTAGTTCTGGGGTATCCGACCGCTGAGGTCAGGACCTACGTTCAGCAGGAAGAGGGAGTTGCCGGCATTGGCCTTGTGCAGGTTGTCGACGATCTCCTGGGCCGAACGCGGTTGCCCTGTGGATGTGGTGTGGAACCAGGTGCGGTTCGTGTCCAGAGTGTCGCTGCTGTCGGTGGGACGCGCATTGGTGGCCGGAGGCATGCCTTGGACGGGAACCTCGTAGACGATGACGTCCGTCGTCTGCAGTGTGCCCAGGTGGTCGTT
Organism: Streptomyces sp. NPDC111516; assembly: GCF_055635345.1. Lineage (NCBI taxonomy): Bacteria > Bacillati > Actinomycetota > Actinomycetes > Kitasatosporales > Streptomycetaceae > Streptomyces > Streptomyces sp. NPDC111516. The sequence goes on along the minus strand of NZ_JBVKBV010000005.1, from coordinate 336,270 downwards.
GTTGGCCACGACGGTGTGCGGCGAGACCTCATGGATCACGTTGCGTACAGGCTGGTAGGGAATCTCGGAGTACGGAACGTGCCAGCCCCAGCCGTCGAACCACAGATAGTCGATCTGACCGTACTTGGTGAGCAGCTCACGCAACTGGTTCTCGATCAGCTCTCTGCTGTTGCCGTTGTGCCGGTCCCAGATGGAGAAGTACAGGCCCACCTTCAGGCCGTTGGCGTGCATGGCGTCGACGTACTCGCGGACGATGTCACCCTTGCCGCCCCGGTACGGGCTGCCCGCGATGTCGTGATCGGAGTAGGCCGTGTCCCACAGGCTGAACCCGTCGTGATGCTTGGCGGTGAGCACGCCGAACTTCATGCCGGCCGACTTCATGGACTTCGCCCACTGATCGGGGTCGAGGTCGGTGGGGTTGAACTTGGCAGGCGAGGCGTTGGGGTCCGCCCACTGTGTGTTGTCATACGTCGACATGTTGAAGTGCATGAACATGCCGAAGTTATTGCGCTGCACCCAATCCTGTGCCTGCTTGGACAACCTGATCACCTGGTTGCCGAACGCCTGGACCTCGGCAAGCGCAAGGTAGTTGGTGCCCTCGAGCTGTACGCGTATGTAGCGGGCCGAACGGTTGAGTGTGACGTCGGCCGACGGGCCGTCCATCGTGCCCACTCTCCAGGAGCTCACGCCCTCCTGTGCGCGAGCCTCGTCGAGCCTTCCGGCCTTGATGGGCTTGTCGGACACCAGCACCCAGAAGTTCGACAACCGGTCGGTGCAGCAGTCGGAGCGATTCCACACGACCACTCTGTTGAGCTTCCGGGTCTCACCGAGATCGGTCTGCCACCAGGGCTGTGTCTCCAGCGCGGTGTGCGAAATCGAATTCCCTCCGTAGTTGCCGTCGTGGTTGCCGTCCGTGGCCCGCTCGGCCGCCCCGCCGTACGCGGTGCTGCTCTGCGTCGCAGGGGCACCGAACGCGAGGTTCCGCGGCTCGCTGCCGGCCGGAGGGGGATCGTCCTGCGTTGTGGCAGCAGCACTGAAGACCGCTGCGGTTAACAAACTCACCGCAGCCAGAACGCTGACCAGAAACGTTTTGAAGGAACGCGTCATACCTACCTCCTGATAGGGATATCTATATGATTCTGAGGTCGTCGCGGGGAAGTCAATGGGCGGGACAGCCCTCGCTCCGACGTGGTCCGAGCTCGCTGCGCAGCAGGGCGGACAGCTGTGACCCCATGCGCCCGAACCCTCTGGAAACTGGACAACTATGCACTAATGCACATTGATTGACGGTGGATTGGCGGCTTGGAGCGCTTCTCGCGTGCGTAATCTGGGCTGCTGGTGCCGGTTCATTCACTATTGGCGCCGCTCGGATCCTTGACGCGGGGGATCGTGCCAGCGCAGCATCTGCGCGAGAAATCCTATCGAATTTTCAGCGAGGTTCGGCGATGAAGCAGCTCAGCTCATGCCCGGCCGGAGCGGTCAACAAGGCCGACTTCTGCCCCTCCATCAACGTGGCACTTGTGGCATACAAGGCGCTCAGGCCGACATCGAGTCAATTGGCGGCAAAGGCACCCCGGTTCATCTGACCGGCAACAACGGGGACTCCGACACCGTTGCGCATCAAAGGTGTCGCCGAGGCTGGCGAGGAGGCCAAGGGGAGGTCACGTTGCTGCAGACCATCACCGACTTCGACATGGGCCTCCAGACGGCGCAGAAGGCGGTGGTGGACCTGCTCGCCGCCAAGGGCAAGGACTCCCAGGGCATCGTCTCCACCGCTCGCATCCCGGAGCCGTCCTCCGGAATGCGAGCGGTGGTTTCACGCCGCTTCTCCGTGGTGCAACGGGGTCGCATGGTCAGCCGCTGGAGTCGGCTCTCCCGTCAGGATGCTCCGTTCTTCCCGCCGGGCACGTCGGAACGGTGGTCATCAGCCCCGTTCCTTGCGGGTCACCGGCCGATACGGCGCCACTGCTGTCCCTTTCCCCCGTTGGCCGCCTGCTGCTCGACCGTCGCGCCGTCGGCCGTGGAATCCCCGGTGACGCCGAGAACCAGGCCGCTGCGGGAGCAGGTGACGGTGACACAGCCGTCGCCGGCTTCGGTGATCTTCCACTGCTGACTGGTGCCGTGTTCGGGCGTCCATTGGACGATCTTCGCGCCGGCGGCCGTGGCGCCGCCCGAGACGGACCAGACCAGGGGTGTGCTGGCATGGGTGGTGTAGATCTCGTACAGTCCCTCGCCGACGGGGATGAACCGGAACTGCTGGTTCACGGCCGAGTTCCGGGTGTACTGGATCAGACCGGTGCCGTTGGCGGTGGAGGCACCCGGGACGTCGACTGCCTTGCCCGTCTTGCGGTTGACCAGTTGGAAGACGGTGTGCTGGGCAGGTGGCGCGACCGTCACGGATCCGGCGGAGGGTATCGTGATCTGGCTGCTCCAGTCGCCGAAGACGACCACGGTGGACCTGCCCACGGCCCCCCGCAGCGTCGCATGGGTGACCTGGCCGTCCTTCCACTTCATGTCGAGCGTGAAGCCGCCGCGCACCCCGATTCCCGTGACGGACCCGGCGGCGGCCCAGGCCCGCGGCAGGGCCGGCAGCAGCTCCACCCGTCCGGGCCGGGACTGCACCAGCATCTGGATCATCGCCACTGGTGTGCCGTAGTTGCCATCGATCTGGAAGACCGAACTGCTGCCGAAGCTGTACATGTTGAACATGTTGATCGCGCTGCCGTGACTGAAGTTCACCGACGGCTTCAGCACGTCGAGGACGAGCTGGTATGCCTTGTCCGGATTCTTCAGCTTCGCCCAGCACATGGCCCGCCAGGCACTGCCCCAGCCGAAGCTGGCCATGCCGCGTGCCTCGAGCAGCTTGGTGGCGCCCGAGACGAGGGCCGTCGGTGAGTGTTCGACGGCGATGCGGTCACCGGGGAAGAGGCCGATGAGCGGTGAAAGGTGGCGATGGGTGGTCTCGCCGAGGTTGTCGTCGCTCATCCACTCCTCGAGCCAGCCGCTGGTGGCGCTGACCTCGGGCATGTACAGCCGGTCCTGAAGCGCGGAGACGGTGGAGGCATAGGTGGAGTCCTTGCCCAGCGCAGCCGCGGTGGACCGGTAGTTCTGGAACAGCTGCCAGACCAGCTCCTGGGTGTAGGTGATGCCCCGGGCGTTCTCAGGTCCGTGCTCGGGAGACCAGTCGTGGTCGTCGACGAGGACCTGTCGCGTGCCGCCGGTCGCGGGGTCGGACACGGTCATGGTGATCAATCGCGACTCCCAGAACTCACAGGCGCCCTTGAGCAGGGGGTAGATCTTGGCCAGGTGGGCCGTGTCCTGGGTGTACTCGTAGTGCTCGTAGAGGGAGTTGCATATCCACGCGTTGCCGGCCGGGTGCCACCACCAGCCGTTTCCGCCCCAGATGTTCGTGGAAATCGCCACGGTCCAGCCGGCCACCTTGCCGGAGGTGTTGCGGAACCGGTTGCGGGAGTCCTGGAAGAGGTTCTTGGTAGTGGCCTGCCAGCCGGGCAGCTGAGTAACGCAGTAGTCGGTGAACGCCTCGAAGCACTCGGGCAGGCCCGCCCGGTCCGGCAGCCAGTAGTTCATCTGGACGTTGATGTCGCTGTGGTAGTCGCTCATCCAGGACGGAGTGTTGCTGTCGATCCACAAGCCCTGAAGGTTGGTGGGAAGACTGCTGCGGGAACCGCAGATCGTCAGATAGCGGCCGAACTGCAGGTAGGTCGCCTCCAGCTCCGGGTCCGGTGTGGAACCGGCCGACGCACGGGCAGCAAGCCGAGCCGGCGTGTCCATCGCTCGCTGCGCGGCGGACGACGTGCCCAGGTTCACCGTCATGTGCTGTTGGAGGCGCCGGAAATCGGATACATGCGTGGCCAGCAACGCCGTACCGGCGACCGCCGACGCCGACGCCTTGGCCTGTGCCGTGTCCAGGGGCACGAGCGAGGTGTCCTTGTACGACTGGGACGCGTCGGCCTTGTAGTTGGTGCCACCCGAGATGATCAACAGCACCTCGGTGCAGTTGCTGAACGTCACCGCCGTACCGGCCGCCGAGACGGTGCCGCCCTTGCCGACGGCCTTCACGACCGTCGCGTACTTCAGGTCGTTCGGCAGCGCCGCCGAGAACGACGCCTCCGCGGCACCCGCATCCACCGTCACGGTCTCGCCGCGGGTCCCCGACAGTGTCATGGACCCGGCGTAGGAGCCGCCGCCGCTCTGCGACAGCCGCACAACGATCACGTCGTCCGGATGGCTGGCGAACACCTCACGCCGGTACGTCGCACCGCCGAGCCGGTAGGACGCGGTCACCAGGCCGTTGCTCAAGTCCAGCGTGCGGCGGTAGTCGCGGACGGCGCCGGCTGTGTGTGCCGGAATCTCGAGAAAGGCCTTGGCCAGCATCCCGAACGTACCGAACTTTCCCGTGTCGTACGGGAACTGCCCGTCCGACTGGAGTGCGGCGTTGGCATGGCCGGTCCACAACGTCGCATCCGCCAGGACCATCACATCACGCGACTGGTCGCCGGTGACGAGGGCACCCAGTCGGCCGTTCCCGATCGGCAGCCCCTCCTCGGTGATCCGGTTCTCCGCGCCCGGCTTGGTGTACCAGAGCGTCATCGCGTCGCGCTCCGGCACCAGCGACAGAGTTGTCGGCCGCGTCACCGCGGCAGCGTTCGTGGTGAACTCCGGCAGCGAGGACAGCGCGAAAAGCGCACCCAGCGATGCCGCCGTGCGCAGTACGCCGCGACGCGACATACCGCCCGCGTCTTCGGCAGGGGGCTGGAAAGGTGTACGAGGGGACATGGGCGTGCGGCTCCTTCTGGGCAGGCGGTACCGGGTGCGAGGGCGTCCGACGGTCTTGAGGTGGCGTCTGGGCAGAAGTGCAGTGGCATGGGGACGTACTGTCAATGACTTCGACAGAATTTCCTATATAATCTTGCGTCTACTCAGGCGAGCGATGTGCCTGACTTGCAAGCCCCCTGCAGGCAACGCCGAGTCGCGGTCACGCGTCGCGACCACCCCAGGGACTGAGCCTTCAACCTGAGGATTTGTTGCTCATGGGTTCCTGGCGCCATCTTCCCTCCATCGACATCAAGGCTCACCGGGAGATGAATCGCGCCACGGGTCTTGACTGGGCTCCCTTGCTGGTCAACCATCACCCTCAGCAATTTCCTATTTGATTATCAGGGCGTGGATGAGATGCGTCTTCGGATCAGAACTGTTCTGCCGGGCGTCCTCGCCGTCGTTGTTCGAGCTCCGTTGCGTGCACCGTGAAGACCTCGGACGATCCCACCGGCGACGGGACCTGAGCCTCTGTCAAGGCCGACGCCCGTACAGCCGAGCTCGCCGACGGATCCGGTACCAAGGTGGCACTCGTGCCTGGTGGCGCCCACCCGTACTTCCAGCCGTGGAAGACAGCAGGGGTAATCGCCCGGAAGACGTACGGCCTCGGAGGCGTGACCTTCGACGAGACCGCCGAGTGGGACCAGCAGAAGCGGAACAACCTGCTGTCCACGCTCGCCGCGCGCGGTGACAACGCTTTCGGTGTGTTCGGGTATCGCCGACCGACGGGACTCGGGGCCGTCTCACGTCCGAGACAATCCCGGGCTCTGTCGTCACCTCGCTAAACTGCGAGTGTCCCGACAAGCCCCGAGCAGCAGGAGAACGGATGCCGCCGCCCGACCGTTCCGCAGGCAGCGCAGGGGAGCCGAGCGGAAATCAGGGCTCGCCTCCTGCCCGGCAGGTGCTCTCGGACAGCGTCTACGAGGACATCAAGGCCAGGGTCATGGACCACGAGATCGCACCAGGTGCCCGGGTCGGCATCGAAGCCCTCTCGCGTATCCTCGGCGTGTCGCCGACCCCGGTGCGCGAAGCCCTGGCCCGGCTCGAGGCCGACGGTCTGGTGGTGAAGCGATCTCTTTCGGGATACCGCGCGACCGAGTTGCTGACCCGCCAGGGGCTTGAGGAACTCTTCGAGATGCGTCTGCTGCTGGAACCGAGGGCCGCAGCGCTGGCCGCGGCCAACGCGACCGAGGAACAGCTCGACGCCATCGAGCGGATCGTGGAGGAGATGCGGGCCCATCCGGGGCCGACCGGTCGGTACGCGGACTACCGTGACTTCGCCGCTCTGGACCAGCGGTTCCACGACGCAATCGCCCAGGCATCGCATAGGCCGCTGCTCGCGGACGCGGTGGAGCGGCTCCACTCGCATCTGCACGTCTTCCGGCTCACCAACGTCAAGGTGGCCGAGGACCCGACGCTGGCGGAACACGAACGAGTCGTACGCGCCATTCTGCGCAGAAAGTCCGATCGCGCCGCGGAAGCCATGGCGGAGCATCTGACACACAGCCTCGAGCGCCAGCTCAGCCAGGAGTCGAGTTCCTGACTCACGCACAGGGGTCACCGTGCCGAAACATCGCCCTGCCTGCCCTGATCCGGGAACAGCTGCGGGAAGAAGCTTGGCGGTGCGGGAGCACTCGAGGGATCCGCGCCAGTCGCACGGGCGACGCCACGACCCGCGCGGATCCTTCGTGATCTCGAAGCCTCGGTGCCCACTCGCGGGTTACGCCGGGTCGGGCTCCGGGCTCATGGAACGAACTTCCAGGCGCCACAGCGAGTAGCCCCAGCCGGTTGTCCGCTTGATGCCTTGCATCCGCACGTACCGGGCGGTCACCGGATCGAAGGTGAGCTCGTCCACGCGGGCGCCGGACGGCTTGCCGCGAACCGAGGCCACCGTCTTCCAGTTGGCGGCGTCGTCGGAGACCTGGATGTCGTAGTCACGACCGGAGGCGTTCTCCCAGTCGAGCAGGACACGCCGGACGGTCTGCGGGGAGCCGAGGTCGACCTGGATCCATTCACCGTCGCGGTAGGCACTGGCCCATCGGGTCCTGCCGTCGCCGTCGGTCGCGTTCTCCGGTCCCAGGCTCGCCACTTCGGCCGAGGACGCGGTGGTCGGCCGGTGCAGCGCCAGGTCCGGCACCTCGAAGACGCGCATGCTCCACAAGGCGTACCCGTTCTGCTTCTTGCCCGCCTGCGTGCCGACGAGCCGTACGTGCCGTGCCGTGACCGGATCGAACGTCAGAGTGTCGACTCCCGCGGCTTCGCGGCCGGTACGGCTCGCGACGGTGGTCCACTTCTCGCCGTCCCGTGACACCTGGACCTCGTAGTCCCGCCCATAGTCGGGTGCCCAGTCCAGCTCGACCTTGCTGATCGCGACCGGCTTGCCGAGGTTGACCTGCAGCCATGCCTCATTTCCTGGACCGCTGGCCCAGTTGGTGGTGCGCACCCCGTCGAAGGCCGCGGCCGCCTCACCGGCGGAGGCGGTCGCCTCCTTCCCCAGGCTCACCTCTCCCGACGCCGACGCGGCGAGTGTCGTTGCGACCTTCGTCAGCCCGGTGCCCACGCCAAGCTTGCGGACCGTGTCGAGGAAGGCACTGTAGGGCACTCCGGCCTTGCTCCCGCTCCACATCTTCTGCGCGAGCGTGCCGAATGTGGGCTCGACCAGCCGGTGCACGTCCAGCTCCGAGTAGTCGTCCAGGGTCAGGTCGTTCCACACCGCCGACATGGCTCCGAGCAGCTGCGGGTCACCGGGGGCCACGCTCTGCCCGTCGGGGAAGACATTCGGCTCCCACTGGTCGTAGAGGTACTTACCGTCCAGCCCGTGGCCGTGGTAGTAGTTCGCGAACGGGACGATGTAGAGCAGGGCGTCGTTGGTGTTGATGAAGGAGTAGCCGTCCCGCTTGAGCGCTTGCGGCCCGTACCAGCCGTTGTTCCAGCTGTTCATGGTCACGTCGCGGTCGTAGCCGTTGCTGTTGGCTGCCATGACCGACAGGCTGCCCCAGGCCCGCGGCTGCTTGCCGAGCGTGCGGATGTGGGCGGCCATCTCGTTGAAGTAGTCCTTGTAGCGGGGCTTGTCCACCGTGTACTCGTCGGCGCCGAAGTGCACATCGGGACTACGGAACCAGGGCACGAACTCGTCGAACACCGACTTCATGAACGCGGTGGTCTCAGGCTTGGACAGATCGAGGTGGTCGGAATCGCCGTTGTTGAGGCCGAGCGACGGGCGGAACCGGATGAACGCCAGCGAGTGGGCGGGCGCGTCGAACTCGGGGATGATCGTGACGCCGTTCGCGGCGGCGGTGTCCTCGAAGGAGTCCCAGTCGGCGCGGTCGTAGGACCCGTCCTCGGAAGCCAGCCCGGCCAGCTCGGGGTTGTCGGTCTTGAGCCGGAAGCCGGCCTGCACCTCACTCCAGGGCTTGTCGCCCTTGAAACCGTTGTCGTTGAGGTGCAACTGCAGCTGGTTGAGTTTGAACCAGCCCATCACCCGAAGGTAGTCGCGGATGTAGTCGGCGGTGAAGAACCGCCGTCCGACGTCCAGCATGAAGCCGCGGACCTTGTAGTTGGGCCAGTCCACGGCCGTGCCCACGGGGACGGAATCGCGGCCGTCGTCGAGCAGAAGGATCTGCAGAAGGCTGCGGGTGCCGTAGTAGACACCCTTCGCGGTCGGCGCGGCGATCCTCACGTTGCGATCGGTGGCTGTGAGGGTGTAGCCCTCCTCGGCGAACCGGGCGCCACCCGTCGCGTCGGCGAGGGAGGGATCGATCGACAGGACGATGTCGCCGTCCTGCGGGATCCGGGGGGACATGGCCGGCTTGTGCCCTGTCACCTCTTCGATCTCTGCTGAGAGTTGCGCGCCCTGGTCGCCGAGTTCGTCGGCCTGCTTCTTGGCCAGCACGATCCGGCTGTGCTTGCGCAACTCGAACGAGCCCGTTCCGCCCTGCCACTGCTGAAGAGCGGGCACCACGGCGGGTCGGGGGTTGACGTCGGTGTTCGCGGGGACGGGTTCGGCGCTTGCTGACGGTACTGCCAGGAGAGGCACGAACAATCCGAGCGCGATCGCTCTGACCAGTCGAGCAGCATGCCTGTTTATGCGCACTCCAACCTCCGTTCGAGCGGAATTGAAGAAGGTATACCCGAGTTTCCAACCGAGGTCTAGACCACTTGGTCCAGACCCGCAAGGCACCGTCGCGCTGACCCGGCACGGACACCGGCGGCCTTCGGATCCGAAGGCCGCCGGTGCTTCATCGTGCGGCGTCGCGCCCGGTGAGTCGACGGGTCACCATTCCGAAGCGAACCGGACCTTGACGTCCCCGGTGGTGAATCCGCTGAAGAGGAACGGCGCGTCCGCGGCAGAGCTGTTCTCGGCCTCGGCCAGTACACCGAAGCGGGCATCGCCGAGCCAGGACGCGTCGAGTGGTCCGCCGACAGCGGTGAAGGTCGTGCCGTCGAGGGAGTACGAGGCGGTCACGCTCGTGCCGGTGCGCTGCAGTCGGAGCCAGACGTCCTCCTGAGCCGGATCGGGGATACGGGCCGGCTCCGCCGGGGACCCGCCGTGTTCGGTCGAGACGGTGAGGGTCGGTGCGCCCTGGTTGTGCTTGCGCTGGAGGGCGATGTAGTCGTTGTCGCCGCGGTAGAGGATGAGCCCGGCCTCCATGTAGCCGCGGGTGGTACGTCCGGTCATCTTCACCGTCGTGGTGCCCGTGCCGTTACCGGCACCGGTGAGGAGGACGTTGCGGGCGCTGTTCTGTCCGGCCCACAGGAATCCGTGGCCGGTGGGCGTCAGCGCCAGCGTGTCCGTCGGTCGCACGGTGCGGTGGTCGGGCTGGTCCCGAACGACCGACCAGTCGCCGGTGTTCAGGCTCAGTGGGGGCTCGGCGCAACCGGACGAGGAGGGGTCCCCGCCGATGTGCAGGGTGACCGGAATGCCGGTGACGCTCCCGAGTTGGCTGGGCGCGCTCGGGGTGAGGGTGACCGTGCCGGCCGCCTTCGCCGTGACCTTCCCGCTCCCGTCGACAGTGGCGACCGCGGTGTCGCTGCTGGCCCAGGTCGTCGACGGGAGCAGCGGGAGGATGTGGTCGGCGCCCCGGACCACCTCGTCGCTCGTGACCTGCGCGGTGTCGGTGGCGTTCAGATCGGCGCGCAGATTGAGGCCGTTGTCGAAGTTGTTGCCGTTGATCGAGGCGCCGGACGAGCCCCAGTAGCTGAACAGCGAGGTGGAGTACGTCGAGGCGGTGGCGGTGGCACGCACCTCCGTGGTGGTGCCGGGTGCCGGGCAGGGGTTCTTCGCCCGGGCGGTGAAGGTGGACTCCCGGTCGAGCCGGGAGACGTCGTTGCGCGCGAAGGTGATGCCGCTGACGCTCTTGGCGTCGAGCAGCTTCACATCGCCGGTCTGAAAGGTGTTGTCCTCCACGCGGATGTTGTGGTGCACCGGCTCGGCGGCATCGACGACCTGGTTGGTGGGCTCGACGAGGATCACCGGGCCGGCGGGCCTCCTGAAGGTGTTGTGGCTGATCAGGACGTCGTTGACGGGCCCGGACTCGTACCACTGGTAAGCGTCGGAGGAGATGAAGATGCTGGACATCTGCATGCCGTCGAAGACGTTGTCCTTGATCACGACCGGCTTGCGGCTGGTGACCAGGACTCCTCGGGTGGGGATGTTGCGGAAGGTGTTGCCGCTGATGTCGACGGTGGGGGTGTACGTGGTGTTCTCGACGACGAAGTTCCCGGCCGTCACCGTGTCGGGTATCGCCTTGTCGAACGTGACGGTCATGCTGGTCAGGGACTTGTCGTGGTCGGTACCGGAAGGGCCGTCCACCGACACGACTTTCGCGGTCACACCCGGCACCGGCGCCATGGTGCGCTTGTCCACGATCTCGACCGAGTCACGGGGGTGGAACTGGGGGAAACCGGCGGTCTGCGGGTGCTTGTAGGCGAGGGTGAGCACCTTCTTGTCGGCGGGCCGCGAGGTGACCTCGACGTAGGTGCCGTGGATGTTGATCGCGTCGTCGTGCGCGCCGTCGAAGACGTTCCCGGTGACCTTCACCTGGCCAGAGATTCCGGACATCTGGACGAAGTCCGCGAATCCGGCCGTGCTGCGCCCGGAGGCCGGATCGGTGCGGAACTCGTTGCCGTCGATGGTGATGTTCTTGCTGAGCTGCCCGAGGAAGCCGAAGCCGTGCAGGTAACGGGCCTTGAGACCGCGCACGGTGATGTCCTTCGACTCCCAGAACACGGCCGATGCCGTGTCCCGGGTGTCCTCACGCATCTGGTAGACGAGCCCGCGATCGCCCGGTGCGGTGGCGGTGGAGTACTCGATGCGCAGCTTCTGCCCGCCGAGGTCGCTCATCGCGGACACGTTGTTGAACAACGGATTGGCGCCGCGCCAGGTGCGCTGGGCCGCGGGGTCGTAGGTCTGGCTGTAGCGCATCCTGTCGACGCCCGACCAGTACGGCAGGCCGGTGGCCGGGCTCGTCTCGCCGAGCCAGGTGACATGGTTGTTCGCCACCGAGAAGCCGTTGGTCGGCGGGACGGACAGCACGCGGTACGCGTGCCCGTTCGACACTCCGGCCTCGGTGACCTCGGCATCGACCACCTTGGGCGCGGTGACGTCGAAGCTGAAGTCGGTGACGGCCACATTCCGCGAACGGATCGCCACGAACGTGCTCATCAGCCCGTGGAACTGCAGGTGCGAGCCGTCGCCGTCGACGGTGACGTCATGCATGTCCTCGATCAGAATGCCTATCCGCTTGTCGCGGTAGGTCTGGTTCGCGCCCACGGTGTTGGAGAGATAGAGCTCCCGGGTCTCGGCCTGCTCCGGATAGAGCTGGTAAGTGCCGTGCGGGAACAGGATCCGCGTCGGGCCCTTCAGGCTCTTGGCATGCCGCATCGCTTGGGCGACGGCCGCGGCGCTGTCCTGCTTGCCGGTCGGATCGGCGCCGAAGTCGGTGACGTCGACGACCGTCTCGGCGGCGCCGTCCGACGCGGCCGCCGCGATCGGGACAGGCGCGCAGAGCGAGAGCAGGAAGGCCGCCGCCAGTACGGCGGTGCGCGGGCGACGGTGCGCACCGCGCGGTACCCTGCCCGCCGCGGCCGTGGTGGTGTCTGTCATCGAGACCTCATCTCTGGGTAGGGGCGACTGATATGCGGGGTCGGCCGTGGAATCCGGCGATGCCGTGGTCAGTGCGGCAGTCCGACGGGACGCTCGCCGCTGCGGCGTTGCTGAATGACGACGGCGATGACGAGGAGCGCGCCCTGGGCGACGTTCTGCCAGAAGCTGTTGATGCCCTGGACGGTGAGTCCGTTCTCGAGGCAGCCGAGGAGAGCCACGGCCAGAAGGGTGCCGCCGATGCCGCCCTTGCCGCCCTTCAGGGCGGCGCCACCGAGCGCCGCGGCGGTGATCGCCTTCAGTTCCAGGCCCTCGCTGCCCGAGGTGGGCTGACCGGACCCCGTGCGGGCGGTCAGGAGGATGCCGGCGATGGCGGCGACGATGCCGATGAGGGCGTAGACGGCGATCAGGTACTTGTTGATGTTGATGCCGGCAAGACGGGCCGCGGTGTCGTTGCCGCCGATGGCGTAGATGTTGCGCCCGATGTCGGTGTACTTGAGCAGGAGGTGTACGGCCGCCGCGACGACGACGAGGATCCAGACCATGACGGGCAGGCCGGCGATCTTGCCGCGGCCGAGGAAGATGAAGACGTCGTTGTTGAGCACGTACCCCTGGGCCCGGCCGTCGGACAGAAGCTGGGCAAGGCCCTTGTAGGCCGCGAGTCCGGCGAGCGTGGCGATGGTGGGGTTGACCCTGCCGTAGACGATGACCAGACCGTTCAGGACCCCGATGAGGAGACCGACGCCGACCGCGGCGAGCATGCCGACGAAGGCGTTGGAACCGGCCGAGGTGAAGACCATGGCACTGACCACGGACGCCACGCCTGCCTGGGAACCCACGGAGATGTCCAGCCCGCCACAGATGATCACGACGGTCTGCACGATCGCCAGCAGGCCGGTGATGGTGGCGGCCTCGGCGATCACCTGCATGTTCGACCAGCTGAGGTAGTTGCTGTTGAGGATTCCGAACAGGATCAGCACGAAGGCCAGAGCACCGATGAGGCTGATGTTCTGCCCGCCGAGGCCGGCGAACCGCTTCGGCCCGGCGGGCCGCGGGTCCTCGGGGCTTCCCTTCAGTACGGTGGAAGTCGTCGTGGTCGTCATGAGGTTGCTCCAGAGGCGCCGGCGTCGACGATGTCGTCGGCCATGGCAAGGGCGAGGATGGATTCTTCGGTAGCGTCGTGGTGGTCGAGTTCTCCGGTGATCCGGCCGCCCTGCATCACGACGACCCGGTCCGCGAGACCGAGGAGTTCGGGGAGTTCGGAGGAGATCACGAGGAGGGCGACGCCCTCGGCGGCGAGGTCGGCGATGATCTGGTAGATCTCGGCCTTGGCACCGACGTCGATGCCACGTGTCGGCTCGTCGAGGATCAGCACCTTGGGCTTGCGGGCCAGCCAGCGGGCCAGGACGACCTTCTGCTGGTTGCCGCCGGACAGCTTGCGAACCTCGTGGTTGATGGAAGGGGTACGTACGCGCAACCGGTCGGTGTACTGCTGGGCGAGTTCCCGCTCCGCGGACCGCCTGACGAACCTCAGGCGCCGCAACCGGTCCAGAACCACCAGGGAGGTGTTCTCCCGGATCGACTGCTGGAGGAACAGTGCCTGCGCCTTGCGTTCCTCGGGCGCGAGCCCGAGACCGGCGCGGATGACGGCGCCGGGGTCGCCGGCGCGCAGCGCCTTGCCGTCGAGGGTGACGGTGCCGCTGTGGACGGGCAGGTCACCGGCGAGTGCCAGGGCCAGCTCCGAGCGGCCCGCGCCGATCAGCCCGGCCAGCCCCACCACCTCCCCCGAATGGACCCGCAACGAGATGTCGGTGACGTCGTCGGTCGTGAGGTGGTTGACGTCGAGCACGAGACGGTCGGTGGCGACCTTCTGCCGGACGAACATGCTCGACAGGTCCCGGCCGACCATGAGGCGCACCAGTTCGGCCTCATTGGTGGTGTTCGCCTGCTGAACGCCGACCAGGTTGCCGTCGCGCAGTACGGCGATCCGGTCGGCGAGCCGGAAGATCTCCTGCATGCGGTGTGAGACGTAGACGATGGCGATGCCCTGCTCGCGCAGCCGCCGGATGAGTGCGAACAGCGCCTCCACCTCGTGTTCCGACAGGGACGAGGTGGGTTCGTCGAAGGCGATCAACCGCGCCGGGACGGTGCCTGTCAGGGCCCGCATGATCTCCACCAACTGACGTTGTGCTGGTGTGAGTTGCGTACCCAGGAGGTCCGGGTCGAGCACGTCGGCGAAGCCGAGTCGCTGAAGGTCGCTCTCGATCCGGCGGCGCAGCTCCGCGCGGTCCAGAAGTCGTCCGGCCTTGCGGGGCAGGGCGCCCGCGTAGACGTTCTCCGCGACGGAGATGTGCGGGATGATCTCCGGCTCCTGCGGGATGATGCGGATCCCCGCAGCACGCGCGTCGGCCGGTGAGCCCAGCAGCACGCGTTCGCCACCGATCAGCACGTGCCCCTCGGTGGGCTGATGGTCGCCGGTGAGGATCTTCAGGAGAGTGGACTTCCCCGCCCCGTTCTCACCCATCAGCGCGGTCACCTGACCGCAGGGGAATTCGAGCGTCACACCGTCGAGCGCCTGCACAGCACCGAAGCGCTTCGTGACCGCCGCGACGCCGACGGAACCGTTCGGGGTCCCCGGCTCGGGGTCCTCGCCCGCCGGGCCTGTTCGAGCCGTGTTCTTGTGAGGACTGGTCATGTATCGGTTCACCTCAAAGGTGTCGTGCAGGTCGGTGTTCAAAGGGGCGGGATGCAGCGGGCCGGCTGCGGCCTTTGACCCGCGGCAGCCGGCCGGAAGCGGCGTCAGCCGCAGTTGACGCCGGACTTCTGCCAGTTGGAGGCGTCGACCATGCTCGTGGGGGCGAAGGCCTCCTGCGGGAAGTTCTTGCCGTTCTTGAGCTTGTCGTACATCGTCTGCACGGCCAGCGCACCGACATCCTTGCCGTTGATGAACAGCGCGGCCTTCATGCCGCTGGGCTTGTCCGCCTGCCACTCCTTGCAGGCCAGGTACGCGCCCAGACCGACACCGATGACGTGGTCCGGGCCGATGCCCGCGTTCTGCAGTGCGGTGACCCCGCCCATGACGTTCTCGTCGTTGCAGCCCCACATGACCCAGTTCTTCACACCCGCGTTGGCGGTGATCGTCGCCGCGATCTTGTCCTGGGCACCGGTCGGGGTGTTGTCGGTGGGCACGTCGAGGGCCTTCACACCCGGCACGGCCGCGTCGAAGGCCTTCTTGGCGGCGGCGACCCGGTCGCCGCAGACCGTCACGTCCTGCTTCCACGCCGAGACGACACGGGTGTCGGCGGCCTTCCAGCCCGCCTTCTCGAACTCCTCCGCCGCCCGCTTGCCGACCTGCTCACCCATCTGCTGACCGCTGAAACCGATGCGCGGCACGAGGTCGTCCTTGCCGCAGGCGACCGGGTCGGGACCGGTGGTGCAGATCTGGTCGTCCGAGGTCAGCAGGGCGACCTTGCCGTCCCGCGCGGTCTGCACCACCTGGGGACCGACGGCCGGATCCGGCACGACGATGATCACGCCGTTGGCCTTCTGCGCTACGGCGGACTGCACCTCGCTCACCGTCTTGTTGGCGTCGTTGCCCAGGTTGACGACCTTCAGGTCGATGCCGAGCTCCTTCGCCTTCGCCTTGGCTCCCGCCGCCTCGCCGACGAAGTACTCCTGGTCGCCCTGCTTCTGCAGGTAGGTGAGAGAGATCTTGCCCCCTACCTTGGCCGTCGAGTCCTCTCCTCCCGCCTCCTTGCCGGAGGAACAAGCGGTGCTCAGGCCGAGGGTGAGCAGCAGGCCGGTAGCAGCGGCGATGTTCCGGCGTTGGTGTGTGGTGAACATGTCGGCTCCATTGAGGGAGAGTTCGGAACTCAGGTACGCGGACCGGGGCACTGGGCTCCAGCCGGGGCGTCGGCCACGGTTTGTGCCGTTGGTGAGGGTGGTGCGGTGGCACGGTCGAGGCGCGCGGTTCGGGCTGGTCATGTGACGTGACGCGTCGGAGCCCATGGCGGCCTTGTCGACCGCGTCCGGAGCGCCGACGTGTGCTCACGGTGTCGGTGGAGCCCTGCGCACCGTGCGCACCGCAACACCCGCACCGGAAGCCCGAGTCGGCGGCACGGGGCCGGTGGGGCCGTGCGCCGTGCCGCCTTCTCACGCGTCGTCCTGCGGAATCCTGGGCTCGACCTGACTCCCTGTCAAGGTATTTGCATAATTAATGTCCAGAGGTACGGTGTGCCGCATGACAGAGCAGACGGGCCTCCGATTCCAGGGCCGGGTGGCGTTGATCACCGGCGGCGCCGCCGGGATCGGCGCCGCGACGGCACAACGGCTTGCGGCAGAGGGTGCGGTGGTGGTGGTCGTGGACATCGCCGACGCCGCGGGCCGGGAGACGGTAGCGGCGATCAACGAACAGGGCGGCCGGGCCGAGTACCGGCACGGCGACGTGACGTCGGCGGAGATGTGGGACGACCTCGCCGCGCATATGGCGGACCGCTACGGACGGCTGGACGTGCTGCACAGCAACGCCTACTCCGTGGTCGTCAAGGCCGCCCACGAGCTGACCGAGCCGGAGTGGGACGGCCAACTGGCGGTCACGCTCAAGGCCGCCTGGCTCGGCGTGCGCGCCTTCGCCCCAGCGCTGCGCGACAGCCACGGTTCGGTGGTCCTCACCTCCTCCGTCCACGCGCTGATCGGTCTGCCGGGGCATCCCGCCTACGCCGCCGCCAAGGGAGCGCTGGTGGCTCTGGGGCGGCAACTGGCCGTCGAGTACGGGCCTCAGGTACGGGTCAACACCGTCCTGCCGGGTCCGATCATGACCGCGGCCTGGGACCGCGTGGATGAGGCCGGGCGGGCCGACAGCGTGGCCGAGACGGTGGCCAAACGCTTCGGCAGGCCCGAGGAGGTCGCGTCCGCGGTTGCCTTCCTGGCGTCGGCCGACGCCTCGTACGTCACCGGCACGTCCCTCGTGGTGGACGGCGGCTGGTCCGTCGTCAAAGCTTCCTCGTGACATGAACCAAGACCCGCGCACCGGACGTCCCGAGGGACGCCCCCGCGCTCGTTGGGGGGAGCCCACATGAACCAGCCCACACGCGGTCTGCACCAGCAGATCGTCGACATCCTCGGCGAGCGCATCGTCCGCGGCGTCCACGCACCCGGGTCGTACCTGTACCCCGACCGGATCGAGCAGGAGCTCCAGATCAGCAAGACCGTGCTGCGCGAGGCCCTGCGGGTCCTGGCCTCCAAGGGCCTGATCGACTCCCGGCAGAAACGCGGCACCTTCGTCCGGCCCCGCTCCGACTGGAACCTGCTCGACGGCGACCTGCTGCGCTGGCAGGGCAAGGGCATCCCGGACGCCGGCTTCCTGGACAATCTCGCCGAGGTCCGTGGCATCATCGAACCGGCCGGGGCCCGTCTCGCGGCCCTGCGCCGCGACGACGGCGACCTCGCGGCCCTGGCCGAGGCGCTGGAGCGCATGGCCACGGCCGGCAAGGACACCGACGCGATGGTCGAGGCCGACCTCGCGTTCCACCGGTCGCTGCTGGCCGCTACCCACAACGAACTGCTCACCCGCATGGAGGTCGTTCTCGAGGCCGGTCTCCGGGTGCGCGACCACCTCGTGCACGGCGCGAACCACTGGGCCGACTCGATCCCCGCCCACGACGCGGTCCTCGCGGCCGTGCGGTCGCAGGACCCCGACGCGGCCGAACGCGCCGTTCACGCGCTGCTCGACCAGGCCGGCGCCGACCTGCGGAACGTGATGAAGAACCGCCCCCCGGAGGAGACCGGATGAAGATCACAGCACTGGAGACGTTCCTTGTCGCCCCACGCTGGCTGTTCCTGCGCATCGCCACCGACGAGGGCATCACCGGATGGGGCGAACCGGTGATCGAGGGCCGAGCCGAGACGGTCCGCGCCGCGGTGCACGAACTCGCCGACCTGCTCGTCGGCGAGGACCCGCTGCGCATCGAGCACCACTGGCAGGTGCTCACCAAGAGCGGCTTCTACCGCGGCGGCCCCGTCCTCTCCAGCGCCGTCGCCGGCATCGACCAGGCCCTGTGGGACATCGCCGGCAAGGCACACGACGTACCCGTGCACCAACTCCTCGGCGGCGCCGTCCGCGACCGGCTGCGGGTGTACGCCTGGATCGGCGGCGACAGCCCCGAACACGTCGCCGAACTCGCCCGCGAACAGGTCGAGGCCGGGTTCACCGCGGTCAAGATGAACGGCTCCGCACAGCTACGGCCCATCGACACGCTCGCGCAGAGCCGGGCCGTCGTGGACCGGGTCACCGCCGTCCGCGAGGTACTCGGCGACGACCGCGACGTGGCCATCGACTTCCACGGCCGGATGTCCACCGCCACGGCGAAGCGGATCCTGCCACTGCTGGAGCCCCTGCACCCCCTCTTCGTCGAGGAGCCCGTCCTTCCGGAACACTCCCGCAACCTGCCCCAGCTCGTCGGCGTCACCTCGGTGCCGCTGGCACTGGGCGAACGACTGTACTCCCGCTGGGACTTCCATGACGTGCTGGCCAGCGGAATCGCCGTAGCCCAGCCGGACGTCTCGCACGCCGGCGGCATCTCGGAGGTCCGGCGCATCGCCGCGCTCGCCGAGGTCCACGACGTCGCCATGGCCCCCCACTGCCCGCTCGGCCCGATCGCGCTCGCCGCGAGCATGCAACTCGGCTTCGCGATACCGAACTTCCTCATCCAGGAACAGAGCCTGGGAATCCACTACAACCGCGGTCACGACCTGCTGGACTACCTGCTCGACCCCACACCGTTCCGCTTCACCGACGGGCACGCCGCCCGGCCCACCGAACCGGGCCTCGGCATCCAGATCGACGAGAACGCCGTCCGACGCGCGGACGCCATCGGGCACCGCTGGCGCAACCCGGTCTGGCGACACGGCGACGGGTCCTTCGCGGAATGGTGACCGGACCCGCGCTGCCCCGCCCCGTGCGGCTCCCGGTCCTGGCCGAGACCGACCCCGACCACGGCGGCCGCTGGACCTCCCTGCGCACGGGCGGCCGGGAGTGGCTGTGGCACCGCCCTGATGCGGCGCGCCACACCGTCCGCCCAGGTGACGCGTTCGTCGACGCCGGCGGATTGGAGGAGTGCCTCCCGACGGTGCGCGGCACCCCCGATCACGGCGCCGCCTGGTCCCGCCCCTGGCAGCGCACCCGCGACGGCGACGTGCTGGAATGCCCGGACTTCGTCCTGCGCCGGACCATCCGGCAAGGTCCGGACGCCCTGCGGGCCCGCTACCGGCTGACCGCCGATCCGGGATACCGTCTGCTGTGGGCGGCCCATGCCCTGCTCGACGTCGGCCGCGACGCCAGGCTGGACGCGCCCCGCACCGCGGCGACCAGGCTCTTCCCTGAGGCGGCGACGCTGCTCGACCGTGCCTGGCCCCCCGGCGCACCCCACCTCACGGGCCTTTGGCCCTCCCCGTTCGGGCTGCGGCTGGACCGGCTCGGTCCCGATGACGGCACCGCCGTCGGGGCGATCATCACCGACTGCCCGAGCGTGCGGGTCATCGACGGTCCGGACACCCTCACGCTCACCGTACACACCGATGCGGACATACCCGTGTCCGTCGCACTGTGGCGCAACCTCGGCGGCTGGCCCGACGGCGCGCCCTACCGCAGCATCGGCGTTGAACCCATGCTCGGTGCCGTCTTCGACCTCGCCGAGGCCGGACCGGACGACGCAGCCACGGTCCCGTCCTGCGGTGAGCTGTGCTGGGAACTCGAGATAACGGCCACCCGCACCCCCCGTGCACCACACACTCCGCCCCCAAAACTCGCCGGAAGTCCCTGATGAAACTCACCGACCTGTCTCACCGCACTCTCGCCATCGTGCGCGGCGGCGACCGCGAGGCCGCGCTGCGCACCGTGCTCACCCTGGCCGAAGAAGGCATCACCGCTGCCGAGGTGTCCCTCACCACCGCCGACGCGTTGTGGGTGATCGAGCGTGCTCGCCGTGAACTGGGCCCCGATGCCGCCCTCGGCGCGGGTACGGTCCTGACCGCGCACGACGCCGCCCGTGCCGCCGACGCGGGAGCCGGCTTCCTGGTCACACCCGGGTTCGTCCCCGACCTTGCCGCGGAGGGGCCGGTTCAACTCCCCGTACTGATGGGCGCGCTGACACCCAGCGAGGTGATCTCGGCGGTCCGCTCCGGCGCCCTCGCCGTGAAGCTCTTCCCCGCGTCCCTCGGTGGGCCGGCCCACCTCAAGGCACTGCGAGCCCCCTTCCCCGAGGTACCGTTCATCCCCGTCGGCGGCATCGACACCGAGCAGGCAATCGCCTTCCTCTCCGCGGGCGCCGTCGCGGTCGGTGTCGGCAGCCCACTGATCGGTGACGCGGCCAGTGGCGGCGACCTCGCCGGACTACGTGCCCGTGCGGCACGCTGGCGCGCCGCGCTGGCCGGGGCGGTGACCGCATGAGCGCGCTCCGAGCGCCCGACGTGGTCACCGTCGGCGAGACCATGGCCGCTCTCAGAGCCACAGGCCCGGTCAAGCTGGCCCGCCCCATGGAACTGTCCGTCGCCGGCGCGGAGTCGAACGTCGCCATCGGCCTGGCCCGCCTGGGCCACCACGTCTCCTGGGTCGGCGCCGTGGGAGACGACGAGTTCGGGGCTCTCGTCCTGCGCACTCTGCGCGCCGAACAGGTCGACGTGTCCCATGCCCGTGCCGACACCGAGGGGCGCCCGACCGGGCTGCTGGTGCGCGAGGACGGCATCGGCGACCTGGCCAGTGTCCGCTATTACCGCGCCGGTTCGGCCGGAGCGGCACTCCGGCCCCCGGACGTCCTGGCCGCGCTGCGCCCCGGGGTACGCGTCCTCCACCTGACCGGGATCACTCCCGCCCTCGGCGCGTCCGCCGCGGAAACCGTCCTGGTCGCCGCCGAGCGGGCGGGGGAGCTGGGGGCGACAGTCTGTCTGGATGTCAACTACCGTGCCCGGCTGTGGTCGACGGAGCAGGCCAGACAGACTCTGCTGCCACTGACCCGCCGCTGCGACATCCTCATCGCCTCCGCCGACGAACTGCACCTGGTGGGAAGCGACCCGTCCCTCGCCGAGGAGGAGGCCGTCGCAGCCCTGATCGCCGAGGGGAGGCGTGAGGTGGTGATCACTCGCGGCGGCGACGGCGCCTGCGTCACGACCGCCGAGGGCACGGTCGACTCCGGCGTCCGCAGCGTGCCCGTCCGCGATGTGGTCGGAGCGGGCGACGCCTTCGTCGCCGGTTACCTCTCCGCACTGCTCGACGACCTGGACGTCGCCGAACGCCTGCAACGGGCGACGGCCACGGGCGCCTTCGCAGTCGCCACCCGCGGCGACTGGGAAGGGCTGCCCACCCGCTCCGAACTCGCCCTGCTGGACAGCCCGGCGGGCACGACCCTGCGCTGACGCACCGTTTGGAGAGACACCTGAATGAACCGACATGAGTCACCAGCCGACATCTGGGCCGACGGCGACCACGAGCTCGGCGAGGGCGCCCGCTGGGTCGACGGACGTCTGGTCTACGTCGACATCCTCGCCGGACGACTGTTGGAGGTTTTGGAGGACGGGAAGCGCACACCACGCGAACTGCTACGGCTCGACGTCCCCCTCGGCGCGGTCGCCCCGGTGCACGGCCGCCCCGGCCACTGGATAGCCGCCGCCGGCACCGGCATCGCCCTGCTGACTCCGGATGGCCGACCCGAGTGGCTGGCCCGCCCCGAGGAGCAGTCCCCCGTTCCGACCCGCATGAACGACGGGGTGTGCGACCCGCAGGGCCGGTTCTGGGCGGGCAGCATGCCCTACGACGGCACACCGGGCGCCGGCTCCCTCTACCGCACCGATCCCGACGGCTCCGTACACCGCGTCCTCGACGGCATGACCATCGTCAACGGCCCCGCCTTCTCCGCCGACGGCGACCTGCTCTACGTCGCCGACAGCGCTGCCGGTGTCATCCACCGCTGCACCCTCGACAGGGATGGAAATCCGACGGGCCGCGAGGAGTTCGCCCGTGTCACTGCCGGTGGCAGCCCCGACGGCATGACCGTGGACGACACCGGGCGGCTCTGGGTGGCGGTGTGGGGCCACGGGGTCGTCCATCGATACCGGCCCGACGGCACACTCGACGCGACCATCCCGCTGCCCACCCCACAACCCACCTCGGTGTGCCTGGTCCCGCAAGGCGGCCGCCTGCTCATCACCACGGCCCGGCACGGACTGACAGGGGCCATGGGTGTCGCCGGTGCCGTCCTCGCCGTCACGGTCGACGCGACGGCTCCGGCCGCCCGAGCCTTCGGCGCACAGTGACACGCCGCTTGTTCCGGCGCAGCCCGGCGAGAGCACGCTGCCAGTGACCGGATCCGCGTGCCGCCGGTTTCGGCCGGCGGCACGCGGATCTTTTGCGGGCGACTCATCAGGACTCCCCGTGGGGTCTCACACCCTTACGGGGTGGTGATCTTTTCGGCGGACGTCCGGGCGATCGACGGTGAGTCCGTTGTCGTTCCGCCCTCCCTTCGGCGGCGTCCTCGGCGGCGCCCGAGATTGCTACTGCCAGTTTTCCGCGGGCGGTGTTGTGCGGGTCTTCATCGAGAAGCAGGGATCAACGTCGCGGAGGTGGTACGTCTTGTCCCTGCCGCTCTTTGCCAAACAGGAGACAGAAGACGGCCCCTGGCCGGCGTCGCCGCCGGCCAGGGGCTCCTTTTCGGGATCAGCCCATGTCAGCCGTCGGACTCCGCCGACGGGATGAAGGCGCCCGGCACGTCCTCCGGCGCGAAGATCTTGTCCTCTCCGGGGTACGGCTTCGACCACTCGTGCGTCTGGTACCACGTGAGGTGGTTCAGCTGCGCGGGGTTCGCGAAGTCGGGCACCGCGTTGGGCCCGGTCAGCCGCTGGTGCGACTTCCAGTTGTCCCACTTCGCCGCGAGCGCCTGCTTGGCCGCCGGCACCTTCGCCGACGGCGCGGGTGCCGCGCTCGGGTTCTGCGGCGCCGGGGTGTCCAGGCCGCAGGAAGGCGGGGTCTTCAGACCATCGGTCAGCGAGGTCCGGTTGGGCAGAGCGGTGAACGGTGTGAAGTCCGCGTGCTGGGTGAACGCCCCACGCATCGGGCTGGCCGCGCTGTCCTTCTGGTTCATCGGGTGGATCCCGAGGATCTGCTCGATGGTCCGGATCATCGTGATCTGCGAGTAGTAGCGGCTGTCGACCTTGCCGTGCTGCGCCCACGGGCTGATGATCTGGATCGGGGCACGGTGGCCGTCGACGTGGTCGAGGCCTGCCTGGGAGTCGTCCTCGACGACGAAGATCGCCGAGTCCTTCCAGTACTTGCTGTGCGAGATCTCGTCAACCATCTTGCCGACCGCGAGGTCGTTGTCCGCGACAGCGGCGGCGGAGTTCGTCGGACCACCGGTGTGGTCGTTGGAGAACCAGAACATGTTCAGGTTCGCCGGACCGTTCTTCTCGAAGTCCTGCTTCCAGATCTCGTGCTTGTAGATGTCCGGGACGTCCATGTCGAACTTAGGGAAGCCGGGCACCGACACCTTGTTGAGCGACGGGATCGCCGAGCCCGTTTGTATGGGGTAGGCGGTCTTCTGCCCGGTCGCGTCCATGTTCTTGGTGTCGCAGTACAGGTTCTGCCAGCTCGCGCCGGCCGGCTTGCTCTCGAACGACTGGAACTGGCCGAAGTCCCGCACGGTCTTCCCGGCCGCCTGCGCACCGGTCCAGATGAAGCCGGACTTCTGGTGGCCGAGAGCGTCGTCCTGGGTGTCGTAGCTGCGCGTGTACTCACCGGCCGAGGACTCGGTGTACTCCGGGTTGTCGGCCTGCATCAGCCAGTTGTGACCCTCGGCGGAGTTCGTGCCGATGTCGTACGTGTTGTCGTACAGCCCGAACTGCCGAGCCAGCGCGTGCTGGTTCGGCGTCACGTTCTCGCCGAACTGCGCCAGCGACTTGTCTCCGTTGCCCTGCGGCATGTCACCGAAGACCTGGTCGTAGGTCCGGTTCTCCTTGACGAGCAGGAAGACGTGCTTGATCGTCGAGGGGTCGCCGAGCTTCACCGGGACCGGCACCGGCTTCGCGTCGCCCTTGCCCTGGGTGACCGAGCCGCCGTGCCAGCCGTTCTGGGTGAAGACCTTGCCGGTCTCGGACTTGATGACGCCGTCGTCCGGCAGCGTGAACTGCGTCAGGCTCGACGTCGTGTCGTGGGTGCCGTGCCCGGCCTTGTTGGTGGGGCGGCGGGCGTCGATACCACGGGTGTTGGAGACGACCACATTCTTGCCGACGGTGGTGATCTCCGCGGGGAAGTAGTCCGTCGGAAGCAGGCCGACGTAGCTGGCCGGCTCCTGCGGGGAGGTGTACCGGTAGACGGCGACCGCATTGGCGCGGCCGAGCGTCACCAGCAGGCGACCGTCGTCGGTGAGCGTCACCGCGTTGGGCTCGTAGCCCACCGATGCCTCCGGCCACGGCCGGGTGGCGATGGTCTGCACGACCTTGTCGTTGGCGGTGTTGATGACCGACACGTCGTTGTCGGCGGTGTTGGTGACGAACACCGCCCCGTTCTTGGCGTACACCGCGGTCGGGTGCAGACCGACATCGATGCTCCCGACGGCGGTGGACGCGTCCGCCAGGTTGATGACGCTGACCGTGCCGGTGGTGGTGGCACCGGTGTCCGGGTCGGCCGGCACCTGGGTGCCGTAGGAGTTGATCGTGGTGTCGCCGGCCTTGGCCGGACGCCCGCCCTCGTTGCTGACGTAGAGCTTGTCGCCGACCATGGCGATGCCACGGGGGGCATTGCCCACGGTCCAGCTCTGCTTGATGGTCCCGGTCGCCGCGTCGATGGCGACCACCCGGTTCTGGCCGTTGACCGCGGAGTACACGGTGGAGCCGTCGGCCGAGAAAACCGCCGCACCCACCAGTGCGCGCTTGGAACCGTCGGCCGGGATCGGGATGAACGTCGGGTTGGCGACGCTGCCGTCCGGGTTCACGGTGAACTTGCGGTAGCCGTCAGCCTGACCCAGCCACAGCTGCGAACCGTCGGGCGAGTACGTGGGGCCTTCCTGGCCCACGTCGTTGCCGCTGATGCGCAGATCCGCCGACGCGTTGTTACCGACGCGCTGCTTCACCTGCCCGGTCTTGAGGTCCATGACGACCAGCGCCATCCCACCGTCGGTGACCGAGGCCGCGAGGTGGGTGCCGTCCGGGCTGACCGAAGACGACATGATCTTGCCGTCGTTGATGACGGCGCGGCTGCCATACGGGGCGATGTACTGGTCGGCAGAGACGACCTGACCATTGGCGGTGACCTGGCCGACCTGCTGGGTGCCGAACTGATGCGTCTGGGCAACAGCGGTGCCGGTGACGGCGAGAGCGACAGCGACGCCCGCCGATACCAGAGTGGTCCGGCGGCCGACGCGCCTGCCGAAAAGGCTGATCTGTTCCTTCTCGTCAATCCGACGCTGCCGTGTTACCTGCATGGAGTTATCCCTTCGGGGTGGTGGAAAGAAGCTCGACGTTGCCGTCGAACTGCCAAAGCGGGTTCGGTGCGTCTCCGGTCGGGGTCCGCACCAGGAAGTAGCCGTTGACTTCCTTCGGTCCGTCGCCGTCGGCCACGAACCGCCCGTCTGAGGCGATGTCGAGCTGGTAGATGGCCGTCCCTGCGGCCGCGACGCCGGGGAGATGCCAGGTGACGACGCAACGCCAGTCGTTGCCCGCCCCCTGGGGGGCGACCTGGCCGCCGCCCTTGTTGCACGCCGCCGTGACCCGCAGCTGCGCCTCGGTGACGGCGGGGCGGTTGAGCTGCTGGGTCTGTATGCGGTAGAGGTGGGCGAATGCCGTGGCGACCGACCGCTGGACCTTGTCCTGCTCGATTCCGGAGCCCATCGACGGGGTCGCCACGGCGACCACCACGACGGTGAGGGCCGTCAGTCCGACCAGCGGCAGGACTCCGGCGGTGACCGCGCGGCGCCCCGAGCCGTCGTAGCTCAGGTTTGTGAAGTCGCGCCGCAGGAAAAGGAGGTACGCCAGCGCTGTCGCGATCACGGCCCACACCAGACTGACCGCGATGCCGATCAGGAGCGGGCCGAGCTGTGCCGGGCTGGTGAACAGACCGTTCCAGGCGATGAAGGCGTAGCCGGGCAGGGCGAGGCGCACGGCCACGGGCAGCGGCAGCATCTGGGCGAGCTGCATCGCGAGCGCGACGAGCGCGGGCAGCAGCAGTCCCATCGGGGACCGCCCCAGCGCGATGGACCCGAGTAGTCCGATTGCGGCGAGGGCCACCGTCGGGGCGAGCACGCAAACCCAGGCCAGGAGGACCCCACCGGCGGTCTCCGACGGCGTCAACAAGTGGCCGTCGAGCCCGACCAGCGGCTGGTTGCCGACCGCCAGGACCCCACCGACCGTGCTGGAACAGGCCAGTCCGGCCACGAGCAGCAGGATGACGGTGAGGCTGGCCAGTGCCTTCGCCACGAAGATCCGTCGAGGTGACCGGACCGCCACCAGCAGGTGGCGCCAGGTGCCGAGCCGGTCCTCGGAGGCGAACACGTCGCCGGCTACCAGCGAGGTCAGCAGCGGGAGCGCCCAGGTGCCCGCGAAGCCGAGCACCACCAGCGATCCGGCCCACCCCGTGGCGTGCATCCAGCGACCGAAGAGGGTGTCGGAGGGGAGCGAGCTCTGCTGGCTCACCGCGGCGACGAAGAGCGCCGGCACGATCCAGCAGGCGAGAACCACCAGCCGGATACGCCATTGCGAGACCAGTTTGACCAGCTCGAAGCGGTAGCTGCGCGCCACCGAAACGGGGTGGACCCCGGCAACCGCAACGTCGTCGTCAGTAATGGTCGCGGTCATCGGCCGGCCTCCTGCTGCTGCTCGGTGAGGGCAAGGAATGCGGCCTCGAGCGGCGACACCACGGGGGCGAGCTCGCGCACCGCGATGCCCCCGTGTACGAGCCGCACCACCAGTTCGTCGAGGGCGGGCACCAGCGCGCGTACGACGAGTACCTCGGCGTCGTGCCATGCGCCGGCGTCGTCGACGACGGTGATGCCGGCCATGTCGACAGCCAGCTCGCGGGCCGCCTGCGGGGCGGAGGTGAGCAGCCGGTAGTCGAGTTCACGGTTCTCGGCGGCCAGCTTGCTCAGCGGACCGGAGAAGACGGCCCGTCCGGTGGCGAGGATGGTGACCTCGGAGCACAGTGCCTCGAGGTCGTCCATGCGGTGGCTCGAGAGCACGACGCAGGTTCCGTCCGCCGCGAGCCGGGTCAGGACACCGTGGACG
Organism: Streptomyces sp. NPDC111516; assembly: GCF_055635345.1. Lineage (NCBI taxonomy): Bacteria > Bacillati > Actinomycetota > Actinomycetes > Kitasatosporales > Streptomycetaceae > Streptomyces > Streptomyces sp. NPDC111516. Next base: position 309,074 of record NZ_JBVKBV010000005.1, on the reverse strand, counting down.
TGCTTCTTCCCTGCCGGGTCGAGACCGTTGGAAGGTTCGTCGAGCACGAGCAGCCGCGGCTTGGTGAGCAGGGCGGCGGCGAGCCCGAGCCGCTGACGCATGCCGAGGGAGAAGCCGCGGGCCCGGTCGTCGGCGACGTCGGTGAGCCCGACCTGGTCGAGCACGTCATCGATCCCCGTTGTCCGCGAGTCGCGGCCGCGCAGAGCGGCCAGCGCGGCGAGGTTCTGACGGGCGGTGAGCGAGGGGTAGAGACCTGGCCCGTCCACGAAACCGGCGACACCGTCGGGAGCGGCGAGCGACCGCCCGACCGGCCTGCCCAGGATCTCGAGGCGACCGCGGTCGGCGACGGCCAGGCCCAACAGGAGGCCGAGCAAGGTCGTCTTGCCGGCGCCGTTCGGTCCGACCAAGCCGTGGATCTGACCCTGCGCCATGTCCAGATCGATGCCGTCGAGTGCGACGACGTCGCCGAAGCATTTTGTGATCCCGCGAGCCCGGATTGCGAAGCGTGCGTTCATGAACCCCTCCTTTCGAAACCTTCAGTGACCTTAGGGAGGGTGCACAACGCTGACAGGGGCGGCCGATTGAACGTTTATGGAACGGGAGACGACCGGCATCCGCTGCGCCGACGACCCGCCGATAGCCGTCGAAATTTCGACCGGCACCTTTAGTCGGCCGGATCGCGGAGCACACCGGGCCATCGGAAAGGTGCGATCGCGAGCATCGCCGCCGGTTGGATCGTGATCACGCCAGGCAAGTCACTGCGCACGAAGTGGTCGGCATCGAGCCGGACTTGGGCAACGCCTGGATGAACCGAGTCCGTACGAAGTACCGTGCCCACAATCCGGTGCCCTACCAGCACGATGCGCGCCCGCGGCGCACTGTGCAGGCGCTGCACCGGTGTCGAAGGCGGCGGGTTCGGCAACGCCCTGGCCTCCAGCGGCACTTGCATGCCTGCCGCGAATGGGGATGCCTCGTCTCCTGATCTGCTCACCTGCCGCACGAGTACATCGTGTGGCGCCGTCCCCACGCCAGGGCCGAACGGCCCAGGGCCGAACGGCCCAGGGCCGAACGGCCCTAGCGGCGTCGGACCTCCGATGGGTTCACTGCGGTACATCGCATGCTGCGGCCCGGTCCGATATCGGCTCCTGGGCCGGGCCGTGGCATGCGGGAGCGTTCGGACGGTGCGGGTGCGCGCAGGAGGGAAACGTGGTGATCGCAGTCGTCGGGCACAGAGACCTCGGCAACAGAACCCTGGAACTGGTGGAAGCTGAACTGAGAGCGTGGCTGGACCGCTTGGCAGAAGGTGCAACTGCCTTGGTGCGGGTCGGGGCGGGGCTGCCGCTCGTGTTCGGGCGGGCCGCCCGGGAGGCCGGGCGGAAGCTGACGGTGCTGCTGCCGGCCCAGGGTGCTGTTCCAGCCGTGCTGCCCGAGCGGGACCGGTCGGCCGCAGGCGAACTGTTGGTCCTGGCCGAACATGTACGGCTGCTGGCTTTCGATCCGGCCGACCGCAACGCGTGTGTCGGCGCCGATGAACGTTTGGTGGAGACATGCCGGACCGTGCTCGCCGTGTGGGACGGATCGCCGTCGGACGGCCGGGATGCCACCGCACATCTGGTCGCCTTCGCGCGTGCGCGAGGAATCCGGGTGGAGGTCGTTTGGCCGGACGGTTCCGTACGGGGGCGGACATGAAACTGTCGGAGCGTACGGCGGGGAGGGTGGCGGAAGGAATCGAGGCCGACGACCGGGTCTGCGCCGGTGCGTCCGGTACGGGCCACGACCTGGAGTGCGTCGGGGCGAGACGGGGGTTCGCGTGGCTGTTGGTTGTCACCGCCGCGCTCGGGCTGCTCGGCTCGTTCGTCATCACGATCGACAAGTTCGAACTGCTCGCCGACCCCGCTTTCGTGCCCGCCTGCTCGCTGAGCCCCGTGGTGTCCTGCACGAATGTGATGCGCAGCGAGCAGGCGTCGGTGTTCGGTTTTCCCAACCCGCTCATCGGGCTGGTTGCCTTCGGGGTGGTGACGGGGACCGGCGCGGGCCTGCTTGCAGGCGCACGCTATCGGCGCTGGTACTGGTTGGGGCTGAACCTCGGCACACTGTTCGGCGTCGGCTTCTGCATGTGGCTGATGACGCAGGCGCTGTACGACATAGGCGCGCTCTGCCTGTGGTGTGTGCTCGTGTGGGTGGCCACCATCTTCATGTTCTGGCACACCACGGTGCACAATCTGCGCCATGGCGTCCTGCCCGCCCCACGCGCCCTGGTCGCGGCGGTGCTGGAGTTCCCGCTCGTGGTGCCGGTGACCTGGTGCCTGGCCATCGTCATGCTGATAGCAATCCGGTTCTGGTCGTACTGGCAGACGTTTCTGTGACCGCGACGATGCCGGTGGTCTCGTGATGGATGTGTGCGGCCGGTACTCCGGCGGCGACCAGCCGCTCGGCGACGGCCCGCGCCGGCCCGGTCGTGGAGGCCTCGGGGGCCAGGGCCAGAAAGGCGTGCTGCCGGGCGACGGCCCCAGGATGCGGGGTCAGTGTTCCGTTCAGGGCCCGCAGCCCGGCACCCGCGAAGCGGGCATCCGTCGCATCGGCCGCGATGACGGTCAGCCAGGGGCGTCCGCGCCGGAACGTCTCGAGATACGCCGCGTCGTACATCTCTTCGGCCGTCGCCCTCTCCTCCGGCGCGGTGAGACCCAGCAGCAGCCGTACCCGGTGCGCACGGGGCCGGTGGGCGTCGATCCGCTGGAGCAGTGCCTTCATCGGAGCCCAGCCCGTACCGGAGGCGATCAGCAGAATGTCCGCGGACGGAGTGTCATCGGGCAGAGTCAGCGCGCCGCGCGGGGCGCTGAGACGGACGGCGCCGCCCGCCCGCGTACCGTGCACCAGCGCATCGCTCACGCCGCCGGCGCCCCGGGCCCGTACATGGAACTCCAGCTCACCGTCCGGATGCGGCGCGCCGGCCAGATAGTAGGGACGCCATGCCTGTTCCAGCAGCGGCGACTCCAAGGACGCGTACTGCCCGGCCTCGAAGGCGTAGGGCTGATGGGGCCGTACCCGCAGCACCGCGAGATCGGGCGTGCGGAGTTCGTGCGAGGTCACTGTCGCCTCCCAGCTGGGCGGTTCGGCGATCGCCTCGTCCGCGCCCCTGACCATCGCCGTAACAGCCAGCCGCAGCATCCGCAGCCAGGCACGCTCAAGCGCTCTGGTCCACCGGGCCCCCGCGCGCACGCGCAGTGCCTCGATCAGCGCCGCCTCGAAGGCCTCGAAATGCGCGGGGCGCACACCGAGCTTGCGATGGTCGCGCCCCAACTGCTCGAAGACGCCGATCATCTCGTCCGTACGGTGCAGATTGCTGATCAGATGGCGGAAGATCCCTACGAGATGGACCTGCTGGAACGCCATCGATTCGGGGAACAGCGACCGTAGATACGGATGCCGCTCGAACAGCAGTCGGTACAGTTCGGCGATCAGCTCCTCCAACGGGCTCACCAGTGACAGGGAGTCGCTGATCAGCAACTGGTCGGCCGTTCCGTCGTATGCCTGTGGGGCCTTGGCGCTCCACGGTTCGGAGCGGCTGTCGGACGGGGCCAGGATGCGTCGTCGCAGCCGCATCGCGTCGTGCCGTGCGAGCAGTGCGTGGTAGTCCTCGCTCGGGGTGTTCATGGGCCGGTGACTCCTCGGTGCAGCGCAGTGGGGTGGCCGGGAATGGGAGATGTCCGTGGTGCCCGGACGATCTTGGCGGGCGCCAGTATGGCACCGCGTCCGGCCCGCTGACCGGCCCCGGTCGCAGGGGCCTTTCGGCCCTGTTCAAACACGGTTTGCCGTGCGGTGGCACCCCGGCGGGAACGGGACTGCGGACGGGCACATACTGGTTCCGGCCCTCTCCCCGAACCGATCGAGCATGATGTGAACGAGTCCGCGAAGTTCCCTCTGAGCACGCCCCCGTCGCATTCCGCGGCCCCCGTACGTGTCTTCATCCTCGATGACCACGAGGTCGTACGGCGCGGCGTACGCGATCTGCTGGAAGCCGAGGACGGCATCGAGGTGGTCGGCGAGGCGTCCGACGCCCGGGAGGCGCTGGCTCGCGTGCCGGCCAGCAGACCGCAGGTCGCCGTCCTGGACGTACGCCTGGGCGACGACCAAGGTGGTGACCACGCCGGTATCGAGGTATGCCGGGAACTGCGTGCTCTGATGCCCGAACTCGCCTGCCTGATGCTGACGTCGTTCGACGATGACGAGGCGCTGTTCGACGCCATCATGGCGGGCGCTGCGGGGTACGTGCTGAAGCAGATCAACGGAGCCGATCTGGTCGCCGCCGTACGCACGGTCGCGTCAGGCACCTCGATGCTCGATCCACGGACGACCGCCCGTGTGATGGCTCGGCTGCGCGGCACCGAGCGAACCCCTGCCGAGGCGTCGGAGGCATCGGAACTGGACGGACTCACGCCCAGGGAAAGGCAGATCCTGGATCTCATCGGCGAGGGCCTCACCAACCGTGAGATCGCGGAACGTCTCTTCCTGGCCGAGAAGACCGTCAAGAACCGCATCTCCTCGATCCTCGCCAAACTGGGCGTGGGCCGCCGGATCCAGGCCGCGATGCTCGTCGGCCGCATCAAGGACCGTCAGAAGTGGCCCCCGGTCGCGACGAACTGACGGTCACTCAGGTCAGTCGTGGAGCGGCACGCGCCAGATGATCCGGGTGCCGCCGTCCGCCGGCCGTTCGATGGCCAGTGTGCCACCGCACAACTCTGCCCGCGTACGCATATTGGCCAGCCCTCCGAGGCGCCCGGCCGCCGGTTCGTCGGCATCGATCGCTGCCCCTGTCCCGGGCGCGGTCGTGACACCGTCCCGGATTCCGATGCCGTTGTCGGTGACGGTCAGGGTCACCGCGTCGTCGGCCGACAGCACGATGCCGATACGAGTGGCGCGGGCATGGCGAGAGGCATTGGACACCGCCTCGGCGGCGACCGCCACCACGTGTTCGGCCAGTTCGTCCGGCACCGTGGTGTCCACCGGTCCGTCGATCCGCACCGAGGGCCGGAAACCAAGGGCGTGTGCCGCCGTGCGAGCGGTCTCCGTCATCCGGTGCCGCAGCCCGCCGCGGCCCGAACCGTCGGCTGTCCGCAGATCGAAGATGGTGGACCGGATGATCCGGATCGTGGTGTCCAGATCATCCACCGCCCGGCTGACCCGCTCGGCCGCGTCCGGCCGGTCCGCGATGGCACGCGTGGTGCTCTGAAGAGTCATCCCGGTCGCGAAGAGACGCTGGATCGCCAGATCGTGCAGATCGCGGGCGATCCGGTCCCGGTCGTGCATGACGGCGAGTTCCTCGGACTCGGCCCGCCTACGGGCCAGTTCCAGGGCGATGGCCGCCTGGTCGGCAAAGCCCGAGACGAGCGCGACCTCGGTGTCGTCGAACGGCGGGCGGTCCACCGGCCGCCCCAGGCGCAGTGCGCCGCTTGCCCCCGTGTCGACTCGCAAAGGTACCGTCACCACCGGACCCAGACCGTCCTCGGTACCGGCGCCGAACGGGTGGGCCCGGGGATCGGTACGGACGTCGGCGCAGTGCACCGGTGTCCCGGTACGGGCGGCGAGTCCGGCCAGTGATCCCCGCGCGGGTACGGACAGCCCCGTTACGCGTTCGGAGTCCCTGCCGTGGGCGACCGCAACGGTGAGACGTGCCTCAGCCCCGGATGTCTCCGAAGCTCCGGAGCGGGCCACGGGGGGCGTCGGCAGCAGGATCGCAGCCCGGTCGGCCCCCGCCACCTCCATCGCCCGCTCGGCGATCAGATGCAGCACCTCGTCGGCGTCCGTCCCCGAGAGCAGAGTGCGAGTGATCTCGCCCAGTGCCTCCAGACGCCGCTCCCGGCGACGGCTCTCGTCGTACATGCGGGCGTTGTCGATGGCGACCCCGGCCGCGATCGACAAAGTGGTCAGCACCGCCTCGTCGTCGGCGTCGAAGCTCACCCCGCCCCGCTTCTCGGTGAGGTAGAGGTTGCCGAACACCTCGTCGCGAACCCGCACCGGCACCCCGAGGAAGGTGCGCATCGGGGGATGATGGGGCGGAAATCCGAAGCTGCGCGGATGGCTGCTCAGATCGGTGAGCCGCAGCGGTTCCGGGTGACGGATCAGCTCACCGAGGATTCCGCGCCCGCACGGCGTCTGGCCGATCACGGCGGCGAGCTGCTCCGATATGCCGACCGGCAGGAACTCCAGCAGCTTCTGCCCGTCCCCGACGATGCCGAGCGCTCCGTACTCCGCGTCGGTCAGGGTGACCGCGGCCTCCACGATCCCGCGGAGCACCTCGGGCAGTTCCAGGCCACGCCCCAGACTCATCACGGCATCCAGCAGACTGCGCATCCTGTCCGGCCGGCTGGGCTCGGGCCAGATCGCCGGACCGGGGCAGGGGGCTCCGGGCGAGTCGAGGGCGGGGGAGTCGGAGCCGGGAGAAGGGACTCCGGAAGGGGAGTCGGGCGCCGTAAGTGCTGTCTCTGTCATCGGGGCGCCGCTCTCTGGGTCCGTGTTGCCGTATGCCGGGAAATTGCTCACCGGATCAACGCAGGGCTGGGACCGGTCCACGGACGGTCAGCCTACGACAGCCACGGTGCCGAGGGTCCGGCGGTGCACTGCCGCCTCCGGGACCGGCTGGGGTGAGGCCGGTCGGCTGCCTGACGGATCGACAGTAGGGCCGGTCGGCCCCGTGGAAGGTACCTGTCGGTCCCTGGAGGGCTTCGAGGGTCACGGCCGGCATGGTGCGGCCGGGAAGGTCCGGTCCGTCCCCTCGTGATCCGCCGGACCTTTCCGACTGCTCCCCTTCACCCCGTGCGGCCGGGGAGTGCTCGGAGATCCGCAACAGTTGGAGGACACGGTCCGGTGGACGCAATGGAATCGCAGGGCAGTCAGGCCGCCCCCGCGCAGGGGCCCAAGCCCCCTGACCCCGGGGCTGCCATCGCCGACGCGCACTCCACCAGGAACGGACGCCGGGCCACCCTGGCCGGCACGAAAGAGCCGGCGACGCAAGCCGGAACCGATCTGCCGGGCCGTTCGTCTCGCGGGCGGGTCGTCGTCTCGTGGCTCACGACGACCGATCACAAGCAGATCGGCACACTCTATCTCGTCACCGCGTTCGTCTTCTTCCTGATCGGCGGCGCGATGGCACTCGTGATGCGCGCCGAACTCGCCCGTCCCGGGACGCAGATCCTCCTGGTCTTCCCGGTGCTGGCCGCGGCGCTCTTCGCGCTGGAGATGGACCGGAAGTTCGGCTCACACATCTTCGATCCCGCCAACGGAGGCGCGCTTCTGTGGCAGCACCTCTTCTGGTTCTTCGGCCACCCCCTGACCGGAGTCATCCTGGCCTCACCACCACTGGACTTCCATGTGTCCGACTCGTACTTCGTTGTCGCCCACTTCCACTACACGCTCTTCGGTACGGTCGTGTACGCCATGTTCGCCGGATTCCATTTCTGGTGGCCGAAGTTCACCGGCAGGATGCTCGACGAACGCCTGGGCAAGATCACGTTCTGGGTGCTGACGGTCGGCTTCCACCTCACCTTCCTCGTGCAGCACTGGCTCGGAGCCGAGGGAATGCCGCGCCGGTACGCGGACTATCTCGCCACTGACGGTTTCACCGCTCTCAACACCCTTTCCACCATCGGCTCGTTCCTCCTCGGACTCTCGTTCCTTCCCTTCTTCTGCAACGTCTGGAAGACCAGCCAGTACGGCAGGAAGGTCACTGTCGACGACCCCTGGGGTTATGGCCGCTCCCTGGAATGGGCCACGTCCTGCCCTCCGCCCCGGCACAACTTCACTTCCCTGCCCCGTATCCGCAGTGAGTCCCCGGCCTTCGATCTGCACCATCCGGACGTCGCACTCGAGCTCGAACCCGCTGTGCCGCACTGACCCTTCCATCTCGCCCCGCAAGCCCCGCCCTCTTTCCGGTACGGACCGCCGGCCCGGTCCGGGCCACCGAGGACGAGCAATGAGCCGCCCCTCGGGTGGGGCCGGAGAGCGTACGCGGCGCGTGCGGTGCGAGCAGTAACGAAGATCACGACTGGGCGCCGTGTAGATCATTTAGGGTGGGGCATCCTCGTAGCGCCTCCCGATTCAACGTTCGCACCACGAAGCTCAGTTCGAGTGTGCGGGCGGTCGGCGCGGCCGCTCGTTCGCAGGGAGGGGGACTCTGCGTTCCGTCTCCCGAAAGGAAGCACATGCCTCAGGACGTCCGGTTCGACCTGCCCTTCGACGCCCCAGTCAGCCCACATCTGGAGTACGCCCGCGACCGCCATCTGCTCTGGGTGCGGGAGAGGGGGCTGGTGCGCAGCCGGGCCGGCTTCGAGGAGTACCAGTCCTGGGACCTCTCACAGGCTGCGGCCCGCACCTACCCGCACGCCTCGGCGGACGACCTGGTCGTCCTGATGAACTGGTTCTCGTTGGCTTTCCTTTTCGACGACCAGTTCGACGCCGGCCAGCCGGACCGTGCGGACCGGATAGCGGAGGTGGCGCGGGAGCTGATCGCCACACCACTGCGTCCGGCGGGCACCGTGCCACGGGTGGAATGCCCCATCACCCTGGCCTGGGTGGAGGTCTGGGAGTATCTGTCGAATGGGATGTCCCTGACCTGGCAGGCGCGGTTCGCCGCCTCCTGGGGGCGGTTCCTGGTGGCGCACTGTGAGGAGGTGGACCTTGCGGCCCGCGGGCTGGCCGGGACGCTCGGGCTGGACGCGTACGCCGACTTTCGGCGCCGTACCGTCGGCATCCATCACAGCATCGACGCGGGTGAGCGCAGTCGCGGCTTCGAGGTGCCGGCCGCGGCGATGGCGCATCCGCTGATGGAACGGATGCGGGACCTGGCCGCGGACACCATCGGGTTCATGAACGACATCCACTCCTTCGAGCGCGAGCGGCGTCGCGGGGACGGCCACAACCTCATCGCCGTCCTGCGCCGGGAGCGGGACTGCTCGTGGCAGGAGGCCGCTGACGAGGCGTACCGCATGACGACCGGCTGCCTCGACGAGTACCTCGGCCTTGAGGCCCGCGTCCCGCAGATGTGCGACGAGTTGGGCCTCGACGCGGACGAGCGGGTCCGGGTGGGGATGGGCGTGGAAGGCGTCCGGCACTGGATCAGCGGCAACTACGAGTGGGCGCTGACCACCGGTCGGTATGCCGCGGACAAGGACGGTCCGGTGGCCACGGCCGAGCTGGCCGGCCGTGGATCGGTGGACGACCTGTTGACCCTGTGAGGCGAGTGCACCGCCCGCCCGGCCGGGCGGGCGGTGCTGTCAGACGGCGAATTCGACCAGCAGGCTGTCCAGCCGCGACTCCCAGGTGGAGGCCGTGGAGGTGAGTTCCGACGGTGGCACCGCCAGGCGCAGCCCCGGCAGCCGGTGCAGCAGGACGTCGACCGCCGTCTCGATTATGGCCTGGCCAATGTTCTGTCCGGGGCATTCGTGCGGCCCGGCGCTGAAGGCGAGGTGCGAGGCGTTGCCCTGGACGGAGATGCCGGTGTCGGGGCGGATCTCGGGGTCGTGGTTGCCGGCTGCGAGGCCCAGCACGAGCAGATCGCCCTCTTTGACCGGGCAGCCACCGAGTTCCAGGTCGGCGGTGGCGAACCGCCCCGGCAGCACGGCGAGCGGGGGGGAGTTCCACATCACCTCCTCCACGACCGTGGACAGGTTCAGCTGCCCGCTCACCAGGCCGGACAGCCAGGAGGTGTCGGTGAGCACGAGCTGGAGCGCCCGGGCCAGCAGGTTACTGGTCGTTGTGTGGGCTGTGATCAGCACCAGACGCAGGTGGTTGACGATCTCCTCCTCGTCGAGACCGGAGTGGTGCTCGATGAGGCCGGAGGCGAAGTCGGATCCGGGCTCCTTGCGTTTGCGCGCGGCGAGTTCACCGAGGATGCCCATGATGCGCTCGTTGTGCGCGAGGGCGTCCGCGCCGCCCTTGATCACCTCCTTGCTGGACTCGGCGAGGTTGCGCCCCTCCCTCTCGGCGAGACCGAAGACGCGGGTGAGGACCAGCATCGGCAGGTACTCGGCGAAGTCGGCCACCAGGTCGGCCCGGCCGGCGTCGGCGAACGCGTCGATCTGCTTGTTCGCGAAGTGCGTGATATGACGGCGGATGCCCCGGCCGGCCACGGCGTACAGGTTGTCGGTCACCGCGCCGCGCAGCCGGCGGTGCGGTTCACCGTCCTGCGAGACGCAGTCCGGGCGCCAGCCCACCATCTGCATCAGCGGGGACGTCGCGTTGATCCGGCCGTCCCTGAAGTCCCGCCAGATCCGCGAGTCGCGGCTGAACTGCAGGGGGTTGTCCAGCACCCGCCGGTTCTCCCGGTAGCCGAGCACCAGCCAGGCGGGGACGTCGCCCTCCAGTAGCACGGGCGCGACGGAGCCGTACTTCCCCCGCAGCCGCCTGTAGATGGCGTGGGGATCGGTTGCCGCCTCGGGGCCGTAGAGCCGGATGACGTCCTCACCGCCGGTGACGGGGCATCCGCCGTCGGCAGGTCCGGGCGGGGTCTGGTCGTCGTTCATCGGAGCTCCAGGGCGGCGGCCGAGCGGTCCTTCAGATGCCGAATCAGCGTGACGAGAACATCACGGCTGGCGGCCCGGTCGCGGGCGTCGAAGGAGACGACCGGCGTATCCGGGGGGATGTCCAGGGCGTCGCGGATCTCGTCGACCGGGTAGTCACAGGAGTCCGGGAAGACATTGAGCGCGATGACGAAGGGGACCTTCTGCCGCTCCATCTCTTCGATCGCCCGGAAGCTGGAGGCCAGCCTCCGGGTGTCCACCAGGACGACCGCGCCGAGCGCGCCCTTGAACAGACCGTTCCACAGGAACCAGAACCGCTCCTGGCCGGGCGTACCGAACAGGTACAGCATCAGCGAGTCGTTGAGGCCGATCTTGCCGAAGTCCAGGCTGACGGTGGTCTGTGTTTTGTCGGCGACGCCGATGAGGTGGTCGACGTCGGCGCTGGCCTGGGTGAGGGTCTCCTCGGTGGTCAGCGGCTTGATGTCGCTGACCGAGCGCACCATGGTGGTCTTGCCCGTTCCGAAGCCTCCGGCGATCATCACCTTCACCGAGCGGGTGCCCCCGGCACCCGACCGCCCGGGTTGGTCAAAGCCTTTGAAGTCCACTGAGTACCTCCTCGAGGAGCGCTAGGTCCGGCCCGCGACCCGTGTCGTGTGCCGGAATGGGGTCATGGGCTTCGATACGGCCTGCCTGGAGCAGGTCGGACAGCAGCACCGCGAGAATGTTGAAGGGCAGGTGGAGATGGGCACCGAGCTCCGCCACCGCCAGCGGATAGCGGCAGCGCCGGAGGATCTCCTCGTGCTCGTGCTGCATGCCGGGCAGGGGGACGGCCCGTGAGACCACGAGGGTCGCCACGTCGAGAGTCGATGCCGAACCGCCCGGTCCGCTGCGCCCTCCGGTGAGGACGTAGTAGCGCTCGAGACCGGACGGGTCGGCCGGCCGACGGGGAGAACTCATCCAGAGCGCTCCTCCAGGCGCGGCGTGGTGCCGAGGAGTTCACCCATTCTGCGGGCGAGGTCCCTCATCTGGTGGCCGAGCAGGCCCTGGTCGAGGCCCTCGCGGGCGAGGACACCGAGATACGTCTCCATGCCCGCGCGGACGACGAAGAGGTGCCCGCCGTCCACTTCGATCATTGCCAGCCGCAGCTGCCCCGCGTGTTGCGGGAACTGCTCGGCGACCGGTTGGGCCAGGGCCTGCAGCCCGGCCACCACGGCGGCGAAGCGGTCCACGTCGTCGGGGTCTTCGGCGCCGTGGGCGGTGATGGCCTTGCCGTCGCTGGAGGCCACGAGGGCGAAGCGGATCTCCTGGATGCTCTCCACAAGGTCGCGCAGCGCCCAACTCACGTCTGTTCCCTGGTGCGTCATGGGGACTAGTCGCTCTCTTCAGTACGGGGTTCGGTGGACGCTCCACCGGTGGTCGTGTCGCGGTCGCCGGCGGCCTCGGGTGTCGGGGACGCGCCGGCCGACGGGCCGGGGTCGCGTCCAGCGGTGGCAAAGGCGGCGAGGCCGGCGAAGGAGGCGTCCGACGGAACGGCGGAGACGGTGGCCCGGTCGGCGCGCTCGGTCGGCGCCGTCCCGGCGGCCGGCTCGCCACGTCGGCTCCGGCGCCGGGGCAGACCGCCAGGCGTGGTCTCCACGGCGTCGTCGGCGAGGGCAGAGCCGGTGGCCGGTCCAAACTCCGGGGCCGCCTGTGCGGCGGCGGGCGGGGCGTCCCCGGCCGACGGGGCCTCCGGAGCGGTGACGGCGGGCGCGGGGGCCGAGGCGAGAGCCGGTAGCGGGCTGAAGTACTTGTGCGGCACGACGACCACGACGGAGGTGCCCAGCCACGGCGAGTCGGCGAAGGTGACGCGGATGCCGTAGCGGCGCGCGAGGTTACCGACAACGCGCAAGCCGATGTTCGCGTCCTCCGAGATGCCGCCGAGGCCCGCGCCGGGCGCGGAGCCCGCGAGGGCGTGTTCGGCCTCGCTCTTCTTCTCCTCGCTCAGGCCCTTTCCGGAGTCCTGGATCTCGATACCGACGCCGTTCGGGACCTCCTTGCCGGAAACAACCACCGGCTCGGTGGGCGGCGAGTACCGCGCGGCATTGTCCAGCAGGTGGGCGAAGATCAGCGTCAGATGGTCCACCAGGCCGCCGTCGACGCCCAGTTCGGGCAGATGGCGGAGCTGCACGCGGTGGAAGTCCTTGATCCGGCCTATGCCGCCGCGCACCACACTCAGCAGACGCTGCGGCTCCTGCCACTGCCGGCCCGGGCGATCGGAGCCGCCGAGCACGCCGATGCTGGCGGCGAGGCAGTCGGCGGGGCCGATGGCCTGGTCAAGCTCCATCAGGCCCCGGGCGACGGTCGGCAGCTGGCCGTGCTCGCCCTGCATATCGTGCAGTCGGCCACGGAGATTGCTGGTCAGTACGTGGATGCGGTTACCGACACCGATGACGGCCTGTTCGGCGGAGGTCGAGCGGTCGAACTCGGCCTCGATGCCGATCAGTGCGGTCCTGAGGACCTTGCCCAGTTCGGCCTGCAGGTCGGCACCGGTCTCCACACGCTGCTCGACGGCCGGAAGAATGTCGTCGATGGCCTCACCGGCGCGCAGCCGCCGCATCGCCTCGGGCAGTTGCTCGTCGCCGAGCCGGGACACCGCGGCCAGATAGTGGTCCAGACGCTCCTGCAGGGACTCGGCCCGCTCGGCGAGGTGGGTCTCGAACGCCGTGGCCTGCTCGGCCAGCCGCTCCTCGTGCGTCCTGGAGTGGGCCGTCAGCTGCGCCTCGTACGTCTGCGCCTGCTCGGCAAGCTGTGCCTCCTGGGCGGCGCGCTCGGCGGCGAACTTTTCCTCCAGGCCGGCCACATGCTGCTGCCACTGCTGGGAGTGCTCGGCCTGCGCGGTGCGGTGGGCCTCCTCGGCCCGGCGCAACTGCGCGCGGGTGCGCAGGAGAAGGCGTACGCACACGGTGCCTGCCGCCGTCGCCGCAACCCCGGCGACGGCCACGGATATCCGCTCCGAGCTCATGAACGTGGCAGCTATCGTCCCGCCTCCTAGGCCCAGTGGCATCAGCCACCAGCTGTACCAGGCGACGGGGGCCCGCGCAGCCGGAGGCGGAGTGGCGAGTTCCATCTGCATCCTTCGAAGCGAAACGATCGAACAGGGGAGGGGTGCGCAAGGAGACTGACCGCACTCATGAGTACGCACCACGAGCCGATCGGTCACGATCGGGTCAACTCGCGGGCACCATGGGGAGCTTATCGGTTACGAACCCGAAAAGATCAATTCCGCGGTGCTGCGGGAGTGAGGCTCACGCCACCCTCCGCCATCGAGCGTGTGGTCGACAGACGCCTCTGCCCACCAGGGAAGTTGCACCCTGCGACCCCCGTGATCAATCGGCGTTCCGACCGGAACGCCTGCCGGGCGATCGGCCTCGACGGTCAGATGACCGATGTGACCCGGCGCCCTGGTCGCCGACTGCAGCAGATGCGGATCTCGCGGGCAGCCGGAGACATCGAGATGGTCGGTGACACGATCGACCTCCGGCGCCTGGACGCGCACACGGAGGCGCGGTACACCGCCTTGGCCGACCGGGACCGCCCCCTCCCCGAGGACCGGACGACCGAGCCGGGTGAGGACGCCCGGTGGATCGCGGACCACCTGCCGGGTGAGCCGGGAGGGAAGTGAATGAAATGGGAATCTTTATTCTTTTCGGGTTCAGATGCCCCGCGGAAGGTCAATTGTCTGTGCCGTGCAGCTCCGACTACCCTTGATTACGAGCCGCGAGCCCGCGACGTGAAGACCTTCCCGCCTTCTGCCCGGCGTTCATCTCGGCCCTGTCCTGTCGATCTTCGTGGATCAGCCCGGGGCGTCTGGTGCGGTGCATCGCAAGGCGGAGGATCGTCCTCGTACTGGACGTACTTGGGCGACTCCGGCAACGCGGCGAGGTGCCGTGCCAGGCGTTCCGGGCCCGCGAAGATCGGCAGGACAGGCCGAGGAGTTCAGCGACTGACGCACAACGCAAGGACGAGAGCGATGACTACAGAACCGTCCCCTGAAGGTCCCGGACCCGTACCCAGCCGACCGGATCCGGTTCCGCATGACCCGCAGCCACCGTCCGAACCGGGCCCCAGTGAGCCTGAACCCCCGCCTGAACCCCACCCAGACCCGGAGCGAGCCCCGGCGCCGGACCCCGGAACCCGCCCTGTCCCCGAGCCGCCCGACTGACCGGGGCGCCCTACAGCCCTTTTTTCAGGAGAAAGGGGAACTGGTGGTGATCCGTGCACAGCGGCCGCACTGAATCAGAGACCGCAACTCGGGCAGCTGCACGCCGCATCATGCAGGAACCGGGCGGACCCATGCTGGTGGAGGGGCCGGTCGAAGTGGTCCAGAAGGACGGCACCATTGCCCGCTCGGACCGCCCTGTGGTCTTCCAGCCATCCGGTGGCCGCGATGCCAAAGGCGACGTCCGGTGCCAGATCCGGCTCCTCCTGGAGCAGGCCGGCGACGACCTCATGCCGTACGAGCTGCTCGTGCACGGCGTCGGCCTCCACATGCTCCGCGTAGAAGTGGACCGCGGCGGGTCCCGCGCCGGCCCGCTCCAATGCCTGAACGAGGCGCCGAGACCCCGGCGATGACGTGACCTCCACCGAGGCGAAGTCGTAGGAAGTACGACACGCCATCGGCGTCCACCGGCTCCAGAACGAGTTCGCCCAGGGAGCTGTCGACGTCCTCGGCCACCGGCACGTCGGCGCGCATAGCCGCCATGAACTCCCGCTCCAGCGCGGCACGCACCCTGAGAAGTTCCGGATCCCACTCCCAGGCGCCGTCCACCCCGTCGAAGCCTCGGTAGTGCAACTCGTAGCAGACGTACACGGCGAGTTGGAGACCGTCGCCGTACGGGTCGCCGCCCGCTACCAGCGGTGTGTTCGGCAGCTTGCGCCGGCCCGGTTCCCGACCGAGCGCATCAAACAGGGCGGCAGACACCTTGCCCCGGGTTTCCGGCAGCTTCATGGTGCTTCCTCTCCTCGGCCGCCCCCGCGGGTCGATCCGTGGGGCACCGTGCGGCAGGTAGTGCCCGGCGGGGCCGGCATGGAGGCGTACGCCGCGCGGCCCACCGCCCTCCTCGGCATTGACCTCCATAGGCCTTGCGTTGGCTCCCGGCTTCGCGTTCCGCCTCGTCCATATCAACGTTCGCGAGGCCTGTCCGAAGATGCCCCTGGTGTTCTCTGGCCCCGACCAGAGGACGCCAGGGGCATAGCCGTAGTCCCGGCCGAATGCTACGTATACACCATTATTGCTGATAAATGCCACGAAATTCGGATCGCTCGCAACGACGATTCCCGTTCCGGGTCCAGACGCAGGTGCGAGGCGGCAGCTCTGCGGCGTCTCGCCCCAGCCATGACGGAGCGGCGGATGTGACCCATATGGAGGCCTGTACAGACACCAAACCCCCCGTGGCTCTACGGCACGTCCCGTGCCCCGTCCAGGCAGTCCGTCATACAGCGGGTCAGGCTCTTTCGCACCGTGCCACATGGGACCAGTTCGCGCGCTCGGGATGCGTAG
Organism: Streptomyces sp. NPDC111516; assembly: GCF_055635345.1. Taxonomy (NCBI): domain Bacteria; kingdom Bacillati; phylum Actinomycetota; class Actinomycetes; order Kitasatosporales; family Streptomycetaceae; genus Streptomyces; species Streptomyces sp. NPDC111516. The sequence continues at coordinate 293,021 of NZ_JBVKBV010000005.1, read as the reverse complement.
ACCAGGACACCGGTCACTCTGGAGATGTGGCAGAGCAATGCGGTGAGTGGCGGCCTCCTGCGCAGACGTCGATCGGCTGCATACCCATGAAAAGGTGACGTACCCATGAATAACGGAAACAGGATCTTGCTTGCCGCCGCCTTGGCCGGCGGTTATGTGCTGGGCCGCACGAAGAAAGGCCGGTTCGCTCTCACAGTGGCGTCCTATATCGCCGGACGTCAATTCGGACTTGAACCGCGACAGCTCGTGACTCAGGGGATGCGCAAGCTGGGGGAGATCCCCCAGGTTGCGGAACTGGGTGAGCAGCTGCGCGGGGAGGTCATGGATGCCGGCAGGGAGGCCGTCGCCGTTGCTTTCAACCGTCGGATGACGACGCTCGCCGATTCGCTTCGTGAGCGAACACTCCAGCTCGAGAGTGGTGGGGGAGAACCGGAAGAGGAGGAGGAAGAAGAAGAGGGCGAGGGCGAGTACGCGCGCGACGAGGGAGAGGAGCCGGAAGAGGAATACGAGGGGGAAGAGGAACCCGAAGAGGAGTACGAGGAGGAAGAAGTCGAGGAAGCGGAGCCGGAGGAAGAGCCCGAAGAGCGGCCCCGCCGTCGCGCTCTCCGAGCTGCCGAGGAGCCTGCAAAGCGGGAAGCCCCCGCGAAGAGAGGTGGGCAGAAGCCGGCAGCCAAGAAGGCCACCAGGAAGAAGGCGGCCTCCGGCAGGACCGCTGCGAAGAAAGCAGCACCTGCCAAGAAAACCGTCGCGAAGAAGTCAGCACCTGCCAAGAAAACAGCCGCAAAGAAGATGGCAGCAAAGAGAACCGCGACGAATAAGGCCGCAGCCAAGAAGGCGCCTGCGAAGAAGAATGCCGCAGGGAAGAAGACTGCTCCCGCTGGGAAGAAGACTGCCAGGAAAAGCGCCAAGAAGGCATCATCACGCGTTGAGCGCCGGAGGTAACAGGTCATGTCAAAAACGGAACAGGACAACGGGAACTCGGGACTCGATCGACTGCGTGAAGAACTCGGGGACTATCTGAGGGCTCGGGTGGGGGATCTGGCAGAAAGGGCCGGCGACAAGCTGATCGACGCGACGGACCAGCTCGCCGACGTCGCCGAGAACGGCGGGTCACTCTCCAAGGTCGGAGCCAACCTCCTCGGAGGCGGCTCCCCCCTCAAGGCCGTGCTCTCCGGAACAGCGAAGAACGTCAAGGACAACGTCATAGGGAAGGCTCAGGAAGTTCTCGGCGGCGGAAAGGGGCGCAAGTCAGGAGACAAGAAGGTCACCAACATCATCGAGGTCATCGATGTCGGTGTGCCGTTGCGTACGGCCTACGACCACTGGACGCAGTACGAGAAGTTCAGCAGCTTCACCAAGGGCGTTCGGGATGTTTCTCGGACCGATGAGACGTCCAGCAACTGGAAGGCCAAGGTAGGTCCTTCGACCCGGGGTTGGAAAGCGACCGTTCAGGAGCAGGTACCGGACGAACGCATCGTCTGGACGTCCGAGGGGGCCAAAGGGTCGACTCGAGGTGCAGTCAGTTTTCATGAACTGACGCCCGGACTGACCCGCATTGTTCTGGTCGTTGAATACTACGCTTCGGGGTTCTTCGAGAAGACCGGAAATCTGTGGCGTGCTCAGGGACGTCGACTTCGACTGGACCTCAAACACTTCCAGCGCCATGTCACGTTCACCGACGAAGAGCCGGAGGGCTGGCGAGGCGAAATTCGCGACGGCGAGGTCGTACAGACCCACGAAGAGGCTCTTGAGGAAGAAGAAGCCGAGGACTACGACGTGGAGGACGAGGAAGAGGGCGACACCGACGGCGAGGAGGAGTACGAAGAGGATGGAGACCGGGAAGAGAGCGACGCAGAGCAAGAGGGTGACGAAGAAGAGGAATGAGTTGAGGCCACGTCGGGCCCTACGGTGGACGGCGCATTCAGCGAGCGCACCGGACGCGGGCCCGCCGTTGCCCGGAGAGCGGCGGGTCGGCGTCGCAGCCGTCAATGCCTCGACATGTCCATCCTTCAGTGCCTGAAGGTGTCCTTTCCCTTCTCAATTACCTGCTTTACTTTCCCCTTCGTCTTCTGAGCCCTTCCTTTTCCCTCCAGGCTTTCATTACCCACGGCCTTCCCGACCGTTTCCTTGGTTTTCCCCTCTGCTATTTTTCCAATGTTCTTTGACTTCTTTCCGATGCCCATGTCGTACTCCCTGGGATCATTCGGGTGGCGGCAGCAGAGTTCCGAGCGGTCCGAGATCCAAATTGAGATCTTCCATGGAGAGGTCGTATCGGGCGCAGAGTTCAATCATACGACTGTGCAGAATCATCAGCGTTGCTCCCAGGCGCTCCTCCTGTTCCTCGGTGAGATCTCCTGAGTCGACCCGCTGAAGGGCTTGGCGTTCCATGAGTTGTCGCAGCAGCTCGACGAGGGTAAGGACAAGCTTGATCAGGTCCCGTTCCACTGTGTCCGGGTCCGTGGCGACCCGGTGGGCCGGCCTTCGCGCCTCCGTCCCACCCCGGGACGGGACGTCCTGTGGCACCGCGGGCAGCATGCTGAAGGCGCGGGCGGCGGCGTCGGCGACCTCGTCGAGGCGGTTGACTGGTGGACGGTCCTCACCTGTCATGGTCGTCTCCTGCGGGTGCTGATATGGCATGCCACGGGGAGGGATTCTGCGCGCTGATGGAGACGATCAGCGCGCGCAGCGATATGCGTACGAGGTCGATATCGGCTATCGAAAGCACGACGTCACCGGTGAGGACCACGCCTCCGCTGAGCAACCGGTCCAACAGGTCGATCAGTGCGATCTGCCGGTCCGGCAGCGGCTCCTCGGACGTCGCCGGCAGGCTGCCCGCCGCCCTCATGGCGCGGACCTCTTCAGTGTTTCGGCCTCGGCGGGGGTGGCGAAGGAGTACGGGGCCCACGGCCCGGTGACTTCGACGCGTACCCCGGGAAGTCCTTCTGCGGCCTTCATCACGTCGGCGCGGAATCCTCCGGCATGCTGCAGCGGCACAAGGTAGGCGTCGTTGACGACGTTCTCCCCCGGCGTCCGGGCGAGTTCGCTTTGCTGCGGCCGGTGCTGGACGCGATCAACCGCATGGGCGCGGGCGACGGCCTCGACCCGCTCAGCTGCCTGTTCGGCGTCCCGATAGGCGTCTTGGCGGGCGTGTCGCTGTGCTCTGCGCCGGCTGAGGTAGGCCCGCCCGGGGCTCAGATCCGTATCTGTGGGTCGGTCGGCCGGACTCTCGGTCGCCGCGGCCGCTTCGACATAGATCTTGACGCCCCACTCCACCTGCGCTGCCAGGTCGGTCAGTCGGCTGTCAAACGCCTCGTGGCGGGCCCGGAGCATGAGTCGCACCCGCTCGTCGTCCAGGTATACCGTCGCCAGACGAAGTGGCAGGACGGTGGCGCGGGCGGCCAGCGCCTCAATCACACGGTGATGGGCGCGGGCGACTGACTCCAGCCAGTCCAAGTCCTCAAGATGGGCTCGCAGCGCGGCTTCCTGGAAGTCCCGCTCGGGTACCGGGCTCACGGCGATCACCACATCGTCGCCTTGTCCTGCACGCACCAGATGCACCGGCGTATCCGCTACCCCGGGGAGCCCGGAGAGAGCTTCCTCCAGTGTTCCGTCGGCGTCCCGTGCGACGGCGTACGCATAGGTGATGGCCTCGGTCATTGCTCGTCCCGCCTATCGCTGCGGGGGCTGGAATCTGCCCGTTTGGTGCGTGAGGTGCGATGGGGAGCCGAAGGACGACTCTCCTCGTCCTCGGTCGGTGGCAGCTCACGGTCCTCGCGCAGCGCCGCGATCTCAGCATGCAGCCGCTTGTTCTCCTCGGCGAGTGACCGGTAGCCGTCGTTGGCGCGGGAGGACAGTGCGGGGTCGTGCTCCCACCAGTCGATACCCATTTCCTTCGCCTTGTCCACCGAGGCGACCAGAAGGCGCAGCTTGATGGTAAGCAGTTCGATGTCCAGGAGGTTGATCTGGATATCGCCTGCGATGACGATGCCTTTGTCCAGGACCCGCTCCAAGATGTCGGCGAGATTGGCCGAGGAGCCTTGGCCGTACGGAGCGGACCTCGATGGGAGATCGCCCAGCCTCCTGGCGACGGGTTCGGTCACGGCCGCTGCACCTCGATTCCCTGGTATCCGGCGCTTCAACGGGAGCGTGTGGCCATGCTCCCGTTTTGCCGGCTGCCGCGATCAGGCATCAATGCCACTGACATGGGCCCTGATCTCATCCATCCGGTCCAGCAGCTCGTCCTCGCGCCGGTCGAATGTTTCCTCGTCGATGTCTCCTGCCACGAGCTGTCGCTCGAGTTCGGCGAGTTCCCGCTCGACGGGTTCTGGGTCGTAGTACTCGTTCTCCGCAGCCTCGACGACGCGCTCCATGACCCAGGCCACGCCGCGCACCGGCGCCAGCGGAAGGGTCGCGAGTTGAGTCAGCAGTCCCATGAGGGCTCCCTAGACGAAGCTGTAGGTGGGCAGCGGACCGATCAGCCGCAGGTTGAAGTCCTCGCCCAGTCCCTTGGCGAGACCCTGCTCCTCGCTGAGGAAGTTCTTCTCGTTGTCCCGCTCCACCAAGAAGGAAACACTCAGGAAGTCGTTCCCGGTCGCCTCCGACGAGCGTTCCTCCCGCGCGAATCCGCACAGCGCATCGAGGACTCCGGCCGCGAGTTGATCCTGCCGCGCCTGCACTTCCTGGGCGACCAGCTCTCCGAGGGCGAGCGGCAGTTCCGGGCTGCTGTTGCCACTTCTGATCGCGTCGTTGAGCTCGCGCGCCTCATCGGACTCCTGAAGGATCTGGCGCAGCAGCGCATTCTCGTCCTGGGCGGCCTTCAGGTGGTACTCGACGCAGCCCTCCAACGCCCGCAACCGTTCGCTGAACTCATCCGTACGGTCCTCCAGAACCGTACGGACAGCGTCGTCGTCCGTGGTGATGAAGCCGAACTGCAGTGGCAGAACCGTGCCGTCGGCCATCAGCCGCTCCTGGACAGCTTGGTGTGCGCCGAGATCCCGACGTTTGGGCCGTAGCTCCTCAGGGGCGTCGCTCACGACCGCGGACAGCTTGTCGGAGTGCACCGTGCGGAGGGTTGCCGGCGGGTCCCCCACCCCGTTGAGGCCGTCCAGGCGCTGCGGATGGGTGGTCAGGACGATGGAGTAGACGTATACGGCCATGACTCACTCCTCGCGGCGCCGGGCGGCAGGCCGACGCCTCGGCCGCTCCCGCCTCTCCTCGGGCTCCTTGCGCCTTGTTCCGGACTGCTCGGTCTCCTCGTCGTCATGGCCCCCCTTGAGGGCATCGGTCAGCACTTCAGCGGCCCCGCTCAGCGCTCCCTTGGTCTTCCCATGTGCTCCGCCCTCAGTCACCTCGCCGACCAGGTCGGTCAGTTGGGAAGGCGCCTTGCGGCCCTGCTCCAGGTCGAGGCGGTTACAGGCCTCTGCGAAGCGCAGGTAGGTGTCCACGCTCGCCACGACGATGCGGGCATCGATCTTGAGGATTTCGATACCCACCAGCGATACACGCACAAAGACATCAATTACCAAGCCGCGGTCCAGAATCAGATCGACGATGTCGTAAAGGTTCGCGGTCCTTCCTCCGCCGCCCCTGGAAATGGTTCCTCCGCCTTGCGGCACCACAGTCATGGTGCCTCCTTTCAGCGGCTCACGTCCGGCTGTCGGCGCAGCCTTGTCATTCGTCCGCGAACGGTGCTGCGGCGGTGCGATGCCGGGCTTCAGCCCCGGTCGATCTGCCCTCGGGTGTAGCGCCGGGTGCGTTCGTACGCCACCAGTTCGCCTTCCTCGTCCAGCATCACCCGGTAGCTGGCCATCACGCTGGTAGTCCCGGGGACACGTTCCAGCTCCAAGACTTCCACGTCCGCCTGCCAGCCGTCCTGCGTCGGTTTCAGCGCCGAGACGGATTCGGGAGCTTGACCGAGAAGCTCCTGGAGCTGCTCAGCCGCGTACCGCATGGCCCGCGGGGCCGAAACCCTGCGGGACGCGCGCTTCGTTTCGCTCGTTCGGCTGCCGACCCGTCCAGAGCTGGTTTTCCTGACGGTCTTCTTGGCGGGCTTCTTGCCGGACGGACGCTCTGTCTCGTCCTCTTCACCTACGGCCATGTTCCCTCTCCGGGATTCGGAGACGACATGCTGCCCGCGCCACATTTACAAGACGCCATTACATGATATACGGCCTGGGCTGACCGCATCTCGACCTGCCTCGCACGGCTCCGTACGACGCTGGGTGCAGTCTCGCAATCACGTGCCGAAGTTCCTGCCGGCTCAGTATCGCCCACTGCCCCGCGAAAAACGCTGCGACCAGTGGGCGCGCCATACCCCGAGGAGGTAATTGTCCTTCGCCGGGTCCTGGGTCCTGGGTGCCGATGGCGAGCGCAGTGGCGATCAGCGCGGTGTGCGTATCGTCCGGGGTCAAACCCCGGTGCACTCTCGATTCCTGCTCCTCCGACAGGCGATCATCGGGAGAGCCGGCCACGTGAGGATCGTTTCCACGTGGCCATTTCCCGAACAGTTGCCCTTGCGGCGCGCAGGGATCACAGTGAATAGGTAGGTATACGCGAAATCGGAGCGCACTGTGATCGTTCTCGGGATTATTTTGCTTGTCGTCGGATTCGTGACCAGTATCTCGATACTGTGGACGATCGGGATCATTCTCCTGGTGCTCGGGGCTCTCCTGTGGGTATTGGGATCGCTGGGGCATGCAGTCGCTGGTCGAAGGCACTACTGGTAGAGCGGTAGAGCCACTCGTCCGTCAGTTCCAATGCCATTGGCGTCGCTCTCCAGCGGGCTGGGCTCTCTTGGGGGAGGAGGCAGAAGAAAGAAAAACCGGGGAAGACAGGCGGGAACAGCTCCGTCCGTTCTTCGTTTTCGGCGATGCAAGCGAGGAGTTATGTCGACTGGGACCTTCATAGCGATCATCGTCCCCATCGTGGTCGTGTTGGTGCTGTGCGCACTGGTGGCGTGGACGGTCGTACGCCGACGCCACCTCAAGGAGCAGTTCGGTCCGGAGTACGAGCGGGCCGTGGAGGACAAAGAGAGCCGCCGGGCGGGCGAACGGGAGCTGCGTGAGCGCGAACAACGCCACGATGCACTGGAGATCAAGCCACTGTCGGCGATGGAGCGGGACAAGTACGCCGAGGGATGGAGCCGAACGCAAGGGCGGTTTGTCGACCAGCCGGACGACGCGGTCCACGAAGCCGACCGGCTCGTGACCGCGCTCATGAGCGACCGCGGCTACCCGACCCAGGGATTCGAACAACAGGTCAGCGACTTGTCGGTTGAACACGGCCGCACTCTGGAGCACTACCGTGTCGCCCACGACGTCAATGTCCGCAGCAGTCGGCATCAGGCCTCCACGGAAGAACTGCGGGGCGCGATGGTCCACTACCGCGCCTTGTTCGACGAGCTCCTGCACGATGGTCAGCAGCGGTGAGAGCAGGGACGCGGAAACGCTTCTCGCTGTGGTCGCGTCTCTGGCCTCTGGTTTGAGGATCTGTCAGCCGGGACCGGGTCGCCCTGCTCGTTTGCCCGACACGATGAGGATGGTGGACCGAGGGCCGCCCAAACGGTGGGCAGCCAGTTGACTGGCACCGAAAGGCGTCAGCGCAATCGGCAACGTTCTTGCTGGACCGTATGGTGCGTAACGTGCGGCACGGCCGGTTCGAACGCTCGTTGTCCCTGCTGACCGCGGCCGGGTCGTTGGTCACCGCGGCAGAGATCTACCTCGAGCACGACAAGGCGGCATTCGGTAACAAGATGATGTGGTGGCCGGTCGTCCGTGAACGGCTTCACTTCGTCGGTGCGCGCCGAACTGATGCACAGTGGCAGTAACCGTGCGCATCACCGTGGCGCAGATGCCCGCGGTGAATACCCCGCAGTTCTCCTGGGTACTGTCCCGGCTGCCGCGCCGCCCGCAGCCGGTCCCGCCGATCTACCAACCGGAAGTGGCAGCCCGGAGCGTGCTGGCAGGCTCCGCCGTCCGGGAACGCGGCGAGGTCCTCGGCCGACTCACCGGTCTTGGTGAACGCCGACCCGGAAAGCGGCACATGCCTGCGGCGCACGGTGCACGCCGGATCCAAGACCACCGCGGACCACGGCGGCTGCCGGGGTGCTCGTACCCAAGCTGCGGGGAAGGCATGGCTGTCCAGGCGCCCTGGTGTCTGAAGGCAGCCGTACCACCAACAGGCGCCGTGCATTGGAGCGCCGCGCCGTGGCGTGTCCCGCCCGGAACGACCCGGCGGCAGGGCACCACAGGTATACCGGGGGATCGGCGAGCGCATCAGGAGGCTGCATATGGCACGCGGCACGACCGGCCACACCCTGCTGATCTGGTGGGTGCTGCTGTTTCTGCTCTACATCGTCCTGATCTCGCCGGTATCGCCCGTGGAACTCGAAGTGGGCGCGGGCGCGGCCCTGTTCGGGGCGGCCGGAGCAGAAGCCGTTCGCCGTGCCGAAAACCCGCACTGCGGAGGTTCCGTCCGGCTGGCCTCGGCGCTGGCGGCGTTTCCTCTGACCCTGTTGCGGGAGACGTGGCAGCTCGCTGCGGCGACCGCGGCCGTGCTGCGCGGGCAGCGGTGCAGCGGCCGGGTCATCACCGTGCGGCTACGACCGGATGTGGATCCTGGACGGGCTGCAGCCCTGCTGTCGGCCACCTCGGGATCCTGCGTCCTCGACGTCACCGCACCCGGCGACCCCGGCGAGGGACACCTGCTGACGGTCCATGTGCTGACCGATGTGGCCTCCGGCCTGGAACAGGCCCTCGGTGGAACGAGGGTTTCGTGAACGTCTGGTTACTTGCCGCGTGCGTGGTGCTGTCCGGCGGCCTGTCGCCCTGTGTGTGGGCCTCCTGGCGGGGTACCGCTTCCCAGCGGCTCGTCGCGATCAGCCTGGCCGGAACGATCGCCTGCGCGGTGTTCCTTCTGACCGCTCAGGGCTTCCGGCGCACCAGCTACAACGACTTGGCTTTCGTCCTGGCGGTGCTGGCCCCGGCGGGCACCCTCGTGCTTGCCCGGTTCATGGTCGGCGGGGAACAGTTGCCGGGACCCGACGGCGAGGAGTCCGGGAGCCGGGAGGGTTGATGGACATGTGGCATCTGTGCGCCCTGGTCCTGCTCGGCTGTGGGGTGGCCGTGCTGCTGATGTCTGCGCTGGCCCTCGTGGTGCTGCCGGGCCCGTACGCGCGGCTGCACGTACTCGCTCCGGCCACCTCCCTGGGTCTTCCGTTGATCGCGTTGGCACTGGCTCTCGAAACGGGAGCGGGCCGCACCGCGGTCAAGCTCCTGTTCATCGCCTTGCTCTCGGCGGTTGCCGGACCCGTCACATCCATGGCCGTCGGCCGTAGCGCCGCCCAGGAAGAAGGGCTCGTGGAGAAGGGACCCCCGACGTGAACATCGGCAACTGGCCTGGGCAAAGCGGTGGCCGAGCACGCCGCTGGGGAGAAGGCAGTGTGGCTGCCGGCCGTCTACGTCCTGGTTTCCGCTCTGACCGGAGGTGCTGTGCTCCGCGCGGGCCTGCGGATCGTCGCCGGTGCCGGGCCGGTACCCCGCCGCAGCCGGCGACCGTGGAAGTCGCGGTGCTCCTGGTGGCGGTGGCCGCCCAGGGCTGACGGCTCGGGTAGGACGAGGACGTCAATGCCTGGGGTGATGGGGCGGTGTTCATGGGTGGCACGGTGATCCTCGCGCCACGCAGGGTCATGAGCGTTCCGGGACGGGCGGCGTACTGGGGCGCGGTACGGAGCCATGGGGCTCCGCTGCGTACTGGGCGGCCTGTGTGGCGAACATTGCGGCGTAGCGGCCCTGGGCGGCCATGAGTTCGTCGTGGCTGCCGTGTTCGGTGAGGCGGCCTCGGTTGAGGACGTAGATGGCGTCGGCGTGGCGGACGCCGGACATACGGTGGGTGACCAGTACGACGGCCCGGTGCGGGCCGGCGAGTTGGCGAACGGCATCGAAGGCGGCGATCTCGGCTTCGGGGTCGAGGGCCGAGGTGGGCTCGTCGACGATCAGCACGCTGTCCGCCGGGGAGGTTTCCGTGCGCCAGTGGGCGCGGGCCAGGCCGATCTTCTGCCACTCGCCGCCGGAGAGCTCAGAGGCTCCGCGGAACATGCGGGCCAGCAGGCTGCGCAGGCCGTGGGGGAGTTTCGCGATGACTGCGGCGGCGCCGGCGTAGTCGACGGAGGGTTGGAGTTCCTCGTGCTCGGCGTGCTGGTCGGGGCGGCCGATGCGGATGTTCAGGGCGGCGGTCACCGGCCAGCGCTGAAAGTCCTGGGTCAGCAGCGCCACGCGGTCGAACACCTGTGAGCGGTCGAGGCCGGACAGCTCGTCGTCACCCCAGTGCACCGTGCCGGCCTGTGGCAGCAGCAGCCCGGCGAGGACCTTCATCAGGGTGCTCTTGCCCGAGCCGTTTTCACCCACGACAGCGGTCACCGAACCCATGGGAAACGCTACCGAGACCCCGTCCAGCGCGGGAGCGTCACGGTCCGGATAGCAGTAGGTGACCTTGTCGAGGACGACTTCGCCCACCCGCTCCGGCAGGTGCTGCCCGCCGTCGGGGATGCGTCGTCGCGCGGCCTCTGCCAAGAACCGGTCGTGGTCCTGCACGTAGAGGCTCTCCTCGTGCAGTTGGTTGACGTTCATGACCAGCGCACCCAGACTTGCCGAGCCCGACCGCACGGCGATCACCGCAGTACCGGCCACGGCCAGACTCATGTGGCCGGCCACGATCAACCAGAGCATCACCCCATAGGTACCGGCCATCGCCAGACCGGACAGCGCGGCGGCCACCAACTCGGTCAGCGCCTTGCCGTTCGCGAGCCGCTTCTGCTCGGCCTCGGCGCTCTCGGCCATGCCGCGGTACTTATCCAAGAGAAACGCACCGACCGCGTGGATCCGCACCTCCTGGGCCGCACTGCGTTCGGTCAGCAGGTTTCCGATCAGACGGCTGGCGCGCACGTGCTCGACCCAGGTCATCACCGACACATACCGTTCCTGTGCCACCCGCATCGCCCCCCAGCCACGAGGAGCGGCGATCAACAGCAACATCGGGAGCAGTGCCGGGTCCAGGACGGTCAGGATGCCCGCCGTGGCGATCAGGGAGATCGTTCCGTTGAGTGCGGCCACGCACGCGCTGATCATGCGCCGGGCGGAGGCGGCCCCGAACTGAGCCACATCGATCAAGCGGCGAAACTCCGGATCTTCGATCGCCTCCAACTCGACGACCGTGGCCGCAGCCAGGTACTCCGTCGTCGCGATCCGCTCGACCAGCGGCTCCAGACGGCCTGCCCGGGACGTGGACAGCCCGGCGAGGCCGGCATTTACCACCGCGACCACCGCGCCGGCCACGAGCGCGGGCAGAGCAGCGTGCAACCGGTCGACGGCATCCCCGTCCCCGAGCAGTGCATGCATCACGGAGTTGACCGCCAGAAGACCCACGGCTGCCGCGATGCCCTGCCCGACCTCGCTCAGACCGACGACCAGCAGCGCCGGCCGGTCCGCCGCCCACGCCCGGCGCAGCGTACTGCCTACCAGCCGGGGCATGGCCCGGATCGCCGAGAGCATCGTCAGGTCCAGCCGGGCATGTTCGTGCTCCGCAAAGCCCATGTCGTAGCGCAACGGCCCGCCGAACAACTCCTGCTCGGCCGCGGAGACAGCCGGCTCGACCATCCGAACACGGCGTAAGAACTTCCTCACTTGCTGCCTCCTCGAGCGGGTCCGTCCAGTTCAGCGCCAGGTACGAAGGGCCTTCGATGAGTATGCGGAAGATCGCCGAGGTGTAGGGGGACAGTCCCTCCGGGGCTGCTCCGTCGGAACCCTGCCTCGTGCCGGGCGGCCTGGTCGAGAGACTCACCCTCCTCCAGATGTCCACCGACCACGGTCAGTTCACCGGCGCCGTGCACAGCACCGGCCCCATTCGTACGCACAGTGCCTACCCATCCGGGCGGAGCAGCACTTGCACCGCATCGGCGATCGAACGGTATCGCTCCTCCGTCACGCGTACGTCCCCTTCATCAGCCGCTCCACGGTGTGCCGGACCCGCTGGATCACCAGGCGACCCCCGTACCTCGGCCCGTGGGCCGGACAGCCGGCGGCATCCGCTGCCGCGAAGCAGACCAGGGCATGCCGCTCGACCTCGGACCGCTGTCGCCCGTACCCACGCACTCCATGGCTTGGCAGCACTCCCGGCGGGACCGAACGGGCGCGCGCGTCCAGGGGCAGGAAGGTCCGATCGGCGGCGCCGCCCGGTGACCGGGGCTTGGCGAACAGGGGGCCGCCCACGCCCTGCGGCGGGCCGGGTCGATCGGCGCGGGATGCAGCTGCCATCCGTGCTCCATATGCTGGTATGAGGGGTCGGTCGGCCGACCTTCACTCCCGTCGGCTGCACACAGCCGGTCACGGCACCGGTGGGGGCCGCCGATACGGACAGCCGGCCATGCCACTCGGTGTCACACCGGGCGCCGGGCCAACCGCTCAGTGACGCATCGCCGCTGATGCCCTTGACGCGTGGAGTCATTCATGACCACACCGAGGGACCTGTTGATCGCCGCCATGGACATGTCGACCAGTCGTCCTGTGGGCCGAGGCGATCTGTCGCTCGCGCTCGCCGGCGGTGAACTGATCGACCTCCTGGGCGCGGAGGCCATCAGGCTGGAGGGCGATCAGATCGTGCCGAGCCACCCGCCGGCCATGGCGGATCGCTTGTTGGACGAGGCCGTGTCGTCGCTTGTCCGGGAAGCGCCGTACGAGTCGCTCGACGAGTGGCTGTGGCGCAGGGGTCGCGGTCTGGCCACGGCCTATCTGGATGCCCTGGAGGCGGAAGGGCAACTCACTCGGCCACGGCACACGCACTGGACGCCTTCCCGGTCCAGCCAGATGGTGTTGGTCGACTCGCCCGCTCGCCGCGAGGCGGCCGAGCGCTGGATGTCCGATGAGCCCGTTCTCGCCGCGCTTGCCGCGGCCGTCGGAATCCGCGACCAGCCGACCGGTGACCACCCGGGCGTGGCCGACGACGCGGTGGCGACGGTGCTTGCCGCCGTCGATGACGCGTTGCGGGACCTGGAGTTCCAACGGCAACGGCGAGCCATCCACGATGCGGCCTTCGACAACATTTGGCGAGGCGGGTGATGTGGACGCGGCTCGTCGGCCGTGCGGAGGGTGCCGTCGGGACGCCGCGCACGACGTCGAGCAGGGCGTACGGGGCCTGGCCGCGGCGAGAGGGTTGTCGGGAGCGGCGCCGCGGACCGCTGCGCTGCCGGCAGCGTCAGCGCAGCGGCCCGCCGCTCTCCGCCCCGGTCACGACGGGCAGCTCCGAGGGCAGCCCCCATTCGCTCCAGGACCCGTCGTACACGGCCAGTTCGCGGTACCCCGCCAGTTCGGCCCCCAGCGTCAGAACGCAGGCGGTGACGCCCGATCCGCAGCTGAAGAACAGCCGCTCCTGTTCCCCTGCGAGGGCGCCGAACGCGGCGCGCAGCTCGTCCGCCGGGAGCATCCGGCCGTCGCGCTGGAGTTCACCGAAGGGCAGATTGACCGCCCCCGGCATATGGCCGGCGCGCAGCCCCGGACGCGTCTCGGCGACCGCGCCGGAGAACCGCTCCGCGGAGCGGGCGTCGAAGACGGCCGCTGCCGGGTCGGCCAGGGCCGCGACCACCTCGCCGCTGCCGACGATCAGCCCGGGGCGCGGCCGAGCGATGAAGTCGCCACGTGCCACGGCGGGCGCGGGCAGGTCGTTCTCCAGCGGGCGCCCGGCCCCGGCCCAGGCAGGCAGGCCACCGTCGAGCACCGCTGCCCGGTCGAAGCCCATCGCGCGCAGCATCCACCAGGCACGCGCGCTGGAGTAGATGCCCACGCAGTCGTAGACGACGACGGTGTCGGAGTCGTGGACGCCGAGGGCGCGCAGCTCGTCGGCGAACCGGTCGGCGTCGGGCATCGTGTGGGGCAACGGCCCCGTGTGGTCGGAGAGCGCCCCGTCGATGTCGAAGGGCCGCGCTCCCGGAATCCGCTGCCCGGAGCCGCGGTGCGTGCCCACGGAGGCGTCGAGGACCACCAGCCCAGGCGAGCCGAGCCGCGCCGCCAGCCAGCCGACCCCGACCAGAGGGCCCGGAAGCGGGCCGGGAAGGTCTTCCCGGATTGCGTATGCCGGTTCGTCGTCGCCCACGTCTGCTCCAGGTCCAGGTCCGGAAATGAGGGCCACCCGGCCCGGAACCGCGCGGCGATCACAAGATCGCAGCGGCTTTCGACCCGTGTCAACAGCGGTTCGACGCTTCCGGGACGCCCGCCCGATGTGCCTGTGGCAAACCGCGTTCACCGACAGGTGCGATATCCATGGCGTCAGCGTGGTGCGGACGCGTACACCTCTCTCGCATTGTCCTTGGGCTTCGGCCTGCTCCGGCCGCATGGGCCCGCCGCGAACGCGTGGAGCAGATTCTCCGTGGTGCGGGTGACGAAAGCCCCCGTCCGGGCGTCCATGCCGTGATTGCGTCCGTTCTCGCGGGTGCCCGCCATCAGGGCCTCGACCCACCGCATCGTCCCGGAGGCGAAGACGCCCGCTCCGCTCGGCACGGTGTAGTAGGCGGAGTCGGCATGACTGTATTTGCCCGCGCAGACGAGAGGCGAGTGGGCGATGATTTCGAGCGGGGCCGGGGTGGGCATGCCCGGAGTGACCCGGTCGTACTCCACCCCGACCAGGTGGTCGAAGGAGTCGCCTCGCTTCGCGCCCGTCCCCTCGAAGAGCCAGTGGTCGCTCCGGTCGACGACATACGGGGCGTCCACGGGATAGCCCTCGTAGAGGACACCGGTCAGGGAGGACTCGGGGGAGGCGCTCGGCGGCTGGCGGAAGTCGTTGGTCGGCATGTCCGGGTGTTCGGCGAGGTACGGGTCGCTCCGGTAATCCGTCTTGTAACAGACGACAGTGCGGTCGGCGCCGGTGGCGTCCGGCTCCAGCCTGATCCTGCGGAAGCAGGCGTTGGCGCCGAGGAAGGCCACGTTGGTGCCCGCGTCGCGCGCCCGGGTGACGTACGCCCGTTGCTGCGGGGTCCAGTACTCGTCGTGTCCCAGGGAGAGAACTCCGGCGGCGTTGTGGAGAATGCCGGGGTCGCGATGGATGTCCGTGCCCGTGGTGTAGGCGAGCGGGATGCCAAGCTTCTCCGCCAGGACCACCGCCGCCCGTTCGTAGACCATGAACTTCTCGGCGCCGTTGTGGTCATAAGGACGGTCGAAGCTGACGGCGAGCGACCGCGTGCTGTATGCGCCGTTCTCGCCCTGGTAAAGGCTGTAGCCGCCCCATTCGTTGTACGCCTGCCAAGTCGCTACGGCGTGCATCAGCACGATCCTGCCCGCCGCGTCTGCCGAGCGGACGATCAGTGGGACGTAACGCTGGTGGCCGCTTTCCGAGTCCAGCCGCAGCAGATACGCCCCCTCCGGCCACCCGCTCGTGCGGACGTGGAGTGTGCGTCGCCAGTCCGCCCGTACGGTACGCGTGACCTGGATCAGCCGGGGGCGTGCCTGGACCGACCCGGCAACACGGTGCGAACGCCAGACCAGTCGCGCCTGCGCCCCGCCGTACCAGCCGACGCGGTAGGCCGAGACTCGGAATGCCGGGGCAGTGGTGGAGACGTACAAGCCGAACTCCTCACCCGGCAACACGCTCACCTTGTCGGTGTAGCCCTCGATGGCCTCGGGCGGTCCCACCGAACGGATCCGCCAGTCGGCGTCTCCCGCCCGAGTGCTGTCCCCCTGGCCGGTGGGGCGGCCGGTGTCGGGCGGGGTGGACCCGGTGCCGGTTGTCCCCCCGGTCGCGGACGACTGGCAGCCGGTCAACACCGCGCCGCCGGCCAGTGCCCCGCCCGCTGCCGCAGCGAGGAAGAGCCTGCGGTCCAGCCGGCCGGGAATCCCGGCGTTCTGCCCCTCACCATGCTTCATGTCGCCCGCCGTACCCGTCCCTCAGTTCTGTCACCGGCCATCGTCACCCGCCACCCGCTCGGGTACGACCCGGGGAGAGCCGAATCGGGGACGGGCCGCCTGGTGCGCGGCCGTCCCGGGGTCGGTCTCCTCGCGCCCGCCACCCTGCCGTCGCCCCCCCCACCGGGTTCCTCCAGCGTCCGCGACGTCAGGCCGGCGACACACCGATGTGCCCGAGCCCCATCAGGCCCACGTGTACCGGTAGGCACCCGGAACCGGGGATCATCGGACTATTGACCGCGGATTCAGACCCCCGTTAGCGTCCGCTGCAAGCGCTTTCTGGCCCGGCTGACCAACCGCACAACCAGCCCCTGCGGCGGTGTCCGATCGGTGCGCCGACAGCGCACCGGACACACCGCCGGACGCCGACCACAAGGCGCGATGCCCCATGACCCCGAGCGCTGACACCCCCGCGACGTACCCGTCCGTCCCTGCCGCGGCTACGGCTCCTGCGGTGAGCCGGACACGATGGTCCCGGCCCCGGTCCACCACCTCACTCACGGATCGCCTACTGCGGCCGGCGGATCGCGAGGGCCTCTGGACCGGGGTCTTCGACCTGCTGAACGAGCGGGGCGCCCGGCTCGACGCGCTTTTGGAGTTGGCTTGCCGCGGTCGACGCCATCACCCGGAACCCGCCCAGGTGATCGCGGCGCCGGCCCGACTGCCGGCGGCTTCGGCGGGCACCTCCGTGGCCGCGCCCGCCCTCTCGTCGCAGACACATTGGGCCGCGCGCTCGGCGGGGCGTCGGCCGGATCGGCAAGGGGGAGGTCGTTACGGCAGCGGCAACCCCGCGTAGTTCATGGCGAGTTCCGCAGCCGCGTGCGGCGACGCCGCGATGCGGTCCAGTTGGGAGATCTGCAGACGGGTGTCGAACTCGCTCTGGTCCGGATCGGTGTGCAGCGTCGTCGTCATGAAGTACGAGAAGTGCTCGGCGCGCCAGACACGGCGCAGGCACGTGTCGGAGTAGGCGTCGAGCAGGTCCGACGAGCCCGTCGCTTGGCGCCGGATCAGCGCCCGGGCCAGGACGACGACGTCGGCGGCGGCCAGGTTCAGCCCCTTGGCCCCGGTGGGCGGCACGATGTGCGCGGCGTCCCCGGCGAGGAACACCCGGCCGTACCGCATCGGCTCGGTGACCGAACTCCGCATCGGCAGAACACTCTTGGAGGTGATCGCGCCCCGCTCCAGCTTCCAGCCGTCCAGGGCGAACCGGGTGTCCAGCTCGTCCCAGATCCGCTCGTCGGACCAGTCGGCCGGGTCCGTGCCGTTGGGCACCTGGAGGTACAGCCGGCTCACCTCGGGCGAGCGCATGCTGTGCAGGGCGAAGCCGCGCGGTGAGTGCGCGTAGATCAACTCGTCGCAGGACGGGGCGACATCGGCCAGGATGCCGAACCAGGAGTAGGGATAGACCCGTTCGTACGTGCGCCGCACGCCCTCGGGGACGGCGTTCCGGGTCACCCCGTGGAAGCCGTCGCAGCCGACGACGTAGTCGCACGTGAGCGTCTTCTCCTGGCCCTCGTGGGTGTAGTGGACCGTCGGGCGGTCGGTGTCGGCGCCCTCGACCGACCGGACCTGCGCACCGAAGTGCAGCGCGGCCCCGGCGGCCGTTTGCAGGGCGATGAGATCCTTGACGACCTCGGTCTGCGCGTACACCCACACCCGGCGGCCACCGGTGAGCGACGGGAAGTCGATGCGGTGCGCCCGGCCCTCCCAGCGGAGCTCCACGCCGTCGTGGACCAGCCCCTCGGCGTCCAGCCGTTCGGCGGCGGCCGCCTCGCGCAGCGCGTCCACGGTCGACTGCTCCAGGATGCCGGCGCGCTGGCGCTGTTCGACGTACGCGCGGTCGCGGCTCTCCAGGACGACGCAGTCGACGCCCGCCCGGTGGAGGAGCCGGGACAGCAGCAGCCCGGCCGGGCCGCCCCCGATGATTCCGACAGTGGTGTGCATGGTTACTTCTCCTTCGGGGCGGCGGTCTCGGCGATGATCCGGTCTGCGAGCGCGAAAGCGGAGTTGGCGGCCGGCACCCCGCAGTACACGGCGGACTGCAGCAGCACCTCCTGGACCTCCTCGGGCGTCAGGTCGCCGCTGCCGAGCGCGGCGCGCAGATGCATTTCCAGTTCGCCGTGATGCCCCAGCGCGATCAGCGCGGTGAGAGTGAGACAGCGACGGGTCCGGTGGTCGAGACCGGGCCGCGTCCAGACCTCGCCCCACGCGTAGCGGGTGATGAAGTCCTGGAAGACGGCGGTGAACGGGGTGGTACTGGCGATAGCGCGGTCCACATAGGTGTCGCCGAGCACGGCGCGGCGCACGGAGAGTCCGGCGGCGTGGCGGCTGCCGTCGTCCGGCCCGGCCGCGGTCCTCGCAGCGAAGTGCCCGAGCAGTGCCGACAGTACGGCGTCGGGCCGCTCGACGTTGGCGAGGTGGGCGGCGCCGGGGATCTCGACCAGACCGGCGCCGGGAATGCCGTCCGCGAGTTCCCGGGCGTGGGCGACCGGGGTCGCCGGATCGTCGCGCCCGGCGACCACCAGGGTGGGCGCCGTGATCCGGCCCAGGTCGGCCCGTAGGTCGTACACCGCGAGCGCTTCGCACAGCGCGGCGTAAGCCCCGGGGTCGGTCGCGCGCATGGTGTCGACGAGGGCCCGGGCGGCAGGGTCACCGGCGAACGCGGGGGTGAACCAGCGGCCCGCCGAGCCGTCGGCGACCTGTCCGATACCGGACGTCCGCACGTCACGGGCCCGGTCCTGCCAGCCCTGCGGCTCACCGAAACGCGCCGAGGAACAGAGGATCGCCAGCGAAGTGACCCGTTCCGGGTGGTTGACGGCGAGCCAGGTCCCGACGGCGCCGCCGAGCGAGATGCCCGCGTACGCGAATCGGTCGATCCCGAGCGCGTCGGCGACTCCGAGGACCTCGCGCCCCAGGTCGGGGACGACGCCGCCCGCGGGCAGCAGATCTGCCGGGGTGCCGCCGTGTCCGGGCAGGTCCCAGCGGACCACCCGGTGGCTGCGGGTCAGCCCGGCGACCTGCGGGTCCCATACGGCGAGCGAGGTGCCGAGCGAGGGCCCGAGGACGAGGGGCGGTGCGGAAGGCGGGCCGTCCACCTGGTGGTGCAGGCCCGCTGTGGTGCGGGATGTCATGAGGCTCCTTGTACGAGCTGGTGCCGGTCGGGGGTGCGGGAGTGCGTGTCCGGGCTTACGGCGCCGGCCGCCCGTGGCCGCTGCGGCCCAGCGCGCGGTCGACGAGCGCGCCGGCCGAACCCGGGTAGGCGGTGGGATCGGTGAGAGCGCGCAGCCGCTCCTCGGGGACCAGCCCCGCGAGGTCCGGCTCGCCGCGCAGCGCTTCGAGCAGCCCGGTCCCTTCGAGGACGGCCCGCTCGCCCGCGCGGGTCACCGCCGCACGGGCCTCGGCCCGTCCGGCCAGCGGCGCGAGGACGGCGACCAGACGTTCGGTGACGATCAGTCCGTGTGTGGCGTCGAGGTTGCCGCGCATGCGGTCCGGATGGACCCGGAGCCCCTCCGCGAGCGACACCGCGGTCTGTGCCATTCCGCCGACCGTGCGCAGCGCGTCGCGCAGCGTCTGCCACTCGGCGTGCCAGGCACCGGGCGGGCGTTCGTCCTCGGCGACGAGCGAGCCGTACAGCACGCCGGCCAGCGCCGGCACCCGTCGTGCCGCGCCCGCGATCAGTGTCGCACGGGCCGGGTTGGCCTTGTGCGGCATGGCGGAGGAACCGCCGCCGGTGCCCTCGGACACCTCGCCGATCTCGGTCCGTGACAGCACCAGCACATCGGCCGCGACCTTGCCGAGGGCACCGGCCGCGAGGGCCAGTGCCCCGCCGAGTTCGGCGACCGGCGTGCGCAGCACGTGCCATGGCAGTACGGGCTCCGCCAGCCCGGTCTCGGCGGTGTAGGCCGCGAGCAGCCGCACCCCGAGGTCCCGTGCGTCGGCGCTCCGGGACCGCTCCGCCGGGACGGCACCGTCCGGAGTCTCGGCAAATGCCGAGAACGCGGCCAAGGTGCCTGCGGCGCCGCCCAGTTGGGCAGGGAGAGCGGACCGGACGGCGGTGAGGCGGTCGTAGGCGTCGAGGACCAGCGCGTGCCAGCCCGCCGCCTTGAGACCGAAGGTCGTCGGAACCGCGTGCTGGGTCAGCGTCCGGCCCGCCATCGGAGTGTCCCGGTGGGTGGTGGCCAGCCGTCCGAGGGCCGCGGCGACCCGGGCGAGATCCGCGAGCACCGCCGCCAGCGCCCTCGACGCCACCAGCATCGTGGCGGTGTCGAGGATGTCCTGACTGGTCGCGCCCCGGTGCACATGGGCCGCGGCCGCCGCGTCCACCTCCCGTACGGCCGCCGTGAGATCGGCGACCAGCGGAATGACCGGGTTGCCGCCGGAGCGGGCCCGGAGCGCCAGGTCGCGGGGGTCGAACCGGCCGGGTGCCGCGGCCGCTGCCTCGACTGCCCGCGCGGCCGGTTCCGGGGCGAGGCCGATCGACGCCTGGGCTCGGGTGAGGGCCACCTCGGCGTCCAGCATGGCCCGGACGTAGGCCGTGTCGCCCGTCAGTCCCGCCACTGCGCAACCCGCCCCGACCGGGGTGAGCAGACCGACGTCCGCGGCGCAATCAGCCGAGGCAGCGGAATCAGCCGAAGTCAAGGAAGACCGTCTCCTCGTGCTGCGCGTCGCCCTGGAGACGGATGTCGAAGCGGTGCACGCCCGCCCCGTCCGGCGCGGTGACCAGCGTGGCCCGGCGCTCGGGCGGCAACTGCGCGAGCACGGCGTCGGCCGTGCGGCCGTTCGCGTCGTGCAGATAGGCCCGGGTGTACAGATGGTGCAGCAGCCCGCGGGCGAAGACGGCCAGTGACAGGTACGGCACCCCTCCCGGCGGCAGCGTCCGCACGGTGAAGTGGCCGTCGGCGTCCGTGTTCACCCGGCCGAAGCCGGTGAACACCAGACCGTCACGGCCGATGACCGCACCGGTCACCGGGTCGCGGCGCAGCGATCCGGGCGCCCCGGCGCGCGAGCCGTCCGGGGCGGGCTGCCACACCTCGACGATCGCGTCGGGCACCGGCTCCCCGGCCCCGTCGAGGACGTGACCGTGCAGGGTGATCATGTCCGGGTGGCCGGTCGGCGCTATGTCACCGCCCTTCGCGAACGGCAGCGCGTAGCCGTAGAAGGGGCCCACCGTCTGGGACGGGGTGGGGGCCAGATCGGCGCGGGGTGCGGGAAACGTCGGACGGGACATCAGCGGCCCTCCTCGATCCAGGTGGCGGACGGTCCGTCGAGGACGATGTCCCAGCGGTAGCCGAGCGACCACTCGGGGACGGACAGGTCGTGGTCGTACGTGGCGACCAGACGGTTGCGGGCGGTGTCGTCGGTGACCGACTGGAGGATCGGGTCGTAGGCGAACAGCGGATCGCCGGGGAAGTACATCTGCGTGACCAGGCGTTGCGCGAACGCGGAGCCGAACAGCGAGAAGTGGATGTGCGCGGGACGCCAGGCGTTGGTGTGGTTCCGCCAGGGATAGGCGCCCGGCTTGATGGTGACGAAGGAGTACGCTCCCTGATCGTCCGTCAGGCACCGCCCCACACCGGTGAAGTTGGGGTCGAGAGGTGCGGGGTGCTGGTCGCACTGGTGGGCGTACCGGCCCGACGCGTTGGCCTGCCACATCTCGACCAGCTGTCCGCGCACCGGCCGCCCGGCGCGGTCCAGGACCCGGCCGGTGATGGTGATCCGCTCGCCGAGCGGCTCGCCGGAGTGCTGACGCGTCAGGTCGTGGTCCAGATCGGTGATGTCGGTGACGCCGAAGGCCGGCCCGGTGAGTTCGACGGCCTCCGGGTCGCCGGCGGGCAGCAGCGGCCGCTTCGGGTGGCGCAGCACACTGCTGCGGTACGGGGCGTAGGCCCGGTCCGGGTGCGGGCGGACCGGGCCGCCCGTGGCGAGGTGCCCGGCGTACTGCTCGCGCGCTTCGCGGATCTCGGCGCTGATGTCGCCCTGGGTGAGCGAGGTGGTCATGCGGGGTTCTACCTTTCCAGTACGAGGGCTGAGCCCTGGCCCACGCCGATGCACAGCGTGGCCACGCCGACGCCGGACCCGGCTGCTTTGAGCTGGTGGGCGACCGCGCCCGCCAGCCGGGCGCCCGAGGCGCCGAGCGGGTGGCCGATCGCGATCGCGCCGCCGCGCGGGTTGAGGATCGCGGGGTCGAGGTCGGGCCACTCGGCGACGCAGCCCAGCACCTGGGCGGCGAACGCCTCGTTGAGTTCGAGCGTGGTGAGGTCGGCGAAGGTCCTGCCCGCCCGGTCCAGTGCCCGGTTCACGGCCTCGACGGGCGCGAGACCGAAGTACTGCGGCTCGTTGGCGGACACCGCCGTGGCCGAGATCCGGGCCAGCGGCTCGCGGCCGGTGGCCCGCAGCCCCTCCTCGTCTGCCAGCAGAAGCGCGGCCGCCCCGTCGTTGAGCGGCGAGGAATTGCCCGCGGTGACGGTGCCGTGCTCCGTACGGAACGACGGACGGAGCTTGGCCATCGCCTCCAGTGAAGCTTCGTCCCTGATGCACTCGTCGCGGTCCACGACGAGCGGATCGCCCTTGCGGCGCGGGATCGTGAGCGGCACGATCTCCCCGTCGAACAGCCCGGCGGCCCGTGCCCCGGACGCCTTGCGGTGGGAGGCGAGAGCGAACTCGTCCTGCTGCTCACGGCTGAGGGCGTGTTTCTCCGCTATCAGTTCGGCGCTCTCGCCGAGCGGCACCGTCCACTGCGGGTCCATCTTCGGGTTGACCATGCGCCAGCCGAGCGTGGTCGAGAACATCTCGGTGTGCCCGGCCGGGAAGGCGCGGTCGCTCTTCGGCAGCACGTAGGGGGCGCGGGTCATCGACTCGACGCCACCCGCCACGACCAGCGAGTGGTCGCCGAGGGCGATGGCGCGGGCCGCCTGCACCACGGCCTCCAGGCCGGAGGCGCACAGCCGGTTGACGGTGACGCCCGGGACGGTGACCGGCAGTCCCGCCAGGAGCGCGGCCATCCGGCCGACGTTGCGGTTCTCCTCGCCGGCGCCGTTGGCGTTGCCGAGCACCACGTCGCCGATGCGCGCCGGATCGAGCTCCGGGGTGCGGGCCAGCAGCGCGCGGATGGCGTGGGCGGCCAGGTCGTCGGGGCGCACCTGAGCCAGCGCCCCGTTGTACCGGCCGATCGGCGTGCGGACGGCATCGACGACGTAGACGTCTCGTGGTCGGAGACTCATGAGCCGGTCCTCTCGTTGACACGTACAGGGGCGGCGGTTGCGGTCAGCACGTCGTCGACGCTCACCCCGGGGGCGGTCTCCACCAGAACGAGCCCGTCCTCCGTCACGTCGAGCACGGCCAGATCGGTGATCACGCGGTGGACGCACGCCCTGCCGGTCAGCGGCAGCGTGCACTCCTCGACGATCTTCGGGCTGCCGTCCTTGGCGGCGTGCGTCATGGTGACGATGACGCGGCGCGCGCCGTGCACCAGGTCCATGGCCCCACCGATGCCGGTCACCATTTTCCCCGGCACTGCCCAGTTGGCGAGGTCACCGCGGGCCGACACCTCCATGGCCCCGAGAACGGCGGTGTCGATGTGGCCGCCGCGGATCATGCCGAAGGAGAGCGCCGAGTCGAAGAACGAGGCGCCGGGCCGGACGGTCACCGTCTCCTTGCCCGCGTTGATCAGATCGGGGTCGACGTCCTCGTCGTACGGGAACGGACCGGTGCCCAGGATGCCGTTCTCGGACTCCAGGACGACGTGGACGCCCTCGGGCAGATGGTTGGGGATCAGCGTCGGCAGCCCGATGCCGAGGTTGACGTACTCGCCGTCGCGCAGCTCGGCCGCGGCTCTGGCGGCCATCTCGTTCCGGTTCCAGGCCATCAGCCCCGTGCCTCCCGCTCGGTCACCGTGCGCTGTTCGATCTTCTTGTCCTCGGCCTGCTCCCGGGTCAGCCCGACCACCCGCTGCACGAAGATGCCGGGGACGTGGACGTGGTCCGGGTCGATCTCGCCCGGCTCGACCAGCTCCTCGACCTCCGCAACGGTGACCCGGCCGGCCATGGCCGCGAGCGGGTTGAAGTTGCGCGCGGACTTGTTGAAGACCAGATTGCCGTGCCGGTCGCCCTTCGCGGCCCGTACGAGCGCGAAATCGGTGTGGATGCCGCGTTCCAGTACGTACTCGGTCCCGTCGAACGCGCGCACCTCCTTCGCCGGCGACGCCAGGGCCACCTGGCCCTCGCCGTCGTAGCGCCAGGGCAGTCCGCCCTCCGCGACCTGGGTGCCGACGCCGGCGGGGGTGTAGAACGCGGGGATGCCCGCTCCGCCGGCTCGCAGCCGCTCGGCCAGCGTGCCCTGGGGGATGAGTTCGAGCTCCAGCTCGCCCCCGAGATACTGCCGGGCGAACTCCTTGTTCCCGCCGATGTACGAGCCGGTGACCCGGCTGATCCGGCCCGCGGCGAGCAGCACCGCGAGTCCGGAATCCATCGCCCCGCAGTTGTTGGAGACGACTTCGAGTCCGCTCACACCTCGTGCGTGCAGGGCATCGATCAACACGTTCGGCACGCCGCTGAGACCGAAGCCTCCCACCGCTATCGACGCGCCGTCCGGCACGTCGGCCACGGCCAGTGCTGCTGACCCGACCACCTTGTCCATGGGACCGTCCATCCAGTAGTGTTCGCATAGTGAAGTTTCCTTCACTCGCTTGCGTGGAGTCTGCCGCCGCAGCGAAGGCCTGTCAATGGTGCTGAGATATTTCGAACACCGCCTGTAATCGCGCCCGGCCATGCGCCTGGCTGCTGGGACGGGGGGCCGGAGCGGAGCCTGCCCCGGCTCTCGGACCCGGTCGGCGTACGGTCACGTCCGCCCCACGACATCGCCCCGCGTTTCCCGCGGTGCGGCCACACCCGACGGAGAACCGATGCCACCGACCCGGACCATCCCGAGCGAACCGCCAGTACCGGCTGAGGCCGTCGCCCCGCTCATGCGCGGCATCACCGTTCTGCGCCGGCTGACCGACGCCGACGGGACACTCAGCTCCAGTGATCTGGAACGCGCCACCGGACTGGCCCGCTCCACCGTCGACCGGATCACGACGACCCTCGCCCGCATGGGATACGTCCGCCTCGACGGCCGGGACGTCACTCTCGCCCCGGGCCTGATGGAACTCGGCAACGCCTACCTGGACTCCATCCGCCTCCCGGCCCTGTTCCGGGAACGGGCGGACGCCCTCGCCGACGAACTCGACGAGTCGGTCTCCCTCGCGGTCCCCGACGGCGACGGCATCCGCTTCATCCACCAGGCCACCCGACGCCGCGCGATGTCCCTGAGCTTCCGCATGGGCGACCTGCTGCCCGCCGAGCGCACCGCACCCGGGGCGCTGTTCGCCGCCGGCTGGGGCCCGGCACGGTGGGCGGCCTGGCGGGAGCGGCGGGCGGCCGACCCGGACGGCCACCGCTTCCCGTCCCTGCCGCCGCGCCCGTCCCCGACGGAGGACGACTTCACCGCGAGGGTGGCAGCGGCGCGTGCGGATGACCGGGCACTGGATGACCAACTGATCGAAGCGGGCCTCGTCGCACTCGCGGTGCCGGTCCGCGCCCCCGGGGGCGACGTAGTCTGCGCACTCAGCGTCGTCAGCCACACCAGCCGTCACACCGCCGAGGGACTGGGCGACACGCTGCTGCCCCGGCTGCGCGCCGCCGCCGAGTCCATGGAGGACCGGCTGCGCACCGCGCCGCCCACCCGGCCCGCACCCGCCACCGGCGTACTCGCCGCCTGGACCGCCGCGTCCAAGCAGGAACTGGGCCGTGAGTTCATCGAGTCCCTCGCCCGCGGCCTGACCGTGTTCACCGCCTTCGGCGACGGCGGCGAGACCCTGACGCTCAGCGCCGTCGCGCAGGCCACCGGCCTCTCCCGGGCCTCCGCCCGCCGTGCCCTGATCACCCTCGAACACCTCGGGTATGTGGCGGTCGACGGCCGGGAACACCGGCTGACCCCGTGCGTCCTCGGCCTCGGTTACCCGCCGCTCTCGCGCACGACACTGTCCCGGATCGCCCAGCCCCACCTCGCGGCCCTGGCCGACCGCATCAAGGAATCGGCGTCGCTCGCCATCCTCGTGGACGACTCGGTGCAGTACGTGGCACGCTCCGCCTCCCGCCGCATCATGAGCGTCAACATCACCGTGGGCACCCGATTCCCCGCCTACGCGACGTCGTTGGGCCGTGTCCTGCTGGCCGACCTGACCCCCGTCGAACTCGACGCCGGTCTCGCCCGCACCGAACTCCGCCCCCTGGCGCCGCGCACCCTGACCCACCGCACCGAACTCGAAGCCGTCCTGGACCGGGTACGCACCCAGGGTTATGCCCTCGTGGACAAGGAACTGGAAGCGGGCCTCCGCTCGATCGCCGTGCCCGTCCGTGACCGCACGGGCGCGGCGGTCGCCTCCATCAACGTCGCGATGCACAGCAGCAGCCGCACGATCGAGGAGTGCGAGGAACAGATACTGCCCCGACTCCGCGACACGGCCCGGAAGATCGAGGCCGAACTCCACACGGCGGAACGCTTCACCAGGGTCGCCGTCGCCTGAGTCCCGGCTGTCCGCCCGGGCGGTGGGCCGGACGCGGCCAAGCACCCCCCAGGAAGTTCTGGCCTCCTACCTGTATCACTTCAGCGCGTGGGCCCACTCATGCACCTACGCGGGACCGCGCTCGACCGACGCGCGTGCCGTCGTCGGCCCGCCCGACTCGTGGGCCGAGCTGCCACGGCGTGACTACTGGAACTCCTGACGCCGAGGGCGGGGCGCGGACGGCGAGGCGCGGGGGAGGGTCATCCCAGGCCGTGACGGGGGTTGGCTGTACGGGAGCGCGTTGCCCCGTGGGCGTACATCGGTGGCGCGCGGATCACTCGCGTGTCAAAGTCGTACCAGATGCCGCCTCCGGACGACGGGAACAACTGGAGCGGAATCGACGAGATTTCCCTGGTCAGCCACACGGACGGAGTGCGCCGGCGTTCCCGGGCCGGGGCGTGCCGACGTCGTGGGATGCGTCCACGACGAGTTGGCCGAACATCGCGTAGATAAATTAGGTGACTGAGGCATCTAGTGGGCGAGAACCGGACTCCCCCCATCCTGTTTGCGAGGCCCGCCATGGCAGAGACCGAGACCGTCTCCTTCCCGCAGAACCGCACCTGCCCCTATCAGCCGCCGACGGCGTACCGGCCAC
This sequence comes from Streptomyces sp. NPDC111516, assembly GCF_055635345.1. NCBI lineage: Bacteria > Bacillati > Actinomycetota > Actinomycetes > Kitasatosporales > Streptomycetaceae > Streptomyces > Streptomyces sp. NPDC111516. Next base: position 265,882 of record NZ_JBVKBV010000005.1, on the reverse strand, counting down.
AGCAGGACGGCCGACAGCCGCTGTCTCCTGTGTCTTCCGCCAGGCTCTTCGACGGCCGTCGCGTCTGGCTGGTGACCGGGCACGCCGAGGCGCGTGCGCTGCTGGTCGACGGGCGGTTGTCGGCCGACCGGGAGAACCCCGCGTTCCCGGTGCTCGCCGAGCGGATAGCCGGGAGCGCCAAGCGGCGCGTCGAACTGATCGGCGTCGACGATCCCGAGCACAACGCGCAGCGCCGGATGCTGATCCCCAGCTTCTCCGTGAAGCGGACCGCCGCACTGCGGCCCCGGATCCAGGAGACCGTGGACCGGCTTCTGGACGCCATGATCGAGCAGGGGCCGCCCACCGACCTGGTGAGCGCCTTCGCGCTGCCCGTTCCCTCCATGGTGATCTGCGCGCTTCTCGGTGTTCCGTACGCCGACCACGATTTCTTCGAGTCCCAGTCGCGCACGTTGCTGCGCGGGCCCGGGGCCGCCGATGTCGAGAAGGCGCGGGACGCGCTCGACGAGTACTTCCGGGCGCTGATCGAGCGCAAGCGGTCCGACCGGGGTGAGGGGCTGCTCGACGAGCTCATCACCCAGCAGCTCGACACCGGGGCCGTGAGCCGTGACGAACTGGTCCGGCTGGCCGAGATCCTGCTCGTCGCCGGTCATGAGACGACCGCGAACATGATCTCGCTGGGTACGTTCACCCTCCTTCAACACCCGGACCAGCTGGACCGGTTGCGCACGTCCGAGGAGCTGATGCCCACCGCTGTCGAGGAGTTGCTGCGCTTCCTGTCCATTGCCGACGGCATCTCACGGCTGGCGACGGAGGACATCGAGGTGGGTGGGGTGACCATACGGGCGGGTGAGGGCGTAGTGCTGTCGACTTCGGTGATCAACCGGGACGAAGCCGTGTACCCGGCGCCGGACGAACTCGACCTCGGCCGGCCGTCGCGTCACCACGTCGCCTTCGGCTTCGGGATCCATCAGTGCCTCGGCCAGAACCTTGCGCGGGCCGAGATGGAGATCGCGCTGCGCACCCTCTTCGACCGGTTGCCGGGGCTGCGGCTGGCGGCACCCGCCGACGAGATCCCGTTCAAGCCCGGCGACACGGTCCAGGGCATGCTCGAACTGCCCGTGGCGTGGTGACCGGAACCCTCCCGGAAAGGATGCAGTGGTGATGCGGATCAGTATCGACAGGGATGTGTGCATCGGTGCAGGCCAGTGTGCGCTGACCGCGCCCAAGGTCTTCACCCAGGACGACGACGGATTCAGTGAACTGCTGCCGGGGCACGAGGAGAGCGCCGCCGACCCGATGGTGAAGCAAGCTGTTCGCGTCTGCCCGGTGCAGGCGATCACGGTGGCGTAGCTTCCCTCGCTCGTCGCGTACGCACAGTACACATCGGCCGACGTGCCCGGCGTGCGCTGCTTCGCCGCAGCTCTCTCCCGCGCCGGACCTTTCGCGCAGGCCGGTGTGGCGCGAGAGGCACCGGGAGACCGCACGCGCGGGCTACTCGAACCGTGCGGTGTCCCCCGCCCCTCGGCGTACGATCTCCGGTTCGCCGCCGGAGAAGTCGATGACGGTGGTCGGCTCGGTGCCGCAGTCGCCCGAGTCGACCACGGCGTCCACCACATGGTCGAGCCGTTCCTTGATCTCCCAGCCCTGGGTCAGCGGCTCGTCCTCGTCGGGCAGGAGCAGGGTGCTGGAGAGCAGCGGCTCACCGAGGTCGGCGAGCAGGGCCTGAACGACGACATGGTCGGGAATCCGCACTCCTACCGTCTTCTTCTTCGGGTGCAGCAGCTGACGCGGCACCTCCTTCGTCGCCGGGAGGATGAAGGTGTAGCTGCCGGGCGTCGCGGCCTTGATCGCGCGGAACACATCGTTGTCGATGTGCACGAACTGACCCAGCTGCGCGAAGTTCTGGCACACGAGGGTGAAGTGGTGGCGGTCGTCCAGATTCCGGATCGACCGGATCCGGCTGATGCCGTCACGGCTGCCCAGCTGGCACCCCAGTGCGTAACAGGAGTCCGTCGGATACGCGACGAGCGCGCCGGATCGGATGCTGTCGGCCACGGTGCGGATGGTGCGCTGCTGTGGATTTTCGGGGTGCACGTCGAAATACTTCGCCATCCGCCGAGTCTAGGTGATCAGGACATCGCGCTCGGAACGACGAGGCCCGTCCGGCCCGAGCTCACTCCTTGACCGCGCCCGCGTTGGCGCCGCTGACGAAGTAGCGCTGGAAGCAGAAGAACAGCGCGGCCACCGGAATGGTGGACAGCAGGGCCGCAGCGAGCTTCAGCGGATACTGCGTTCCGCCGCCGAGCCCGCCCGAGACAAAGCGGGCCAGGCCCGTGGTGAGCGTCTCGTACTGGCCGGACTGCGTACTGACGAGGAAGTGCGTGAACTCGTTCCACGACCCCTGGAACGACAGGATCGTCAGGGTGATCAACGCCGGTCTGGCCATCGGCAGGACGACGGACCAGAAGATGCGGAACACACCCGCCCCGTCGACCCGTGCCGCCTCCTCGACCTCGCGCGGCACCGATTCGAAGAATTGTTTCATGATGAAGATGCCCGCCGCGTCCACCAGCAACGGCAGGATCATGCCGGTGTACGTGTCGAAGAGGCCGAAGGTGTTCAACACCAGGAACTTCGGGATGAGCAGGGCCACACCGGGCACCGCCATCACCGCGAGCACAAAGCCGAACAGCACCGAGCGGCCCCGGAAACGCAGCCGCGCCAGCGCGTATCCCGCCATGGAGTCGAACAGCACCCGGCCGGCCGTCACCAGCACCGCGATCAGAGCCGAGTTGCCCAGCCAGCGCAGGAAGGGAACCCCGTCCGCGGCCTGGCTCAGCCCGAACAGCCGCTGGTAGGCCGCCGTGGTCGGAGTGGTGGGCAGCAGGGTCAGCGGGTGCGCGGCTGCGTCCGGGTCCGTCTTGAAGCCCGTCACCAACTGGAGGACGAACGGGAGCAGATAGAGCAGACCCAGCCCGAGCACCGCGGTATACCCCACCAGCCGCCACGGCAGGCGGAATCGGCTCAGGACGGGACGTCCCAGGTCGTGCGGGGCGCGACGAGTCCGGTCGTGTACGGCCGTAGTGGCGACGGTCATCGGTTCCTCCCGGTACGTACGCCCCGCTCCCGCAGCGCCCAGCGCTGAAACGCGGTCAGGACGAGGATCAGGGCGAGCAGGATGAAGGCGATCGCCGAGCCCTGCCCGAAGTCCCCGTTTTCGAAGCCCGACGAGTACGACAGGAAGGCGGGCGTGAGCGTCGTATTGCCCGGAGCGCCCTGGCCCATCACATACACCTGGTCGAACACCTGCCAGGTGGAGATCAGCCCGAGCGTCAGAACCAGGAACAGCACGGGACGCAGGGCGGGCAGCGTCACATGCCACAGCATCTGACGGCGGTTGACCCCTTCCATCGCGGCGGACTCCTCCAGTTCCCGCGGGATGTTCTGGAGCGCCGCGAGGAAGATCAGCATGAAGGTGCCGGAGGTCGTCCATACGGCTAGCAGGATGAGCGTGCACATGGCGACCGAGGGGCCCGAGAGCCACTCGAACCACGACAGCCCCAGCGCGGAGTGATCTGCCAGCATGCCGGTGGGGTGTTCGGGATCGACGATTCCCAGACCTCCAAGGATCAGGGAGAGCACCCCGCGCGGGTCCGCGAACCAGTTCGGTCCCTCGACCCCGATCCAGGACAGCATGGAGTTGACGGCTCCGCTGCCCTGGAAGAGGAAGAGGAAGACCGTGGAGACGGCGATGGAGCTGGTGACCGACGGGAAGAAGAACGTCGTACGGAGTGCGCCGCGTCCCCGCAGGAGTTTCTGATTGACGATCAGGGCCAGACCCAGTGCCAGCATGGTCTGCAGGGGGACGGTCAGCAGGACGTAGTAGAGGTTGTTGCGCAGGGACGTCGCGAAGAGGGTGCGGTCGAGCCCGTCCTGCGTGAGCAGCGACCGATAGTTGTCCAGGCCGACGAAATCGGCCTGACCGGAGAACGGGTTGGACTGTCCGTCCCAGTGCAGCAGGCTCACCCACAGCGCCATCAGGATGGGAAGAGCCATGAACAGGCCGAGGACGAGCACCATGGGGCTGACGAACAGCCAGCCCCAGGCGCCCTCCCCGCGAAGACCCGCGCGCCGGGCGCGGGCCTTCGCGGTCGTGCCGGTTTCGCCGGGTGCGCTGTCAGGTGCGCCGGGCGAGCCGGTCGTGCGGGGGAAACCGCTCACGCGCATCGTGCGGATGGGCATGGGGCTCAGTTGCCCTTCGCGATCGCCTGTTCGCCGTTGCGCTGAAGGTCGGCGAGGATCTTCTTCGGGTCGGCGGTGCGCAGCGACTGCAGATCGGTGTTGAACTGGCTCAGGACCTTGTCGAAGCCGGCGATCGTCACCGGGCCCTGTGCGTAGGCGCTGCCATCCACCCAGGCCTTGGCGGCCGGCTGCTTCTCGGCGTACGTCTTGAGCGCGCTCGTCCGCGACGGCATGACACCGAACGCGTCCGCGAATGCGAGCTGCTGCTGCGCGGAGGCCAGGTACTTCACGAGGTCGACTCCCGCGTCGCGGTGCGCGCTGTCGGCGGCGACGCCCCAGCAGTTGCTGAAGGCGAGGGTGCCCTGGCCGGCCGGCCCCGCGGGCAGCGGCGCGACGGCGTACTTCACATCGGGGTAGTCGAGCTTCATGCCGCCTTCGAGCCAGTTGCCCTCGATGGTCATCGCGGCCTTGCCCTTGCCGAGCGCCTCGCCGCCCCAGCTGGTGTCCACCTGCTTGGCGAACTTCATCGAGCCCGACTTGAGCAGGGACTGGACGAATTCGAGCCCCTTGGCGTTCTCCGGGGTGTCGGCGGTCATCTTCTTCTGGTCCGGGTCGGTGAGCCAGCCGCCCGCCTGCTTCATGAAGACGCCGAGCCGCTGGTACTCGTCGCTGGTGACCAGACCGGTGACGCCGTTGCCGGTGAGCTTGTCCGCGACGGTCTTCAGCTCCGCCCAGCTCTTCGGATAGTCCTTCTCCGTCAGTCCGGCCTTCTTCCAGAGGTCGGTGTTGATGGCGAGGCCGAGGGTGGAGGTGTCCTTCGGCAGACAGACCAGTTTCCCGTCGTACGAGAACGAGGTACGCAGTTGCTGGGAGAAGTCGTCGGCGTCGGATATCCGGTCCCCGTACGGGTACAGCGAGCCGCCCTTCGCGTAGTTCGCGAACTGGTCGGAGTTGACGTAGAAGACGTCCGGCGGCTTGTGCCCGGCGAAGGACTGGGCAAGCTGCTGGTTCATGTCCTTGGCGACCTCGACGGAGACCGAGTTCCCCGACTTCTTCGTGTACGCGGCGGCGGCAGCCTTGACCGCCTGGGTCTCGGCGTCCCCCGAGGTGGCGATCAGTACCGTCATTTTCTGGTTGGCCGACTTGTCCTGCTCCGGCTTCTTGTCGCTGCCGAAGTTGGACGAGCAGCCGGTGGCGGCCAGGAGCGCCGCGCAGGTGGCGAGGGCGGCGACGGCCGTACGGGTTCCCATGAGTTCCTCCAGGGGATAAGGCTTGCGGCTCAGCTGCCCGGAAAGGGCGCGCTGTGAATCGGTGGCCCGTGGAACGGGCGCGGGGGTGGTTCGGAGAAGCTCTCAGTCGTCCGACTCGGACGTGCTGTCACGCACGACGAGAGACGGTTCGAGCAGGACGCGTTCGGGCGGAGCGCCGACCTCCGACATCCGGGCCAGCAGAAGCCGGACGCATTCGCGGCCGACGGCCTCCAGCGGCTGGGCGACGGTGGAGAGTCCGGGGGACAGGAGCGCGGCCGTGGGGGAGTCGTCGAAGCCGATGACCGCGACATCCTTGCCCGGCACGGCTCGGCGCTCGCGCAGGGCGTGATAGCAGCCCAGCGCGAGCATGTCGCTGGCGGCGATCACGGCCGTCGCACCCGCGTCGAGCAGCGGTCCGACAGCGGCCTGTGCGGAGGCGATGTCATCGACGCTCCGTGCCCGTCTGTTGCGTAGCGACAGGTGGTGGCGCCGCATGGCGCGCTGCCAGCCCATGGCTCGGTCGTCGCCGACCCCGGAGCCGCGCGGCCAGCCGAGGAACGCGATCCTGCGATGTCCCAGGCCGATCAGGTGCTCGACTGCGGCGTCCGTGCCCGAGGCACCGTCGACATCGACCCAGTCGCCGATCTGCCGGCCGGACCACATCCGGCCGAAGGCCACGAACGGCACACCGCGCTTCTCCAGCCAGGCCTGGCGCCGGTCGCCCCGGTCGGTGCCGCTCAGCACGAAACCGTCCACGCTGTGCAGGTCGAGGAGTTCCTCGTACCCATCGAGGCCGGCACTGCCGGGGGGTGAGGCGAAGAGCAGGATCCGGTAGCCGGCCTCGTCGGCGGTCTGGGACAGGGCATGCAGGAACCGGTCCATGACCGGCGCCGAGGTGCCGGGGGCGGTGGGACGGATGCCGTACCCGATGAGCTTGCTGGAGCGGGTGCGCAGGGTCTGCGCCGCTCGATGCGGGCGGTAGCCCAGCTCGTCGATGGTGCGCAGGACTCGGTCCAGGGTCTCCGGACGCAGCAGTTCGGGCGAGTTGAGCGCGTTCGACACCGTCTGCGGAGACACTCCGGCCCGCCGAGCGACCGTGGCCAGGGTTACCGAAGCGGCCTTGGTCGCGGGGGTGTTGGGGGAGCGTGGCATGAGGGTCTCCGGAACCGGTTGTGCGAATGGACGAGTTCATTGGAGCGTTCCAAAACCGTTGTCAACGCCCTGAGGTCGTCGTTAGGGTTCTTGGAACGCTCCAATGCCTGAGAGGTTCTGCTCTGTTGGACACCACTGTCAAGACCCACGACATAACAAACTCCGAGACGGGGGCAGGCCCGTCGGCCGAAGGCCTCCAGCCGTTCCTGCACGACGCCTGTGTGACGCTGTGCGCCCCGAGCTTCGCGATCTCGCGCGCGGACGGACAGATCGACGGTGCCGCCGACGGCTTCTACCACGGCGACAGCAGAGCACTTGCCCGGCTGACCGTCGCGGCGGACGGAGTCGCGATAGCACCCGTGCGCGGGGCCCTCGAAGGGGCGGATCGGGCGGCCTTCCGCGGTGTGCTGCGCGGCCTCGGCGAGGACACGCCGGACCCGGCGGTCACCTTGCACCGGCGCCGCCGCGTCACCCCCGGGCACCTGGCAGAGACCCTGGAAGTCGGCAACGCCGGGCGGCAGCACGTCCGTGTCCGGCTCGTCGTCACTGCCGGGACGGACCTTGCCCCGATCGAGAGCGTCAAGTCCGGGCATGCGCAGAGCCCGGTCGCCGCCGGCGCCACCGGGGGCGGACTCGCCTGGTCCCGGGACGCCTTCGCCGTACACCTCACCAGTTCCCCGGAGCCCGCGGCCGTCGACCCGGCCGCCGGACGGCTGGAGTACGAGATCGAACTGGCCCCCGGAGCCTCATGGACCGCGGTACTGCACTGCGACGCGGCACATGAGGACGGCGACCAGTTCCCAGCGCCCGCTGCCGGCAGCCTGCCCTGGCGCACGCCGCGACTGCGCAGCGCCGACCGGCGCTTCGACCACTGGCTGAGCCAGTCGGTCGCCGACCTCGACCGACTGCGCCTGACCGACCCGGAGAAGCCCGCCGACCAGTTCCTGGCCGCCGGGGCCCCGTGGTTCCTCACCCTCTTCGGCCGCGACTCCTTGTGGGCGGCCCGCATGTTGCTGCCGCTGGGCACCGATCTCGCCGCCGGTACCCTGCGCACCCTGGCCCGCAGACAAGGCACGAAGTCCGACCAGGACACCGAGGAGCAACCGGGCAAGATCCTGCACGAAATGCGCCGCGCCACCCAGAACTTCAACGACACGTTCTCCCTGCCGCCCTGCTACTACGGCACGGTCGACGCCACCCCGCTCTGGATCACCCTGCTGCACGACTCCTGGCGTTGGGGACTCGCGTCCGAGCAGGTCGAACAGCTCCTGCCGCACGCGGAGTCCGCCCTCGCCTGGATGCGCGACCAGGGCGACGCGGACGGGGACGGGTTTCTGAAGTACATCGACCACACCGGCCGGGGCCTGGCCAACCAGGGCTGGAAGGATTCGGGCGACTCCATCCGCTATCGCGACGGAGGCATCGCCGCTTCCCCGATCGCGCTCTGCGAGGTCCAGGCGTACGCGTACGAGGCGGCCCGCGGCGGCGCGGACCTGCTGCGCGCCTTCGGCCGCCCCGGCGCGGACCGGTGGGAGGAGTGGGCCGAGCGGCTCCGTGGCCGTTTCCGCAGCCACTTCTGGGTGGAGGACGAGCGGGGACCGTACCCGGCCGTGGCGCTCGACGGGCACAGGAAGCCGGTGGACTCGGTCACCTCGGGCTTCGGTCATCTGCTGGGCACGGGCCTGCTCGATCACGAGGAGAGCGCCCTGCTGGCCGCCAGGCTCAGCGCGCCCGACCTCGACTCGGGTCATGGTCTGCGGACCCTGAGCAGCGACTCCGTGGCCTACAACCCGTACGGCTACCACATCGGTTCCATCTGGCCGCACGACACGGCCATCGCCGTGCACGGCCTGGTCAGGGCCGGGTTCCCGGAAGCGGCCGCGTCCCTGTCGGAGGGACTGCTGAGCGCATCGGCGGCCTTCGACGGCAGACTTCCCGAACTGTTCGCCGGTCATGGAGCGGCGACCGATGCCCGGCCCTCGCCCTATCCCGCGTCGTGCCGCCCGCAGGCCTGGGCGGCGGCCTCGTCCGTCATGATCCTCCAGTCGGTGCTGGGACTCTCCGCCGATGTCCCCGGCGGAACGCTCACGGTCGCGCCCGGGTTCGCGGAGGCATACCGACCGCTGAAGGCCGAGGGGCTCGACATCGCGGGCGGGCGACTGGACATCTCCGTCGACGCCGACGGTACGGCGCACGTCGAGGCACCGAAGGGCCTGGTGGTGAGGAGGCAGCACCTGACACCCCGCTGACGCGGGCCTACGGGGGAGGGCGGTGGCAACGGCCGTACGAAAGGATCGGCACAAGCGGTTCGGCTTCCGGCCCGCGCGCGGGGGCGGGCCGGCCGAGGACGCCGGTGCCTCGCTTCCACGTCGGCGCACCCGTCCCGGTGCACACGGCTCACCCCTTGGCGCGCGTGGACTCGCTTGCCCGGCGCAGCGCCTGACGGACCGACCAGAGGACTGATACGAGCGGTACTGCCACCACCGCTCCGAGCACCCCCGCCGCGATGGCGCCGCCGATCACCGCGAGTGCGACCACCACCGGGTGCAGACGGACGGCCCAGCCCATCACGAGCGGGTGCAGAAGATGGCCCTCGATCTGGCCGATGACCACGATCAGAGCGATGACGACGGCCGCCACGATCGGGCCTTTCGCTGCCAGAGCCACCACGGCGGCGACTGCGAGGGCGATCGGTGAGCCGATCAACGGAATGAAGGCGGCGAAGAACTCCAGCAGCGCCAGGGGAAGGGCCAGCGGCACGCCGAGTGCGAACAGGGCCAGTCCGACGAGTACCGCGTTGGTCGCGGCCACCAGGACGATGCCGTGTGTGTACCCGGTGAACGTCCGCCACGCAGCGCGGCCCACGATCGTCACCCGGGCCCGGACCGTCTCCGGAAGCTGGTCGCAGAACCAGTCCCACTGCCGGTCGCCCGAGTGAATGAAGAAGACCGAGCAGAACAATGCGAGAACGAACACCGTCACCACCTCCACCAGCCGGCCCACGCCAATGAGGGCCGTGCTGATAAGGGTGGAGCGATGGCTGGACAGGTATTGCCCGATCCGGGACTGGATGTCGTCGAGCGTCTTGGGGTTCAGCCGGAACGGTGGCCCCTCCAGCCAGTGCTCGATCCTGACCAGGCCGTCGCCGAACTCTCGCTCCAGCCCGGCGAGTTCTCCGGCGACCACCTCGCCGACGAGGGTCAGAACGCCGAGGACGAGGGCGATACTGCCGAGAAGGGCCACAGCGACAGCGAGTGGCCGCGGCACCAGACGGGAGAGGAGATCCGCCACCGGGCGCAACAACGCGGTGCCGACCAGGCCGAGGAAGACGGCTACCGCCAACTCGTGGAACCGCCCCAGCGCCGAGAAGACCGCGTACACGACGGCTCCCACGACGAGGATCCGCCAGGCGTAGGCAGCGGTCGTCTGCAGCGTGGGGTTCACGCGTGGCCCCTGCCGGGGACCGGGTGGCGCCTGTCGCGCGCCCGGGTTCCGGCCCGCGGGGCCGGTCATGCCGCGCAGCGCCCGGCGAGACGCGGCGCGGATCCGGTGCCGCCGTCCTGCGGACGGCACGCCGGGGTCCGTGTTGTCGGGCTGCGGATGCGAGGGCCTGGGCATTCCCTGCTGGTACCAGCAGGGGCCGCGTCCTCCCGGGCTCCCGCGGCGACATGCGCGGGAAGTCACCCTACGGGCGGAGCCACCGGCCATCCACCCGGCACTCTCGTTTCTGACGGACTTGTCGATCCAGCTGCCGCCGGAGTTCCGGATGTCGGCCTCTGCACACGCATGCGAGGAGAGCGTATGGACTCGGCCGCTACCGATCGCCGACGGGAATCCGCACGACGACCCGAGCGCCTGGGTGGCCGTTCTCGATGTGGGCGCTGCCATGGTGGGCGGTGACGATGTCGCGGACGATGGCCAGCCCCAGGCCGCTGCCGCCCGTGTCCCGTGCGCGGGCGTGGTCGAGTCGAGTGAAGCGCTCGAAGACGCGTTGCCGGTCGGCGGCAGGGATGCCGGGCCCGTCGTCGGTTACGACCAGGTTTGCGGTGCCGTCCAGGACGTGAAGGCGGATGTCGATGCGGGTGGCGGCATATCGAAGGGCGTTGTCCAGCAGGTTCCGTACCACGCGGGCGAGAGCATCCCTGTCGCCGTGGACGCGTGCGGCGCTGACGGCGTGCTGGTCGATGATGAGAGAAGTGCGCTGGCGGGCCTCGCCCACCTCGGTGAATACGATCTCGTCCAGGTCGACCGGGCGTTTGCGCAGCCGCGGACGGGCATCGAGGCGGGCCAGCTGTACAAGATCGTCGACGAGCCGGGAAAGCCGTTCGGTCTCCTCGAGCAGGGTGGGGGCGAGCGATCGCCAGTCAGCGGCGTCGGGATGGCTGACTGCGACCTCCAGGCGTGTGTGCAACGTGCTCAGAGGGCTGCGCAGTTCGTGGGCGGCGTCGGCGACGAAACCGCGCTGCCGCCGGGTCGTGGCCTCCAGGCGGGCGAGCAAGTCGTTGAAGGTCTTCGCGAGCCGGCCCAGAGCGTCCTCGGCGGGGGGCACGTCGAGTCGGCGCCCCAGATCCGAGGCGGTGATCTCGGCGGTCTGGGTTCGCAGGGAGTCCACGGGGCGCAGCGCGCGCCCGGTGAGCAGCCATACGACGCCGGTGAGCAGGGCCACGGTCGATGGCACGGTGGTGGCGAGGCCGAACGTCAGCTTGGCCAGGCCATGGTCGATGTCTTCCGTGGACATGGCGACGTACACGGTCATCGGGTCGTGACGGGTACCGGCCGGGACGGCCACAGCACGCCAGGTACTGCTGTCGCCCACTGTGATGTCGTGGACAGCGCGGGCGTGCGGGGTACCGGATCCGTTCGGTGGGAAGTCGAACAGCCGGGGTCTGCTGCGCAGATTCGCCGAGCTGGCCCGCACTGCTCCTTTGGCGTCGACCACTTGGACAGCGGCGTCGCCGTGAAAAGTGTTGCGCAGTACGGTGTCGCGAGGTTCGGCCTGGAGGGTTGCTGCGACGACCTGGGCGTCCTGCAGGGCAGTCTGGTCGAGCTCGCTGATGAGACTCGAATGCAGCCACACAACGAGCAGCACAGCGGCACCGGCCAGTCCGAACGCGATCATGAGGGCAGCCGCAACGGTCAACCGCAGCCGCAGCGACCGGCGGGACCACCAAGCCCGGATGTCGACGCGCATCCGCTGCCCTCCTCAGCTCCGTAGCCGGTACCCCGCTCCGCGGACGGTCTCGATGGTCTGGCGGTCGAATGGGGCGTCGATCTTGCGCCGCAGGTAACCAATGTAGACCTCGACGATGTTCGTATCGCCGTCGAAGTTCTCGTCCCACACGTGCGTGAGGATCTCTGTCTTGCTGACCACTTGGCCGGCACGCCGGAGCAGGAATTCCAGGAGGGTGAACTCCCGTGCGGTCAGGTCGATCTCATGGCTCCCGCGACGGCACCGCCGACGGGCGGGGTCCAGGCTCAGGTCGTTGGCCGTGAGCACCGCGGGCCGGGGTGGTGCTCCTCGGCGCAGCAGCGCCCGCAAATGGGCCACGAGCACCACGTACGAGAACGGCTTGCTCAGGAAGTCGTCGGCGCCGAGGTCCAGGGCGTCCGCCTCGTCGTACTCCCCGTCCTTCGCCGTGAGCATCAGCACAGGGGTCCACACGTTCGCTGCCCGCATCCGCTTGAGGACCTCGTACCCGGACAGGCCGGGCAGCATGATGTCCAGCACGATGACGTCGTGAGGCTCGTGGAGGGCCCGCCAGAGCCCGTCCACACCGTCATATGCGGTTTCGGCGACGAAGCCCTCCGAGGCGAGTCCGTCGGCGATCGCGGCGGCAAGTCCGCGTTCGTCCTCGATGATCAGCATTCGCATGGCAGCCTCTCCAACCACCCTAGTGCCGCACCGCACGGACTGAGCCCTTTGAGGTATGCCTCCTTGCGTACCCACGACCGGGCGGCCGTGCGGGCCGCCGCACATCGGGCACCGTTCGCGGGTGAGGAGCACATCCCGGCGCGCGACGCCCGAGCAAGCCCCGAGGACTCGGCGTAGGAGCGTGTGCGCGCCCATGCACCTGCTGCGGTCGCACGCTCGGTGAAACGCAAGAGCCCGCCGCCTCTCGTCGGCGTCCAGGACGGACGGTGGCTCCTGGAATGCGTCCCGTCCGCCCGCCGTGACGAGCCACAGCCGCAGCGCCATCGTCGAATCGAGACCTGTCGGTGCGGGCACCGTGGTCATCTCTCCATCACCGCATTCACGAGATCCAGCGCCAGGTCCCGGGTGTGGTGGACCGGGAGGCGGTTGTCGGTGTACCAGTCGTCGCCGGCCTCCGGGTGCGGTCCGGTGACCCCCACGCGGCCGGCGCCGAACCGGGTGACGACCGCGGCGATCGCGCCGTTGGCGTAGGTGGCCAGGACAGTCGCGTCCGCGTCTGCATCGAGCGCGAAGTGCGGTCCGTCCTGGAAAAAGACGGTGCGGGGCTGCCCGCGCCACACCACCTCGACCAGCGTGTTGCCGGTGTCGTGGACTGTGCACCCCGATGAGCGGATGTACTGGTCGGTGTCGCCGGGCAGCAGAGCGAATCCCGGGGTGGCACCTGCCAGATAGGCGCCCAGGCAGAAGCCCAGGTAGCGTCCGCCGCCATGGACGAAGCCACGGATCGCGTCACGTTGCCGCCTCAGTTTCCGGTAGGCGGGCCTGAGCGACGGGCCACCCGGCTGGGCATACACAACGGCCCTGGACAGCGATCCGGCCGACAACTTCAGGGCCTCGCGCGGACCGGCGAAGCGGACGTCCAGTTCCCACGGGCCGGCGGCGAGCAGGTCCGCGACGGCCTCCGGGCAACCGGGCAGCGATGCCGGTCCCCGGTAGACGAGCGCGAGCGGGCGGGGTCCGGGCTTCTCGGCCGGAATCATGTCTTCCTCCTCACCGCCAGTGGTCATGCGTCGGGCACCGCAGTCGACGGCGATCCGTTCCCCCGAACCGGTCGGGGACGGCTCGTCACTCCTTCGGCGGGGAGCCCTCGCCAGCTCGTCCCCGGCGGCAGGTGTTCCCCCTTCATGACCAGGGACAACGCCCCGAGCCCGACACGCTCGCCCACCACCGCGTCGTACAGCACGATGGCCCGGGTGCCGATATCCGCACCGGACCGAACAGTCACCTTCGACATCTTCATTACACGGTCTTCGAACAAATGTGTCTGCAGTGAGACGTTCATGCCGACCGCGGCGTCGTCGCCCACCTCCACCAGGTCGAATTCGGTGAGAAAGGTGGTGCCGATCCAGGTACGCCGGCCGATATGGGCACCGAACATTCGGAGTACCGCCGGCAGGAACGGTGTCCCGATCAGCGCACCCACCCCCGCCGGGACCGCGGCCGCCTCGAAAAGGCCGGTGATGAACTCCGTACGCCGTACGAACAAACTCCACAGCGGCTCGACACGCGGCCGGTACCTTCCGATGACGGCAAGCTTGGCCACCACGCAGTATGCGATGACCGCGAACGCCGCGCCGATGGCCAGGAAGGGCGACACCAGCACCAGGGCCAGCGGTCCAGCGCCACGGGCAAGGTCGGACAGTGCCAGCAGGTACAGGTAGGCACTCGTCGCCAGTACCGACGCGGGCATGGTGACACGGAAGAACTCGATGCTCAGACGAGCGAGCACCGCCCTGCGGGTAGGTCGGTACGTCAGCTCCTCAGGGTACGAACCGCTGCTCTGGCGCACCGGCAGCCGCAACGCGGGGGAGCCGAGCCACGTAGTCCCCTCGGGCACACCGTCGGGCGGCGGGATCGTACCCACGCCGACCAGGGAGCTCGCGCCCAGCTCCGTGCCGGCCGCCACCAGCGCCGCATTACCGACGAACGCGCGGCTGCCCACCGTGGTGGGTCCCATGGCCACCTGGCCGGCCGCGAAGATGGCGGAGCCGACGCTCGCCAGGTCCGCGACGAAGCTTCTCTCTTCGAGGGTCAGCAGGCCCGGCTCGACGTGCGAGGTGGTGGAAACCTCGGCACCCCGGCCCACGCGCGCGCCGAGCAGCCGCAGCCACGGCACGGTATAGAGGGTGGCGTAGAGGGTGTTGGTGAAAGTGAGGCTGTACTCCAGCAGCTTGTCCACGAGCCACTTGCGCACGCCGAACGAGGAGAGCGCCGAGTGGATGCCCACGGGTGCCCCAGGCCGGACCATGCGCCTGCCGACGGCCACCACCAAACACACCGTACCCACGAAGACCGGGCCGGACAGTGCGGTGGCAATCAGCCCCGAGCCCGCACCCCACCGCAGCCATGCGAACCAGAACAACGCGACGCTGGGCAGGACCGTCAGCAGCGGAGCCAGTTCCAAGAACACCAGGCCGAGCAGCGCCGCGGACAGATGTCGCGGCCGCCAGTGATCCGCAACGCCGCGTGTACGCAGCATCGTCTCGACGACCGGAGCGAGAGCCTCGACCCGGCGCGCCGGTGATCCGGCCCAGCGCGTTCCAGCAGCCATCGACTCGTCCTGTCCGATCACGGACTGCTCACCGAGCCCGGACCCCGGCCCCATGCACGCGCCGGGTTCAAGCACCGCGTTGGCACCGACGAAGGCCCGCTCGCCAACCGTGATCGGCGCGACGGTGACCCATCCGTCCGCGACCCTCCAGGGTCGAAGTGAAACGTTATAGCCGACCGCCGCGTCGCTGCCGATCCTCAGCAGAGCCGGCAGACCGATCACGCCGGTAGCGATCGTGGTGCGGGCTCCGACGCGTGCACCGAGCAGCCGCAGGTAGGGAGCCATCATGGGAGAGCCGCTGAGTACCCGCAACGGGCTGATCTCCAGCAGCAGGTTCAGCGCCCACAGGCGCAGATAGGTCAGCCCCCACACAGGGTAGCGGCCGGGTGCGATGCGCTTCTTCAGCAGGCGCGCCAGGGCGAGAGGAAGGATCCAGCGCACCGCCAGGTAACCGGCCCCGGCGGCGATCGTCGGCTGCACGACCTCCCCGCCGGAGATCTGGCCGTGGTGTGCGGCGTATGAGACGGCCATGGGCAGCGTGAAGAGAAGGAGCACAACGTAGATGGCCCCTGCCTGGGCCAGTCCGGCGAGCGCGATCCGGCCGCGGCTGTGACGGATGAACGAGCGCGGCGGGCTGCTGCCCATGGTGGCCGCCGAGGCGCGCATCCGCTCTGCGAACCCTTGCACTGTCGGGTGCTCGTACAGGTCACGCAGAGTCGGCCCGGTTCCGCCGTCGCGGCCGCGCAACAGCGATACGACCTGGGCAGCGAGCAACGAGTGGCCGCCGAGGTCGGTGAAGAAGTCCGCCTCGGCCGACAACTCGTCGGGAGCGAGGCCGAGCACCTGTGCCCAGGTGTCCCGCACCCGCGTCTCCGACTCACCACGGGCGGGCACCACGCGGCCGATCCCCATGAGTCGGCGGCCGGTCGGAACGGGTAGCAGCCGACGGTCGACCTTGCCGCTCGGCATGGCAGGAAGGCGGTCGAGGATGTCCAGGAACGACGGCACCATGTAGGCGGGCAGAGTGCGTCGCAGGTGCTCGTGCAGGCGGCCGGCGAGGTCGCTGTCGGACGGTGCGTCCGGCCCGGGAGAGTCTGTGGCGCGTACGACGTAGGCGGCGAGCACCTTGCCGCTCCCGGTCCCGCTGTGCCCGGCCGGATCCAGGTCGTCCACGGTCTGCGGAGTCGTGCCCGTGTCCGGCGCCGCGACGAGCGCGGTGACCGCTTGAACTACGCCGGGGTCCTCCAGCAGCACGTTGTCGATCTCATCGAGCGCCACCCTGTATCCCCGGATCTTCACCTCGGCGTCGGCCCGGCCCAGGTACTCGATCTCCCCGTCGTCGGTCATCCGGCCCAGGTCCCCGGTGCGGTAGAGCCGACCGCTCCGGGGATCCAGCGGGTGCTCGATGAAACGGTCGGCGGTCAGATCCGGCCGGCCCACGTATCCGCGGGCCAGGCCGGGACCGCCCAGGCATATCTCGCCGGCCGAACCGTGGGGCACGGGCCGCCGCTGTTCGTCGAGAAGCACCACCGAGTACGTCGGCAGAGGCCGTCCGATCGTGACGGGCCGGTTCGCACGCATTTCCTGCCAGGTCGCCGTGACGGTGGCCTCTGTCGGTCCGTACGTGTTGAGGATGCGGCGTCCCGGCCTGCTCCACCGGTCGACGAGCCTCTGCGGGCACGCCTCGCCGCCCACGACGACACAGCGGACCCGCGGCAGCTCGCGCGGGATCGTCGCCAGCAGCGTCGGCACGCAGTACAGCACCGTGACGCGATGCGTCTCCAGGAAGTCGGCGAGCTCGTCGCCGAGCCGCGCGGGGCCGCTCGGCCCGGCGACGAGCGTCGCGCCTGCCGTCCAGGTCGGCCAGATCTCCTCCAGGGAGAAGTCGAACGAGATGGTCATGCCCTGGAATACCCGGTCATCGGAGCCTACGGCGTAGACGGGAGTCACGACACCGAGGAAGTTGCAAATGCTTGATTGGGCGATCTCCACGCCCTTGGGCCTGCCGCTGGAGCCCGAGGTGTACATGATGTACGCGGTGGGATCGCTCTCGTACCGGCCCGCGGCGGACGTGTCGGCAGGAGGCCGCGTCGTGGGAAGACAAGCGAGTTCACTCGCCCAGGCGTCGGTCCGGATCACCCGGCACGCCCCCGGCTCCTCCGTCTCCGCATTCCCGGTGCACGGCATCAAATCGTCCGTGGTCAGCAGGGCATCGGCGCCTGCGTCGCCCAGGATGTACGCGATGCGTTCGGGTGGGGACGCGGGGTCGAGCGGCACGAACGCCGCCCCGGCCTTGCACACGCCCAGGAGCGACACGTACATCCCGACAGACCGCGGGAGCAGGACAGCCACGCGAGTACCCGTACCGACGCCCACACGGCGCAGGTAGTGAGCCACCTGGTTGGCGCGTGCGTCGAGATCGGCGTACGTCAGATGCTGCTCATCGCATTCCAGGGCGACGGCCGACGGTGTGCGGTCACAGGCGCGTTGAAAGAAGTGGTGCAGCCGACGGGCCGTGTTTGTCGCGCTCGGGTCGGTGAAGCCTGCAGCCGGAACGACAGGCGGGTCCACGGTGTGCGAGGCCATGAGGAAACCTCCTCCTCAGCTCGGACCCGGCGGTCCGGGAACGTTTCCAGCGTGTACGGCGGCGGCTGAGAGGAGGCTGAGACAGACCCTCACCTGATCGGTCCGTGCGACGCGTGAACAGGCCCGCAGGATCAGGGCGGGCGAGACACTGCGCGAGCAGGCGTCCTTCGACGGCTGTCTGGCACAGCGATCGGCCGAACCGTCGTACACCTTCCGGCAGCATCTCCGGCGTACCGGTGGGGCCATCGAGGAGTAGGCCCGGTTCAGGGGACCTCGCGGACCGGTCCGTGGGCGCGCCGGCGGCCGCACCCGGGTGACGGGGTTCCGGCCACCGGCGCTTACGGGCAGAGCTGGGGAAATGGTGTCCCGGCAGGGGCCCCGCGGCGGGTCACATCGTGCGGTCGACGAGGAACGGGAGAAGCGTGACGATTTCACCGAGTGCGGCCGGGGCCAGCGGGACGTCTTCCAGGCTGCGCCGAGCGCTGTCGAGGTGCTGATGCGCCTCGGCCAGTGTCGCCGAACGCCCACCGGCTTCCTCGACGAGATCGGCCGCCCGCCGCGCGGTGGTGCCGTCGAGCGGACCGCCGGTGCCGAGCAGTGCTGCGAGGCGACGGGCAGCGGGGTGGTCCGTGGCCAGGGCCGCGAGGACGGGGTACGTCTTCTTCAGCCGGCGCAGATCACTGTGGACGGGCTTGCCCGTGACCTGCGGATCTCCCCAGATGCCCAGGAGGTCGTCCACGGACTGGAATGCCACCCCGAGGTGCCGGCCGGCCGTGGCGAGGGCGTCGACGGTCGTGGCAGGGGCTCCGGCGAGCACCCCGCCCAGGCCCGCCGCGCAGCCGAGGAGCGCCCCGGTCTTGTGCTCGGCCATCCACCGGTACTCGTGCGGCCGCACCGCTTCGGGCCCGGTCCAGGGCCGGGACTCGAAGAGCAGGTCCTCGGCCTGACCGCGGACCAGGTCGGTCAGCGTGCCGACGAGATGTCGAACCGCTGCCGCACTGTGCACGCCGGGAGCGTCGGCCAGCGTCTCTACGGCCAGGGCGAAGAGCGCGTCGCCCGCGAGGATCGTGGGGCCGGTCCCGTACACCTTCCATGCAGTCGCGCGCTGTCTGCGGGTCTCGTCGCCGTCCATGATGTCGTCGTGCAGGAGGGAGAAGACATGGATCAGCTCGACGGCGACGGCGCCGACGACGGCATCCTCCGCAGGGGCGCCTGCGGCCTCGGCGCCGAGGAGCGTGAGGGCCTGACGCACCCCTTTGCCCTGTGAGCCCGTGACGGGGCCGCCGTTCGCCGTGCCCCACCCGAGGGAGAACGCGGCCATCTCCGCGTGCCACGGGTGCAGACGCTGCACGGCCTGTGCGAGCGCCGGGCGTACGAGGTCGCGGCAGCGGGCGAGAATCTGCGGTGCCGTGGCCCGCTGAGTTACGGGCGGTGGTGTCATCGTCGTCCGCTTTCCTTGTCAGCCGCGCCACCGACCGGTGCCACGCCGAGTTCGGCGTACGCCTTGTCCACCATGTCCCGGGCGTTGAGCAGGCCGATCCGGCTGAGAGTGCGGTGCAGCTCGTCCAGATCGGCGGCGGTCTCGTTCAGGTCGCGGCCGAGCCGGGCGAGCGACTTGACGAGACCGAGCCGGGCCAGCGCCTCACCCCGGGGTTCGGCCATGGCGCGGAACTCGGCGAGCGCTTCCTCGTAGACCTGGCGCGCCTCCTCGTAACGGCCGGCGCGGAAGAGCACGTTGGCGCGCATCTTGTGGTTGTAGGCGAGCGCACTGGACAACTTCATCTCACGGCAGGTGAGTTCGGCTTCCGTGAGCAGGGCCAGGGCACGCTCCGGATTGTCGTCCCGCAGGGAAATGATGTCGGCCATGCCGCGCAGGGCCCACGCCCGGCCCCGCCGGTCGTCCGCGTTGCCGGCCAGCTCGGCGGCCTCCTCGAACATGGCCAGGGCACTGTCGAGCGATCCGGTGTTGCGGTGAATCTGCGCGATTCCCTCCAGCGCCCACACGGTGTGGCGCGCCTCGCCACGGGCGCGCGCCTCGGCGAGCAGTTGTTCGTGCAGGACCGCGACCTTCCGGTAGTCGCCCTGTATGCGCCCGGTCTCCGCGAGGCCGGCGAGGGAGTAGCCGCGGGCGACGATGTCCCCGCCGCGCTTCCCCATGTCGGCTGCCAGCCCCAACAGTCGGAAGGCTAGCCGGAGTTCACCGCGCTGCCGGGCAAGCGTCCCCCCGCTCCACAGTGCCCACGCCATCGCCCCCGGGTCACCGGCCGAGCGGGCGGCTCGGTAACTGGCCTTCCACGCCTGGTCGGCTTCCTTCACGTTGCCGAGTCTGCGATGTGCCTCGGCCACCGCGAGCCCGCAGCGCGCCACTTCGCGCTGCGAGCCGGAGAGCTCGGCCTCCCTCAAATGACGTACGCCTTCTGCCAGTACGTCAGTGAGAGAGGAGTTCACCGACATCTTGGTGAGGGCGCCTTGGTACTCGGGCGCCAGTGCCTTGCTGTGCATGGGAGCCTTTCGCGCGCGGCCGGGCGGCACCCGAGCGACTATACACTTGGCGTATACATGGAGTGCATAGTTGCCTGGTGATCTGACCCGGGCGCTCGTGGGGGGTCGGACGTGGCTTGTCACTTGCGGCGAACCGCCTTGCTGTGGATCAAGACGACAGTCGCGTGTCCGAGGTTGCTCCGCGATCCACGGAAGTCGGCATCGGAGGACTGCGGGGGCATCGGTTCCGGCCGGCGCTTCGCCGCTTGCTCGTTCCGGTATTACGTCGCCGTCCGGCCGAAGTTGCCCGAAAGCCGTTCACCACTGCGGCTCATCCCGCCCTCTCGTCCCCTGCGGGCGAAGACGCCGACGGGCCGGTTCAAGGGCGCCGATCAGGGATTCGTCGAGCCCTACCTCACAGGTGCGGCCGGCGCCTCACCGTGACCTCTGGTGAGCCGGTCGGTACAGAGGCCGGCGTCGACTGCACGGGCGCGCGGTGCGGGATTCCTCGTGAAGCGGCTCCGGCACCTTCTGGCTAAGCTCGACAAGGGGCCGAATGCCAGATTGATGGAGGCTCCATGACGACTGTCGAACCCCGCGATGTGGCCCCTCGCCTCGCCACCGGTGCGTTCATCCTGAATTCCGGCCTGGGCAAGCTGAAGGCGGACGAAGAGACGGCCCACGGCGTGCACGGCATGGCCTGTATCGCCTACCCGTTCCTCAAGAAGATGGAAGCCAAGCGATTCACCCGGCTGCTCGCGCTGACGGAGATCACGGTCGGCGGAGCCCTGCTCGCACCCTTCGTACCGACCCGTCTGGCCGGACTGGCGCTGACCGGGTTCTCCGGCGGCCTGCTCGGCCTCTACTTCCGGGTGCCGGGGATGCGGGAGCCCGGCAGCCTGCGGCCCACTCAGAACGGCATTCCGTTGGCCAAGGACGCCTGGATGCTGGGCATGGGACTCGGCTTCCTGGCTGCGGATGTCCGTTGGGCGGGCGTGGGCGCGTCCCGGTGTCCCTGGCGGCGATGCCGGGGCTGAGGGCAGCGTCCGACTCCGCGCGAGCGGGATGCACCGGTGCTGCCGGCCGAGGGAGCCATCGACCTGGAGACGGCCGACGTCCTCCGCTCGAGGACGGGCTCCGCATGGGCGAGAGCCCGGTGAGGCTCACCTCGGTCGCATTCTGACTACTCTGGGGGTGGGAAACCGCGCGACCGACGCCGGCCGCCCGGGACGCCGGGCCGATGAATGGCCCCCCGTCGCGGGAATTGTCACGGTAGGTAACCACCTTGAGTGCGGTGTCCCGGAAAGCCTGGTTCCGTGGCGGGGCCCGCTCCGCCCACAGATCCAAGGAGTGATCATGAGCGAGTCAGAGGAATACCGCGGTCGCATAAGGGAGATGCGGGCCAAGGCGAAGGACCTCAAGGACGCAGCCGAACGCACCTCCGACCCCAAGGAACGCCAGCGCCTGAAGGAGAAGGCCCGCAGGCTCGAAGCCGAGAGCGATCAGGTCAGCGGCATGGCGAGCGGGGACATCTACCCCATGGAGTAGTCGGCCCGTGGAGTGGTCGGCGCCGGACGGTGCCCGAAGGCCCTGGTCGCACCACCCTTACGCCATGGGCGCACGGCCGTATTGGGCCCCTGAGCGGGCCGCGCTACCGCTCAGGGGCCCCGGCCCGACGGCCGTTCCTCCTCCGTCACCCGTGATCGGCCCGCACCGATGCGTGAACGGCCTGTGGAGCGGGCGTACTTACTCATTCCGAAACGATCAGTTGGGTCCGATTGGCAAGCTTGTCCTGGTCCGGAAACGGACAGAGCTGAGCGCGGCGCGTGTCGATCGCAGGGGAGGGGCGGGGGAGCGGCCATGGTGAGGTCATGAACAGCGTTGACCTTTTGACGGACGCGTTCACCCGCGTCCAGGAGACGGTGCACTCGGCGGTCGAGGGACTGTCACCCACCGACCTCCATGCTCGCCTCGATGACGGAGCGAACACGATCGCCTGGCTCGTGTGGCACCTCACCCGGATCCAGGACGACCATGTCTCGGATGCGGCCGGTATCGAGCAGGTCTGGTTCACCCGGGACTGGGCCTCCCGTTTCGATCTGCCCTTCGAGAAGAACGCCACCGGGTACGGGCACAGCGATGCGGACGTCGCGGCGGTGCAGGTGGGATCGCCCGAACTGCTGCTCGGCTACTACGACGACGTCCATGAACAGACTCTCGATTTCATCGGCGGGCTCGACGGCAGGGCTCTGAACCGCGTCGTCGACGAGGCGTGGTCGCCGCCGGTCACCCTCGGGGTCCGTCTGATCAGCGTCATCTCGGACGACCTGCAGCACGCCGGCCAGGCGGCCTTCGTACGGGGCGCGCTCGAGCGCCGGTAGAACTCGACGCGAGTGAGGGCCTGTTGTGCCGTCGGGCGGCGCCGGCGCACTCCCGTTCCCGTTCCGTCACCTGGTCCGCCGGAGCCGAGGTCGCAGGCCGCGCGGCCTCGCCTCCGACGGGTTTCCGGTGTCTCAGGCCTTGAGCCCGACGCCGCTCACCGCATGCCCCTGCAGGGTGTCCGCCGGGCTCTGGTCGGGGTCGGGGCGCCAGACCGACGTCCGCACGACGCCCGGCTCCACCAGTTCCAAGCCGTGGAAGAAGTCGGCGATCCGCTCAGGGCTGCGCAGATGATAAGAACTTGCCGAGTTCGCGTTGTAGGAGGCGACGGCCTGGTTCAGCGAGTCACTCGTGTTCGTGCCGTCGCTGAGGGCCAGATAGCTTCCTGAGGGGAGCGCGGCCACCAGCCGGTCGACCAGCGCCCACGGGTCGTCCTCATCGGGGAGCTGCCCCATGATCCCCAGCATGGTCAGCCCGACCGGCCGGCTGAAGTCCAGCGTCTTGGCGGCCTCGGCGAGAATCGCGTCGGTGTTCCTGACGTCGGCGTCGATGTATGCGCACGCGCCCTCGGGAGTGCTGGTGAGCAGGGCGCGGGCATGGGTCAGGACGAGCGGGTCGTTGTCGACGTACACAATCCGGGAATCCGGGGCCACCCGCTGGGCCACCTCGTGCGTGTTGTCGGCCGTCGGCAGGCCCGTGCCTATGTCGAGGAATTGACGGATGCCCGCCTCTGCGGTCAGGAAGCGCACGGCGCGGGCGAGGAAGGCTCGCTGGAGGCGGGCGATGGCGGCGAAGTCCGGGAAGACATTGAGGATCATGTCTCCCATTTGGTGGTCGACGGAGTAGTTGTCCTTGCCACCCAGGAGGTAGTTCCACACGCGTGCCGAATGAGGCCGGTCCGTCTGAAGCCTGTCGGCCGGCGACTGCGAAGATGTACTCATGGCGAGATCCTCACATATGCCAGTCGCGCATGCCTGACCTATTGATCATCGGCGACGATCCGGACGGGGACGCACCTCCTGTCGGAGGTGCGTCCGGCAGAGCGCGGTGACGGACCGTCGGTCAACAGGAAACCGCTGTGGTGCATTCGGCGGTCCCGGGCCCGCCACGCTGCCTGTGTCCACCGTTTTCCGCGCCGAAGACACCGAGGCTGCTCTTGCGGTCGACGGAACGGACGGTCCATGGAGGTCCGCGAAGGCACTCGTCGTCGTGGCGGCATACTGCCGAGATGTACTCCGATGCCGATGCCGCCGTGCTCTACGACCTGCTCAACTCATCGGGACCGAGCGACGATTTCTATCTGTCATGTGTCATGGATGCCCCTTCCGTCCTGGACGTGGTGTGCGGAACCGGCAACCCGCCTGCGTACTGGGGGACGTCCACACCGCCTCGCTGCTGGAGGAGCTGACGGACCGGATCGCCGCCGAGGACGATCTCCCGACGGCCCGGTCGTCCGGCTGCGCGCCTACGGCGCCCAGCACAGCACCGCCCTCACGGACACTCTGGAGGCCTGGCTGAGCGCCTTCGGCGATGTGGCCGCCGCAGCTGCCGCCGTACACATCCACCACATCCACCCCGATACCTTCCGCTACCGGCTCAAGCGGCTGGCCGTGGTGGCAGGCATCGATCTCAACGACCCGGAGGCGAGATTCGAGGCGATGCTGCAACTGCGGCTGAACCCGCCGCACCCCTGACGCCGGCCCGACTGCCGCCATGACACGCGGATCCGCCCGGCCCACGGTGGGCGGAATGATGAAAGAGTTCTCGGAGCAGCGGGACGCACCTGTGCCCGCATGTCCGTGTGTCTGCGTAACCGAATGTCGACGATGGGACAGATGCCATGCCTCTCAAGGGTGAGTACGAGCCGAGCCCCGCGCAGTGGGTCCGCGATCAGGTCGAGCTGTTCGAGAGCTCCGGTGGGACCGAGGGGACCACGATGCGGGGCCTGCCGGTGATCATCCTGACCACCCGCGGTGCCAAGAGCGGCAAGATCCGCAAGACCCCGCTCATGCGGGTCGAGCACAACGGCACGTACGCCGTGGTCGCCTCGCTGGGCGGCGCCCCCAAGCACCCCGTCTGGTACCACAACATCGTGGCCGACCCCCGCGTGGAACTGCAGGACGGCCCCGTCCGCCAGGACATGAACGCCCGTGAGGTCACCGACGAGGAGAAGGCGGTGTGGTGGCAGCGCGCGGTCGAGGCGTTCCCCGACTACGCCGACTACCAGCTCAAGACCGACCGGCAGATTCCGGTCTTCGTCCTGGAGCCGACTGCCGAACAGCACTGACGACCGCCCGGGGGAGGCGTGGGCCGCACGCCCGCCGTGCCTCCCCCGGACGCGGCTTCGCCGGCCGGGGCGCGGTCAGCGGTGCTCCGGGTTGGGATAGTCCGAGCGGCAGCCCGCATCCCACTCGGAGCGCTGGTTGCCGTGGGCCGGGATGCCGTTCGAACGCCGCAGCATCGTGGCGAGATGCATCAGGTTCCAGGCCATGAAAGAGGTGTTGCGGTTGGTGAAGTCGTTGTCCGGACCGCCCGACCCCGGGTCCAGGTACGACGGGCCGGGCCCCGCCTCCCCGATCCAGCCCGCATCGGCCTGC
The DNA here is from genome assembly GCF_055635345.1 of Streptomyces sp. NPDC111516. Taxonomy (NCBI): domain Bacteria; kingdom Bacillati; phylum Actinomycetota; class Actinomycetes; order Kitasatosporales; family Streptomycetaceae; genus Streptomyces; species Streptomyces sp. NPDC111516. The sequence continues at coordinate 240,712 of NZ_JBVKBV010000005.1, read as the reverse complement.
GGAGGGATCGTGTAGCCGAGGTGCTGGAGGCTGTAGAGCAGATTCATCGCGCAGTGCTTGACCCCGTCCTCGTTCCCGGTGATGAGACAGCCGCCCACCCGGCCGTAATACGCGTACTGGCCCCTGTCGTTGAGGACGCTGGAACAGGCGTAGAGGCGCTCGACGACCCGTTTCATCACCGAGCTGTTGTCACCCAGCCAGATCGGCCCGCAGAGCACCAGGATGTCGGCGGCCATCACCTTCTCGTACAGTTCCGGCCAGGCGTCCGTCTGCCAGCCGTGCTCTCTCATGTCCGGCCAGACGCCGGTCGCAATGTCCTGGTCGACGGCCCGGACCACCTCGGTGGTGACGCCGTGCTCCTCCATGATCGCGCGGCTGTGGTCGATCAGCCCCTGCGTATTGCTGGTCTCCGGGGAGCGCTTGAGTGTGCAGTTGAGATAGAGCGCGCGCAGATCGTCGAAGCGGTAGGTGTCATCGGTGCGGCCGGGCGACGACATGCGCAGGCTCCTCGGGATGTATACGGGGAAGTGATGTGAACCTCGGTCTACCGTCATGTGCGGCCGTACCGGGCGGTAGGCGCGCGGGTAGCCCCCCATACGCAGCAAGTCCGGTCCGTGGTCATCCGGCGGATGCGCTCGGCGCTCCGGCCGTGCCTGCCGCAGGCGTTTCCTTGCGGGTTACCGCCCACACGAGGAGCGCGAGTGCGCTGATCGCGGCGCCGAGAACGCACACCGCACCCCATCCGGCCATCGCGTATACGGTCGTCGAGGCGAGCGCGCCCGCAGCGCTGCCGACCGAGTAGAAGACCATGTAACCGCCGATCAGACGGCTGCCCGCGTCGGGACGGGCCGCGTAGATCAGGCTCTGGCTGGTGACGTGGGCGGCCTGCACGGCGAGGTCGAGGACGACCGCGCCGATCGCCAGTGACCACAGCGACTGCCGGGTGAGGGAGAGGGGCAACCACGACATGGTGAGCAGGGCCAGTGCGACGCCGGTTGTCCACCCGGCGAGGCCGCGGTCGTGCAGGCGCCCGGCCGGGGCGGCCGCGAGTGCGCCCGCCGCCCCCGCGAGCCCGAACGCTCCGATCGCTGTGTGCGACAGCGACAGCGGGGGTTCGCTCAACGGCAGCGCGACGCAGCTCCACAGGGTGCTGAACGCGGCGAAGATCAGCAGAGCGAGCAGAGCTCGGACGCGGAGCACGCGTTCCTCGGCGAACAGGACGAGTGTCGAACGCAGCAGCTGCACGTATCGCATGGATGTGGGCGGTGCGGCGCGTCGTGGCAGCGCGCGATGCAGGGACAGGGGGAGCGCGAGGGTCAGGGCCGCCGATGTGAGGTAGACCGTTCGCCAGCCCGCCAGGTCGGCCAGTGCACCGGAGACCGTGCGGGCGAGCAGGATTCCGATGACGATTCCGCTGGTGACCAGGCCGACCGCGCTGCCGCGTCGGTCCGGGGTGGACAGCGACGCGGCGAACGCCACGAGAGTCTGCGTCACCACGGCGAGAAAGCCCACCGCCGCCAGGGCGGTCAGCAGGATCGGTGCGGTGGCCGCGGTCCCGGTTGCGATGAGTGCCGTCGCCAGCAGTACCAGCTGGATCACGACAAGGCGCCGCCGGTCGACCAGATCGCCCAGGGGCACGAGCAGGAACAGCCCGACGCCGTACCCGATCTGGGTGAGGGTGACGACGATGCCGACGGTCGCCGCACTGATCCGGAAGTCCCGGCTCAGGGTGACGAGCAGGGGCTGCGCGAAGTAGACATTGGCCACCGCCGAACCGGACGCGACCGCGAACAGCAGTGTCGTGCGTCCGGACAGGGTGCGAGCCGGTGTGCCCCCGTCTGCCTTCTCGGATCGCATCGTTCTCTTGCTGTCGGCCACGTGACATCCTTCGATCGAGTTGGTTGCATGTTGCTACCAGGTTGACCGTAGTCGCACCTGGTAGCATGTTGCAACCGGTGGTGTGAGGGAGGGCGGCATGGTCAAGCGGACACGCTTCAACGAGAGCGACTGCCCGGTGGCTCGTTCGGTCGACGCGATCGGCGACTGGTGGTCGCTCCTGATCGTCCGCGACGCGTTCGACGGCAGTCGCCGCTTCGGGGAGTTCCAGCGCAGCCTGGGCGTGGCGAAGAACATCCTCGCGTCGCGCCTGCGCGATCTGGTCGCGGGCGGCATCCTCGACATGGCTCCGGCGGCCGACGGCGGCGCGTACCACGAATACGTGCTGACGCCCAAAGGCACGGATCTCTTCCCGGTCATCGTGGCGCTGCGGCAGTGGGGCGAGGGCCACTTCTTCGATCCCGGCGAACCGCACTCGGAGATGGTCGACCTGCGGCACGGCCGTCCGCCCCGGGCGCTGGAGGTCCACTCGGCCGACGGACGGCAGCTCGGACCCGACGACATCACGGTGAAGAAGGTTGAACGCCCCGCGGACGCGGCAGCAGCATCCGAATAGGCCGCAGTGCGGCACGGCTCGGCGGCGCCGCCACCTGCCCGACCGTCCGCGTCACACGCGCACGACCGGCACCCGGTCCCCCCCCCGGACAGTCGATCAGGGCGCGCGTCCGCCCGCCCTCCCGCGCTCCAATGGACGGGTGACCGCGCCTCCCGACGACTGCCTCGCGCGCAATGAGTGGCTCTGCGGCGCCTACCTGACCAGCCGTCGCGAACTTCTCTGGGACGCCGTCGTCCAGCACCTGCAGCTCACCGCGGTCTCCGTACTCCTCGGACTGGTCCTCGCCGTTCCGCTCGCCCTCGCGGCGCGCCGCCTGCGCTGGGCGGCCGGCCCGGTCCTCGGCGTGACGACCATCCTCTACACCGTGCCGTCGCTCGCCATGTTCTCGCTGCTGCTGCCGGTGTACGGACTCTCCCCCTCGCTCGTCGTCGCCGGGCTCGTCCTGTACTCGCTCACCCTCCTCGTAAGGAACATCCTCGCCGGACTGCGCGCCGTGCCCGCGGAGACCAGGCAGGCCGCACGCGGCATGGGGTACGGCCCCGTGCGCCTGCTCGTCGCCGTGGAGCTTCCGCTGGCCCTGCCCGCCGCCATGGCCGGACTGCGTATCGCGACCGTCTCCGCGGTCTCCCTGGTCACGGTCGGTGCGATCGTCGGCTACGGCGGACTCGGCAACCTCATCTACTCCGGGATGAACACGTACTTCAAGGCCCAGGTGCTCACCGCCTCCGTCCTCTGCGTCGTGATCGCCGTCGCCGCCGACGTGCTGCTTCTTCTCATGCAACGAATCCTGACCCCGTGGACCCGGAGGCGGTCGTGAACACCCTCGTCGCCGCCTGGTCCTGGCTCACGACCCCGGCGCACTGGTCCGGCGACGGCGGCATCTGGAACCGTCTCGGCCAGCATCTGTTCCTCACCGTCGTCTGCCTGCTCATCAGCTGTCTGATCGCGCTGCCCATCGCCCTGGTCCTCGGCCATCTCGGCAAGGGCGGCGCGCTCGCCGTGAACATCTCCAACATCGGCCGGGCCGTCCCCACCTTCGCCGTGCTGGTGCTGCTGCTCCTCACTCCGATCGGCGGGCACGGCGAGTGGCCGACCATCATCGCCCTCGTCCTCTTTGCCGTACCGCCGCTGCTCACCAACGCCTACGTCGGCATGCGCGAGGTCGACCGCGACGTCGTACGGGCGGCCACCGGAATGGGCATGACGGGCAGACAGCTGATGCTGGGAGTGGAGGTGCCGCTCGCCCTGCCCCTGATTCTCACCGGCGTACGGATCGCCGCCGTCCAGCTCGTCGCCACCGCCACCCTCGCGGCGCTGGTGGGCGGCGGGGGACTCGGGCGCATCATCACCGCGGGCTTCAACCTCGCCTCCACCGCGCAGGTGGTCGCGGGGGCCGTGCTCGTAGCCGTCTTCGCCCTGATCGTCGAAGGGCTCTTCGAAGTGGCACAACGGCTCGCCCCCGACCGGTTCCGCGGCGAGGAGTCAGGATGAGGCCGCGAAGTGCCCTCCCCGTGCTCCTCGCGCTCCTGCTGTCGGCGAGCGCCTGCACCACCGGGCCCTCCCTGGAGAACCAGGGCGAGGTCACCGCACCGCCGGGCGACAGCAAGCACCTCACCATCGGCTCCGCGGGCTTCACCGAGAGCGATCTGCTCGCCCAGATGTACGCGCTGCTGCTGGACCGGGCCGGCTACGCCACGAAGATCATTTCCGTCACCAACCGTGAGATCTACGAACCGGCGCTGGAGCGTGGTCAGATCGACGTCGTACCGGAGTACGCGGCCACCTTCGCGGACTGGCTGAACGCCAAGAAGAACGGTGCCGACGCAGCCCCCGTCGGCTCGCCCGGCCTCGCCGCCACGATGAAGGCCCTGCGCGCCCTCGCCGCACCCCGTGGCCTCACCGTCCTCGGCCCCGGGCGCGCGGTCGACCAGAACGCCTTCGCGGTCGCCGCCCCGTACGCGGCGAAACACCACCTGAAGACCCTCAGCGACCTCGGTGGATCCGGACTGCCCGTGCGCCTGGCCGCCGGCGACGAATGCGTACAACGCCCCTACTGCGCACCTGGTCTGAAGAAGACGTACGGCATCCGCATCACGGCCGTGGACCCCAAGGGCGTCGGCACCACCCAGGCCAAACAGGCCGTCCGGAACGGTCAGGACCAGCTGGTCCTGACCACCACCACCGACGCCACCCTCGACGACTTCGGCCTCGTCCTGCTCGCCGACGACAAGCACCTGCAGAACGCCGACTACCTCGTCCCCGTCGTCAACCGGTCCCGGGCGGGCAGCGAAGGCGTACGCAAGGCGCTGGGCAGGCTCAACGCCGTACTGACGACCGCCGACCTGGCCCGGCTCAACGAGCAGGTCGACAGCTGGCGACGGCTGCCCGAGGACGTGGCACGCAGCTACCTGGAGTCCAAGTACCTCATCCCGCGCGGCTAGGGTTCTGCGTTCGGATCAGGCCGTCAGCTTCCCGGGCAGCCAGCCCAGCTGCGCGGCCTCCTGGAAGGGCCCACCGCCCTCGTGATCGTTGAAGTCGTACACCTCGATGGCCTTGTCATGGTGGGCGTACGCGTTGAAGGCGGCGAAGACGGTCGAGGGCGGGCAGGTCATGTCCTCCAGAGCCGTCGAGAACAGCGCCGGTGCACGCCCGCGTGCGGCGAAGTGCACCCCGTCGAAGTAGGACAGAGTGGCCCTCGCCCGCTCGGCCCGGCCCCGGTGCGTCTTGAGGTAGCTGCCCACCTCGCGGTACGGGTTGCGGTCGGTGACGGTGAGCGCGCGGGGGAAGTCGCACAGGAACGGGACGTCCGGTGCGATCGCCGTGAGGTCGGGTATCAGCCCGCCGACGGCGAGCGTGATGCCGCCGCCCTGACTCTCACCGATCGCCGCGGTGCGTGCCGCATCGGTCAGCGGATGCGAGCGCGCCGCCTCCACCGCACGTACCGCGTCGGTGAACACGCGCCGGTAGTAGAACGCGTGCGGGTCCTCGATGCCCCGGGTCATGAAACCGGGGTACGAGGGTGCGCTGCCCACCGGATCGGGGGTGTCGCCGACCTGCCAGCCGCTGCCCTGGCCCCGGGTGTCCATCACGAAGTGCGCGAAACCGGCCGACGCCCAGAGCAGATGGGTGTGGGCCAGGCCCCGCCCCCCGCCGTAGCCGATGAACTCCACGACCACCGGCAGCGGTTCGGTGGTGCCCGCCGGGAGAACGAACCAGCCCTTGACCGGGTGACCGCCGAAGCCCGCGAACGTCACGTCGTACACGTCGACGGTCGTCAGCCCCGTGCCCGTACGCAGCTCGAACCGGGTGTCGAGGTCGTGGGACCTGGCCTCGTCGAGGGTTTTCGACCAGAACGCGTCGAAGTCCTCCGGCTCCACCGAACGGCTGCGGTAGTCGCGCAGCTCGTCGAGGGGCAGATCGAACAGGGACATGCAAAACCGCCTTCTTCGCAGGGGTGAGTGATCACCCGTGGGGATGGTTGATCACACCGTACGGGTGCGGGCGGCGCGCGGACGCGGGCAGGACGGCAGCAGCTGCCGGCGCGGGCGGTGGGGCGAGTCCTGACCGGCGCGTGGCGTGCGACGCACAGCGCGCGACCTACGCGTCCGCCACCGAGTCGAACTGCACCTCGTCCCGGCCCACTCCCTGCGCATCGGCGTCCACCGAGCGGCGCAGCGCCTCGTGGAGCTTGGCCGGAGTCAGCACGCCGAGGAACCGTGACCCGTCCAGCACCGCGACCCACCCGGCGTCGTGCTGGAGCATCTCGCTGAACGCCTGCTTCAGCGGTGCACCGACCGGCACCCAGGCGTTCATCCGGCGGGCCAGCTCGCCGACCGTACCGTGTTCCCCGGCGATCCGCAGCGCGTCCGCCGACACCCAGCCGTGCAGGTCGCCCTCGCCGTTCAGCACCACCGCCCAGCGGGCACCGGCACTGCTCAGCCGTGCTGCCGCCGACCTCACCGGCTCGTCCGGCCGGGCGACCGGCGGCTCCTCCAGATCGGCCGGCTCGATCGAGGTGACCGAAAGGCGTTTCAGACCCCGGTCGGCGCCCACGAACTGTGCCACATACGAGGTCGCGGGAGACCCGAGCACCGCCGCCGGGCTGTCGAACTGCTCGATGCTCCCCGCCCCGTAGACCGCGATCCGGTCACCCATCCGGACCGCTTCCTCGATGTCATGGGTGACCATCAGGACCGTCTTCCTGACCGTCGCCTGAAGACTCAGGAATTCGTCCTGCAGCCGCTCACGCACCACCGGGTCGACCGCGCCGAACGGCTCGTCCATCAGCAGCACCGGCGGGTCGGCGGCCAACGCTCTCGCCACGCCCACGCGTTGACGCTGCCCGCCGGAGAGCTGGGCGGGGTAGCGGGAGCCGTACGTCTTCGGGTCGAGGCCCACCAGATCCAGCAGCTCGGCCGCCCGCTCGCGAGCCCTCGCCCGCTTCCAGCCGACCAGCGAGGGGACCGTCGCGGTGTTGTCGAGGACCGTGCGGTGCGGGAAGAGACCGACCTGCTGGATGACATAGCCGATCCGGCGGCGCAGTTTCACCGGATCGACGCCGGAGATGTCCTCGCCGTTGACCAGGATCCGGCCCGACGACGGCTCGATCAGCCGGTTCACCATCATCATCGTGGTGGTCTTGCCACAGCCGGACGGTCCGACCAGGGTGACGAGTTCCCCGTCGGCGACCTCGAAGGAAAGGTCCTCCACCGCGCTCGTACCGTCCGGATAGACCTTGCTGACCTGCTCGAACCGGATCATGCCTGCACGGTAGGAGGCCCCCGGGCCTGCCGCACACGGGCCACGACTGTCCGTGTCACGGCCATGTGCTGAACTGTCCGTGGAACATCTGATTCAGGAGCACCTTGTGAGCAGTTACCGGCACCCCGGCATCGTCTTCACCGACCGCTATTTCACGGTCCCGCTCGACCACACCGATCCGTGCGGTGAGCAGATCGAGGTCTTCGGCAGGGAGGCCGTGGCGAGCGGCAAGGACGGCGAGGAGCTGCCCTGGCTGGTCTATCTGGAGGGTGGTCCCGGCTTCGGCGCCAGGCGCTTCGTCGGCACGGAGGCATGGCTGGGACGGGCGGTGAAGGAGTTCCGTGTGCTGCTCCTCGACCAGCGCGGCACCGGACTGTCCACCCCGGCCAACCGGCAGACCCTGCCGTTGCGTGGCGGTCCGCGCGAGCAGGCCGACTACCTCGCCCACTTCCGGGCCGACAACATCGTGCGCGACTGCGAGCTCATCCGCCCGAAGCTGACCGGCGGCCAACCATGGACGGTCCTCGGTCAGTCCTTCGGCGGCTTCTGCGCCGTCCGCTACCTGTCGGCCGCCCCCGAAGGGCTCAGGACCGTCCTGATCACCGGCGGGCTGCCCTCGCTCGACGCACACGCCGACGACGTCTACCGGGCCGCCTACCCGCGGATCGAGCGCAAGGTCGCCGCCCACTACGCGCGCTACCCGCAGGACGTCGGGCATGCCCGGGAGATCACCGCTCACCTCGCGAAGAACCGGCCGGAAAGCGCGGGCCACCGGCTGACGCCCGAGGGCTTCCAGTCCCTCGGAATCATGCTGGGCGGCGGCAACGGCAGTCACCAGCTGCACTACCTGTTGGAGAACGCCTTCGTCCGCACGCCGCTGGGCACCGAGCTCTCGGATGCGTTCCAGGAGGCGATGCGCACGGCGAGTTCGTTCGCCGGGCATCCGCTGTACGCGCTGATGCACGAGGCGATCTACGGCCAGGGGGAGCGGCCCACCGGCTGGGCCGCTGAGCGGGTCCGTGCCGAATTCCCCCAGTTCGACGCGGTCGCGGCGCTCAAGGGCGACGGCCCGGTGCTCTTCACCGGGGAGAGCATCCACCCCTGGCACTTCGAGGTCGACCCGGCGCTGCGCCCGCTGCGCGAGACCGCCGAACTGCTGGCCTCCCGTACCGACTGGGCGCGGCTCTACGACACCGAGCGGCTGGCCGCCAACGAGGTGCCGGTCGCCGCAGCCGTCTACCACGACGACATGTACGTCGACACCGGGCACGCGCTGCGCACGGCGGCGGCGATCCGCGGGCTGCGTACCTGGGTGACCAACGAGCACGAGCACGACGGGCTGCGCGCGGGCGGACCGCGCGTACTGGACCGGTTGCTCGCCCTGGTCCGGGACGAGATCTGATCCGTTCCCGTGAACGGGAGGAACCGGACACGCAGGCGCGTGACCGGCTCCTCCCGTCGCCCGGTGTGTCAGCTCTGGAGGGCGTCCAGCGTCGCGTCCAGGTTCGCGGCCGAGCGCGGGGCGCGGTTGTACGGAAGCTTCGACAGGGCCGCCGCCATCCCGCATGTGTCGGTCACGGCGGAGAAGACGAGCCCGGAGCCGATGCCCGCGGAGATCCACCGGGCGGCCGGGAAGCGCACCCCGGCCAGCAGGCCGGCCACCACCAGAGAACCCGCGGCGAGCCGGACCTGACGCTCCATCGACCAGGTCGGCCGGGCCCCGGCCGGACGGTCGAGATCGCGGCCCTCGCCCTCCCAGGCCGAGGTGCCGCCGGACAGTGTCACGGCGTCGATGTCGGCCGCAGCGAGAATGTCGCAGGCTCGGGTGGAGCGGACGCCGGAGGCGCACACCACGAGCAGCGAGCGGCGGGCAGCGGCGGACTTCAGGGCGGGCACGGCCTCGGGGAGGCGGTCCAGCGGGATGTTCAGGGCACCGGGCACGTGCCCGGAGACGTACTCGCCGGGGGCCCGCACATCGATGACGGTGAACTCCGCGAGACGCGCCGCGGCCTGGGCGGGGGAGAGGGAGACGGGGCTGGTCACGAGCAGTTGATTCCTTTCGTTCACCGGGGCCGAGGAGGAACTCGGTCTCTCCTGCCCCATTCGGTTAGAATACCCCTTGGGGTATTCTAAGGAGAATGTTGTGGAACTCGACATGGCGGCCGACGAACTGAAGTCGGTTCTCAACCGCCTTCGCCGCGCACAGGGCCAGCTCGCCGGGATCATCAGGATGATCGAGGAGGGCCGGGACTGCGAGGACGTCATCACGCAGATGGCGGCGGTTTCGCGGGCGCTCGACCGGGCCGGTTTCGCGATCATCGCGACGGGCCTGCAGCACTGCATGGCCGACGGCGGCAGTGAGCCCGCGGACCGGGACCAGATGCGGGCACGGCTGGAGAAGCTCTTTCTCTCGCTGGCCTGACCGAGGAACAGGGGACGCCCGTGCACGGGGCCATCACCGCCCCGTCCGGCGCGGTGCGCGTGGTGAGGCGGGTGCACGGGACGGCTGTGGAGCGCTCGGGCGCGGGGCGAGTCATGAGGCGTACGCGCCGCCGCCGCAGGAGGAGCGCGGAAGGCGAGCGAACGCGGATCGCCGGCGGCTAACGGCCTGACCCACGATTGGCAGCGGCGTCCCAGTGTCTGGGACCCTCGCCTCCCGCGTTGTCGTCAGTCGCGATGTTCCCCGAGCTCTCGGCTTCGCTCGAGCAGGGGAGTCCCCACCCGCCATCGCTCCCTCCTCCGCCTTGGATTCGAAGGCCCCAGACACCGCTCCTTCTCCCACTGCCAATCGTGGGTCAGGCCGTAACCTGCCGGGATGACGGAGCAGCTGACGCCCATGCCCACGGACTGGCGGCGTGCCCTCGCCGTGGTCGCGCACCCCGACGACCTGGAGTACGGCTGCGCGGCGGCGATCGCGGACTGGACCGATGGCGGGCGCGAGGTCTCCTATCTCCTCGCCACCCGCGGCGAGGCCGGTATCGACTCGCTCGCCCCGGCGGAATGCGCACCACTGCGCGAGAGGGAACAGCGGGCGAGCGCGGCGGTCGTCGGCGTCACCACCGTGGAGTTCCTGGATCACCGCGACGGAGTGATCGAGTACGGAATCCCGCTGCGCCGCGACATCGCCGCGGCCATCCGCAGGCACCGCCCCGAACTGGTCATCACGCTCAACCACCGTGACACCTGGGGCGGCGTCGCCTGGAACTCCGCGGACCACCGGGCGGTCGGCCGTGCCACCCTGGATGCCGCGGCCGACGCGGGCAATCGCTGGATCTTCCCGGAGCTGACCGGGGCGGGGCTCCCGCCGTGGAACGGGGTGCGATGGGTCGCGGTAGCGGGGTCGGCCACCCCCACCCACGCCGTCGATGCGACGCCCGGACTGGAGCGGTCCGTGGAATCACTGCTGGCGCACCGTACGTACATCGAAGGGCTGACGGACGAGAACCCCGAGGCATACTGCCGCACCTTCCTGACCGGACACGCGCAGTCCGCGGCCGAGCGATTCGGTGGCCGCCCCGCCGTCACTTTCGAGCTCTTCGCCCGCTGATCGCGGGCCCGGGCAGGGTAGAGCTCCAGGCCCTGGTGTTGATGTTGTCCAGACCATTGACATGCAAGCGACACAATGTTGAATTCAGTGTTGTTGTGTTGTGTGACTCCGGTGACTTGAGTGATCAATGGAGGACCTGTGATGCCTCGCCCGTCCCGTTTCACCGCGCTCGGCACGGCGGCGACCCTGCTGGCCGGCGGTCTGCTGACCGCGGTGCCGCCCGCGCAGGCAGCCGACCGTGCCGGGACCGCCGCACCGGCGAAGTCCGCGGCGGGGCAGCGGACCCCCGCCATCTCGCCGACCCCGCAGTCCGTGCGGAACCGACCCGACCGGATCACCATCAGCCCCACCGTCACCGTGGTGGCGGGCGCGACCGCTGACGAGCCGTCCCTCAAGGCGGTGGAGACCGCGCTCCGCCGGGCCGGTGCACAGAGCGTGGTACGCAGCGACAGACCGGGCAGGAGCGGGCTCACCGTCCATGTCGGTGACTCCGCCGCGCTCGCCGCCCAGCACCTCGACGGCCCGTCCGGGCTGCCCGCCGACGGCTATGTGCTCGGCATCGGGGCCGACCGCATCGTCCTCGCCGGTAAGGACACCACCGGCACGTACTACGCCGCGCAGACCCTGCGTCAGGTTCTGCCGCAGGTGAAGCATCCGGGTGCCGAGGTCGCCGGGCTCGCCGTGCGTGACTGGCCCGGCACCGCACTGCGCGGAGTCATCGAGGGCTTCTACGGAACCCCGTGGTCGCACGAGGCCCGGCTCGACCAGCTCGACTACTACGGCGAGCACAAGATGAACATCTACGTGTACTCGCCCAAGGACGATGCGTATCTCCGGGCGAAGTGGCGCGACGCCTACCCCGCCGACCAGCTGGCCCAGATCAAGGAGCTCACCGACCGGGCAGTCGAACGGCACGTGGAGTTCACGTACGCGCTCTCGCCCGGCCTCTCCGTCTGCTACAGCTCGGACGCCGACGCCAAGGCCCTGGTCGACAAGTTCCAGACGATCTGGGACATCGGCGTACGGACCTTCGCCATTCCGCTCGACGACATCAGCTACACCAACTGGAACTGCGCCGAGGACAAGGCCAAGTGGGGGACCGGCGGCGGTGCGGCGGGCGCGGCGCAGGCCTATCTGCTCAACCGGGTCAACAAGGAGTTCATCGCCACCCACCCGGGTGCCCAGCCGCTCCAGATGGTCCCCACCGAGTACTACAACGTCTCCGCGTCGCCGTACAAGAAGGCGCTGGCCGAGCAGCTCGACCCCGGTGTCCTGGTCGAATGGACCGGCGTCGGCGTCGTCGCACCGACCATGACCGTCGCGCAGGCCGAGGCGGCCCGCACGGTCTTCAACCACCCGATCCTGACGTGGGACAACTACCCGGTCAACGACTACGCGACCAACCGGCTGCTGCTCGGCCCGTTCAACGGACGGGAGAAGGGCCTGCCCGGCAAGCTGGCCGGGATCACCGCCAACCCGATGATCCAGCCGTACGCCTCGAAGATCGCGCTCCATACCGTTTCCGACTACGCCTGGAACGACGCCGCGTACGACCCGCGCACCTCGTGGGGCGAGGGGCTGAAGGAGTACGCGGGCGGCGACCCCCGTACCGAGAAGGCGCTGCGGGCCTTCGCCGACGTCAACTACAGCTCCGCCCTCAACGAGGGCCAGGCCCCCGAGCTGGCGGCCGAGTTCGCCCGCTACTGGGAGTCCGGCGACACCGCGCGGCTCACTTCGGTGCTCGGCGCGCTCGGCTCCGCACCCGGCCGGTTGCGCGGCAGCCTCCCGGACCGTGGCTTCATCGCCGACTCCGGCCCCTGGCTGGACGCCACCGAGTCCTGGGCCACCGCCGCCCGTACCGCTCTGCGCATGGTCGAGGCGGCCCGCGCCGGAAAGGGCGCGCAGGCCTGGGAGCTGCGGCAGCAGCTGCCCGCACAGGTCGCCGCGGCGAAGTCGTTCACCTACACCGGGCTGGACGGCCGCAAGGTGCCGGTCCTCGTCGGTGACGGCGTGCTGGACCGGTTCATCGACGCGGCGAGCGCCGAACACGACCGGATTCTCGGCGTGAGCGGTCGGCCCTCGGCAACTACGAGCCTGGGCACGTACCAGAGCAACACGGTCGCCCGGATGCTGGACGGCGACGACTCCACCTACTTCTGGAGCGACCGCGCGCCCGCGGCGGGCGACCAGGTCACCGTGGACCTGGGCCGGGTGCGGGACATCGGCGACATCACCCTCGCCATGGCCAAGCCCGGCAGCACCGACGACTACCTGCACCAGGGCGTGCTCGAATACTCGGCCGACGGGCAGAACTGGCAGCAGCTCACTGCCTTCGCCGGGAAGCCGGACGTCACCGCGACCGCGCCCGCCGGAACGAAGGCCCGCTATGTGCGGGCGCGGGCGACCGCCGGCCAGGACAACTGGCTCGTCGTACGGGAGTTCAGCGTCCCGGTCGAGGACGGTGCGGTCACCGGAGGTCCGCCGGCCGCGACCGGATCCTCGCTGCGGGCGGCGTCCGACGGGGACCCGGGCACCGTCTACCGGGCCGCCCGCGCTCCGGAGGCCGGGGAGGCGCTGGAGATGGGGCTCGTCGCCGCGCGTCCCGTGCGGTCCGTCACCGTCCTGCAGCCGGCCGGATCCGCCGGGCGCGCCGACATCCAGCTGCGCGGCACCGACGGAACGTGGCAGACGGTCGGCGCGCTCGCCGGCCCGTACGCCGAGGTGCCTGCCGCGGGCCGCACCGCCGACGCGGTACGCCTGGTCTGGCGCGCGGGGTCGGCGGCGCCGCAGATCGCCGAAGTGGTGGTGGCCGGCCAGGACTGACGCCCGGCCGTCGGATCACGGCCGGGGTCGCACCGGCCGCCGGCCCCGGCCGAACACGCCCGGTCCGGGCCGAAGCGCTTCGGCCCGGACCGGGCGCAGCCATGCCCGCCTCGGGCCGAAACCGGCAACGGCAGGTTGTTTCCAGAGAGGCAAGCAACCGCTTAGTATGCGCCGGAGCAGTGGTAATGCCGACAGCGTTGTGGAGGCCCCTCATGCAGGCATGGCGAGTGCACCGGAACGGCGAGCCGAACGAGGTGATGCGGCTCGAAGAGACCGACCGGCCCACGCCTGTCGACGGGCAGGTGCTCATCGAGGTGCTCGCGGCGGACGTCAACTTCCCCGATGCGCTGCTCTGCCGGGGCCAGTACCAGGTGCGGCCGCCACTGCCGTTCACGCCCGGGGTGGAGATCTGCGGCCGGACGCCGGACGGCCGACGGGTGCTCGCCACGCCTGCCCTGCCGAACGGCGGATTCGCCGAGTACGTCGTCGCGGACGAGGCCTCCCTGCTGCCCGCCCCGGAAGCCCTGGACGACGCCGAGGCCGCCGCCCTCCACATCGGCTACCAGACGGGCTGGTTCGGCCTGCACCGCAGGGCACATGTCCAGGCGGGCGAAACGCTCCTGGTCCATGCGGCGGCCGGTGGGGTCGGCAGCGCGGCCGTGCAGCTCGGCAAGGCCGCCGGAGCGACCGTCATCGGCGTCGTAGGAGGTACCGAGAAGGCGAAGATCGCCGGCGAGCTCGGCTGCGACCTGGTCATCGACCGCCGGAGCGAGGACATCGTCGCCGCCGTGAAGGAGGTCACCGGCGGGCGCGGAGCCGATGTGGTGTACGACCCGGTCGGCGGCGACGCGTACGCCAAGTCCGTGAAGTGCGTCGCCTTCGAGGGCCGGGTGATCGTCGTCGGCTTCGCGAGCGGAGTCATCCCCGCCCCGGCGCTGAACCACGCCCTCGTCAAGAACTACTCGATCGTCGGACTCCACTGGGGTCTGTACAACTCGCAGGATCCGGCCGCCGTCCGCGCCTGCCACGACGAACTCACCCGTCTCGCGGCCGCGGGGGTCATCAAGCCGCTGATCAGCGAGCGTGTCGGGATGGACGGGGCCGCAGCCGCCGTCCAGCGGGTCGCGGACGGCACCAGCACCGGCCGGATCGTCGTCCTCCCGTCAGGAGCCGCCCGATGACGACCCCCGACGCGGCCGAACTCCGCCGCCGCACCCAGGAGCTGCTCGCCGCACACCCCCCGGCCACCACCGACCGCACCGCCTTCCTCAAGGCCCGCTTCGACGCCGGACTCGCCTGGGTCCACTACCCGGCCGGCCTCGGCGGCCTCGACGCGCCGCGCTCCCTGCAGTCCGTCGTCGACGCCGAACTCGCCGCCGCGGGTGCGCCCGACAACGACCCTCGCCGGATCGGTATCGGCCTCGGTATGGCCGCCCCCACCATCCTCGGCTATGGCACCGACGAGCAGAAGCAGCGCTTTCTGCGGCCGTTGTGGGTCGGCGAGGAGGTCTGGTGCCAGCTGTTCAGCGAACCGGGCGCCGGATCCGACCTCGCCGCGCTCGGCACCCGCGCCGTCCGTGACGGCGAGGACTGGGTGGTCGACGGACAGAAGGTCTGGACGTCCAGCGCCCATCTGGCGCGCTGGGGAATCCTCATCGCCCGCACCGACCCGGACCAGCCCAAGCACCGCGGTATCAGCTACTTCATCTGCGACATGACGGACCCCGGCGTCGAGGTGAGGCCGCTGCGCCAGATCACCGGCGAGGCCGAGTTCAACGAGGTCTTCCTGACCGGCGTACGCATCCCGGACAGCAGGCGCCTCGGCCCGGTCGGCGAGGGTTGGAAGGTCGCCCGGACCACTCTGATGAACGAGCGGGTCTCCATCGGCGGGGCGCGTATCCCGCGAGAGGGCGGCATGATCGGCCCGGTCGCCGGCACCTGGCGCGCACGCCCCGAACTGCGCACCCACGACCTCCACCAGCGCCTGCTGAGCCTCTGGGTCGAGGCCGAGGTCGCCCGGCTCACCGGCACCCGGCTGCGCCAGCAGCTCGTCGCCGGACAGCCCGGCCCCGAGGGTTCAGGCATGAAGCTGGCCTTCGCCCGGCTCAACCAGGAGATCAGCGGACTGGAGGTCGAACTCCTGGGCGAAGAAGGTCTGTTGTACAGCGACTGGACCATGCGCCGCCCGGAACTCGTCGACTTCACCGGACGCGACGCCGGTTACCGCTATCTCCGCTCCAAGGGCAACTCCATCGAGGGCGGCACCAGCGAGGTACTGCTCAACATCGTTGCCGAGCGCGTCCTCGGTCTGCCCGCAGAGCCGCGCAACGACAAGGACGTCCCCTGGAAGGACCTGGCCCGATGACCGCACCGACCGAAGAGACCCAGGCGCCCGATCTGCTGTACTCGGAGGCCGAGGACGATCTGCGCGCAGCGGTGCGTTCGCTGCTCGCCGACCGGTGCGACGCGCCGGCGGTCCTTGCCCGCATCGAGTCCGACACGCCCTACGACCAGCGGCTCTGGCAGGCCCTCGCCGCCGACATCGGCGCCGCCGGACTGCTGGTGCGGGAGGAACTGGGCGGGCAGGGCGCCGGCCATCGCGAGGCCGCGGTGGTGCTGGAGGAGCTGGGGCGCGGCGTCGCCCCCGTGCCGTATCTGACGAGCGCGGTCGTCGCCACCGAGATCCTGCTCGCGCTGGGGGCACTGGACGGACCGGTCACCGAACTGCTCCGCGACCTCGCCATCGGGCGCAAGGTCGCGGTCCTTGCCGTACCGTTCTCCGCCCCGTCGCCCGGCGCCGTACAGCCGGCCGGTGTCGTGGCCGACGCGCTGGAGGGGACCGTGACCGGCGTCGCCGACGCGCCCGCGGCCGATGTGCTGCTGGTGCCGACGACCGACGGTCTGTACGAGGTGGAGACCGGCGCCGAAGGCGTCACCGTCGAGCCCCTCGTCCCGCTCGACCTGACCCGCCCGCTCGCCACCGTCACCCTCGCCAAGGCCCCCGGAACCCGCCTGGCCAACGGTGCGTCCGCGGTCTCCGCCGTGCGCCGGGGCCTGCTGGCGGGCGCCGGACTGCTCGCCTCCGAGCAGCTCGGACTCGCCGAGTGGTGCCTGACCGAGACGGTCCGCCACACCCGCGAACGGCACCAGTTCAACCGGCCCGTCGGCTCGTTCCAGGCCCTCAAGCACCGTATGGCGCAGCTCTGGCTGGAGGTCGGGTCGGCCCGCGCCGCCGCGCGGAACGCCGCGGACGCCCTCGCGACCGGCAGCCCCGACACGCCGTTGGCGGTGGCCGTCGCGCAGGCGTACTGCTCGAAGGTCGCGGTGCACGCGGCGGAGGAGTGCATTCAGCTGCACGGCGGCATCGGCATGACCTGGGAGCACCCGGCGCACCTGTACCTCAAGCGCGCCAAGGCCGACTCGATCGCGTACGGCACGGCCGGACACCATCGCGAGGCCATCGCCGAGCTGGTCGATCTGCCCGCTCCGTAAGGAACGCCCCGCGGTGCGGCGGTAGTTGGGAGCGGAGGTGCGTGTCGGCGCACCTCCGCTCCGTCGCTCCGGCGTCCGGTGGGGTACCGAGCATCCCTTTACCTGTTGTTTAATTGCGAGGGATTCGCAACAACAGTCGATCTTCAATAAGGGGTGTGCAGAGTATGACGGGCCGAACGATACGGGGAGGGGTCGCCGCGACACTGGCGACCGTGCTGTCGTTGACCGCGGCGGCCTGCTCACGACCGGGTGGCTCGGACGACGGCAACTCCGGTTCGGGGGCGGGGGAGTCGGCGGTGGTCGCAATCGCCTACGAGCCCGACAGCCTCAGCCCGCTGCTGGGCTACGGCAAGGACGGCAACTCCAAGATCTTCGACGGGCTGCTCGCCCTCGACGCGCACATGAAGCTGCGGCCCGCTCTCGCCACCGCCCTGCCCGCGGTGAGCGACGACGGGCTGACGTACACGTACAAGCTCCGCCGAGGCGTGAAGTTCAGCGACGGGAAGCCGTTCGGCGCCAAGGACGTCGTCTTCACCTACCGCACCATCCTGGACGGGAAGACCAACAACGCGTCCCGGACCGAACTCGACGCGGTGAAGAGCGTCGCGGCGACGGGCGACGACACCGTGGTCTTCACACTCAAGTACCCCTACGCGCCCTTCGCCCAGCGCACCGTCCTGCCCATCGCCCCCGAACACGTCGCGGGCAGGCAGGATGTCAACACCGGCGCCTTCACGACCCACCCCATCGGCACCGGACCGTACGTCCTCACCAAGTGGTCCAAGGGCGAGAAGCTGAGCTTCAGGGCCAACCCCGACTACTGGGGCGGCGCACCGAAGGTGAAGAAGTTCACCATGGCGATCATCAAGGACGACGACGTTCGCGCCACCCGGCTGCGCTCCGGTGAGCTCGACGGCGCGATCCTGCCGCCCAACCTGGCCAAGGGCTTCGCCCGCGGCAGCGGTATGCGGACGTACGCAGCGACGACGTACGACTACCGCACGGTGACCCTGCCCACCCACAACAAGGTCACGGGCGACCCCGCGATCCGGCGCGCCCTCGATGCCGCCGTCGACCGCGAGGCCATGGTCGACTCCATCCTCAACGGCGAGGGCAGGCCCGCCTACGGCCCCGTCCCCACCCACAGCGAGTGGTTCGCCAAGGGCACCGAACGCCCCCACGATCTGGCCGCCGCGAAGAAGATCCTCGACGACGCCGGGTGGAAACCCGGCAAGGACGGCATCCGTACCAAGGACGGCGTACGCGCCGCGTTCCCGCTCTGGTACCTCACCGGCGACAAGCTCCGCCAGGACCACGCACTCGCCTACGCGTCCGACGCCAAGAAGGCCGGCATCGACATCACCACCGAGGCCGGAACCTGGGAGGTCATCGAGCCCCGGATGAAGCAGGACGCCGTGCTCGCGGGCGGCGGATCGCCGGCCGACCCCGACTTCGACCAGTACACCCTGCTGAAGTCCTCGCTCGCGGGCGACGGCTTCAACAACATGGCGTGGTACGACAACAAGGCCGTCGACCAGGCCCTCGAAGCGGGCCGCCGGAGCGGCGACACGGCCGCACGCAAGGCCGCCTACGACACCGTCCAGCGCGAACTGGCGAAGAACCCCGGCTATACCTTCCTCACCCACATCGACCATCTCTACGTCGTGAAGGACCGTTTCGGCGCCCTCACCACCCAGGTGGAACCGCACGACCACGGTCTGGCATCCGGCCCGTGGTGGAACGTCGAGGACTGGACGCCGAAGCAGTGAACCACCGCCTCCCCTGGGGAGAGATGGGCAGGATGGCGGGACGACGGGTGCTGCTCGCCGTCCCCGTCCTGGCCGCCGTGACGTTCGGGGTCTTCGCCGTCGCCGCCGCCTCCCCCTTCGACCCCGTCAAGGCGTACGCGGGCACCGCCGGTCTCACCGCCTCGCAGGAGAACCTCGATCAGCTGCGGGCCGGCCTCGGCGTCGACCAGCCCCTCGTGTCCCGCTGGTGGGACTGGCTGACCTCCGCGCTCAGCGGTGACCTCGGCGCCTCCAGCGTGCTGCGCCAGCCCGTAGCCGATGTCATCGGCGAGCGCCTGGGCTGGTCCGTGCTGCTCGCCGCGACCGCCTTCCTGGTCGCCGTAGTCCTGGGCACGGGCCTCGGCGTACTGGCCGCGCGTCGGCCCGGCGGTCTTCTCGACCGGTGCGTCAGCTCCGCCGCGTACACGCTCGAAGCCGCCCCGGCCTTCTGGCTCGGACTGCTCGCCATCTGGTTCTTCGCCCTGAAACTCGATGTGCTCCCGGCCGGCGGCCTCACCGACGCGGCCAGCGATATCGTCACCTTCGGGCAGGTGGCCACCCATCTGGTGCTGCCGGCGGCCGTGCTCGGGATCTCCCAACTGCCCTGGTTCTTCCTGTACGTACGCCAGGGCGTCGCCGACGCACTGGACGAGGACCCGGTGCGCGGCGCCCGTGCCCGAGGACTGCGCGAACGCACCGTGCTGCTCGGCCACGCCCTGCGCTCCGGCATGCTGCCGATGCTCACCCTCATCGGCTCCCGCGTCCCCGAACTCATCACCGGCGCCCTGCTCGTCGAGACGGTCTTCAGCTGGCCCGGCATCGCCGCCGCCACCGTCCAGGCCGCCACCTCCGTCGACTTCCCGCTGCTCGCGGCGCTCACCGTGCTCGCCACCGTGGCGGTCGTCCTCGGCAACCTCCTCTCCGATCTGCTCTACGCGATCGCCGACCCGAGAGTGGGCTTCGATGGCTGAACTCGTCCTCGGATCCGCCCGCCGCACCAACCGCCGCATCCGGGTGGCCGGCTCCGCCGGAATCGTCGCCGTGGTGCTGCTCGCGGTCCTGCTCGTACCACCGCTGGTCCAGCTCGACCAGCAGGCCGTCGACCTCGCGGCCAGACTCCGACCACCTTCCTGGGAGCACCCGTTCGGCACCGACGACGTCGGCCGCGACCTGCTGCTGCGTTGCGTCTACGGGCTCCGCGTCTCGCTGCTCGTCGGCATCGTCGCCGGGCTCACCGCCACCGTCATCGGGACCGCCGTGGGTGCGCTGGCCGCCGCGTTCGGGGGCTGGACCGACCGGATCGTCATGCGGCTCGTGGACATTTTCTCGTCCGTACCGCATCTGCTGCTCGGCATCTTCATCGTCGCCATGTTCCGGCCGGGCGTCGGCCCGGTGATCGTGTCCGTCGCCCTCACCCACTGGCTCTCGACGGCCCGGATCGTCCGCTCCGAAGTGCTGTCGCTGCGCTCCCGCCCGTTCATCGACGCGGCGATCTCCGGCGGGGCCTCACGCGGCCGGGTCATCGTCCGGCATCTGCTGCCCGCGGTACTTCCACAGGCGGGCCTCGCCGCGGTGCTCATGGTGCCGCACGCCATGTGGCACGAGTCCGCGCTCTCCTTCCTGGGGCTCGGACTCCCCACCCACCAGGCGAGCCTCGGCAACCTCGTGCAGACGGCGCGCGGTTCGCTGCTCGCCGGGGACTGGTGGCCGACGCTCTTCCCCGGCCTCTTCCTGATCATCCCGACCCTCGCCCTGGCGGGCCTCGCCGGTGCCTGGCGGGAACGGATCAACCCGCGCCGCCGATCGGAGCTGATGCTGTGAACATCGTCCCGGCCCCCCAGAACCCGGACTCGCAGACGAAGGAACCGCGGCCCCCGGTCCTGTCCGTCCGCGGGCTCTCCGTCCGCTTCAGCATGCGCGGCGGGCGGCACATCGCGGCCGTCAGCGACGCCCACTTCGACCTCGCGGCGGGGGAGTGCCTCGCCCTGGTCGGCGAGAGCGGCTGCGGCAAGTCCGTGCTCGCCTCCGCGCTGCTGGGCCTGCTCCCCGGCAACGCGCGGACCGCCGGCTCGGCGCTGCTCCACGACGGCACCGATCTCCTCACCGCCGACGAACGGACCCTCGCCCGCACGGTACGGGGCCGCCGCATCGGACTCGTACCGCAGAGCCCGGCGGCCCACCTCACCCCGGTCCGCACGGTGCGAGCCCAGCTGGAGGAGACGCTCCGCGAACTGACCGGCATCCGAAGGCCCGCGCTGCGCGCCGCCGCTGAACAGGCCGCCGCGCGAGCCGCGTTCCCGGCCGGCCACCTGGACCGGTACCCGCACGAACTCTCCGGCGGGCTCGCCCAACGCGCCGCGACCGCACTGGCCCTGATCGGCGACGCACCCCTGCTCCTGGCCGACGAACCGACCACCGGACTCGACCGCGACCTGGTCGAGCGGACCGTCGACGAACTGCGCCACCACACCGACGGTGACAGGGCGCTGCTGATCATCACCCACGACCTGGCGGCGGCCGAGCGGATCGCCGACCGGGTCGCCGTGATGTACGCGGGCCGCATCGTCGAACTCGCCGACGCCGACCGGTTCTTCGGGGGGCCGGGACCGGGCCACCCGTACGCCCGCGGTCTCCTCGACGCGCTCCCGGAGCGAGCCTTCACCCCCATCCCCGGGATGCCACCGGAACTCGGCGCGCTCCCCGACGGCTGCGCGTTCGCGGCCCGCTGCAGCCGCGCCGACGACCAGTGCTCCGTCCCACCCCCGTTCGACGGCCGTCTCGCCTGCCACCACGGCGTGCGGACCGCCGCGGAGGAGTCCGCCCATGCTTGAACTCACCCGTATCACCGCCGGATACCACCCCCGCGACCCCGTGGTCCGCGATGCCTCGTTGACGGTTGAACCCGGCGAATCCGTCGGACTGCTGGGCCCGAGCGGTTGCGGTAAATCGACCCTGGCCAGGGTCGCCGCGCTGCTGCACCGCCCGGACACCGGCACGGTCACGCAGGACGGCCGACCGGTACGAGGCTGGCGGCACCGCGCCCCGAGAGCGCAGCGCACCGCTGTCGGCGTCGTCTTCCAACAGCCCCGGCTCTCGGCCGACCCCCGGCTCAGCCTCCGCGAACTCATCGCCCAGCCCCTGCGCGCCACCGGCCGGCGCTCGGCGGTGACGGACCGGGTGGCCGAACTGGCACCGGCCGTCGGCCTCACCGCCGAACTGCTGAACCGGCGTCCGCACGAGGTGAGCGACGGCCAGTTGCAGCGCGCCTGCCTCGCCAGAGCACTGGTCCTGCGGCCGCGCTGGCTGATCTGCGACGAGATGACGGCGATGCTCGACGCGTCGACGACCGCCGCGCTGGTCGCGGTCGTCGAGTCCTACCGACGCGAGTCCGGGGCCGGTCTGCTGGCCGTCGGCCATGACCGGGTGCTGCTGGAACGCTGGTGCGACCGCACGGTCGGCTGGCAGGAAATCACCGGGCACGGCGCACCGAAGGAGGCCATGAACCCGGCTTGATGAGGGCGTGCTCTTCACGCATACGACAAGGAAGATCCCGGGGCGGTCCGCATTCGGCAGGCTCCGGTCGAAGGGAGACACGGCGGCGGCCCCCACCACCCCCGGACGGTCCCGGCCAGGGGAACGACAGTCGACGAGCGCACGACGAGCCGGTCAACTCTTGTGCGGCGCCTGCCGTTTGCAGGGACACCGGTCGCATACTCGGTCGCGTCCGACCGTCCGATCCGCCCCTCGCCCCGGGAGAATCCATGGCGTATCCGACCCGCCGAAGCGTCGTCACCACCGCGCTCGCCACCGTCGCCGCAGGCGCGGTGCTGTCCCCGAAGACAGCCGCCGCGTCCGAGGCCTCCGCCGAGCCCCCGGCCGCGGGCCGGCATCGCCCGCGACCGCTGCGCCGGGCCCACGCGCACAACGACTACCTGCACACGCGCCCCCTCCACGATGCGCTCGACCACGGCTTCACCAGCGTCGAGGCGGACATCTTCCTCGTGGACGGCGAACTGCTGGTCGCCCACGAGGCCACGGATCTCGACCCCGGCCGGACCCTCGCCTCGCTCTACCTCGACCCGCTGCTGGCCAGGATTCGAGCCAACCACGGCACGGTCCACCCCGGCTACCGCGAACCCGTCCAGCTGCTGATCGACATCAAGACCGACGGGGCGGCCGCCTACCTCGAACTCGACCGGCAGCTGAGGCGGTACCGGAAGATGCTGACGGCGTACCACCACGGCCGGGTCCGGCCCGGGGCGATCACACCCGTCATCTCCGGCGACCGCGCCGCCCGCGTCCCGATGGAGGCACAGCGCACCCGCTACGCCTTCTACGACGGCCGGCCCGACGACCTCGGGACGGCGGCCACCGCTTCGTTCATTCCGCTCATCAGCAGCAGCTGGAGCGACAACTTCGGCTGGCTGGGCGCGGGTCCCTTCCCCGTGGCCGAGCGGGACAAACTGCGCTCGCTCGTCACCACGGCCCACCGAAGTGGCCAACGCGTCCGCTTCTGGGCCACTCCCGACGTCGCCGGACCGGAGCGGGACGCCGTATGGACCGAGCTGCTGGCCGCCGGGGTCGACCATCTCAACACCGACGACCTGGCGGGGCTCGAACTCTTTCTCCGCACCCATGACAGGGACGCCGGGGCCGAGGCCGATGCGCTCGGCGGCTGACCGGACACGGCGCGCCGTCCGGGTGTGACAGCCAGTCAACACCCGGATGGCGGACACGCCAGTCCGCCGGATGGCCTCTCCGCTACGCCACACTGGCGGCCGAATGCCGCATTCCGGCGCGGCGGAGGAGGTTGGCCATGGCCATTTCGATCTCACTGGTGCTGTTTCTGCTGATCCTTGCGGTGATCTTCTTCCGCAACGGGGGGCTGAAGCTCTCGCATGCGCTGGTCTGCGCCATGCTCGGGTTCTTCCTCGCGGGTACGAGCATGGCGCCGACCATTCAGAACGGCCTGACGGCCACGGCCGACGTCGTCAGCAGCCTCAAGCCCTGACCACGGCGGCCCGTTCGGTGACCGGGACCCCAAGGGCGCGGTCACCGGACACCGTGTGCATTGCCGCCTCAGGGCGGTCCCGGGCATCGGTCGCAAACGGTCGTCGGTGATCCGGAACAGGGTGGATACGGGCCGGTATCACGAGCAGAAGGTGATCGTTCCGAACAGTCGGTGGCACGAAGCCGTCATCCGGGGACGGCCGGCCCGTGGGGATGAAACGGTCCTGGGCGACACGGACTGAACGGGTGACGGGGCCCCGACCGGACCTCGCACCGGGTCCCGCGCCTCCCCAAGGACCTGGAGAACGCCGCCATGTCTTTCCCACCCCTCGGACGAGATTCCGGCGCCGCTCACCACGAGTACTGTGCCCCCGGACGCTGTTGCCGCTGTCAGCAACGCCCCTGGACGACCAGGGCGGGCAACGAAAAGCTCTGCGGTCCGTGTGCCGCCTGCTGCCGCGAATGCGGCCGGGCCCCGGCGCCGCATCTGGACGGGCTGGACGGCGGTCTCTGTCTCGACTGCCGCGGCCTGTGCGGGCGTTGCCGTAAACCGCTGCCGTCCGAGGGCGGTTGTCCGTGCCGGAAGAAGTGGGAGAGGGCGGGGAGCGACCCGGTCGGATACGTTCTCCAGGCGCTTCCCCAGCCGCTGCTGCGGGAGCTCGGCCGCCGTCTTCCGCCCGCTCTTGTCGAACTGGTCCATCAGGAGCTGTCCGGGCGCAGCGCCTACCAGCTCCTGGACCGGGTGGAGCGCCGCTGGAATCTCCGCTGGGCCCACGCACTTCATGAGAAGAACGAGGAATACGGGCGTCGTTGGAGCGCTGAGGACATCGCCGAGCAGCTGCTGCGGCCGGGTTCCTGCTCCAACCCCCAGTGCGAGGACGGTTGTCTCGTCGCCACCGACACCGCGTGTCCGCACTGCCGACGGCCCGAGCATCGTTTCCTTTCCTCGGTCGCGGACCGGGTCGCCACGTCGGACCACGCACGGACCGCGGCCGCCGAGATCCGGCGCGCGATGCTCGACCGGCGCGACCGCACGCGACGCCCGGGCCCACGGTCCGGTCCCGCCTGACCTCGGTCTGCCGTACAGGACCGGCACCGAACCGCCGCCGTGCGGCGCCTCTTCACGAGCCGACGAGCCGGGACCGGATGAGGAAACGCACCCCCTCCGGCGCCTCCAGAGAGAAACCGCTGCCCCGCCCCTCCACCACGTCGACGATCAGCCGGGTGTGCGCCCACACCTCGTACTGGCTCCTCGACATCCAGAACGGGACGCTCTCCGCCACCCCGTCGACATCGAGTGACGCCAGCAGCACGTCCGAGCCGCCGGTACGGAATTCACCGGCCTGGTAACACATGGGCGCACTGCCGTCACAACAGCCGCCCGACTGGTGGAACATCAGCGGACCGTGGGCCGCGCGCAGCCGGCGCACCAGATCGGCGGCTGCGGCGGTGAGCTCCACGGCCACACTCCCCGACGGGCTCATCGCCGCGGTCCGGAAGCGGAGTTCCCCGCAGCGCGGCGGACCGGCGCCCGGGTCTTCGTACCGAGTCGGTTCATGGATCGGTCCCTTCGCACTGGTGCGTGAGATGGTGTCCCGGCGCCGCGGCCGGGCCTGTACGGCACCGTACGCCGCTCAATTCGCCTTCGCCCACGCGTAACGGTGTTCGGGCCGACCGGTGTCGCCGTACTTGAGACTGAGGCTGATGCGGCCCGCGCCCTCCAGATACTTGAGGTATCGCTGGGCGGTGGAGCGGCTCAGTCCGGCCCGGGCGGCGACCTCATGCGCGGAGAGCGGCTCCTCGGCCGCCGACAGGACGTGGCGGATCACGTCGGCCGTGGGCGCCGAGTGGCCCTTGGGCAGGGCCGCCGCAGGGCCGGACTCCGCGGTGCGAAGCGCGGCGAAGATCTGGTCGACCTGTTCCTGCCCCGCCTCGCCCCGACCGCCGCCCACGCCTTCGAGGGTGCGGCGCAGGGCCGCGTAACTCTCCAGCTTCGACCGCAGACCGGTGAAGCTGAACGGCTTGACCAGGTACTGCAGGGCGCCGTACCGCATCGCGGTCCGGACGGTCGACACATCACGGGCCGCGGTCACCATGATCACATCGGCCGGGTGACCGAGCTGGCGCAGCCGTCGTACCAGGGTCAGCCCCGTCTCGTCGGGAAGATAGTGGTCGAGAAGGACCAGATCGACACGTTCGCGCTCCAGGAAGGCCAGCGCCTGTGCGGCGGTGTGCGCACGCGAGACGACGCGGAAGCCGGGAACCCTGGCCACATACTCGGCGTTGATCTCGGCGACACGGAAATCGTCGTCCACCACCAGGACATCGATCATCGCAACTCTCCCACTTCGGTCGGCGGCCGGACGCCGAGTGCCTCGGGCAGAACGACGGTGAAGACCGCGCCACCGCCGGCCCTGGCCGTGACGCGAGCCGCGCCACCGTAGCGCTCGGCCAGCCGGCGCACCAGTGCCAGCCCCAGCCCGCGGCCGCGGTGCGCGGGGGATTCCTTGGTGGACCAGCCCTCGGTGAAGATGTGCTCGCGCATGGCGGGAGGTATCCCGGGGCCGTTGTCGCTGACCCGCAGGACCGCGGTCGTTCCCTCGGCGAGCAGCTCGACCTCGATGAGCGAGGCGACGTCCAGCGCATTGTCGATGAGGTTGCCGAGGACCGTCACCAGATCGCGCGGGTCCACCACCACGTCCGGTAGCCGGGTGCCCGGCGAGACGCGCAGGGACGCGCCCCGCTCCGCCGCGATGGCCGACTTGCCCACCAACAGTGCCGACAGCAGCGGGTCATTGACGCGCTCGGCGACCTGTTCCGCCGACGCCCGGTGACCGTCGGTCACCTCCGCGACGAACTCCACCGCGGCTTCGTGCCTCCCGAGTTCGAGCAGCCCGAGCAGGGTGTGCAGCCGGTTGGCGTGCTCGTGGTCCTGGGCGCGCAGCGCGTCGAGCAGGCCGTGCGTGGAGTCCAGTTCACGGCCGAGGAGCTCCAGCTCGGTGCGGTCGCGCAGGGTGACGACGGCTCCGCCGTCACCGGTGGGCATGCGGTTGGCGATCAGCACGCGTCCGTTGCAGACGGTGATCAGGTTGGCCCCCTCGACCCGCCCCGCCAGCACCTCCGACGTACGGCCGGGCGGCAGCACCTCGCCCAGCGTGCGTCCGACGGCCTCCTGGTCCAGCTCCAGCAACCGCTGGGCCTCGTCGTTGAGCAATCGGATCCGGCCCCGGGCGTCGAGGGCGAGAACCGCCTCGCGAATGCTGTGCAGCATGGCCTCGCGCTCGTCCAGCAACGCGGAGATGTCGGCGAAGGCGAGGCCGTGGGTGCTGCGCTGCAGCCGCCGGGAGACGGCCAGCGCGGCCAGCACACCGGCGGCGAGCGCCGCCCCGGAGTAGAGCAGCAGACCGGGGATGGCTTCGAGCAGCCGCGTGTGGACGCTGTCGTAGGCGATGCCCACCGAGACCGCGCCCACGATGGTGTGCCGGCTGTCCCGCAGCGGGACCTTCGCGCGTGCCGAGCGGCCCAGGGTTCCGTTGTCGATCTGCATGATCTCCCGGCCGGACAGCGCCGTGCTGGGGTCGGTCGAGACGTGCTTGCCGATCTGCTCGGTCTCGGTGTGCGACCAGCGCACCCCGCGGGTGTCCATGATCACGATGTACAGCGCTCCGGTGGCCTGCCGTATCCGCTCGGCCTCGGCCTGCACCGGCCCCGTGGGGGTGGGGTCGGTGCTCGTCAGGTTGCGCACCAGACCGGGTTCGGCGGCGGCGGTCTGGGCGATGGACAGGGCCTGACGCATCGCCTGATTGTCGAGCTGGTGACTCAGGGGCGCGAGGAAGAGCCCGGTGACGAGCATGATCACGCCGGTGGTGATCACCACCTGGGTGAGCAGGACCTGGGCGAAGACACGGCGGGGCCAGTGAATCCGCATGTGCTTCGACCTCTGCCTTTCGCCGGCCAGGAACCTGATGCTCCGTTTCGTCCTTGTGTGAACGCAACGTAAACGTCTCCGACGCCGATGACCAGTCCTCGTGTCGCATTCGTTGTCGCAGCGCGAGCAAAACGAGCAGAACCACGGGTTATGGGCAGAAGCAGGAGTTGTGAGCGCAAGGGTGCCCAGGTCCGCGCGCCGCACTTAGCGTCCCGCTCCATGAACAGCGATACGAGCCCCGCCATCGAGCTGCGGGGGGCGAGCAAAGCGTTCCGGACTCCGTCGGGGACGCTCCACACCGCCGTACGGGATCTGGACCTCACCATCGGGCGCGGCGAATTCGTCGCCGTGGTCGGCCCCACCGGATGCGGCAAGTCAACCACTCTGACCCTGGTCAGCGGTCTGGAAGAGCCCACCGAGGGGGAGGTGCTGGTGGGCGGCGAGCCGGTGCGCGGCATCGGCGACAAGGTCGGCTTCGTCTTCCAGCAGGACGCGGTCTTCCCCTGGCGGACCGTGCTCTCCAACGTGATGGCGGGGCCCCGCTTCCGTGGCGTGCCGAAGCCCGAGGCGAAGGAGCGGGCCAGGGAATGGCTCGCCCGGGTCGGCCTGTCCTCCTTCGAGGACCGCTATCCCCACCAACTGTCCGGCGGCCAGCGAAAGCGGGTCGCCCTCGCGGCCACCTTCGTCAACGACCCCGAGATCCTGCTCATGGACGAACCCTTCTCCGCGCTCGATGTGCAGACCAGGGCCCTGATGTCGGACGAACTGCTGGAACTGTGGGCCGGCACCGGCTCCTCCGTCGTCTTCGTCACCCACGACCTGGAGGAGTCCATCGCGTTGGCCGACAAGGTCGTGGTCATGACCGCGGGACCGGCCACGGTCAAGGAGGTCTTCGAGATCGACCTGCCCCGCCCCCGCAAGGTCGAGCAGGTGCGTCTGGAGCCCCGGTTCGTCGAGATCTACCGGGAGATCTGGTCCTCGCTCGGCGAAGAGGTCCGCATCACCCGTGAGAGGGGTGCGCTCAATGTCGCCTGAAACCGTCACCGCGAGCGCCCCCGTCACCAAGACCGAACGGACCCAAGCCAGGGCGCGGGCCGCCCGGAACCGCAAGTACCTGGTGCTCGGGAGCCGGGTGGCGGTGCTCCTCGCGGTCATCGGACTGTGGGAGTGGCTGGCCCGGACCGCGGTCATCGACCCGTTCAACTTCTCCATGCCGTCGAAGATCTGGGACCAGATCCGCACCTGGGTCGTCGACGGTACCGCCCAGGGTTCCCTGTGGGAGCAGATCTGGTACACGCTGTACGAGGCGCTGCTCGGCTGGGTCATCGGCGTGATCGCCGGTGTGCTGCTCGGAATCGCACTGGGCCGCGTCCGGTTCGCCGCCGATGTCCTCGGCCCGTACATCAAGGTGCTCAACGCCCTTCCGCGTATCGTGCTCGCCCCGATCTTCCTCATCTGGTTCGGCCTCGGACCGGCCTCGAAGGTCGCCTCCGCGGTCGTCCTCGTGTTCTTCCCCGTCTTCTTCAACGCCTTCCAGGGAGCCAGGGAGGTCGACCGCAACCTCGTCGCCAACTCCCGCATCCTGGGCGCCAGTAACCGGCAGGTCACTCTTCAGGTGGTCATCCCCTCGGCCACGTCGTGGATCTTCACCAGCCTGCACGTGAGTTTCGGCTTCGCGCTCATCGGCGCCATCGTCGGCGAGTACATCGGCGCCACCAAGGGGCTCGGACTGCTGGTCGCCGCCTCTCAGGGCACGTTCAACGCCGCCGGTGTCTACGCCGCGATGGTCATCCTCGCGATCGTCGCGCTGCTGGCCGAAGGACTGCTGACCTTCCTCGAAAAGCGGCTCTTCCGCTGGAAGCCGGCCGACGCCGACTCCGCCCGGTGACGCCCGCCGCGCACCCGCACATTCGCACACCCGAACCGTTTCTTCACAAGGACGTGAATCAGATGCGCACATCCACCCGGATCTCGGCCGTCGCCGTAGCAGGGGCGCTCGCCCTGACCACCCTGACCGCCTGTGGCGGCGACTCCACCTCGGCCTCCGGTGGCAAGAACGACAAGGTCAAGATCATGGTCGGGGGCCTGGACAAGGTCATCTACCTGCCCGCGATGCTCACCGAGCGGCTCGGCTACTTCAAGGAGGAGGGGGTGTCGGTCCAGCTCCTCACCGAGCCCGCGGGCGTCCAGGCCGAGACGGCCCTGGTATCCGGCGACGTCCAGGGCACAGTCGGCTTCTACGACCACACCCTCGACCTGCAGGTGAAGGGCAAGCACGTCGAGTCGGTCGTCCAGTTCTCGCAGGCTCCCGGCGAGGTCGAGATCGTCTCCAACCAGGCAGCGGGCGACATCAAGTCGGCCAAGGACTTCAAGGGCAAGAAGCTCGGCGTGACCGGCATCGGTTCCTCGACCGACTTCCTGACGAAGTACCTCGCCGTGAGTAACGACGTGAAGACCAGCGAATTCTCGCCCGTGGCCGTCGGAGCGGGGCAGACGTTCATCTCCGCCCTTCAGCAGGGGTCCATCCAGGGCGGTATGACCACCGACCCGACCGTCGCCACCATCCTGGACAAGAAGCTCGGAAAGATCCTCATCGACATGCGGACCCCCGAGGGCTCCAGGCAGGCGCTCGGCGGGCTCTACCCGTCCTCCAGCCTCTACATGCAGACCGAGTGGGTCAACAGTCACAAGGAGACCGTCCAGAAGCTGGCCAATGCCTTCGTCAAGACGCTGAAGTGGATGTCCACGCACAGTGCCGACGAGATCGCCGCGAAGATGCCCGCCGACTACGCCCAGGGCGGGGGCAAGGCGCTGTACGCACAGGCCATCAAGAGCACCCTGCCCATGTTCACCACGGACGGCGTCATGCCCGAGGACGGGCCCGCCACCGTCGAGCGCGTGCTGAAGGCCTTCAACCCGAACCTGAAGAACGCGAAGGTGGACCTCGCCAAGACGTACACCACGGAGTTCGTCAAGAAGGCGAACTGACCGCGGGCGCCGAGGACGCCGCGCGCACCGGACCGCGGAGCCCCGGCCCTGAACGACTCGTCACGTCCTGCGAGTTGTTCGAGGCCAGGGCTCCGCGGTCCGCTTTCATCCGCCTACTGCCGCCAGTTCGGCGGCTGGGCGGGGTCGAGCGTCCGCCACTGGGCGAGGACCTCGGGGTCCTGCGCATCCAGCCAGTCGGTCAGTTCACTGAAGGAAACACAGCGCACCTCCTTGCGCGGGCAGACTTTTCGCATGGTTTCCTCGGCGGCATCCATGTAGATCCCGCCGTTCCAGTCCTCGAAGTGGTTTCCGATGAACAGCGGAGCCCGGCTGCCGTTGAACACCCGTTCGAAACCGGCGACGTAGGAATCCCGTGCCTCCTTGCGCCACTTCCGGTACTGCGCCGGGTCGCCCTCGGTGCTGCCCTCCGACTGGTTGTAGAGGAAGTTGAAGTCCATCGAGAGCACCTGGAAATCCTTGCCGGGGAACGGCAGCATCTGCAGCGGGAGGTCCCAGATGCCGTTCTTCTTGGACGGCCAGATCTGGAAGTCCCCCGGGGAACTCGCGTCGTACCGCCAGCCGAAGGGCTTCGTCGCCGGCAGAAGGGTCTTCTGGCCTTCGAGGCACGGGGCACGCCCGCCGACCACCTCGCGGGTGGGGTCGAAGGGCAGCGGATCGAGGTCCTTGAAGCCTGTGTTCGTCTTCCAGTTCTGCACGAAGGAGTAGAACTGGTTTATCTCGCTGATCCACTCGTCCGTACTCCAGTCCCCGCCACCCTTCTTGTCGCAGAAGTGGCCGTTGAAGTGGGATCCGATCTCGTTGCCCTCCCGCCAGGCGCCGCCGAGCTGTTCCAGCGTCATGCGGATGTGTTCGCGCGTCGGGTAGGAGATCGCGGCCGCTCCGGGCTTGTGCCGGGGCGGTTCGTAGAGGTTCCTCTTCTCCTCCGGAAGGAGGTAGATACCGGTGAGGAAGAACGTCATGTGCGCATTGCTCTCCTTCGCCGCACGGCGGAAGCGCGAGAACGTGCGGTCGTCCCCCTCGAGCGCGCCGTCCCACGAGAACACCACGAACTGGGGCGGTTTCTCCCCGGGCTTGAGGCGCTCGGCCTTCGACCGGCCGGGCTGCGGGCCCGTGTAGGACGTGGAACCGTCCCCCAGAATCCTGACCTTCCCGTCCCACTTCTCCTCTTCCGTCACCTTCCCGTCGCTCCCGCGATGCTCCCGGGCAGTAGGGGTCGGCGCGGCGACGGTGCTCGCCCCCTGCTGCGGGGTCCCGTGGTCCGGGGAATCGTCGGATGCCGACGCAACGAGCGCCGCGGCACCAGACGCCACCACACATGCCGCGAGCCCCAGGACGATACGGGGCGTCAAGCCGGCCCGTATTCGTTGAACGGCCGATTCTGCTCTGGTGTCTGTCATTTCGTCGTGGCTTCCGTGTATGAGTGCCAGATCCGGGACGGGAGCTTCTTGCCGTCGGCCGCGGTGCCGCCGAGCCCCTTCAGCGGAAGTGGCGCCAGACTCTTTGCCAGGTCCATGCGGTACACGACCACGGCAGTGGACGCGGCCCGGTCGTAACCGACGTACCAGCGTGCGGTGTCGTCCTCGGTGGTTCCCGCCTTGGCGGCGACGGGTGCGGCGGAGGGCGTGCCGCTCTCCTTGCCGGGCCGTGCGAGCGCCGCGGTGACCTCGTCGGCGACGGCGGAGCGCACGGCGCGCGTGGCCCGCGGAAGATCCAGCCGGACCGGCTCGCCGTTGCGCGTGACCTTGCGAACCGAGTACGGATCGGTGTGCATGCCGTGGGCCGCGAACATGCCGTACGCGTCGGCCATACGGATGGCGCTCGGCGTGGAGTTGCCCATCGAGAATGCGGGAACGGGTGGACCGAAGCTGGAGGGGAGCAGCCCCGATGCCTCGGCCGTCCTACGGACCTGCTTCAGCCCGGCATCCATGCCGAGTTGGAGAAACGGGGAGTTCACGGCCTTCGCCATGGCGTCGTGCAGACTGATGCGGCCGTAGGATCGGTTGCCGTCGTTGTGACCATTGACCGTCTTGCCGCTGCGGTCCCAGTAGGGGCCTTCGGGCGTCACGACCGGAGTGCCGTCGTCACCGTCGTACACGGTCGAGGGTGTGACGGTGGTCCGGGGACCGTTGCGCCCGCGTGAGACGC
This sequence comes from Streptomyces sp. NPDC111516, assembly GCF_055635345.1. Taxonomy (NCBI): domain Bacteria; kingdom Bacillati; phylum Actinomycetota; class Actinomycetes; order Kitasatosporales; family Streptomycetaceae; genus Streptomyces; species Streptomyces sp. NPDC111516. The sequence continues at coordinate 207,758 of NZ_JBVKBV010000005.1, read as the reverse complement.
CGTGTTCCAGACCGGCGGCGTAGACGAACGGCGTGAACGCCGAACCGGCCGGTACGGTACTCGCGTTGGATTCGTTGAAGGCCTGCCGCTCGAAGTCCGGTCCGCCGTACACGGCGAGGATCCGGCCGTCCGGGGCGACGGACGCGGCCCCGAACCGGACATGGCGATCGGTCTTGCGCTGCCCGGGGTCGAGTGTGTCGTGGCGCGCATCCTTCACGGCCCGGGTGAGGGCGGTCATCCGCGGCTTCTCGAACGTCGTGTAGATCTGGTAGCCGCCGAGGTCGAAGCGTGCGTCGGAGATGTGCGCCGCACGCTTGGCGTACGACTCGGCGAGCTGGACGAGATAACCGTCCTGTCCGGCCGTGCTGTTGGGTCTGTGGGGCGGCTTGGGCTCGGGAAAGGTGGTGTACCGGGCGCGCTCGGCCGGGCTCAGCCTGCCGATCTCCACCATGCGGTCCAGCGTCCATTTCCACCGTTTGACGGCACGGTCACGGTTGCGGGGGCTGACGGCGGGGTCGTAGAGCGAGGCCCCCTTGAGTAAGGACGCGAGGAACGCGCCCTCGCCGGCGTCGAGTTCGGTGACCTCCTTGCCGTAGTAGGCCTGGGCCGCGCGCTGGAGGCCGTAGGTGCCGCGGCCGAACCAACTGGTGTTCAGGTACTCCTCAAGGATCTTGTCCTTGCTCACATGCCGGTCGAGTTTGACCGCGAGCAGCATCTCGGTGAACTTGCGGGAGAAGGACTGGTCCTGCGAGAGGTAGACGTTCTTGACGTACTGCTGGGTGATGGTCGATCCGCCCTGGGTGTCCCCCTCGCCGACCGTGCGCCACAGCGCGCGGGTGATTCCCTGCGTCGATATGCCGTGGTCCGAGTAGAAGTCGGCGTTCTCGGCCGCCAGCACGGCCCATCGGACATCGTCGGGAATCTTCGACAGAGGCATCTCCTGGCGGCTCACCCAGCCCGTACGGGCCATGGGAGTGCCGTCGGCCCAGTAGTAGACGGTGTCCTGCTGGGTGGCGAAAGCGTTGAGGTCCTCGGGGATGTCCGTACGCGCGTAGGCGATGGCCACCACGGTCGTCAGCGTTGCGGTGAACATCAGGAACGAACCCACGGCGAGCCGCCACGAGGGCACCCACCTTCGCCAGCCGCGTCGGCCCGTGCGCGGATAGTCCGGCTTGCGGGGCAGGCGCAGGCGCGGTCGGTTCGCCTGTCTTCTGCATCTCTTCCCGGGGGCTAACACGGCCCGAGCGGCATGTGCCGTTCTACTGAATAAGTTGTGTTGTGTCATTCCGTCCAGCCATGACAGGCCGGGCCGGCCGCAGACTACGACCGTGCCCGTACACGTGTAGTGGTCATTGCTCGTGCGCCGCCACGCGCCGTTTCGGCCGGCCCTCCCGGGGCCCCGCGGAAGCCTGCCCGGCGCTCGGCGGGCGGCAGGGTCAGGCGTCCCGGCCGGTGTATGGCATGTGCATCCCCAGGTTCAGTTCAGGCCGTGCGGCTGCTGATCGGTCCGAAACGCCCAGAGGGCGGTCACGCGCTTCCCCCTTGCGACTCCGCCACAGCAAAGGCCAAAGCATGACCGAGAGTTGCGTCGCGAAGTCACGTAAAGATAACAGGCTGCCGGGGCGGGCCATGCCGCCCGGCCCCGACCGGTCGCGGCGGGTGCGTAGTCGGGCTCGGAACGAACGCTCGGTTCCGTGTCATGCCCTTGTCCGGTTCATTCCGATCCGCTGAGCGCCGGGCTCGGTCCACGGGTTCCACTGAGTGGTCGCCGATACGTTCGCTTTCGGGTGACCTCGCGGCCGGTTGCCGCTGGAGCCCCGATTGCGATACCCACGATCGCTACCAGCCGGATCTGCCCGGCGTTGGGAGATTGCCATGCACATTCTGATCATGGCGAGCGCGTTCAACAGTCTCACTCAGCGTGTTCATGCCGAGCTGAGGGACCGCGGTCACGCCGTGGCGGTGGAGCTCACAATCGGGGACGCGTCAGCTCGCGACGCGTCGCTGCGCCGAGCCGTCCACGAGTTCGCGCCCGACCTCATCCTGGCTCCGTTGCTGAAGACCGCCATCCCCCGGGACGTGTGGGCGGCGCACACCTGCCTCGTCGTCCACCCCGGCCCACCCGGTGACCGCGGGCCTTCTTCCCTCGACTGGGCCATCCACGAGGACGCGGACACCTGGGGCGTGACGGTCCTGCAGGCCGACGAGGAGATGGATGCCGGAGACATCTGGGCATCGGCCACCTTCGCGGTGCCTCCGGTGGGCAAGAGCGACCTGTACCGCAACGAAGTCTCCGACGCCGCGTTGCGGGCTGTGCACCTCGCCGTCGAGCGCTTCGCGTCCGGTACGTACGTCCCTCGTCCGCAGACCGGCGGGGACGAGGAGCTGTGTATTCGTACGCGCCCGTACTTCCGCCAGGAGCGCCGTCGCATCGACTGGGAGTCGGACTCCACGGAAGCGGTCCTGCGCAAGCTGCGGGCCGCCGACTCGTTCCCCGGAGTGCTCGACGAACTGCTCGGGGACGAATGGTTTCTGCACGGGGGGCACCCGGAGCACGAACTGCGCGGCAGGCCGGGCGAGCTGGTGGCTGTACGGGCAGGGGCCGTTTGCCGGGCGACGACCGACGGCGCGGTGTGGATCCCCGAACTCCGCCCCCGCCGCACACCGGGCGGGCCCGCCACGTTCAAGCTGCCCGCTGTGACGGCGCTCGCCGGGCGTCTGCCCGCACTGCCCGAGCATCCCGCGCCGCTGTACGACGAAGGGGGTTGGCACGGCTGGAGCGACATCCGGTACCGGGAGGTGGGGCAGGCCGGGATCCTCTCGTTCTCCTTCCCCGGCGGTGCGATGAGCACGGCGCAGTGCCGACGCCTGCACGACGCCTACCTGGTGGCCTGCCGACGGCCCACCGCGGTGCTGGTGCTGGGCGGCGGCCGGGACTTCTTCTCCAACGGCATCCACCTCAATGTCATCGAGGCCGCCGCCGACCCCGGCGAGGAGTCCTGGGCCAACATCAACGCCATGGACGACCTCGTGGAGGCCGTACTGACCACCACCGACCGGCTGGTGGTCTCCGCCGTGGGCGGCAACGCGGCCGCGGGCGGGGTGATGCTCGCCCTGGCCGCGGACGAGATCTGGTGCAGGTCGGGCGCGGTGCTGAACCCGCACTACCGACTGATGGGGCTGTACGGCTCCGAGTACTGGACGTACACGCTGCCGCGCCGGGTGGGGAGCGCCGCCGCGGATCGCCTCACCGGCGATGCGCTGCCGGTGAGCGCCGAAGCCGCGGTGCGGCTCGGACTGGCCGACCTGACGGTCGACTGCGCTGCCCAGTCGTTCACGGACGAGGTCACCCGGCTGGCGGCCCGCCTCGCCGCGTCGCCCGCGGCACAGGCGCGGATCGCGGCGAAGAAGGCGGAGCGGGACCGGGACGAGGCCCACAGACCCCTGGCCGACTACCGCGAGCAGGAACTGGCGGCGATGCGGCGGACCTTCTTCGACCCACGGTCGCCCTACCACGCACTGCGGCGCGCATTCGTCCACAAGGATCCTCCCTCGGGCCGCCCCTCGCACCTCGCCCCGGCCGCCGGACCCGCAGCGGGACGGCCCGCCTTTGAGTCCGGCGTCACCGCACTGGCGGCGCACGATGGTGTATCCGCACCGAAGGCTTGCTACCAACAACAGTGAAGGCCGACATACCGGCCTTCACTGTTGTCTCTTTCCAGGGAGGCATCCTCATGGATGCAGCAACGTCGAACACCGTGGACGCATCCGCTGCGGCCACCGGAGAAGAGTCCCCGATCCACATCCTCTGGATCAACGCGGGGCTGAGCTGTGACGGCGACTCGGTGGCCCTGACCGCCGCGATGCAGCCGAGCATCGAAGAGATCGTGACCGGTGCGCTGCCCGGTCTGCCCAAGATCGAGGTCCACTGGCCGCTGATCGACTTCGACAGCGGCCCGGTGGGCGGTGCGGACACGTTCATCGAGTGGTTCTTCAAGGGCGAGCGCGGCGAGATCGACCCCTTCGTCCTGGTCGTGGAGGGTTCCATCCCGAACGAGACGATCAAGGCGGAGGGCTACTGGTGCGGCTTCGGTGACAACCCGGAGACCGGCCAGCCGGTCACCACCAGCGAATGGATCGACCGGCTGGCGCCCAAGGCCCTGGCCGTCGTCGCCATCGGGACCTGCGCCACGTACGGCGGAATCCACGCGATGGCCGGCAACCCGACCGGTGCCATGGGCCTGCCCGACTATCTCGGCTGGGACTGGAAGTCGAAGGCCGGGATCCCGATCGTGTGCGTGCCCGGCTGCCCGATCCAGCCGGACAACTTCTCGGAGACCTTGACGTACCTGCTGTACCAGGCGGCGGGATCCGCTCCGATGATTCCGCTGGACGACAAGCTCCGTCCCACCTGGCTGTTCGGCGCCACCGTGCACGAGGGGTGCGACCGGGCCGGGTACTACGAACAGGGCGAGTTCGCCGAGACCTACGACTCGCCCAAGTGCCTGGTCAAGCTCGGCTGCTGGGGCCCCGTCGTCAAGTGCAACGTACCCAAACGCGGCTGGATGAACGGCATCGGAGGCTGCCCCAACGTGGGTGGCATCTGCATCGCCTGCACCATGCCGGGCTTCCCCGACAAGTTCATGCCGTTCATGGACGAACCGCCGGGCGCCAAGGTCTCCGTCACCGCCAGCGGCGCGTACGGCGCGGTCATCCGCCGGCTCCGGTCGATCACGGCGAAGACCGTGGACAAGGAGCCGAAGTGGCGGCACAAGAGGGACCGGCTGACCACCGGCTACCGGCCCCCGTGGTGAACCCGTCCAGGACACCGACGGCACTGCGCACCTCCCGGTGACGACCCCACCTCACGCTTATCAGAAGGGCTACGGCACACACGATGGCACCGACAACGAAGGCGGCCGGCGACGGCAGCGGCCTGGTGGAGATGGCCTGGGATCCGATCACCCGGATCGTGGGCAGTCTCGGTATCCACACGAAGATCGACTTCAAGCAGAAGCGGGTCGCGGAGTGCTACAGCACCTCATCGGTCTTCCGTGGCTACAGCGTCTTCATGCGGGGCAAGGACCCCAGGGACGCGCACTTCATCACCAGCCGCATCTGCGGGATCTGCGGCGACAACCACGCCACGTGTTCCGTGTACACGCAGAACATGGCGTACGGGGTGAAGCCGCCGCACCTCGGTGAGTGGATCATCAACCTCGGCGAGTCCGCGGAGTACATGTTCGACCACAACATCTTCCAGGAGAACCTGGTCGGGGTCGACTACTGCGAAAAGATGGTCCGCGAGACCAATCCCGGTGTCCTGGAACTCGCCGAGCGTACCGAGGCGCCGCACGCCGGGGAGCACGGATACCGCACGATCGCCGACATCATGCGGTCTCTCAACCCCATCGAGGGCGAGTTCTACCGCGAGGCCCTCCAGGTGAGCCGCTACACGCGGGAGATGTTCTGCCTGATGGAGGGGCGCCATGTGCACCCCTCCACGCTCTACCCGGGCGGGGTGGGCACCGTCGCCTCCGTCCAGCTCTTCACGGACTACCTCAGCCGCCTCATGCGCTATGTGGAGTTCATGAAGCGGGTCGTGCCCCTGCACGACGACCTGTTCGACTTCTTCTACGAGGCCCTGCCCGGGTACGAGGAGGTCGGGCGCCGACGGGTGCTGCTCGGCTGCTGGGGAGCGCTCAACGACCCCGAGCACTGCGACTTCACCTACGCCAACATGAGCGACTGGGGACGGAGGATGTTCGTCACCCCGGGTGTGATCGTGGACGGCAAGCTGGTCACCAACGACCTGACCGAGATCAACCTCGGCATCCGGATCCTGCTAGGCAGTTCGTACTACGACGACTGGCAGGGCAAGGAGCAGTTCGTCACCCACGACCCGCTCGGCAACCCGGTCGACCCACGCCACCCGTGGAACCAGCACACGATCCCCGCGCCGCAGAAGCGGAACTTCGACGACAAGTACAGCTGGGTGATGTCGCCGCGCTGGTTCGACGGCAAGGACCACCTGGCCCTGGACACCGGCGGCGGTCCCATCGCCCGGCTGTGGTCCACCGCCCTGTCCGGGCTCGTCGACGTCGGCTACGTCAAGGCCACCGGACACAGCGTCGTCATCAACCTGCCCCGCACCATGACCAAGCCCGAGACCACCTTCGAGTGGCAGATCCCGAAGTGGAGCAACGCGCTGGAGCGCAACCGCGCCCGCACGTACTTCCAGGCGTACGCGGCCGCGATCGCGCTGCACTGCGCCGAAAAGGGGCTTGAGGAGGTCCGCGCCGGACGCACCCAGACCTGGGAGAAGTTCGATGTCCCCGACGAGAGCATCGGCGTCGGATTCACCGAGGCCGTGCGGGGTGTGCTGTCGCACCACATGGTGATCAGAGACGGCAAGATCGCCAACTACCACCCCTACCCTCCGACGCCGTGGAACGCCAGCACCAGGGACACCTACGGAACTCCCGGCCCGTACGAGGACGCCGTGCAGAACACTCCGATCTTCGAGGAGAACCCGCCGGAGAACTTCAAAGGCATCGACATCATGCGCACCGTGCGCAGCTTCGACCCCTGCCTCCCGTGCGGCGTCCATATGTACGTCGGCGGCGGCCGAACCGTGCAGAAGATGCATGTGCCCACCGGTCTGAGCGGACTCGGCGGATGAGCGCGACCACACATACCGCGGCAGCGAAGGTGCTCGACGCGGAGCAGGCCGGGCGCCGCGTCGAAGAGGTGCTCGAACAACTGACGGCAGCCGGTGACCGGAAGACCTCCGCGACGGCCGAGGAACTGGTGCGGGCCCTGATGGACTTCTACGGGGCAGGGCTGGCCCGGATCATCGACGGGCTCCTGGCCGCACCGGGCCGCGATACCGGCGACACCCTGGACGCGCTCCTGGGCGACGGCCTCGTGTCGAGCCTGCTGGTCCTGCACGACCTGCACCCCGAGGACACCGGCATGCGTATCGGGCGGGCCCTCGAAGCCGTCCGTGATCCCGTCGAGGTGGTGAGCTTCGACGACAGCACGGGCACCCTGCGCCTGCGGACCGCCGGCACGGGCGGCTGCGGCTGCAGCGGTGCGCCGGTCGCACAGCTGTCCGTCGAGAATTCCCTGGCCTGCTTCGCACCGGAAGTCACCACGGTCGAGATGGAGCCCGCCTCCGCCAGTCGGGAGCCGGCACTCCTTCAGATCGGAACCCGCACGCCGAAAGGCGCGTCGACCGCCCGTCCGGCCCCGGCCGGGACGCCATGAGCGCGCCCCGGACGTGGGCCGGGCGGTCCGCGCCCGCCTCGGGCGTACACATCCTGCGGCGGTTCGCGCTACCGCGTGAGCCGCGGCAGGAGCGGTGCGAACTGTGCGGAGTCCTGGTCGCCGAGGACAACCACCGGCATCTGGTGGACACCGAGCAACGGTCGCTGGCGTGCGCCTGCACCCCGTGCGCCCTGCTCTTCGAGCGGCCCGGCGCCGCCCACGGCCGCTTCCTGAGCGTCCCGGACCGCTACCTCGCCGACCACGACCACCGTCTCGACGACAACGCGTGGGAGCTCCTGCAGATCCCGGTCGGCGTGGCGTTCTTCTTCCGCAACGCCGCACTGGACCGGCTGGTGGCGCTCTACCCGAGCCCCGCCGGAGCCACCGAGAGCGAACTCGATCCGTTGGCCTGGCAGACGGTCCTCGGCGGCAGCCGTCTCTCCGAGCTGCTCGAACCCGACGTGGAAGCCCTGCTGTTGCGCCGCTCCGAGGGCCGGGCCGAGTGCTATCTGGTACCGATCGACATCTGCTACGAGCTGGTGGGACGCATGCGCCTGCGGTGGCAGGGCTTCGACGGCGGAGCCGAGGCCCGGGCCGATCTGCAGGCGTTCTTCGAACACATCGAACGTCGGGCCGAGGCAACGGTGGGGGAGCGTCAGCCATGACGGACTTCACCTTCACCTGCACCGGCGTACGCGCCGATCCGTACGCCGCCGGCCCAACCCTCGTCTTCCGGCTGCGCATCACCGTGTCCGAGGGAGCGCGGGTCCACGCGCTCGCGCTGCGCTGCCAGATCCGCATCGAACCGGCCCGGCGCGGCTACGAAACGACCGAGGCCGAAGGCCTGACGGACCTGTTCGGAGAGCGCTCACGCTGGGGCAGCACACTCCAGCCCGTGCAGTTCGCCCAGGTCCCGGTCATGGTTCCCGCGTTCACCGGAGAAACCGAGACGGACGTCGTCGTGCCCTGCACGTATGACCTGGAGATCGCCGCGACGCGGTACATGAACGCGCTGACGGACGGTGAGGTGCCGCTCCTGATGCTCTTCTCCGGCACCGCCTTCACCGGCTCCGGCGGCTTCCGGGTCGAGCCGGTGCCGTGGGACCTGGAGGCGCCGTTCAGGATGCCGGTGGCGGTGTGGCAGGAGATGGTCGATCAGCACTTTCCCGGGTGCGGCTGGATCCGCCTCCGCCGCGACACCATGGACGCGCTGCTGGAATTCCGCTCCCGGCAGGCACTGCCGTCCTGGGAGGCGACCGTCCAGGCACTTCTCGACGCGGCCGGGACCACGGCCGCCCTCCCGCCACCGGACCGAAGACTCGCCGACGCGGGGCTCGCCGAGAGGACGGCGCAATGACCACATCCGCGCTCACCCCCGCGCTGGAAGCCCGTTTCGCCGCCGCCCGAGGCGTGGCCGACGCGGTCCTCTTCGAGGGCTACGTCCTGTACCCGTACCGTGCGTCGGCGGCCAAGAACCGGCTCCGCTGGCAGTTCGGGGTGCTCGTGCCACCGGCCTGGGCGGCGGCCGCCGAGGAACACGACTTCCAGCACACCGAGTGTCTGATGGAACCGAAGGCGAATGCGACGCTGGCGGCCGAGGTGCGGTTCCTGCACGCCCAGCGCCGCACCGTGCAGCAGATCCGGGGGGACGGTACCTTCCGGACCGTCCCCGAACTCCATCTCACCGACCGGGTCCTGGTTCCCTGGGACGAGGGCGCGGAGGAACGGGTCGAAGTGCTCACCACCGTGGCCGAACTCGCCGGCGACGGCGTCGTCGTCCACTTCACGCGCCCGGCACGCGAGGAGTACGAAACGGTCCGCGACGAGGAGGGCCGGACCGTGGGGCGCCTGGTGCGCCGCTGCGAGGAGGTCAACGGCACGGTGAGGCTGTCCGCCGCCGAACTCGACGGCCCCTACCGGGCGATGCGGCTCACCGCCGTGGTGGAGAACACCAGCACCTGGACGCCGGACGCCGCCGACCCCGACCGCGATGCCGCGCTGCCCAGATCACTGGTGGCCGCCCACCTCCTCCTGGGCCTCGACGCAGGCTCGTTCCTGTCGATGACGGACCCTCCCCAGTGGGCCAAGGGCGCGGTCGCGGGCTGCCGGAACCTGCACACCTGGCCCGTACTGGCCGGGGAGCCCGGCCGAGCGGACCTGATGCTCTCGTCCCCGATCATCCTTGAGGACCACCCGGCCATCGCCCCTGAGAGCCCCGGAGCGCTGTACGACTCCACGGAGATCGACGAGATCCTCGCGCTGCGGACGGCCGCCCTGACGGACCAGGAGAAGCGTGAGGCCCGGGGGACGGACGACCGGGCGGCCGCAGTGATCGACCTGGCCGACTCGATGCCCCCCGAGGTCCTGGAGCGGCTGCACGGCGCGATGCGGGCCCTGCGGGAGGTCACCGAGCCGAGTGCGCCCGCGGCCGTCGCCTCCGACGGAATTCCACAAGTGCCGGAAGGGTCCGACGAGTACGACCTGATCAGGCCGGACCAGCCGTGGTGGGACCCGGCAGGCGACGGCGGCGCCGACCCGGCGCACGACCGGATTCTGGTGGACGGCCGACCGGTGGGCGCGGGCAGCCGCGTACTGCTGCGGCCGGGCCTGCGCCGTACCGACGCCCAGGACCTCTTTCTGAAGGACCGCAGCGCACTGGTCGAAGCGGTACTCCACGACGTGGACGGGGGAGTGCACCTCGCGGTCACCGTGGAGGGCGACCCCGGTGCGGACATCCGGCGCGAGCAGGGCCGGTTCCTCTACTTCCAGCCCGACGAGGTCACACCCCTGGAGGACGCATGACGGTGCCCTCGGAGCAGCGAGCGACGACTCTGGTCGCGGGCGTCGGGAACATCTTCCTCGGCGACGACGGCTTCGGTGTCGAGACCGTACGACGACTGGCGGCAGGACCCCTGCCCGGCCACGTCGAAGCGGTGGACATCGGGGTGCGCGGAGTCCATCTTGCGTACCAGCTCCTCGACGGGTACGACACACTGGTCCTGATCGATGCCACGCAACGCGGCGGCGAGCCCGGAACGCTGTATCTGATCGAGGCCGACCGGCCCGGCCGTATCGAGCCGCAGGAAGCGTTGCTCGACGGCCACCGGATGTCCCCCGACGCGGTCCTGACCCTGCTGGAAACCCTGTGCGCCGGGACGGGCTGCACGCCCCCGGGGCGCACGCTGGTCGTCGGATGCGAACCCGCCCGCGTCGACGAGGGCATCGGCCTGAGCGAGCCCGTCGCGGCTGCCGTTCCGGAGGCCGTGAAAATGGTCCTGCACCTGGTGCGGGACGACGAACGGGCCGCGTCCGCCGCGCAGTCGGCGGCCGGCCCGGCCCAACTCTGAGGAGACGAACCTGTCATGAAGAAGATCATCATCGGTGGCGCCCTTGCCGCCGCCCTCGCCGCACTCGTGGCCCAGGTACTGCCCGACATCAAACGCTACGTGCGCATCCGGTGCATGTGACGGCACCCGAGTGGCCGGGCCCGGGCTGCACCGAATGACGTACCTGCCGGGCGGCGTCGGCGAGCCGGGCCGGAGGCGGCCGTGACCTCCCGTTGTAATGACCCGGGCAGGACGGAGACCCATGCACGAGATGTCCATCGCCATGGCCGTCGTCGGTCAGGTGGAAGAAGCAGCCCGGGACGGTGGAGCCGTCGCCGTCACCTCCGTCCGGCTCCAGGTCGGCGAGCTGGCCGGAGTGGTCCCCGACGCACTGTCCTTCTGCTTCGAGCTGGCCTGCGCCGGAACCGTGCTGGAAGGCGCGGAGCTCGTGGTCGACGCCGTACCGGCGCGAGCACGCTGCGCGCCGTGTGCTGACGAATGGGCGGTCGGAATGCCACCGCAACTGTGCTGCCCCTTGTGCGGCGAGGCGACCGCGGAGCTGCTCTCGGGCCGCGAGCTGCAGATCGCCGACGTCCGCTGGGACGAAGGGCCCATGCAGAGACGTACCCGTGAACCGATGTCCGAGGAGCGCTGAACCATGTGCCGTGTGGTCGATCTGCAGCAGGCGGTACTCGCGAAGAACGACACGACAGCGCATCACCTGCGCACCGAACTCGCCGCCCGCGGCACCGCGGTCGTCAATCTGCTCTCCAGCCCGGGCAGTGGGAAAACGGCACTGCTCGAACGCGAACTGGTCCTGGCCCGCGAGACGGGCGTCCCCGTCGCGGCACTGACCGCCGACCTGGCCACCGAGAACGACGCCACGCGCCTGGCCCGCTCCGGCGCCCCGGTCAAGCAGGTGCTCACCGACGGGCTCTGTCATCTGGAGGCCCGGATGCTGGGCGGACACCTCGACGGGTGGCTGCCCGAGGCCACGCGGCTCCTGTTCGTGGAGAACGTCGGCAACCTGGTCTGCCCGGCCTCGTACGACCTCGGTGAAACCCTGAGGGTCGTCCTCGCCTCGGTCACCGAGGGCGAGGACAAGCCGCTGAAGTACCCCACCGCCTTCGGGCTGGCGCACCTGGTGCTCGTGACGAAGACGGACATCGCCGACGCCGTCGAGTTCGACGAGGACGCGTTCCGCGCCCATGTCGAGCAGGTCAATCCCGGTGTGGAGGTGCTCCTCACGTCCGCCCGGCGCGGTGCCGGCGTCGGGGCGCTTCTCGACCGGGCGCTGGCCGCCGCGAACGGCGCGCCGGTCCACCGGCCCGTCATGGCCCAGCAGCACCACTCCACGCACACCCATACACACACGGAGCCCGGCGAAGCTTCTCGCAGCCGGACCCACACGCATGCCGGTCGGGGCGAGCCGGGTGCTGCGGCGGACGCGTCCGGCGCCACGGCGCCGACCCGCGCGTGACGGCGCAACGGTCCGGCCCTGCCACCGCAGAGCCGGCGCAGCGTCGCCGGGTCACCGTCCGGGGGATCGTCCAAGGCGTGGGGTTCCGGCCCTACCTGTACACACGCGCCCTCGCGATGGGCCTGGCGGGACATGTCACCAACACTCCCGAAGGCGTCGTCGCGGAAGTCGAGGGCTCACCGGCCGCCGTGACCCTGTTCTGCGAAGGAATCGCCGCGGACGCGCCGCCCATGGCCGTCCTCGATTCCGTCGAGCACAGGGAAGTCCCCGCCGCGGGTGACACAGGATTCACCATCGTCGCCTCCCGGACCGGCGGACCCTCCCGCACTCTGGTCCCCCCGGACGTGGCCACCTGCGCCGACTGTCTCGCCGAGCTGGCCGACCCCGCGGACCGGCGCCACCGGCACCCCTTCATCACCTGCACCAACTGCGGGCCGCGGTTCACCATCGTCACGGATCTGCCGTACGACCGCGCGCACACCACCATGGCCCGCTTCCCCATGTGTCCGGACTGCGCCCGCGAGTACGCAGACCCCGCAGACCGCCGCTTCCATGCCCAGCCGGTCGCCTGCCACCGATGCGGGCCCCGTCTCGAACTGCTGGTGGCACACCCGGATCCGGACAAGCCCGCACGACGCGCGACCGCAACGGACCCGGTCGCCGAGGCCCGCCGGCTCCTGGCCGGCGGCGCGATCCTCGCCGTCAAGGGGCTCGGCGGCTACCACCTCGCCTGCGATGCGGCCAGCCACCGGGCCGTGGCCGATCTACGCCGCCGCAAGGCCCGTGGCGACAAGCCGTTCGCCCTGATGGCCCGCGACATCACCGACATCGAACACCTCGTCCATGTCGGAGCCGAGGAGCGGGCCCTGCTCACCGGCGTCGTCCGGCCGATCGTCCTGCTGAGGCGCCGCAGTCGCGGTGACTGCGGGCCGGACGCCCCGGTGCCGTCGGACAGCGTCGCCCCCGGCAGTCCCGACCTCGGCGTCATGCTCGCCTACACCCCCCTGCACCACCTGCTCCTCGGCCTGCCCGGCGACCCGGCCGGGCCGCGCCTGCTCGTCATGACCAGCGGCAACGTGGCCGGGGAACCGATCGTCACCGACGATGCCGAAGCGCTGGACCGGCTCGCCCGCCTGGCCGACGCCTGGCTGACTCACGACCGTCCGATCCATGTACCGTGCGACGACTCCGTCGTACGCGTCTGTGACGGGGAACCGCTGACCGTACGCCGCTCGCGCGGTTACGCCCCCCGGCCCCTCGAACTGCCCCTCCCGGTACCGGCGATCCTCGCAGCGGGCGGCGACCTCAAGAACACCCTGTGCCTGGCGGAAGGGAGCCGGGCCTGGCTGTCCGCCCACATCGGTGACATGGACGACCTTGCCACCCAACACGCGTTCGAGCATGCCGGACAGCAGCTGGAGACCATCGCCGGGGTGCGACCCGAAATCCTGGCGGCCGACGGACACCCCGGATATCGCTCGGGACAGCTGATTCGCCGTCTGGCCGGTGGACGGCCCGTCGTGCGCGTGCAGCACCATCACGCACACATTGCCTCCGCGATGGCCGAACACGGCCTGGACGGCGGCCGGCGGGTGATCGGAGTGGCGTTCGACGGCACCGGCTACGGCGACGACGGTGCTGTGTGGGGCGGCGAGTTCCTGTTGGCGGACTACGATGGATACCAACGGTTCGGGCATCTCGCGTACGTCCCGCTCCCCGGCGGCGACGCAGCCGTACGGCGTCCCTACCGGATGGCCCTGGCACATCTGTACGCGGCAGGCATCGGCTGGGCGCAGGACCTGCCGTGCACGACGGCCTGTCCGTCCGACGAACTGGCAACGCTGAAACGTCAGTTGGAGCGTAATCTCAACTGCGTCCCCACCTCCAGCATGGGCCGGCTGTTCGACGCCATCTCCTCCCTCACGGGAATCTGTCACCGGGCCGGATACGAGGCCCAGGCCGCCGTCGAACTCGAATCCGCTGCCCTGGGAACGGCTGAGGACGACTGCGGCGGATACGGTTTCGCCCTGCGATCGCCCGCGCCGGACAGCGGGGGTCCGCTGATCGCCGACCCCGCGCCGGTACTCTCCGCAGCGGTCGAGGATGTATACGCGGGCACCGCGCCGGGAGTTGTCGCGGCCCGCTTCCACGAGGCGGTCGCCGCCCTCGTACACAGCGTCTGTGTTCTGGCGCGTGAGCGGTATGGCCTGGACACCGTCGCCCTGACCGGTGGTGTGTTCGCCAACACGCGACTCTCCTCGGCGTGCGCCCGGATACTCCGCGGCCACGATTTCACCGTCCTGCGACACCACAAGGTCCCCCCGAGCGACGGGGGGCTGGCCCTGGGACAGGTGATGGTGGCCGCTCGGACGCACGCCGCCCGGCCACTCGACGGCCGTATCGGATCGGCGCGGGGCAGTGCAGCCATCGACTGACGGCGTGTCCCGGCAGGGCCGGGCAGGCGGATTCAACCACAGCAAGGAGGAGCCATGTGCCTGGCGGTGCCCGGCAGAGTACTGGAAATCGAGGAACGGGACGGTACCCGCATGGCCACCGTCGATTTCGGTGGGGTGGTCAAGGAAGCGTGTCTGGAGTATCTGCCGGACCTTCAGGTCGGCGAGTACGCCATCGTCCACGTGGGGTTCGCCCTGCAGCGGCTGGACGAGGAGTCGGCCCGGCAGACGCTGGAGCTGTTCGCTCAACTCGGAATGCTTCAGGAGGAGTTCGGCGACCCTTGGGAAATGGCGGCAGAGGCCGGCGGATTGCCGTTGCCCGACGCCGGTGACGCACCGCAGGAGGCGCGGCAGTGAAGTACATCGACGAATTCCAGGACCCCGAGCTGGCCCGCAGGCTGCTCGACGAGATCCGCTCCACCGTCACCAGGCCGTGGGCGCTGATGGAGGTCTGCGGCGGGCAGACCCACACCATCATCCGGCACGGCATCGACCAACTCCTGCCGGACCAGGTGGAACTGATCCATGGACCGGGCTGCCCCGTCTGCGTCACCCCGCTGGAAGTCATCGACAAGGCGCTCGAGATCGCCTCCCGTCCCGAAGTGATCTTCTGTTCCTTCGGCGACATGCTCCGCGTCCCCGGCACCGGACGCGACCTCTTCCGAGTCCGCAGCGAGGGCGGAGACGTGCGCGTCGTCTACTCCCCGCTCGACGCGCTGAAGATCGCCCAGCAGAATTCGGACCGGGAGGTCGTGTTCTTCGGAATCGGCTTCGAAACCACCGCCCCTCCCAATGCGATGACGGTCCATCAGGCACGCAGGCTCGGCATCCGCAACTTCAGTCTGCTGGTGTCCCATGTCCGGGTGCCACCGGCGATCGAGGCGATCATGCAGTCGCCGAACTGCCGGGTACAGGCATTCCTCGCCGCGGGACATGTGTGCAGTGTGATGGGCATGGGCGAATATCCCGGGCTGGCCGACCGGTTCGGCGTCCCGATCGTGGTCACGGGATTCGAACCGCTGGACATCCTGGAAGGTGTACGCCGCACCGTGGCCCAGTTGGAGCGCGGCGAACACACCGTGGACAACGCCTATCCGCGCGCGGTCCGCCCCGAGGGGAACCCCGCCGCTCTGGCCATGCTGGAGGATGTCTTCGAGGTGACCGACCGGACCTGGCGCGGCATCGGCGTCATTCCCGGCAGCGGCTGGCGGCTCTCCTCGCGCTATCGGGACTACGACGCCGAATACCGCTTCTCGGTGACCGGCATCGATACCCGTGAACCCGCTCAATGCCGTAGTGGAGAGGTCCTGCAGGGCCTGCTGAAACCCCATCAGTGCGAGGCATTCGGCACCGCCTGCACCCCTCGAACCCCGCTGGGAGCCACCATGGTCTCCAGCGAGGGCGCCTGCGCCGCGTACTACCTCTACCGGCGGCTGGACATGAACAAGACCGCACGACTGGAGGCGACCCCCGTTGGCTGAGACCGTCGACATCCTCACGCGCGGCGACGGAGCCGCTTCGGCAGCGTCCACCCCGGGTGTCCCGCCCCTCGATCCCACAGCATGGACGTGTCCGGCCCCGCTGCGGGATCACCCCCGCATCGTGATGGGCCACGGCGGTGGCGGCGCGCTCTCCGCCGAACTGGTCCAGCACATCTTCGCCCCCGCCTTCGGAGGCGAGACGCTCGCGCAGATGGGCGATTCGGCTTCGGTGTCGCTCGGCGGCGCCCGACTGGCCTTCTCCACCGATTCCTTCGTGGTACGGCCTCTGTTCTTCCCCGGCGGCAGCATCGGCGACCTCGCGGTCAACGGCACCGTCAACGACCTGGCCATGAGCGGTGCGCGTGCCGCCCATCTGTCCTGCGGATTCATCCTGGAGGAGGGTGTCGAGCTGTCTGTCGTCGCGCGTGTCGCCGAGGCCTTCGGCGCCGCCGCGCGCAACGCGGGCGTCGAGGTGGTGACGGGGGACACCAAGGTGGTCGAAGCCGGTCACGGAGACGGCATCTTCATCAACACCGCCGGTATCGGCCTCATCCCGGCCGGCGTGGATCTGCGGCCGCAGCGCGTCGTCCCGGGTGACGTCGTGATCGTGAGCGGAGCGATCGGCGTCCACGGCGTGGCGATCATGAGTGTGCGTGAGGGGCTGGAGTTCGGAGTCGAGATCGCGAGCGACTGTGCCGCCCTGGGCGGACTCGTGCAGGTCATGCTCGCCGTCACCCCGGACCTGCACGTACTGCGCGACCCCACCCGTGGGGGGCTCGCCGCATCTCTCAACGAGATCGCGGCCGCGTCCGGCACCGGCGTCCTGATCCAGGAGCGACACGTCCCCGTTCCCGCGCCGGTGGCCAATGCCTGCGCCATCCTCGGGCTCGACCCGATGTACGTCGCCAACGAGGGGAAGCTGGTGGCGTTCGTACCGCGCGAACACGCCGACGCGGTCCTGGACGCGATGCGGGCACACCCGCTGGGCCGGGACGCCGCAGTGATCGGTGAGGCGGTGGACGCCCACCCGGGCATGGTGGTGGCCCGCACGGGGCTCGGAGGGACACGTGTGGTCGACCTCCCGGTCGGGGAGCAGTTGCCGAGGATCTGCTGACGCCATCGTTGCGTCGTGCGGGTCCGGCCGCATCGAACCGGCCATTTCGAAGTGGCGGCCGGACCCGGCACGCTGGGCCACCGAGCCGCACCTGCCCCGGCACTGGGAGCGGCAGTGGGGGCGAGAAGGGGTGCGAGGAGGCGTCAAGCGCTGTTCCGGCCAAGACCGAAACGGGCGCCGGACAGTGGCGTGGTGGCAACGGGGGGTGCATGCCTAAGGTCTGAGTGTGCGCATCGGGGCAGACCGGTCGAGCCACTGAAAGGCTCGACGACGCATCCCACAGGGGGGAAGCAGTGCCGCCTGCCAAGCCCGTCCTGGCACGGCTCCTCCGCAGGGCTCCCATACTTCACCTGGACGTCGCCCGCCGGGGCCGGGTGCGACGTCCGGGACCCGAACTCGAGGAGCACGGCCCCACCGGATCGGTGAAGGACCGCAGCGCCGTGGGGCTGTTGCAGGCGCTGCACGACGAACGGCCGCTCACCCCGGACACGGTGATGGTGGCACCCACCTCCGGCAATCTCGGCCCGGCCCCGGCCCGTCTGCTGCCCTCCATCGACCGTGCCCTCCTCGCGGTGGTCGATCTCAAGACCCCGCACGCCACCCGCGCCATGCCCCCCGAGCCCGGCGCCCGCGTGACCGTCGTCGACGAACCGGACGGCTACCTGCTGGAACGACCGCGCGGACGACCGGCTCGCGGTCTGCCTGGCCGCCGACGGCGGCGAATACCGCGACACCCGCTACTGCGACGACTGGGCGACCGGGCGGGGCGTCGTCAAGGAGATCGCCGCTGCCGTGGAACCACCGCGCCGCGGAAGCCTCTTCTTCGACCGAAAGCATCAGGAGCACTGCCCATGGGTACGAGCACCACCCTCGACCGGCGGCGGACGAGAACCGACCACCGGCAGTTCCTGCCGCTGGTCCAGGGCGCCACGCTGATCGAGTGGACCGGCACGGGACTGTTCCTCGCCGTCTCCACCATCTACTTCGTCAAGGTCGCCCACCTCAGCACCTCGTCCGTCGGCACCGGCCTGACGATCGGCGGAGCCGTCGCCCTCGCCGCCGCCGTGCCCCTCGCCCGGCTGGCCGGACGCTTCGGGCCGAAGCCCGTCCTGATCGGTGTGATGCTGCTGCGTGCGCTGGCCACCGCCGGCTATCTCTGGGTGGACGGCTGGTGGAGCTTTCTCGTCGTGGTCGCCGTCATCGCGGTCACCGAGCAGTCCTCGCCCGCACTCGTGCAGTCGTACGTCGGTGCGCGAACCCCCGAGAGCCTGCGCGCGAAGGTGATGGCCGTCCAGCGCACCGTCGTCAACCTCGGCATCAGTCTGGGCGGGCTGATCGCCGGAGTCGCCCTGGGCTCCGGCGCGCCCGGAGCCTTCCGGCCGCTGCTGATCGGCGGCGCACTCGCCTACGTGGCGGTGGCCGTGGTGTACGCCACCGCGCAGGGCGAGGGAGCGGCGACCGCTGTCGAGAGCGCCCGCGTCGGGGATCTGCTCAAGGACCGCCGGCTCCTGGGCTTCACCGCGTACAACGCACTGGTGTCGCTCTGGATGCCGGTGCTCAACGTGGCCTTCCCGCTGTGGCTCGTCACCGAGACGGACGTACCGGAGCGCTACGTCGGCATCCTGTACGCCGTCAACACCGTGCTGTGCATCGCTCTTCAGTACCCGCTCAACCGCTGCTACAGCACAACGCGCCGCGCGTGGTACTCGTACGCGACCGCGGCACTGCTGCTCAGCCTCGGCGCCCTGGCCTTCGCCGCCGCGCCCGGCTTCGGAGCGCGGGAAGCGCTACTGGTGCTCGGCGCCGCCGTCGTCCTTCTGACGTTCGCCGAACTGCTCCAGGTCGGCGCCTCGTGGACCCTCTCCTTCGACTTGGCGCCGGAGCGGTCACGCAGCGCCTACCTGGTGCTGTTCAACACCAGCCGCACCGTCGCCAACCGGGTCGCGGGCCCGGTGCTGATGACCGGCGTCGTCCTCGCCCTCGGGACGGCCGGTTGGACAGCCCTCGCCTGCGTCCTGCTGCTCGGCGCCCTCGTCCCCTTCGCGATGCTGCGCGGACCGGGCGGCACCGGCGACTGAACCAACCAGGACCCCACCCGGCACCGCCACCGACCCGCACATCAAGGAGCTTCGCCCGCCATGGACTTCGAGCATTGCCCCGGCGGGCCGGCGCGTGCCACCGCGCCACGTCCTCGGCGCACCCACCGTGACCCAGACCGCCGCACCGTGCAGCGGGACCCAGCAGGAGGAGCAGGCATGAACGTCCCATGGTTGAGCGTGCCGGACCCGGACCCGCAGGCCGGCACCCTCGCCGTGTGCTTCGCGCCCACCGGCGCGCACGGTTCGGCATTCGCGAACTGGCGGGGCCTGCTGCCCGAGGACATCGCCCTCGCGCTGATCACACCGCCCGGTCGGGGCACCCGCGTCGGCGAGGAGCCCGTCACCGACCTGGCCGCCTACGCGGACGCCGTGGCGGCCGAGGTGCGCGCACTGCGGGGCGGGCGGCGACTGGTGCTGATCGGCGTCGGCGTCGGCGCGCTGCTCGCGTACGAGACGTCCTGCCGGCTGCTCGACGCGGGGGTGCCGGTCGCGCGGCTCTGCGCCGTGGCCGGGCAGTGTCCCGGTGACTTCCACGGCGATGGGGGCGCTGTGACCGTCGAGGACGCACGTGCCTTCGTCACCGGGACCGGACCGACCGGTCCGGAGCTGCCGGCGGACCCTGAGTTCGAGGATGTGCTGCTGCCCCCCGTCATCGCCGATCTGCGGATGGCCGCGGGATACGACGGCAGCCACACCCCCGTACCGCACGTCGAATTGCGCGCGGTGTGGGCGACCGACGACCCGCACGTGCCAGAAGTGACCGTGCGCTGCTGGGCCGAGTGGACCCGTGCCGAGTGCACGACGCTGTCCGTCGAGGGCGGTCACCACGCCCACCGGGAGAACCCGGCAGCGGTCGTCTCCGCCTGCCTGGACGGCTTCCCCCGAGTCCGGCCGTCACGCCGCTCCGTGCTCGGCGCCGGGGCGACGGCCGTCGCGGGCACGGCGCTCGGCCTCGGCGCGATGGCATCGGCAACACCAACGGCATCGGCCGCACCCGCTGCGGGCGGCGTCACCTTCCACGGAGATCCCACCGACCCCGTGGTCCTCGCCGTGGCCATGATCCGCCAGAACACCAGCAACCCCGGCGACGGCGCGCTGACCCGGCCGCTCGCCCGGATGCTCCAGGGCGTCTTCCGCGCGGCCGGGGTCGGCACCGAGATCGTGCCCACCCCCAAGAACGGCAACGTCCACTTCTTCGCCCGCGTCCCCGGCAGCGGACCGGCCCGCAAGAAACCGCTGATCCTGCTCGGCCACTCCGACGTCGTCCCCGCCATCGGAGACAGATGGACGACGGACCCCTTCGCCGGCGACATCAAGGACGGCAAGCTGTACGGCCGCGGCTCGCTCGACATGAAGGGCGTCAACGCCGCCTTCGCCGCCGCCCTGCTGCGCCACGTCCGCGAGGGCACGGCCTTCGACCGCGACATCGTGTTCTGGTCCGACTGCGACGAGGAACAAGGACCTTACGGGGTGCGCTGGTTCCTCACCGAACACCCCGGAAAGGTCGAGGCGGGCGCGGTCCTCACCGAGGGCGGCTGGGTGCTCAACCAGCGCGACGGCAGGACGCCCATGATCGCCTCGCTCACCTGCAACGACAAGCGTTCCCTGCTGCTGCGCCTGGAGACCTCCTCGTATGCCACCCACACGTCCAAGCCGTTCACCGGGCAGGCCGTGATCCGGCTGGGCGAGGTGCTGGAGCAGCTCGGGGACTGGCGCGCCCACACCCGTCCCAACGCGCTGTCCCGGCGGTACTTCGCCGAACTCGCCGAGGCCACAACCGACCGGCCGCTCGCCGAGGCCGTGCGCTCGATGCTCGACGCCCGTACGGAGCAGCAGCGGGACAGGGCCGGCGAAGCGGTGGTCCGGCTCAGCGAGACCCCGGAGCTGCACAACGCGATGCTGCGTACCACGCTCGCCTTCACCTCGGCGCAATCCGGCTACTACCCGAGCATCGTGCCGGGCACGGCGACCGCGGAGTTCCGCGCCGCTTTCCTGCCGGGCGGCGACGACCCGGGCCGTATCGTCGCCGAACTGCGCTCACTGGTCGGCAACCGGGCGACGCTGACCGTGGTCGGGAACACCGGCGAGAGCGAGCAGCAGGCCCTGGACCGGCTGCGCGGCTATCTGGCCACGCCCGACTCCAGCTACGACACGGACGTCTTCCGCGCCTGGCAGACGGCCGTACGCCGGACACACCCCGGAGTACGGGCCACCGCCTGTCAGTTCGAGGCCGTCACCAGCGCGGTGCCGTTCCGGGAGCAGAACATACCCGTCTACGGCATGTACCCGTTCACTGTGAACCGGGACATGCTCAAGCGCATGCACGGCACCGACGAACACATCGGCGTGGACGCGCTGCGGCAGGGCACCGAGACCGTCTACCAGCTACTGGCCGGACTGCGCGCCGGGGCCTGACCCGCCGGACGCCGTACGGGCCGGACCCGCCGGGCACGCCCGTACGGCGCGCTCGACGGACCCCGACGTCATTCCACCCGCACCCAGTCCAGGGTGCGCTCGACCGCCCGCTTCCAATCGGCGTATCCCGCGGCGCGCCGCTCCTCGCTCCACTGCGGCTGCCAGCGCTTCGACTCCTGCCAGTGCTCCCGCAACTCGCCCCGGTCGCGCCAGAATCCCGTGGCGAGACCCGCCGCGTACGCGGCGCCCAGCGCGGTGGTCTCGGCGACGACGGGGCGGCTGACGGGCACTCCGAGGACATCGGCCTGGATCTGCATGCACAGGTCGTTGGCCGTGACCCCGCCGTCGACCTTGAGTACATCAAGATGGACGCCGGAGTCCTGTTCCATCGCGTCCACCACATCCCGGCTCTGGTAACAGATGGCCTCCAGAGTGGCCCGCGCCAGATGGGCGTTGGTGTTGTAGCGGGCCAGGCCGACGATGGCTCCGCGGGCGTCCGAGCGCCAGTACGGGGCGAAGAGGCCCGAGAACGCCGGCACGAAGTACATCCCGCCGTTGTCCTCGACGGTCCGGGCGAGCCATTCGCTCTCGGCGGCCTCGGTGATGATCTTCATCTGGTCCCGGAGCCACTGCACGGCGGACCCGGTGACCGCGATGGAGCCCTCCAGGGCGTAGACCGCCGGACTCTTCCCGAACCGGTAGGCGACGGTGGTGAGCAGGCCGTGCTGCGACCGGATCAGCTTCGTACCGGTGTTGAGTACGAGGAAGTTGCCGGTGCCGTACGTGTTCTTCGCCTCGCCCGGCTCGAAGCACACCTGCCCCACGGTGGCCGCCTGCTGGTCGCCGAGCACCCCGGTGACCGGGATCGCGGCCCGCAGGGGCCGGGACGTGCGTGTGCGGCCGTACGCCTCGGGGTCGGAGGACGGGTTGATGACCGGCAGCATCGCCCTCGGAATGCCGAAGATGTCCAGCAGTTCGTCGTCCCAGTCGAGTGTTTCCAGGTTCATCAGCATCGTCCGGCTGGCATTGGTCACGTCGGTGGCGTGGATGCCGCCGTCGGGGCCGCCGGTGAGATTCCACAGCACCCAGCAGTCGGTGTTCCCGAACACCGCGTGGCCCCGCTCCGCGGCCGCGCGGACCCCCTCGACGTGATCGAGGATCCACTTGATCTTCCCGCCGGAGAAGTAGGTGGCCGGCGGCAGCCCCGACTTGCGCCGGATGACCTCGCCGTGCCCCTCGTCCTCCAGGGCCCGGGCGATCGAGTCGGTACGGGTGTCCTGCCACACGATGGCGTTGTAGTACGGACGGCCGGTGCGGGGATCCCAGACGACCGTGGTCTCACGCTGGTTGGTGATCCCGATGGCGTCGAGATCGGTGGCGCCGAGACCTCCGGTGCGCAGAGCGTTCTGCATGACCGAGTTGGTACGCTCCCAGATCTCCACCGGGTCGTGTTCCACCCAGCCCGGCCGGGGCAGAATCTGCTGGTGCTCCAACTGGTGCTTGGCCACTTCGTTTCCGTCGTGGTCGAAGACCATGAAGCGGCTGCTGGTGGTGCCTTGATCCACCGCGCCGATGAAGTCCGCCATGGCATGCCGCCTTTCCGCGGTCCGTCCTCGATGAATGAACCGGGCGGTCAATTCTCCGGGGGCAGGGGGAGGGTGCCCTCCGGCTCCGCTTCCGCGGCGGGCAGGAAGCGGCCGATGAAGGTCTGATAGAGGAACGCGCCGACCGGGCCGCCCACGAGCGGGCCCACGATCGGCACCCAGTAGTAGAGATTGCCGTACTGGTCCCGCCACGCCCCTCCGTAGCCGGTGAGGAAACTCGCGAGCCGGGGCCCGAGGTCACGAGCCGGATTGATGGCGTAGCCGGCGTTGGTCCCGAACGCCATACCGATGGCCACGATGATGAGACCCACTATGAACGGGCTGAGGTTGGCGCCCGGTGGCGTATTGAGAAGATCCGTGACCGCGAAGATCAGCAGCATGAGAATAGCGGTGCCGATGACCTGGTCCCGCAGTGCGCCCCACTCGTGGACAGGAAGTGCGGGGTTCCCATTGGCGGGCAGCGTGGAGAAGACGAATTGCGTCTTGATGGTGTGCCCGGGATCCGCCTTGGCCAGGGCCTCGGCGTAGTTCCAACGCACCAGCAATGCACCGATGAACGCCCCGACGAACTGCGCGACGGTGTAGGGAGCCACCTTCTTCCAGGGGAAATCCTTGAAAGCGGCGAGCGAGAGGGTCACCGCGGGATTGAGGTGGGCTCCGCTCAGTCTGCCCGCCACATAGATACCCAGAGTGACTCCGAGCCCCCATGCCCAGGCGATGCTGTCGTGATTCCCTAGGCCCCCCGGCGGTTCGGTGAGTGCTCCGCCCGCCACGACCTGGGCCACCACACCACAGCCGAACAGGATGAGAATCATCGTGCCGAGGAATTCCGCCGAGAGTTCCCCGACCAGTCCCGACGCCTTGAGCCGCTCCATGGGCATCTCGCTTCCTGATCGGGTGCACGACCGTCGGCGGCATGGATCCAGAAGTGAGCGTAGACGCAGAGAATCGCTCCCGCATTCGGTGGCGCGTGCCCGGGCGACGGCCCCCGGCACACCCCGTGAAGGGGCGTGACCGGCGCCCGGTTCAGTACACGTCGACGTTGTCGGCCCTGCACCCCGGACGGCACATCGCCTGGCTTCAGTGGATGGCGGCGACCACCGCGTCACCGGCTCCCACCGCTTCCTCCGCGGGGGTGTCGTGCAGGCCGAGGCGCAGGTGTTCGATGTGGAACAGGGCCTGGTCGAGGAGTTCGGCGACGTGGTTGTCGTACAGCGCGTAGATCACCGAGCGGCCCCGGCGCTCGCCGGTGACCAGGCCGAGGTTGCGCAGCAGCCGCAGCTGATGGGAGCAGGCGGACTGTTCCATGCCGACCGCGTCGGCGAGCTCCGTCGCCGGGCACGGCCCCTCCTGGAGGCGGGCCAGGATACGGAGCCGGGACGGGGTGGCGAGAGCCTGCAGGGTGGCCGCCACATCGGCGGCCCCCACGGCGTCGAGGCGCTCGCGCGCGGTGGCAGCAGTGTTCGCGTCAGCTCCGTGGCCCATGCTCTACATCCTACGGAGATGAACACATGAATGTGTGTTCATGTGATCCTGTATGGTGCGGGGGTCGAAGTACTCCGCCTTCTCGTGTGAAGGATCACCGCCCATGTCTTTCACCGTCACCCGGACGGCTTCGCCGGTCGACCCGGTCCGGGACGCGGTCGTCACCGGACGGCGCACCCGGATCCTGGCTCTTCCGGAGGCCCGTTGGGCCGCGGCTGCCCTGGGGCTGTTCCTGTCGGCGCTGTGCCTGCACCTGCTCGGCGCCCCGTGGTGGGCGTGGGGCCCGCTGTATGCGCTGACGTACCTCGCGGGCGGCTGGGAGCCCGGGTGGGAGGGCCTGAAGGCCCTCAAGGACCGGACATTGGACGTGGATCTGCTGATGGTCGTCGCCGCCCTCGGGGCGGCGGCGATCGGGCAGGTGCTGGACGGTGCCCTGCTGATCGTCATCTTCGCCACGTCGGGCGCCCTGGAAGCGTTCGCGACCGCACGGACCGCCGACTCGGTGCGGGGCCTGCTCGACCTCGCACCCGCCACGGCGGCCCGCCTCGGCGACGGCGGTGTCGAAGAGACCGTGCCCACCGCGCAGTTGAGGGTCGGGGACGTGATCCTGGTGCGTCCCGGTGAGCGCGTCGGCGCCGACGGCCGGGTCCTCGACGGGGCCAGTGAGGTCGACCAGGCGACCATCACCGGCGAGCCGCTGCCGGTGACCAAGGAGCAGGACGACGAGGTCTTCGCCGGGACGTTGAACGGCACCGGGGCGCTACGGGTCGCGGTGGAGCGTGACCCGTCCGATTCGGTGATCGCCCGGATTGTCGCCCTGGTCGAGGAGGCGTCCGGGACGAAGGCCCCCACCCAGCTGTTCATCGAGAAGGTCGAACAGCGGTACTCCATCGGCATGGTGGCGGCCACCCTCGCCCTGTTCACCCTGCCCCTCGCCTTCGGTGCGGACCTGCAGCCGACACTGCTCCGGGCGATGACCTTCATGATCGTGGCGTCTCCGTGCGCCGTGGTCCTGGCCACCATGCCGCCGCTGCTGTCCGCGATCGCCAACGCCGGACGGCACGGAGTGCTGATCAAGTCCGCCGTCGTGATGGAGCGCCTCGGACAGATCGACGCCGTGGCCCTCGACAAGACCGGCACCCTGACCGAAGGCACCCCACGCGTCACCGACATCCGCCCCCTGGCCGGCCCCGGCCTGACCGCGGACACTCTGCTCACCCTCGCGGCGGCGGCCGAGCATCCCAGCGAGCACCCCCTCGCGCGGGCCGTCACCGACGCGGCCCGGAGTCGCGGTCTCGCCCTGCCCGCCGTGAAGGACTTCGTCTCCACCCCCGGCACCGGCGTCGCGGCGACGGTGGACGGCCGCGCCGTCGCCGTGGGCAGCCCCGCCCGTCTGCTGAACGGCCGCCCCCACGAAGGGGCCGCCGAACTCAGCGCACATCTGGAGGAAGACGGCCGTACCGCCGTACTGGTCGTCCTCGACGGCGCGCCCGTCGGCGCTCTGGGTATCGCCGACCGGCTGCGCATCGAAGCCCGGGACACCGTCACCCGCCTCACCGCTCTCACCGGGAGCACACCGGTGCTGGTCACCGGCGACAATCCGCGCGCCGCCGCTCGCCTGGGCACCGAGGCCGGGATCGGCGACGTCCGGGCCGGTCTGCTGCCACAGGACAAGGTGCGCGAGGTCAAGGAGATGGAGGGCGCCGGACGGAAGGTCCTCGTGGTCGGGGACGGGGTCAACGATGCCCCGGCACTGGCCGCCGCCCACACCGGCATCGCCATGGGCAGAGCCGGCTCCGACCTCGCCCTGGAGACCGCCGACGCCGTCGTCGTCCGCGACGAACTCGCCACCATCCCGACTGCCGTGGCGCTCTCGCGCCGGTGCCGCCGCCTCGTGGCGCAGAACCTGGTGATCGCGGCCGTCTTCATCACCGGCCTCGTCATCTGGGACCTGACCGGCACGCTGCCGCTGCCCCTGGGCGTCGCCGGGCACGAGGGCTCCACTGTCATCGTCGGCCTCAACGGACTGCGCCTGCTGCGCGACGCCGCCTGGACGCGCGCCCGCAACGCCGGGTGAGCCATCGCGCATCGGATGCCCCGGCCCGGCTGTCTTCGTCCGCGCCCCGCACGAGCAGGTCGTCCTACCGCAGTCCGTACGGATGCAGACGCTTTCGTGGGCACGGCGGCCGAGCACGTCGTCCCGGCGGCACGGGGGTGCGACGGCACGTCGTGCGACAGGACG
Organism: Streptomyces sp. NPDC111516; assembly: GCF_055635345.1. NCBI lineage: Bacteria > Bacillati > Actinomycetota > Actinomycetes > Kitasatosporales > Streptomycetaceae > Streptomyces > Streptomyces sp. NPDC111516. The sequence continues at coordinate 180,790 of NZ_JBVKBV010000005.1, read as the reverse complement.
GGGGGAACCCGGTGGGGGTATCGTCGGGCCGGTACCGCAGGACTCGTACGACCGGGAATTCGAGGCAGCCGTGGATCGCAGCAGGACGCGCGCACCGGGAATGTCCCGGTTGCTCGTGCTGTGTGCCGTGCTGTGCGGGCTGTTCCTCATGCACGGGGCCCCGGCGAGTGCTGCCGGGGGCTGTCACGGTGGCATGGCCGTGACCTCGGAATCGCCCATGTCCATGGCGACCGGTGCCGGGCATACGGCCGTACCGGAAGAACATGGCATCCTCCGGGCGGACGCCGCCGCGACCGGGATGAACGGCGAGTCGTGCGTATCGACCCACGTCCGCGACCGGTTGCTGCCACTCTTCATGGCGCTGGGTCTCGTGACCCTGGCCGTGTGGGTGCTCGGGCGGTTGCGTCCGGCGGTGCGAGGACCGGCACGGCGGGGGCCGCCGTTCGTCGGCAGAGAGCTACTGCTCCAGGTGTGTGTGGCGCGGACGTGACGGGTGTCCGCCGGTTCCCTGCCCTACGGCCGGACCGGCTCGAGGATCCTGCCCGTTTCGCGCGCCACCGGTGTGGCGCGATCCACCTGGAAAGAACGTGTGATGTCCGTTTTCCTGTCTTCCGCTGCCCCCCGCCGCACGCTCGCGGCCGTCGGCACCGTCGCCGCACTCGCCCTGACGCTGGCGGCCTGCGGCTCCTCCGAAGGCTCCGGCTCCGACGGCTCGTCCATGCCCGGCATGGACCACGGCTCCGCCGGTGCCTCCGCGCCGGCCATCCCCGTCGGTGCGTTCAACGACGCGGACGTGAAGTTCGCGCAGCAGATGATCCCGCACCACCAGCAGGCCGTCGAAATGGCGAAGCTGGCCGACGGCCGCGCCGCCGACCCCGAGATCAAGGAACTGGCCGCCGCGATCGAGAAGGCCCAGGACCCCGAGATCAACACCATGAAGGACTGGCTGACTTCCTGGGGCAAGCCGCTGCCCGAGTCCTCGGCCACGATGGGTGACATGCCCGGCATGGACCATGGCTCGGACGGCGGTTCGGGGTTGCCCGGGATGATGTCCGACAAGGACATGAGCGACCTCGAAGGTGTCCGGGGCAAGGGCTTCGACAAGAAGTTCGCCCAGCTCATGATCGGCCACCATCAGGGTGCGGTCACCATGGCCGAGGACGAGCAGAAGAACGGCAGCAACGCCGACGCGAAGAAGCTCGCCGGCGCCGTCATCACCGCCCAGACCGCCGAGATCACGAAGATGAACAAGATCATCGCCAGGCTCTGACCCGTGGCACGGGTGCGGGCCTCCGTCCTGCTGAAGGCCCGCACCCCCTCCCGTGCTCCTCTTACGCCTCCGCTCGCTCCGTTTCCGGTGCTGCGAGCAGTTCACGCACCTCCTCCGCGGTGGTGTCCTGGAGCTCCTCCCCGAGGAGCAGCCAGCGGGTGATGCCGACCGATTCCAGGAACGGCAGGTCGTGGCCGGCGACCAGCAGCGCACCCTCGTACGACTGGAGTGCGCTGGTCAGCTGTCGCACACCGGCGATGTCGAGGTTGTTGGTCGGCTCGTCCAGCATCAGCAACTGCGGGGCCGGTGCGGCGAGCATCGTCGCGGCGAGCGCGGCACGCAAGCGCTCTCCACCCGAGAGGGTGCCAGCCGGTTGTTCCGCGCGCTTCCCCTGGAACAGGAAGCGCGCGAGCTGGGAGCGGATGTGATTGTCGGTGACCCCGGGAGCCATGCGGGCCACGTTCGCCGCAACGCTCAGCTCCTCGTCCAGCACATCGAGCCGCTGGGGAAGGAACTGCAGCGGTACGAACGTCCTGGCCTCGCCGGACAGCGGAGCCAGCTCGCCGGTGAGGGTGCGCAACAGCGAGGTCTTGCCGGCCCCGTTGCGCCCGACGAGTGCGATGCGTTCGGGCCCGTGCACATGGAGGTTGCCCTGGCGCAGCCTGCCGAACCGGGGGCGCAGTTCGTGCAGGCTCAGCACGGTGCGGCCGGTGGGAACGGCGGTGCGGGGAAGACTCACGCGGATCTCGGCGTCGTCACGTACCGCGTCCGCGGCCTCCTCGCGGCGTTCGCGCGCCTCGCTGAGCCGCTCCTCGTGGACGCCGCGAAGCTTGCCCCCGGACTCCTGCGCGGACCGCTTCCGACGGCCGGCGAGGATCTTCGGGAGGCCTCCGTCGGCCTCCGCCTTCCTGCCTTGGCGCTGGCGGCGGGCCAGCTTCACCTGGGTCTCCTCCAGTTCGCGTTTCTGCCGGCGCACGTCGGCCTCTGCGGCCTTCAACATCCGTCCGGCGGCCTCCTGTTCGGTGGCCAGTGCCTCCTGGTAGGCCGACCAGCCACCGCCGTACCAGCTCACGGATCCGGCGCGCAGTTCGGCGATGCGGTCCACGCGTTCGAGCAGTTCGAGGTCGTGGCTGACCACGACCAGTACTCCGGAGCGCCAGTTGTCGACGGCGTCGTAGAGCCTGCGGCGCGCGAACACATCGAGGTTGTTGGTCGGTTCGTCCAGCAGGAGGACGTCGGGCCGTTCCAGCAGCAGGGCGGCCAGGCGCAACAGGACGGTCTCCCCGCCGGACATCTGGCCCACGGTGCGGTCCAGTTCCAGGTATCCGAGCCCGAGCGACCCCAGTGTCGCGAGGGCCTGTTCCTCCACGTCCCAGTCGTCGCCGATCGTCTCGAAATGCTTCTCGTCCACATCTCCGGCCTCGATGGCGCGCAGCGCGTCGCGCCGCCCGGCGATGCCCAGGGCCTCGTCCACCCGCACTGTCGTATCGAGGGTGATGTTCTGAGGAAGGTAGGCGAGGTTGCCGCCGACGGTCACCGAGCCGTGGGAGGGGCGCAGCCGGCCGGCCAGCAGGCGCAGCAGTGTGGACTTGCCCGCGCCGTTGTTGCCGACGAGGCCGGTTCGGCCCCGGCCGATGCTGAGCGAGAGCCCGTCGAGGACGGTAGTGCCGTCCGGCCACTGGAAGGACAGGGCGGAGCAGGTGAGGGAGGCGCTGGGGGTGGTGGGTGTCGCCATGGTGATCCTCGCAGTCGTGAGCGCGGTGAAGGGGGCTTCGTATGCGAGCACCACGCAGCGACCGAAACGGGAACAGGTACGGCGGTCCGAAAGATCGAGGGACGGCTCATGCACCGAGGTCGCATCCACGCGGGGTCACGGGCAGGGGGAAACACTGCTACTGCGTGACGGGCGTACGACCGGAGCCGTACGGCGCGATGATCGCGAACCTCAGATGCGCAACGTCCACCTCTATCGGAGACAACAGGACAGCTTGAAACCTTAGCGATCCGGCGGGCGGAAGGCAACGCCTCGGTTGCGTGCGGGGGAGTGGCACCAGTGAACGGGCGGCCGCTCCTGCCGGGCGTGGTCGGCCCGACGGCGGCGCACCGGAGCGAGAACATGCGAAGAGTCAGTCAAATGTCCAATATGTGCAATTTTGTTGGACATGAGCCCTTGGGTAACAAAGGGGCATTTAGGGGAGTTGCGGTCTCTGGGTGTTGCCCGAAATGCCCCTTTCTGAAGCTGCGTGGTGTGAGTCACGTTCAGGCCTCGCCGTGTCGTGGAGTGCCACCCGGTTCCCTTCTGTGCAAGGGAATTTGACATGGCTATGTGAGGTGGCTTACTTCCCGTTCAGTGATTCGATCTTGCAAATGAATTGTGATCAAAAATTAGAGGCTTGTTCCCTTCGGCATTTCTCGCCTACGGTCACCCTCAATCCGGACGGAACGCCGAATCCTGCCACCGTCCGAAAAACCGACCCACTCACGTACGGCAGGAGCGGGGGACCCAGGTAAGCCGCCGAACCGGTATCCGGAACGGCTCGGGGTGAAGTCGCAATTGCATGCGGCCAGACATCTCCAGTCTGAACCCGACAGCTCACCTCGTAGGCGACGGAGAGGAATTCGCCATGCCCGCTACGGGTAAGTATCGTCGTCGCAAGCCCACTTCGCTGACCCGCAGTTTCATCGCCGCGACCACGGGCGGAGCCGCCCTCGTGCTGCCGCTGGTCTGCGCCGGCTTCGCCTCGGCCGCGCCGGCCCAGGCCGCCACCGCCGAAAAGGCCACGGCGTCGGCCGCCACCAAAGAAATCTCCGTACAGAAGGCCGCGCCCACCGTCTATTCCGTGATCGCGGGTGACACCCTTTCCAAGATCGCGAAGCAGCATTCCGTCAGCGGTGGCTGGCAGAAGGTGTACGAGGAAAATCGAGAGACCGTCGGTGACAACCCCGCCCTGATTCACGCGGGCATGAAGCTGACCATCGGCGCCAAGGCCGGGGCCAGCGCTTCCACTGGCGTATCCGCCGTGAACAACGTCGCCGTTGCGGCCGCCGCCGCCCCCGCCAAGTACACCAACAATCTGGACGGCTGGATCAAGGAGTCGCTGGCCGTTATGGCTCAGAACGGCATCCCCGGCAGCTACGACGGCATCCACCGCAACATCATGCGCGAGTCCTCCGGCAACCCCCGGGCCATCAACAACTGGGACTCGAACGCCGCCGCCGGAATACCGTCCAAGGGTCTCCTGCAGATCATCGACCCGACGTTCCGTGCCTACCACGTGCCCGGTACGTCGATGGACAGCTACGACCCGGTCGCCAACATCACCGCAGCGTGCAACTACGCGGCCCACAAGTACGGCTCGATCGACAACGTCTTCGGTGCCTACTGACACACACTGTCACCGAACGGCGGTTCAGGGCCGACGGGTTCACGGGTTCACGCGGGGTCGAGCAGACCCCTTGTGAAGGACCGCACCCGCCGGTCAGGGACCGCCGTTCGGTCGCTGCTGGACAAGAACGGAGAGCCGGAAGAGCAGGGACTCCAGTTCCTCTCCGCCGCCGCGAGCAGGGCGTCGTCCAACGCCGACGTGTGCTGCGCGCAGTCCCCCGCGCTGCCGGCGCCTCGACGGCACGCACCAGCCGGGCTCCGCTGTGATGCGAGAAAGCCGCCGTACGGAACGACGCGATCTGCCCCGGCCGACGGTGAGCGCTACTCCGGCTTCTGGGGTGGTGGCCTGGGAACCGTGGCCGCTGCTCCTTGACGGACGGACTTCACCACGGCGTCGTGAAGGCGTCGACTGTCGTCCTCGGAGCAGCAGCGCACGGGGCTGCCCGACATGGTGAACCAGTCGATCGCACCCGTGTACTGCACAGTCACCTGGGCCGTGTCATCGGCCCAGGTCGTGTGAACCGTCAGGTCTCCGGACAGGACGCCGACCTCGTCCGTCAGCACGCCACCATGCCCGGAGAACACACCGCGAGTCGTCCATGACGCCCAAGCCATGAGACCAGGCTGGCACCAAGTCCGTGGACGCGCACCCGCAGCCGGAGCGTGGGGACTCGCCGCCCGAGCGACGCGCACGCTCAGCCGTCCGCCCTCCGCGGTGCCCCGGGACGCCCGCACCCTTCCGGAATCTGGAACGGGCGAAACTTTCCACCGGATCCCGCTGCGGTTCCCGTATCCGCCGATCCTCAACGGAATGACGCACTTTTAACACCAAACCGTTGGACCAGTTTGCCGAAACAACGAATTCCGTAGGTGAATAGCTCTTGACCTGCGGAACTCGTCAGGATTGCATGTCGTCGCCGGGAGCGACGAAACCACTCACCACGTCCTCGTCTGGAGGCGATACCGCTCCCGCGCTCAGTCACCGCACCTGTTGATCGGAATCGCACGATGACCGAAACGCTCAGCGCTCCCCAGGCGCTGGCCCCCGCGACCGGCCCCACCCCGCAGAAGCTCAAGCGTTCCATCGGTGTCGTGGGCGGAACACTGCTCACGCTCTCCTGCGTGACGCCCGCTTCGACACTCTTCGTGGTCGTACCGGACCTGTTCTCCAGCCTCGGCACGTACACCGCCCTGACCATCGGCATCGGCTCGCTGCTCTGTATCGCAGTCGCCTTCTGTTACTCGGAACTGGGCACCCTCATCCCGAGTGCGGGCGGTGAGTACGCCATGGTGTCGACCATGGCGGGACGGCTGGCCGGTTGGCTCGTCTTCGTGCTCTCTCTGCTGGTCGTGATGATCGTGCCCCCGGTCATCGCCATGGGCACGGCCGACTACCTCGCTCCCGTGGTGCACATACCGGCCCCCCTCGCGGGCGCCGGAGTCATGGTGCTCGCCACCCTCGCAGGTCTCCTGGACCTGCGCGCCAACGCGTGGATCACCGGAATCTTCCTCGTCCTGGAAGTGATCGCGGCCGGCGTCGTCGCCGTTCTCGGCTTCGCGCACTCCGAGCGCGGAGCCTCCGCGCTGGTGCACGGTTCGGTCGCCTCGTCGGGCGGGACGAGCTCCACGGTCACCGCGATGATGGTGGTCTCCGGGCTGGCGATCGCGCTCTTCATCACCCAGGGCTTCTCCACGGCCGTCTACCTCTCGGAGGAGCTGGAGAATCCCCGACGCAACGTGGCCCGTACCGTCCTTGCCACGCTTGCCATCTCCACCGCGGTCATCCTCGTCCCGGTCATCGCCATCACGCTCGGCGCCCCGGACCTCGCGGACCTGACCTCGGGCGACCTCAACACCATGGTCGCCGCCTGGTCCAACTCGGCTGTCGGCACGTTCGTGAGCCTCTGCGTCGCCCTCGCGATCATCAACGCGGGCATCGTGATGGTCATCCAGAACTCACGGGTCCTGTTCGCCTCCGCCCGCGACAAGGCATGGCCCGAGCCGGTCAACAACGCCCTTTCCCGGCTCGGCCGGTTCGGCTCCCCGTGGGTCGCGACCCTGATCGTCGGCGTCCCCGGCGCGGCACTCTGCTTCGTCAACCTGGACACCCTCTACGGCGTCACCGGCGTCTCCGTCACCGGCATGTACCTGCTGGTCGCGGTCGCCGCCCTGCTCTGCCGCCGCGGGGCGCACCGCGAGGCGCCGGCCTGGCGCATGCCGCTGTGGCCGGCGATCCCTGTGCTGCTCATCGCCGTGCTCGCCTACATCCTGACCCAGCAGGAGACCGAGTACCTGCTGTGGACCGGTGGAATCACCGCGGTCGCCACGCTTTACTGGGCGCTGTATCTGCGGCCCCGCCAGGAGACCCGCTGGCTGGTCAGCATTCCGGAGGACGTGCGGCCCTGACCGGACGACCGGGGCCCGCGACCACCGTCCTGCACTCCGGTCCGCCCGGCCCCGCCGTCACCCCCGCTCTGCCGTCACCTCATGACGGGCGTCGGGGGTGGCGGCGTCGGCGCGGCCGGAATCCGCGGGACACCCGGGTGTCACTTCCAGATGCCGGTGATGTCGGACGCCGAGGCCGCGTTGCCTGCGTGCGTCGTCAGACCGGCCAGGTCCTCCAGGGTGCGGAGCACGTCGTAGTGGTCGTAGGCGTCGCCGTTGGAGCTGCCGGGGATGACGTGCTCGCCGTAGAGGACGGTGGGTATGCGGTTGCCCGACCACTTGCTTCCCTCGTCGAACGTGACGACCAGGAGGCTGTTGTGGGTCCTGGCCCAGTCGGCATAAGCACCCAGCTTGTTCTTGATCCAGGTGTCACCGGTGGAGACCGGGCACGTGTGCATGTCGTCGCACAGGTTCGGCACGACGAACGAGACCTTCGGCAGTTTGGTGAAGTCGGCCGGGAACTGCGCCATGGTCTTCGCGGTGCTGGTCGGCACATTGGAGAAACCGAACCAGGGGTTGTGCCGCTGCGTGTAGTCGCCGCCGCCGCAGACCGTCGAACCCTGGCGGGGCAGCGACTCGTTGAAGCTGGCCCAGGTCTTCCCGGTTGCGATCAACTCGGCGGCGAGATTGGGCGCGGACAAGGAACCGACGCCCGTACAACTGTCCGTGGTGCGGCCCTGGTCGGAGCCTGAGAACAGCATGTAGTAGTTCGGCTCGCTGGGGTGCGTGAGTCCGAAGGACCGGGTGAGGTCGGCGCCGCCCGCCTTGAGGGTGTTGTTGATGTACGGGGCGTCCGAGCTGCCGATCACCTGGTTGTAGCCGTGGTTCTCCATCACCACGACCACCACGTGATCCGGGGCCGGGAGACCGGCGGCCGGCGCGAGGGAACCGGTGGTGGCCCAGAGGCCGATCGAGGCGGCGGCGAGAGCCAGGGCCCCGGCCGACGCGCTGAGAGGACGCCGCTTGTGCCGGGACGCCTCGACCTCGGTCATGACGCGTTCCTCCGGACGGATGTGACGGGCACACGGTGCCGCGCTCCCGGAAGCCACCGGGCGGCACCGGCCGCGTCCCGTGCATGAAGAGCGGACGAACCCTTCCCCACCAGTCTGCCGCGCCCGCTCCGCATCACGCCGCGCCCCGTAGCGCCCGATCGCCTGACCGCGGACGGCCCGGCGGCCCGGTGATCGAGCGGGCGCACCCGTGGGCCATCAAGGTGGAGTCAGGACATGGTCACTGCCACCACACAGGAACACGGGGAGTCGGAGCGAGATGAGTGTCGAGCGGGTCGGAATCGTCGTCCACCAGGGACATCCCGAGGCTGTCGTCGCGGCGCGGGTGGTACGCGACTGGTGCGCGGGCGAGGACATTCCGTGCACGGACATCGACGTGTGGCGCGACGACGCACGTCGGCGCGGCGGACGGGAGGAGGCCCATGTCGCCGGCAACCCCGACCTCATCGTGACACTCGGCGGCGACGGGACCTTTCTGCGCGGCGCCAGGATCGCGGCCAAGAACCACGGCGCCGTCCTCGGGATCGACCTGGGCCGGGTCGGCTTCCTGACCGAGGTGCCGGTCGAGGACGTGGTCCGGGCACTCGATGCCGTCCACCGCGGGCGGGCGGACGTCGAGGAGCGCATGACGCTGACGATGAGGACCTCCCGGGTGCTGAAGGTTCCCAAGGACATCGATGCCTTGATGGGCTATGGACGACGCCCGATGCTGCCGCCTCCCCAGGTCGACCGGGAGGCCGAGGCCGGGGGGGAGGGCTGGGGAGTGGCGTTGGACGTCACGGCCCTCAACGACGTCGTCGTCGAGAAACTCGCACGCGACCGGCAGGTGAGTCTCGGCGTGTACATCGGCGGCCGGCTCCTCGCCTCGTACTCGGCCGACGCCGTCATCATGGCCACCCCCACGGGGTCGACCGCCTACAGCTTCGCCGCGGGCGGTCCGGTTGTCTCACCGCGCATGGATGCCATCCTCTTCACGCCCGTCGCGCCGCACATGACCTTCGATCGCACCGTGGTCGTCGCGCCGGACGAACCGGTCGCGGTGCGGGTCCTGCCCCATTCGGGGCAGGGCGCGGTCACGATCGACGGGCAGCTGCGCGGCGTGCTGGACGCCGGGGACTGGCTCGGGGTGTACGCGGCCCCGCGCCGTCTGCGCGTCATCAGGTTCGGTCCGCACGATTTCTACGGGCGGCTGCGCACACGGCTCCGCCTCACGGACGCCCCGGCCACGGCCGCCGACGGGGAGAGCGCACCCCTCATCCGCCACGACGGCCCCGTGCCGCACGACCTGGCCCACCTGCATCTCTCCCCGGATTACCGGGACGCGGCCACCGATCGCTGACCGTGCGAGGGGTCGCGCTGGTGACCGCGGGGGTGGAGTACGACGTGCTCGGCATCGGGTACGTCGACATCGGCCTTGGGGACCAACGGGACAGCCAGTAACGCTAAGCACTTGATCTTGGGCGTTTAACACGGGTGATCGGTGCCGTGCGGGGGTTCGGCGGAAGGTCCGGCAGGTCTCGGAGGTCCGTACGATCGCCGAGAAGCGGCGGTGTTCACGGGTGAGCGGGCAGCTCGTACGGTTCTGAGGCGTGCGCCCGTTCCACCGCCGCCTACGGAAAGGCCATGCTGTGCCGGTTGTCCTCGTGCTGCTGCTCGCCGGGACCTGGCTGCTCTCCGGCGCCCTGGTCACCGGGACCGATCCGCTGATCGTCGCCGTGGGCCGCACCGCGGTGTGCTGCGCCGTACTCACCGCAGTCGCCGCCTCCAGCGCGGGCGGCAGGGCCGAACTGCGCCGGGCCGCCGCCCGGCCGGGCAACGTATGGCTGCTGGGCCTGCTCGGTTTCGCCGGATACGCGGCCGGTACCCTGCTCGCCATCCCGCGCATCGGCACCTCGCTCACCAATCTCGTCGTCGCGCTGATGCCGTGTGCCTCGGTTGCCGTGGGTGCGTTGTTCTTCGGCGAGCGGTCCGGGCCGCGCAAGGCGGTGGGGGCGGCGCTGGCCTGCGCGGCGGCGGCCGGATACGCGGGGCTCGGCGCGGACGCGGGCGACGTGGACGGGGTGGGGCTGCTGCTGGTGGCGGCCGCGACCGTGGCCTTCGCGGTGTACGGGTTCCTGTACCGGGAACGGTTGTCGGGGCTGCCACCTCTCGCCGTTCTGCCGGTGCTGCTCGCCGCGGCCACCTGTCTGCTGCTCCCGATGGCCTTGCCCGCGCTGATCGTCCACCCTCCGACACTCGCCGCGACCGGTGGCATCGTGGCGCTGGGCGCGGCTGTGTACGCGCCCGCCTACCTCGTACAACACCGGCTCATCCTGCTGCGGGGGCCGGTCTTCACCGCCGCTGTGCAGCTGGCCGTTCCCTTCACGGTGCGCCTCGGCGACTGGGCACTGGGCACCGCGCCCGCCCCCTCGGTCACCGAACTCCTGCTCCTCGCGTTGTGCTGCGCGGGCATCGCCCTCGTCACCGTCCAGCCGCACGGCAGACTCGCCACGGTCAGGTGAGTGCGGGAGCAAGGCAGGCACAACGACGTGCTACGCCCGGGCGTGCGCCGAGGTGATGAACCGGCGCGCACCGCCCTTCGCCTGCAACCGGTGGGATGCCGGAAACGTCGTGTGCAAGAAGTGCGACCGCACGAGAAGACAGGTTGTACAAGTGTGAGAAGACGGACTGCACGCGAGGGAAGGCGGGAGATCTTGAAATCGAGCAGGGGCGCGTCACGCCGTGCGGTGCTCGCCGGCGGTCTGGGGGTGGCGCTGGCCACTGGCTCCATGACAGCGGCCGCGTACGCCGCCGGCCCGGGAAGCGGGGCGGCGCGGAAGCTGCACGACCTGGAACGGGAACATGCCGCGCGGCTGGGGGTGTTCGGGTGGAACACGGTGACGGGCAGGGCCGTCCTCCACCGGGGGGATGAGCGCTTCCCCATGTGTTCGGCGTTCAAGACGCCGGCCGTCGGGGCCGTCCTGAGGGACCTCGACCATGACGGGGCGTTCCTTTCGAAGGTCATTCACTACACGGAGCAGGACATCAAGAGGTCGGGAGGCGCGCCCGTGACCGGTCTGCCCGAGAACCTCGCGCACGGGATGACGGTCGAGGATCTGTGCGGCGCGGCCATCTCGCACAGCGACAACACCGCTGCGAACCTCCTGCTGGAGGAGCTCGGCGGACCGACGTCCGTCACTCGCTTCTGCCGGTCCATCGGGGACGCAGTGACCCGGCTCGACCGCTGGGAGCCTGAGCTGAACTCGGCGGAACCAGGGCGTCCGACCGACACCACCAGTCCCCGGGCCATTGGCCGGACCTACGCGCGGCTCGCACTCGGGAACGCCCTGGCGGCGGGGGACCGGAAGCGGCTGACCGGGTGGCTGCTGGCCAACACGACCGGCGACAACCGCCTGCGCGCCGGCCTTCCCGAGGACTGGACCGTCGGCGACAAGACCGGCACCGGCCGCTACGGGACCACGAACGACGTGGGCATCGCCTGGCCGTCCCACCGGGGGCCGGTCGTGATGGCTGTCCTGTCCACTCGGCACGAGGAGGACGCCGAGGCGGACGACCACCTGATCGCCGAGGCAGCCACCATCCTGGCGGCGGCCCTCACCTGACGCCGGCGACCGAACCCACCACCTACGCACGTGATGGGGCGTGGCGACCACAGCAGGGGCTCGCCCGCCCCGTGACCTGGGGGGAGTGCAGTCAGCGATCCGTGTCACCGTGAAGGTAGCCTCTCCCGATGCGTATCGGGATCACTGGCACCGAGAACACCCATGTCGACCACATCGTCGGCCACCTCAACGTCCACGAGGCGGCCGGCGACGCCCGCGTCGTGGCTCTCAGCGGTGGGCAAAACCGGCGTAACGACATGCTGGCAACCACCCCGGGGGTGGAGAGGATTGTCGACGAACCCACCGCCCTGCTCGGACTGGTGGACGCCGTCATCGTCGCGGACCGGCACGGTGCGCACCACCGCGACCTGGCCGTCCCCTTCCTGACCGAGGGGCTTCCCGTGTTCGTGGACAAGCCGCTGGCCTGCACCGTCGAGGATGCCCGGGCCATGACGGACACCGCGCTCGCCCATGACGCGCCGCTCACGTCGTCCTCGGCACTCCGCTGGATTCCCGACGCCGACGCACTGGTGGCCCGGTCCGCGAGGGCCGGCAGGCCGCACGCGGTCGTCATGTCCGGGCCGGCCGATCCCGACAGCGAGTACGGCGGGATCTTCTTCTACGGCATCCACCCGGTGGACCTCGCTCTCCGGCTCGCCCCCGGCGAGATCTCCGACGTACGCACCGACGCCACCGACACCACGGTCACCGCGTCGTTCACCGCGGGCGGCACCCGTGTCGTCGTGAACTTCGTCAAGCCGAACGACAGGGACCAGATCCCCTTCCACGGAATGACGTTCACTCAGGACACCATGGTCCAGCAGACGCTCACCCTCGGCGCGCGGTACTGCGTACCGGGCCTCGAGGCGTTCCTGGAGATGGTTCGTACCGGCAGGCCACCGATCGGCTACGGGGACTTGCTGCGCCCCATCGAGGTTCTGGAGTCCGTCGCCGCCGCCGTGCGTTCACCGGCGGCCGACCTTCGTTGAGGCCACGGGGGCCGGCCCCCGCCATCCAGCCGGGCAGGTGAGGACGAACGGGCCGCCGGGACAGTGGCGGAGCGGCTGCTCCACCTGATCCCCACTGCCTGGGCGCCTGGCCGGCCCGGCTCGAACTCCAGCTGTCCCTGCACCGGCTCGCCGGCCGCTTCCCCGGCATCCGCCTGGCACGCCCCGCCGACGAAGTCGAATGGCGAAGCGGCACCACATCCCGCAGCGGATCACCGTCACCTGGTAGGACGGGGACCGGCGGACCGGTCCATGGGGACGCGAGGTCCGTACGCCCGCTCAGTGCAAGTGCACCGGCAGCGATTCGACGCCGTACACGATCGACAGCTTCCGGAAGGCCAGTTCCTCGGGCGGGACGGCGAGGCGCATCCGGGGAAACCGCCGGGCCAGGGCGGGATAGGCGGAGCGCAGTTCCATGCGTGCCAGTTCGGCGCCGATGCAGCGGTGGATGCCGTGACCGAAGGCGAGATGACCCGAGGGATTGCGGTGCGGGTCGAAGCGTCCGCCGTCGCTCACGTACGACGTGTCGCGATTGGCGCTGCTCAGTGAGCAGAGCACCATGTCGCCGCGGGGGATGACCATCCCCGCTATCTCTATGTCCTGACGGGCGAACCGGGGAAAGGCGAGCTGCACCGCGGAGAGGTAGCGCAGCACCTCTTCGACGAGCGGTGCGGCGGCCGCGTCGTCCGTCCGTATTCGCTCGAAGACGTCGGCGTTCTGGAGCAGCACGAGGGAGCCGAGGGCGATCGTGCTGGCGGTCGTCTCGAAGCCGCCGGTCAGCACTCCGTCGGCGAGGCCCGCGAGTTCCTCGTCATCGACGCTGTCGCCGTGCTCCTTCACGATCATGCCGAGCAGCCCGTCGCCCGGTGCTTCGCGCTGCATCCTGACCACGTTCCTGAAGTACGCCAGGGACTCCGACATGGCGCCGAAGGGCGCGGTCGTGCCACCGAAGAGGTCGAAGCGGTCCATGGCCAACTGCTGGAAGTCGTGGCGGTCCTCGTAGGGCACGCCGAGCAGCTCACAGATCGTGAGGGAGGGTATCGGAAGCGAGAACTCCTTCACGAGATCGACCGGGCCCCGACAGGCTTCCATCGCGCCCAGGCGTTCCTCGACGATGGCATCGATCCGGGGCGTGAGACGACGCAGCCGCCGCATCGTGAACTCCGGTGTCAGGATGCGGCGCAGTCGGGTGTGCACGGGAGGGTCGCTGAACCCGAGCCCGCCGGGGCTCTGTTCCGCTGCCACTCCGGCGTTCGTCGCGAGATGGGCGAAGTCGGTGCTGAAACCGTCGGCCGATCCGAGCACGGCCTTCGACTCCTCGTAGCCGGTGACCACCCACACATCCATTCCGAACGGCAGCGACACCTTGGACACCGGCGCGGTCGCCTGGAGCCCGGCCAGCTTGTCCACCGGGTCCAGGCCGTCCCTGCGCAGCAGCATCAGCAGGTCCTCGGGCAGCAGCCGGATCGTGGAGGAGCCGATTCCGTACTTCTGGATCCTGGACAGGTAAGTGCGCCCAAGCCGGGCGGTGATACGAGAACGGAACTTCGTCCCCAACGTGTTCTCCATGGGTCGTCGCGCGGTCCGCACACACACGGTGCGGAGATGAGAGGCGGTGCAGCAGGCTCGGAAGTGGACATGGCGGGCGCCGGCACGGCTTGCGCCGAGAGACGTCGTATCTCAGGGCAGAAACCGGAAGAGCGCTGGTAGCACACGGTAGCGTGAGCGGCCGGGACGGGGGGCGGCTGGCGCACACGCCATGAGCAGGGCGGACACAGCGTCAGCAGTCGTGGGAACGACTCGCTGTGATCGAGCGTCAGTGGGCTGAGCTGGGCCGTGGTCTCTGTCGTCCGACCGGGCAACGAGCCGTCCGTGAGAGTGGCCGAGCGTCTCGGTTTCTCGCCGCGACGCCAGGACACGGTCAAGGGCAATCCGGTCACGGTATACGCGCTGGACCGCCCGCCGGGCCCGTCCGGCAGGGCCGCGCGCGTGGTCGGCGATGTCCGAGCCGGCCAGCGCCGCGGGATCCGTGACGAGGACACGCGCGACGTCGAGGGCGACGTTGCCGTTGCCGGTCACGACCACGCGCTCGGCCGACAGATCGATGACGTCCGGCCCGACCTCGGGGTGCGTGTTGTACCAGGACACGAACGTGGTCGCCGAGATGCTGCCCGGCAGGTCCTCGCCCGGGATGCCGAGTCGGCGGTCGGTGGACGCGCCCACGGCGTAGATGACCGCGTCATGATGCGCGGCGAGTTCCTCCGCGGTGATGTCCTTGCCGATCTCGACGCCCGGGTGCATCCGTACCCGGGGATGGGTGTGGAAGCGCGCGAAGGTGTCACCCACCTTCTTGGTCGCGGGGTGGTCGGGCGCCACGCCGTACCGGACGAGTCCGCCGGCCACCGGCAGCCGGTCCGCTTGGCGGCTACGTGGTGCGCCGGCCGTCCCGGAGTCGAGAGCGTGCACCTGCTGCGGGTGGGCGGAGGTGCGGTCACCCGCTCGGCGCCTTGCCCGGTCACGGATGTCGGCGGCGCCCCGGGCCGCAGGCTCACGGCCCTGCGGGATCCCCCGGAGGGCCGGTCCCGGCGCAGCCGGTCACTGTGCCGGTGACCAGGCCCGGCAGACTCGATCGGCGCTGTGCGGGATGCCGCGGTCGCAGCCGCCGCTCTCAGCGGCACCAGGGCGCATGGCGCCCCTGAAAACGCGGCGCACGGCGGCCGGCGAGCCATGTCCGACGGTCTCGCACCGCCTGGGGTGAGCCCTGCTGGAGTGGGCACTGGTCGTCCATCGCCGTAGCATGGTCCGCGAGGACGGCTCCTCTCAGAGAGAGATCGGATTCAGTGGCAGCCCCCTGTGAGAGCAGGGGGCTGTTGCCGTGTCAGGCGGTGGCCGGGCAAGGGCACCCGTTCACTCCCGTACGGTTCACCTGCCGCGGTCGCAGACATCTGCCGTGTCCCATGCGCGGTTCACCGCGGCGGCCTCACCGCTGCGTATGTTCCCGCGCCCGCTGCCAGCAGCATCACGCAGCCCGCGAAGATCAGGCCGGCCGGCCGCAGCCCGAGCCAGGTGGCCATGGCGCCGACTCCGACGACCGGTAGCGAGATCCCGGCATAGGCGACGACGAAGAACGCCGAAATGGTGCCGCCACGATGCCGTGCCGGGGCCGCGCCGCTGACCAGGGTGAGCGCCGCCCGAAAGGCCAGTCCCTGGCCGCTGCCGCCGCACAGCGCGCCGAGAACGAGCAGCGGCAGGGATTCGGCGATCAGCGATGACGCCACCAGCAACAGGCCCACGACGAGGATGCCGCACCCCACGGGGAGCGCGAGGCGCGCGCCGATCCGTGGCGTCAAGGACTGCCCGACGGTCGAAGCGAGGAACACGGAGAACACCACCGCGCCGGAGACGGCCAGGTTGTGCACACCCAGGGTGCGCGAGGCAAAGCTCGGCGCCACCGCCGTGAACAGCCCGAGCAGCGAGAAGCCCGCGAAAGCTGCCAGCGAGGCGGGCGTGAACACACCTTTCACCTCGGGAGGCACGGAGACTCCCTGCGGCTTCGGACGCGGCCACCGCTTCGGCTCCGGCACGGTCTCCGGCAGGAGCCAGGTGATCCCGGCAGCCGCGGTCGCCAGCCCCAGGTGGACCCAGAACGGCAGCATCAACGGCCAGGGCGTGTACTGCGCGAGGAGGCCGGAGAGCAGCGGACCGCAGCCCAGGCCGCCCATGTTCGCGGCAGTGGCGGCGAAACCGGCTCGCGCCTGCTGCCCGGGAGCAGCCAGTTCGAGGACGGCCGCCGTCGCCGCGCCGCTCAGCAGCCCGGCCGCGCAGCCGGACAGCAGCCGCCCCACGAAGAGCAGGGGCAGGCCGCTCTGCAGGAGGAAGCATCCCGCGCTCGCGGCCGACAGAGCCATGGCGGTCAGGAGCACAGGTCTGCGGCCGACCTCGTCGGAGTAGTTGCCCGCCACCAGGAGCACGGTGATCACCGCGACGGCGTACACGGCGAAGACCACCGTCACCATCAGCTCGGAGAACCCGATCTGTTCCTGGTAGAGGCCGTACAACGGTGTGGGCAGGGTGGTCCCGGCCATCCCGACGGCGAACACCGCCGCCGCGGCCGGGTAGCCCGGCCGCCGGCGACCGCCTGGACTCATCAGTCCCAGAGTTTGTACGTCACGACCCGGTGCGTCTGCGCAGGCGTGCTGTCCGTGTACACGAGCTGCAGCCGGGTGAAGTGCTGGAGCTCAGGATGTTTCTGCCAGCTCTGCGGGCGGTCGAGCCGCACCGTGACAGGGTAGGAGTGGAACTTGCCCACGGCGCAATAGGGCTGACAGTCATTCACCGCGTCGAGTCCGCTGCCCACGGCGGACGCCGGTCCCCAGTGGGTCCAACGCAGCGTGATGAGGCGGTTGTTGCCGTCCCCGCAGGCGATCAGGAAGTCATCAGGGCGTACTTGTGAATTCGAGAAACAATCGACGGCCACCGCGCGAGCGGGCGAGGACGATCGTGCGGAAGCGGATGCAGGTACCGCTGCTGCTGCGAGCGCCGCGGTGGCGCACAGCATGACCGCTGTTCTGATTCTGTCTCGTTGCATGTCGGCTCCCCAGCTGCCTCTCTCCGAGCCCGGGCGGCCTTCGCGTCGCACCGGACCCGCCCTATGTGCCGAGGCCTGCGCGTCAGCAGCAGTCGTCGGTGGCGGTGCCCTTTCTCCAGCGGTCGTTCCTGAATCGACAGTACGACCGTGCCCGGGTATGCACCACCCGTACAAGTATCGGCCCGTACAGGGGGACATCGGCCTGCCGGCGACCGTGGCGGACTACATCGCCACCGTTCTTCCGCGTCCCGGCACCGAAGCACCGCCGGGAAGCGGTTCTCCGTCACCCGAGTGACTCCGTATCGGGCGGGGCCCCGTGCCGGACGGACCCGCTTCGTCACGGCCGGACCCGCCCCGCCGTGACGCGTCGCGTCCCTGCCCGTCGGCTGTCGCGCTGTGCGACGCACGGGTCGCCCAGTGTGTGCGCAAGGTGTACAAAGAGGGCATGATCGGACGGGACGGCCGCCGACGCTCGGTTCTCAGGATGCGAACTGTCGCTGGTCAGGTCTTTCTCCTGCAGGTGGCGATCGTGGTGTTGCTCGTGGCCGCCGCAGTGGCCGCGCTCGTACTGCAGTCCCGGGCCGCCAGCGAAAAAGAAGCCCGTAGCCGTTCGGTCGCTGTCGCCCAGGCCTTTGCCAGCTCACCGGGGATCGAGGCGGCACTGAAGAGCCCCGACCCGACCGCGGTGCTCCAGCCGCTGGCCGAGCGGGCCCGGAAGCTCACCGGCGTCGATTTCGTCGTCGTGCTGAACCGGGCCGGAGTCCGTTACACCCACCCCCTGCCCGACCAGATCGGGAAGAAGTTCGTCGGCAACCTGAAGCCCGCGCTGAACGGCGGCATCGTCGTCGAGGAAATCACCGGGACCATCGGACCCCTCGTGCAGGCCGTGGTACCCGTCACCAGCCGTGACGGCCGCGTGGTGGGTCTGGTCTCTGCAGGAATCACCATCAAGCGCGTGAGCGGCGTCGTCGAGCAGGAGTTCCCTCTCCTGTTCGGCTCCGCCGCGGGAATCCTGATGCTCACCATGGCCGGGACGGCGCTGGTGAGCAGACGGCTGCGTCGCCAGACGCACGGCCTCGGCCCCGCCGAGATGACCAGGATGTACGAGCATCACGACGCCGTCCTGCACGCGGTGCGTGAAGGCGTCCTCATCCTCAGCGGCGACGGCCGGCTGCTGCTCGCCAATGACGAGGCCCGCCGGTTGCTCGGCCTGCCGGCGGATGTGGAGGGGCGCGTGGTCACCGAGCTCGCGCTCGACCCGGTCACCATGGAGTTGCTGGTCTCGGGAAGGACCGTGACCGACGAGGTGCTTCCGGTCGGCGAGCGTCTGCTCGCTGTCAACCAGCGGTCGACCGACCGGGACGGCGGCCCGCCCGGCAGCGTGACGACCCTGCGCGACACAACCGAGCTCCAGGTGGTCACCGGCAGGGCCGACGTGGCGCGCGGACGGCTGAGTCTGCTGTATCAGGCCGGCACCGAGATCGGCACCACCCTCGATGTGGTGCGCACGTGCGAGGAACTGGCGGAGTTCGCGACCGCCCGCTTCGCCGACTTCGCCACCGTCGATGTGATGCAGGCAGTCCTGCGCGGTGAGGAGCCCACGCACGCGGGCCTGGAGACCGAGTGGCGTCGCACCGCCTTCAGCGGCATACGGAACGACTCGGTGCTCCAACCCGTCGACTCGCTGCTCCGCTACCCGCCGACCACGCCCGTGGGGGCCGGCCTGCGCAGGGGAGAGGCAGTCCTCGACGCGGACCTGGCGGCCTCCTCCGGATGGCAGCGGCAGGATCCCGCAGGAGCCCGGGAGCTCCTCGCGTACGGATTCCACTCGGTGATCGCGGTTCCGCTGCGCGCCCGCGGCGCCATCCTGGGCGTCGTCCTGTTCTGGCGTGCGGGGGAGTCCGAACCATTCGAGGACGAGGACCGGTCACTCGCCGAGGAACTGGTCGCCCGGGCCGCGGTGAGCATCGACAACGCCCGCCGCTACACACGCGAGCACGCCATGGCGGTGACCCTGCAACGCAGTCTGCTGCCGCGCGGCGTCCCCGACCAGAACGCCATCGACGTCGCCTACCGGTACCTGCCCGCACAGGCCGGTCTGGGCGGCGTCGGCGGGGACTGGTTCGACATCATCCAGCTGCCCGGCGCCCGCGTCGCGCTCGTCGTGGGCGATGTCGTCGGCCACGGACTGCACGCCGCCGCGACCATGGGGCGCCTGCGCACAGCAGTCCACAACTTCTCCACCCTGGACCTGTCGCCCGGTGAACTCCTGTGGCACCTCGACGAACTGGTCGCCCAGATCGACCAGGACGAGGCCGTCGACAGCGCCGACGCGGAAGTCGCCGGAGCCACCTGCCTCTACGCGATCTACGATCCGGTGTCCGGGCGCTGCACCATGGCGCGGGCCGGCCACCTCCAGCCCGTGGTCGTCCACCCGGACGGCACCTGGGAATTCGCCGAGGTGCCCGGCGGCCCGCCGCTGGGGCTCGGTGGCCTGACCTTCGAGAGCTTCGAAACGCAGCTGCCCGAGAACAGCCGGCTCGTGCTCTACACGGACGGACTCGTCCAGGACCGGCACCGGGACATCGACGAAGGCCTGTCCCTCCTCGGCCGGACTCTCGCCGAGAACGCCGACCGGACACCCGAGGAGACCTGCGATGCGGTCCTGCGCACCCTCGTGCCCGATGTCGCCCGCGACGACATCGCGCTGCTCGTCGCCCGTACTCGCAGACTGGACGCCGCGGACGTCGTCCAGATGGACGTACCCAGCGACCCCTCGTCGGTCTCCCGGGTACGGGCCGAGGTGTCCCGCAAACTGGCCGAATGGGAACTGGCGGAAGAGGCGTTCACCACGGAGCTGATCCTCAGTGAACTGGTCACCAACGCCATTCGCTACGCCACCGGCCCCATCGGGGTTCGGCTGCTCCGCGACCGCTCCCTGATCTGCGAGGTGTCCGACCACAGCAGTACCTCGCCCCATCTGCGGCAGGCGGCCACCACGGACGAGGGTGGCCGGGGACTGTTCCTCGTCGCCCAGTTCGCCGACCGGTGGGGAACCCGCTACACGGACCACGGCAAGGTCATCTGGACCGAGCAGGCACTGCCGGCCGACACGCTGCCGGGCGGCCCCCTGAGTCTGTGACCGGGCCCGGCCGCGGACCGTGCGCCGGTCCTGGCGGACGACGACCAGGGCGATGTCGTCAAGGGCGCCGCCGCTGACGCCGAGGCGGGCCGACAGGGCTGCGGCGGGACGTTCCGGGCTGCGTCTTTGAACCGCGGTGTCATGGGTGAAATTGTGATGCCACCCATAGGAGCTGCGTCACATCCTAAGGGTGACAGTAGGTCGGAGGCCACCCAAGAGGCGAAGAAAAGCCGTAGAACGTAGCATTTCGGACATTCCTCCGTAGTTGGGTAGTACGTCACATAATTGCGCTCCGCCCTGTCCGCCGCTAACCATGGCTGTCGTTGCAGGGAGCAGTGGTCGGGCCCGGCGGTTTCGCCGGATCGGTTCGCTCGGACCCGCAGCAGTGGAGTTCGGCTCCGCAAGCCGCCGCAACCGAGACCGGCCGGCAACACCAAGACGTCCCCATTGGAGAGTTCCTTCCGTATGACCACGTACACCCAGACCCGCACCAGCCGCATCGCCCGCCTCCGTAGGCTCACCGTCGCCGGTATAGCCACCGTGGGTGCCGCGGCAGCAGCCCTCACGCTGACGTCGACATCCGCGCACGCCGCCGAGGTGGCACCGGCGAGCGTCTCCGTGGTCAAGGCTTCGGCGGACGGTGGCCAGAGCGGCAAGGGATACGCCAACAACCTCGACGGCTGGATCAAGGAGTCGCTGGCCATCATGAAGGCCAAGGGCATCCCCGGCACCTATGAGGGGCTGCACCGCAACATCATGCGTGAGTCGGGCGGCAACCCCGGCGCTCAGAACAACTGGGACGTCAACGCGAAGAACGGTGTGCCGTCCAAGGGGCTGCTCCAGGTCATCCAGCCGACCTTCAACGCCTACCACGTCGGTGGCACCGCGAACGACCTCACCAACCCGGTCGCCAACATCACCGCGGCCGCCAACTACGCCGCCGACCGCTACGGGTCGATCGACAACGTCAACTCTGCCTACTGAGTTGTAGACCCCGCGCCCGCTTCGCGAGCCAGGACCGGCATGGTCGGCGACACGCCGACCATGCCGGTCCTTCGGCTTCCCGGCGTGGTGAACAACCTGCCGCCTCAGTCGTCGACGGCATCGATTGCGTCGTCCGGATCCGCGAACTTGAAGTCCATGGACGGTCGTTCGGAATCTCCCTCCACGTCGCGAGGTCGTTGCTGTGAGGCCCTTCCGTCGGACAACGCGACGCATGGCGGGCCACCCGATGATCAGCCGATGCCTTGGACGGCGGTACGGTCGCCTACGCGCTCCCGGGCGTGACCGGCCGGGCCTCGCCGCTCAACTACCCGTCTGTGGTGGGCGGTTCAGGTTCCGGGGCGGGATTCGGCGGCCCGGCGCAGTTGGCGCGCCGGGCTTCGTCGAGCTGGTCCTCGAGGACGACGATGCGGCAGGCCGCCTCGACCGGGGTGCCCTGGTCGACGAGTTCGCGGGCGCGGGCGGCGATCTTCTGCGCGCCGTAGGCGGCACACACATCCCCACGTCCTGCCGTGCCGAGGGCCTGACCAGGACTGGTGTCGGGCTCCGGTCAGCGCTCCCGTGCTGGGCCCGTTCCTCCGGAGCCGTGACGGAAGCCGTCGGACCGGGC
The DNA here is from genome assembly GCF_055635345.1 of Streptomyces sp. NPDC111516. Taxonomy (NCBI): domain Bacteria; kingdom Bacillati; phylum Actinomycetota; class Actinomycetes; order Kitasatosporales; family Streptomycetaceae; genus Streptomyces; species Streptomyces sp. NPDC111516. The sequence continues at coordinate 158,729 of NZ_JBVKBV010000005.1, read as the reverse complement.
GGCCTTTCCGTGATGGAGTCTCGAATCGACGGCAGGTATGCGATGGATCGCGATGACAGCGGCGTCGTCACCGAGACACCCGCCGGCGTGGGCCAGGAGGTCGCGGCGCAGGTGGCGCAGGAGCATCTCCGGAGAACTGTCGGTCCACCGGGCGGCCCGTTCGGCGAACGGATAGAAGTCTCCCTCTCGGCCGCGTGCTTCGATGACGCCGTCGGTGTAGAGGAGAAGGGTGTCGCCGTCCTCGAAGGTGAACACGTCAACGGTGTAGCCCGTCTGCCCTGTGCCGCCGACCCCCAGCGGGGGCGCGGGGTGCAGACTCGGGACGCTGACGGAATGTCCTGGGCTGAGCAGCAGCGGGGCGGGGTGTCCGCAGCTGGTCATGCGGATGACAGGGTCATCGTCGGGGATCTCCAGCAGGAGTGCCGTGACGAAGCGTTCCCCGGCCTCGTTTTCCGGCTCGAAGTCGGCCTGGTAGCGGCCGACGCTCCGTTCGAGGGCGGCGGCGAGGGCCGGCAGGCTGGCGTGGTGGTGGGCGGCCTCGCGGAAGGCGCCGAGCAGAAGGGCGGCTTCTCCGATGGCGGCCAGGCCCTTGCCTCTCACATCACCGATCATCACATGGGTTCCGCCTCCGGTACGGGTGGCCGCGTACAGGTCGCCCCCGATCAGGGCTTCGTCCTCCGCGGCCAGGTACAGCGAGGCGACCCTCAGCGGCCCGATGCGGTCGGGGAGCGGCCACAGCAGGACCTGCTGCGCGGCTTCGGCCACCGACCGTACCTGGGCGAGTTCCCGGCCGTGCCGCTCGCGTATCAGGCAGAAGAAGACGACCAGCGCCGAGAGCACGGCAATCGCGGCAATCTGCACGAGCACGCCCCGAGAGGTCAGCATGCCGAAGTGCAGACCGATGTACGCCTGGGCCGCGACGGCCAGGACTCCGATCACCCCGGTGGACAGCGGACCGGCGAATGAGGCGGTGATCGCGGGAGCGATGACCAGCAGCGGCCCCAGACGGACGTCCTCCGGCGACAGGATGTCCACGACCGTGATCACGACGATGAGCGCAACGGGAATCACCAGCAGCGCATGGCTCGGCCGCCATGACTCCCGCAGACCCGCGAAGCGTTCACTGAGACCCACGTCATCCACAGTGCACCGCCCCCGGGCAGTGCACGAGTCGGGCCGGTGGCGCAGGGCCCGGCCAGGTGAATTCCCCACCGGCGTGTCCGAGCCCGAGCGCGGAACCTTCGGGGGCGGGCTGTGGGGTGAGTGTTGGTTCTAGCTAGATCCTGTCCTGTCGATCTTCGTGGACCGGCCCGGGGCGTCTGGTGCGGTGCATCGCAAGGCGGAGGATCGTCCTCGTACTGGACGTACTCGGGCGACTGACGACAACGCGGCGAGGTGCCGCGCCAGGCGTTCCGGGCACGCGAAGATCGGCAGGACAGGGCTAGTCGGGCAGGTGGTAGACGGCGAGAGCCGCGGTGTCGTCGTGGAGGCGGTTGTTGCTGTAGATGAGGAGATCGTGGTGGAGGCGGTCGAGGAGTTCCCGGGGCGGGAGAGGACCCCAGGACAGGACACGCTGGCGGAGGGGGTAGAAGGCCCCGGTGAGGTCGCGTGCTTCGGTGACGCCGTCGGTGTAGAGCAGCAACTGGTCGCCGGGGCCGAAGGCGTACTCGTCGACCCGGTAGGACTCGGTGAGGAGCATGCCCAGGTTGAGGGGCGGTGCTGGGTCGGCCGTCTCCAGCTCGGTGACCCCGTCGGAGCGGATGAGCAGGGGCGGGGGGTGGCCGCAGTTGACGATGCGGACCACGTGCCGGCGAGGGATCTCCGCGAAGACGGCAGTGACAAAGCGTTCGCCCATGTCGCTTCCGGCCAGGCGGGCGGCCCTGCGGTTCATGCTCGTCTCCGCCCGGCGGGCAACGGCGGCGAGGTCGGGTTCGTCGTGGGCGGCCTCGCGAAAGGCGCCGAGGAGGGTGGCGGCCGTCTCCACGGCAAGGAGTCCCTTGCCGCGGACATCGCCGATGACGAGGCGGAGTCCGTACGTGGTGGGGACGGCCTCATACAGGTCGCCGCCGATGCGTGCTTCCGCGGCGGCGGACAGGTAGAGGGCTTCCACCAGAATGGGGCCGATGCGGTGAGGGACCGGGCTGAGCAGGACACGCTGCGCGATCTCGGCCACGAAACGCACATTGGCGAGGGTGCGTTCCCGGCGAACTCGGTGGGCAGACAGGATTGTTCCGAGGATGCCGACCAGAGCGGTGCACACGTAGGCGGTCACGTAGTGGCGGTCCCACACGTAGCTCACCGGGCGGCCCGCGCAGCACGGGGTGCCGGCCAGGACCGCTTCGAAGGCGATCGCGAACACGGTGACGGCGGCGACGGCAGCGGGGCCGTGGGCGAAGGCGGCGATCACGGGGAGGGCGATGAGCAGGAAGCTCACAGGCCACTGCACGGGTGTGAGGGGTTCGATTACCAGGATGCCCGCGACGTAGAAGGCGGGCAGCCAGCGCATCCATGCCGGTGTGGCAGGCACCGGTGGGCCCCCGCTGTCAGGCCGCGCCGCCGAGCCGTTCGCCGCCCCGGGGTGGCCTGGCCACCTCACTGCGCCCTCCGGCGCGGAGCGAGCGCGGACGCTGCCCCGCCGGAGCACGGAGACACCGCGTGGCCCGCACGCGGATGGCTCTCCTGGCGGGACCACTCACAGAGCCTGTACACGCGGAACTCCTGACACAAGACGTTGTCAAGACGTCCATCCTGCTGCGCCGCAAGGCTTCGGGCCGGTCATTGCTCCAGCCAATGGCATGTCAGGACCGGTACGGTCGGCGAGCAGCGACGACGTCCCGTCGTATCACCCACTTCACCGTTGCGCGCGTAGGCGTACGGGTGAGCAGGCTCCCTCCGCACCCTTCCGGCGCAGGCTGTGGTCCGGCCTCGCACGGCTCGGCTGAGGTCTGCCGCCGGCTCGGGCCTGCGGCTCCGGCCCGGTCTCACTATTCAGCCAAATTTGACATTAGCTCGCCTTATGGAAGATAAAGAAGGTCCTTTGGGTTGAAGGTCACGCAGCGTAATATTCGAGGCGTGGCAGCCGACGCACGTCTACGTGAATGAGTCATGCCGTGTCCCACGCCGCCGTAGTACCTGACCAGCCGACCGACCCCGCCGGGGACTGGGAGGCATGGCGCGCCGAGCGGCGGCGCTCTGTCACCTCGGCCACCGGGAATCTCGCCCTCGTCGAGACCCGCTGGGCCCCGACCGGTGAGCGCCCCGACATCGATGCGGCACGTTCCGGTCAGCCGGATTCTGTGACCGTCACCACAATCGAGCGCACCGACCTCGTCACCGGCGAGCCGGAGCACGGTCTCCGCTTCTGGGATGCGCAGTCACCCGCGATCCAGAACTTCGAGCGAACCGATGTCTTCCCGTACGACCCGGCCTGGGTACTGGAGGCCACGTACACCCCGGTGCCGGGTGCCAGGCGGGTCGGGTTCGAGCACATCCGGGACAACGGTGGCACGCGTGATCTCGCCGTGCCGGGAGATATCAAGCTCACCCTGGACGGCGAGGACTACATACTGAGCGCCTTCGACGACGACGGCACCCTACTGCTCGTCTTCGGTGACCCCACCAACGGCGACATCACCTACGGTGCCGGGCGCTTCCTCTTCGTCACCCGTACCGGCGAGGGCCGCGTCCTCCTCGACTTCAACCGTGCCTTCGTGCCGCCCTGCGGATTCTCCGACCAGTACAACTGTCCGATGCCGCCGCGGCAGAACCGTTTCCACCTGCCCGTAGAGGCCGGAGAGAAGCGACCCGTCTTCCGCGACGGCTTCGCCGCGCAGCACTGATCAACCCCGTTACTCCTCCGCCTCGCAGCACGAAAGCGCGTACTCCTCATGAGCATCAAGAAGACTTCTCTGTACGGCGGAGCCACCGCCGCCGCCCTCGCCCTGACCCTCACGGCCTGCGGCGGCGGCTCCACCGCGGGCGGCGCCGCCGGAGGGGCGCACGACAAGAACGCCACGGTGAACATCGGTTCGCTCTACGAGCCGCAGAACCTCGACAACACCGCGGGCGGCGGTCAGGGCGTCACCGAGGCGCTCAACGGCAATGTGTACGAAGGGCTGTTCAAGCTCACCGACGACGGCAAGATCAAGAATCTGCTCGCCCAGGACTACAAGGTCAGCGGCGACGGGCTCACGTACACCTTCACCCTGCACGACGGGGTGAAGTTCCACAGCGGCAAGAAGCTCACCAGCCAGGACGTCAAGTACAGCCTGGAAAAGGTGATCGCGAAGGACTCGCAGTCCGCACGCAAGAGCAATCTCGAGGTCATCAAGTCCGTCGAGACACCTGATGCGCACACGGTGGAAGTCCAGCTGACGAAGAAGTCGATCTCCTTCGTCTACAACCTCTCCTACGTCTGGATCATCAACTCCCAGGCGAAGGACCTCAAGACGGCCGAGGACGGCACCGGCCCCTACAAGCTGAACAAGTGGACCCGCGGATCCGCTCTCAGCCTCGACCGGTTCGCCGGCTACTGGGGCGACGCGGCCGCCAACAAGCAGGTCGTCTTCCATTACTACAAGGACGCCACGGCGCTGAACAACGCGCTGCTGACCAACGCGGTTGACGTAGTCACGAGCGAGCAGTCGCCAGACGCCCTCGACCAGTTCAAGAGCAACCAGAACTACAAGGTCAACGACGGCAACTCGACGACCAAGCTGCTGCTCGCCTTCAACGACAAGGCCAAGCCCTTCACGGACGTCAAGGTCCGCCAGGCCGTCTCCGCCGCCATCGACGACAAGAAACTGCTGGAGTCGGTCTGGGGCGGCTACGGCAAGCCCATCGGATCCATGGTGCCGCCCACCGACCCGTGGTACGAGGACCTCACCAAGGTAAACGGCTACGACACCGCGCGCGCCAAGAAGCTGCTCGCCGAGGCCGGATACAAGAACGGGTTCAGCTTCACCCTCGACACCCCGAACTATGACCCGCACCCGACCGCCGCGACCTTCATCAAGTCGCAGCTCGCCAAGGTCGGCATCACCGTCGAGATCAACACGATCACGCCGGACGAGTGGTACACGAAGGTCTACAAGAACCACGACTTCACGGCCACGCTCCAGGAACACGTCAACGACCGAGACCTGGTCTGGTACGGCAATCCCGACTTCTACTGGGGCTACGACAACAAGCAGGTCACCCAGTGGGTCGAGGAGGCCGAGCAGGCGTCCAGCACCGCTCAGCAGACCGAACTCCTGAAGAAGGTCAACCGCAAGACCGCCGAGGACGCGGCCAGCGACTGGCTGTACCTGTACCCGCAGATCGTCGTGGCCGGCAGCAAGCTGTCCGGCTACCCGGTCAATGGCCTCAACTCCCAGTTCTTCGCCTACGACATCAAGAAGGGCTGATGGCTCGGTACCTTCTGCGCCGTCTCGCCTTCCTGCTGGTTTCGCTGGCGCTCGCGAGCGTGGTCCTGTTCATGCTGCTGCGGATGCTGCCGGGCGACCCCGCCAACGCGCTCACTTCCGTGGGCGCCGACCCCGAGCAGATCGCGGCGGCGCGGCACTCCATCGGATCCGACAAGCCGTTGCCCGAGCAGTTCATCCACTGGATCGGGCAGTTGGCGAGCGGTGACCTCGGTACGTCGTTCGTCAGCTCGCTGCCGGTCGGGCCCGAGATCGGCTCCCGGCTGAACGTCACCATCCCGCTCACGCTGGCCGCCTTCGTCCTGGCGGTGCTCATCGCCGTTCCGATCGGCTTCGTGGCGGCACACCGACGCCGGACCTGGTACGGCGCGCTGCTCAACGGCGTGTCCCAACTGGGCATCGCCGTCCCCGTGTTCTGGCTCGGCATGATCCTCATAGCCGTCTTCGCCCTGAACGCCGGCTGGCTTCCCGCGGGCGGCTTCCCGCCGGACGGCTGGTCACAGCCGGCCGAGGCGGTCCGCTCACTCGCCCTGCCCGTCCTCACCATCGCGCTCGTGATGAGCGCCTCGCTGATCCGCTACGTCAGGTCGGCCACACTTGACGTGCTGGGCAGCGACTATCTGCGCACCGCGCGAGCCATGGGCTCGTCGTTCGGACAGGCCATGTGGCGGCACGGGCTGCGCAACGCCTCCGTACCCGTGATCTCGATCCTCGGCATCGAGTTGGCGTCCACGCTGCTGGGCGCGGTGGTCGTGGAGTCCGTGTATGCGCTCCCGGGCCTCGGTTCGCTGCTCGCGACCGGCATCGCGCAGCACGACTATCCGGTGATCCAGGGTGTGCTGTTTGTCTCCACGCTCGCCGTGCTGATCATCGGCTTCGCGGCCGACTTCGCGCAGCGGATCATCGATCCGCGGCTGCGCGGCAGGCTCTCGGGAGGTGCCCGATGAAGCAGTCGACGAAGCGCTCGTACACGTTGACCGTCGGATGCGTCCTGGCCGCCCTGATCGCCGTGCTCGCGCTGGTCTCCATCTTCTGGCTCCCGTACGCAGCCGACGACACATCCGGCGGACGGCTCACGGGCCCCGGTGCGGGCCATCTGCTCGGCACCGACAAGCTCGGCCGCGATCTGTTCACCCAGCTGATGACCGGCTCCCGTATCGCCTTCGAAGCGGGCCTGGGATCGGTCCTCATCGCGACCGCTCTCGGCGGCACACTGGGAGTGCTGGCCGCGTTCGCGCAGGGCTGGCTCGACGACACGCTCTCGGCGTTCCTCGACATCCTGATCGCCTTCCCGACGCTGCTGCTGGCGATGCTCATCGTCGCCGCCCGCTCGGCCACGCTGGGGTCCGCCGTGCTGGCGATCGGCCTCGCGCAGAGCGCGGTCGTGGCACGGCTGGTGCGGATCCTGGTCAAGCGGGTCCTGGCGCAGGACTACATCACGGCCGCGCGCACATCAGGCACGTCGTGGCCGCGGATCGTGGCCGGGCACGTACTGCCCAACATCTGGCCCACGCTCGTGGTGAACCTGGCCCTCCAGTTCGGGCTCGCGGTGCTGGCCGAGGCCGGCCTGTCCTACCTGGGTCTGGGAGCGCCGCCTCCCAACGCCTCGTGGGGCCGGATGCTCCAAGAGGCGCAGGCCACTTTCACCACGGCCCCGGCAGGCGCCCTGGCCCCCGGGATCCTTCTCGTCCTGCTCGTCATCGGCGTGAACCTCATCGCCGACGGACTGCGCGACACTCTCGACCCTGCGGCCCGGCGGAGGCGCGCATGAACATCCTCGACGTACGCGACCTCACGATCCGTACGGCTGACGGACGCATCCTCGTCGACGGCCTCTCGCTGACCATGGCCTCCGGCGAACGCCTGGGCCTCATCGGAGAATCGGGCTCCGGCAAATCGCTGACCACCCTCGCCGTGCTCGGCCTGCTGCCCGACGGCATGACAGCTACCGGCAGCGCCGAGCTCGCCGGCACCCAGATCGTGGGCGCGAGCGAGAAACAGCTCACGGATGTACGCGGCCGGGACGCCGCCATCGTCTTCCAGGAGCCGCTCACCGCACTCGACCCGCTGATGCGCGTCGGCCGGCAGATCGCCGAACCGCTGAGCAGAAGGCGAGGGCTGAAGGGCGCCGAACTGAAGCGGTCTGTCGTGGAAGCGCTGGAGCAAGTGCGGCTGCCCGAACCGGACCGCATCGGCCGCGCCTTCCCGCACGAAATATCCGGCGGACAGCGGCAGCGCATCGCGCTCGCCATGGCACTGGCCTGCGACCCGAAGCTGCTCATCGCGGACGAACCGACCACCGCCCTCGACGTCACCGTGCAGTCCGACATGCTCGACCTGATCGACACCCTCGTACGGGAACGGGACATGGCCGTCCTCTTCGTCAGCCACGACCTCGCGGTCGTCTCGAAGGTCACCGATCGCGTCCTGGTCATGAAGGACGGCCGTGCTGTGGAGGAGGGCGACGTCCGCGAGATCGTGCGGGCCCCGCGTGAGGAGTACACCAAGGCGCTGGTGGCAAGCGCGCGGCAGCTGGAATCGGCTCTGGACCTGAGGAGCGCGCGATGACGCCCGTACTGGAGCTGAACGGAGCCTCCTTCAGCTACCGAGGACACACCGCGCCCGTCGTCGAGGACATCTCGCTCGCCGTCGAGACCGGGCAGAGCCTCGCCCTCGTCGGTGAATCGGGCGCAGGCAAGACGACTCTGCTGCGGCTACTGCTCGGGCTCGCCCGGGCCACCTCCGGCAGAGTGCTGTTCGACGGCGAGACGCTGAAACCCCGCGACAGCGAGCAGATGCGGCGTTTCCGGCGCAGCGTGCAGTGCGTCTTCCAGGACCCGTACTCGTCGCTGGACCCGCGTCAGCGCGTCGGCAGCATCGTGTCCGAACCGCTGCGCTCGCTCGGTATCGACAGCCGGGGCACGGCCGTGCCCAAGGTGGCCGACGCCCTGGAGCGGGTCGGACTCCCGGCCGACGCCGCCGAGCGCTATCCACACGAATTCTCCGGCGGCCAGCGCCAGCGCATCGCGATTGCCCGCGCGACCGTGTGCGACCCCCGGGTGCTGCTCGCCGACGAGCCCGTCAGCGCTCTCGACGTCACGACTCGCGTCAAAGTCGTGGACCTGCTCAACGAGTTGAAGCAGGAGCAGGGCCTGACTCTCGTCATGGTCTCCCATGACCTCTCGGTGGTCGCCTCGCTGTGCGAACGCACTGCCGTCCTCGAGAACGGCCGCATTGTCGAACAGGGCGAAACCGCACAGGTGCTGGGCGCTCCCGCGCACCCGTACACACGTTGCCTCGTCGAAAGCGTGCCCCGACTGCCCGCTTGACCGGTGGTTGCGTGCCTGCCGGAGACGGTGGTGCAGATCCAGGCCCGGCCGCTGCTGGAAGAGGCGGTCGCCGAGGTCGGCACCGAGTACGTGTGGCGGCCGCACATCCTCGTGGCCGACGAAGTCGGCTGCCTGCCGCTGGAACGCGATTTTTGGTCGGGTGTGCCTGCTTCGTGGGGGGCTTCGAGCCGGCAGGGTACGGAGTCGGCGCGCAGTTCCCGGAGTCCCGGGATTGAAGGAGTCTCTGAAGGCCCTGGGGAGTTCAAGCGGCCCCGCAAGGCGATCTTCAGAGAACGAAGGTTTTGAAGATGTCAGGGCTCGATCACACTTGGTACCCCACTCCCCAGGCGGCTCAGCGCCTGCATGGCCTGGCGCTCTATACGTGAAAGATCGCACAGGACGGTGCCTGCCTGTATGAGGTACTGCGCATCACCTGACTCACCGGCTTTTGTGATCAGTGCTGCGGCTTCCGTCCACAGGGTGGCTGCCTCCGTGTACAGCACGTGTCCGGTGCGCAGGTGACTGCGGTCGAGTTGTTGGGTGCATTCGGCGAGGAAGTCGCGGTAGAGGTTACGGAACAGGGCGCCGCCCGTGCCGGCCTTCTCCATCAGGAGGGCGGCCTGCGGTAGGTCCCGTTGCGGGTTGTCGGTCCGCTGGAGCCAGGTGCGTACCAGCTTGCCGGCCTTCTCGATTCCTTGGTGGCCGAGGTTGGTGATGGGCGAGTCGAGGAAGGCGTCGGCGCAGGCGGTGATGGCGGGAATGATGTGGCCCCGTGAGGAGAGCACGTTCCTCGGAGCGGTGAGGGTGAAGGACCGGTGCTTGGCGGTCATCGGGCCGCGCGCGGCCCTGGCCTGGGCGAGGCTGGTCAGGCTGGTGGATACCGTTCCGCCTTGCTGGTCGGTGTCCACCAGGTATGCGTCGTGGTCGTCGTAGCCGTACATGGCGACGACATGACCTCCGAAGTGCACCTCCGACCCGAAGTAGTCCAGATAGTAGCTGTCGAGTTGCAGTCCGACGGGGTGGCCGGCGCCGATGGGGGCTGCCACGTTCTCCCATGCCCTGCGGGGGGAGGCGGTCTCCTGGACCAGGAGTTCCAGCCCGAGTCTGTTGGCCAGGTTCCTGGTGAGGTCGAAAGGCTTGACCCGCCCCCCGAGGAAGGGAAAGCCCATGTTCTTGCTGTCCCAGTAGATGAAGGACAGACCGGAGCCGAGGCCGAAGAGCATGGGCTCCGACAGATCGAGTCCTTGGTGCCGCAGCAGCACCCCCAGAGCTGTCGTCTCGCAGTGCTGCGTACCGCGGGACTCGATGTCTGTCACCTTTGTCATGTCATGTCATGTCATGTCCTCCTGGACGGGGATGATCAGCCGGTTCATCAGCTCTGCTGGCGGTGCCTCCGCAGGCCCGATGAGATAGGCCTCGCGTACGGGCGATTGCGGGCGCAGCCCACGCTCGTGGATGGCGGCGAAGAGCGCGCTGTAGGCTCGCGCTCTTGGCGCATCGTCACCTCGTAGCCGGGCAGGCCGCCCTCCGCCAGCCGCTCCAGCATCTCCAGCCGTGCCTGGTCCCTGCTGATCCGCTCGGCCGGCCGGTCCCGCTCCGCGCGCAGGACCGGCTCACGGTGAGATGACTTCTTAGGGGAAGAGCGTCATTCCTTCTCTTCCTTCCCGGGCCGGGCCAGGGTGGTCCGGTCCTGTCCGGTTCCACTGACAGCAGCCCTCCCGCCCTCGCGACGCCCGTGACTGCTCCGTCGGTGCGAAGTCTGTGCGGCGCGGGCCCTGCCTCGCTGCCGCAGCTCGGGACACGGCGGAGCATGACACAGCGGGCATCGGATCCACAGGCATGCACGCCGTCACGTCGCCGTCAACAAAGGGCTCTGGCGCCCTCCCTCCCGGCCGTGATGCGTCTCAGATGACACTCGGGCCGGAACCCTGCGAAGGATTCCAGCCCGAGTGCTGACCCCAAACCGCGGCAAGCCTGTCTGCGCGGGGCTACGACCGGCGAGGACGTCAGCGGGGCGTCAACAGGACGTGAGCTCCGGGCAGGAGAGTGATGAGTGTCAGGAGGTCAGGGCCGTTCGCCCGCAGGTCCAGGTCGTTGTCGCGCTGTCCCACTTGGGGGATCCTCATGCGTACGTTCCACAACCGTCACCACACCACCGTCATCGGCGCCGCCGCCACTGCGGTACTCACTCTGGCATTGACCGCCTGCGGTGGGTCGGTGAAGACCAGCGATGCCGTGCAGAACACCGGCACCGCGAACGCCGTCACCATGAACGCCGTCACCGCGAAGGCGGCGGGCGGCGCCGCCAACAGCGACAGCTACGCCTACACGCACCCGTGCGACATGCAGAAGCTGTCGGTAGACGTGACCCGCCGGGTAAGTGCGCCCACCCAGCGGGTGATCAAGGTGCGCAACCTCGGCGCGAACGCCTGCGGCCTGAGCTACTACCCACGGGTCAGCCTGGGCAACTCGCATGCCGCCGACCACAGCCACGACGTCAGGCCGCTGATTCCAGGCGGGCTCGGCGGGGCACCCGCATACTCGGTCCGGGCCGGACACATCGCCTACGCGGTGATCGATCTCAATCCGAGTGGTGCAACCACCGGGACCGTGGCCGAGATCGATGAGATGAACGTACTGGCTGACGGCGATCACATGCCCAACGCGGCCACGCTCAACTTCCCGCTCGGCTCCGGCGCGAAGGTGCTCAAGCCCAAGCTCGGCCTGTACCGGAACACGATTGCGGACGCGGTCGGTTCCATGGCCCGGGCCGACACACAGCCTTGACCGCGCCCCACACCGACCAGCCCCGGCCCGCCGACGGACCCCTCGAGGCGCTCTTCGACGGCACCCACACGGGGGAGCAGCTGATGCGGAGCACTGCAGACGCTCTGGACGAGTTGCTGACCGAGCACGGCCGCGAGATGCTCGCACATCCGACGGGGCCACTGGCGGCGGCGCTGCGCACAACCTACGCCGTATGCGCCGACTGGGCTCCCCGTGCCCATGTCCGGCTCTACATGGCGACCGGGGACGAGCAGGCCGTCACCGCCAACACGGGGCACTGCCAGGCAGCTCTGCTCAGGAACGGCGTGGACGTTCCGGTCGTCGATCTCGGCGATGCCGACTACCACGGATCCCGTCACCCGGGGTCCAATGTGGCGGCCACGTAGGCGATCGTGCGCTGGTTCGGTGAGTTGCGCAAGCAGTGACGGGAACGACCCGGCTCCGGGGTCCCTGCTTCTTCGGCGAAGCCAGAACGGCAGATCGGTCGCCCTCGTTGGTGAGAATCAGCACGTATCGGCTCAGGACACTGGTTGTCCAGTGAGCGCTGTAGTTGACCACTGCGGTGCTCGGTAGGCGAAGAGCATCTGTTCAGTCGAGGACCGCAGTGGCTTCGATCTCGACGAGATGGTCGGGGACGTCCAGTGCCGCTACGCCCAGCAGCGTGGCGGGCGGGCACGGGGCGACCGCCAGCTTCGCGGACGCCCGGGAGATCCCCTCCAGGAGCAGCGGCATCTTGTCGGGGGTCCAGTCGACGACGTAGACGGTCAGTTTCGCCACGTCGCCGAAGGAGCCACCGGCCTCGGCCAGGGCGGTGCCGACGTTGAGGTAGCACTGCTCAACCTGCGCGGCGAGGTCGCCTTCGCCGACCGTGACCCCCTCGGCATCCCAGGCGACCTGCCCGGCGATGAAGACGAGCTTCGATCCCGATGCGATCGACACCTGCCGGTAGACATCGATCTCGGGCAACCCGCTGGGGTTCATCAGGTTGATGGCCATGCTGCCTGCCTCCTTGTCGCGAGAGACGCCTTTGGTCTCTTGTGGTTACTCAGGAACTGTAGGAGAGTGACCGCTGACTTGGAAGAACGCACTTTTCGGTGACTGGGGAACCTCATGGTGACCAAGCAGTTCAAGGGCTCGCCCAAGGACGAAGCAGACCTGACACGCGCGGACTCGTTGGCGCGAGAGATCTTCTCGGACGTCGCCAACAAGTGGGCGCTCCTGATCATCGAAGCCGTGGGTGAACGCACCCTGCGCTTCACCGAGCTGCGCGACGGGATCGAGGGCATCAGCCACAAGATGCTCACCCAGAACCTGCGCATGCTGGAGCGAAACGGCCTGGTGGAGCGGTGCGTGCACCCCACCGTGCCGCCGCGAGTCGAGTACACCCTCACGGAGCCGGGCCGAGCCCTGCGAGCGACAGTGGACGGAATGTGCGACTGGACCCACCGGTACCTCGGCCACATCGAGACCGCCCGCCGCCGCTTCGACGCCTGACGGCAGGGGCACTCGCACGCGCAGCATGGTGTCGGCAGACCGCCGATGGGTGGAGACCGCGCTGGAGGTGATGGTCGAGCACTGACCAGTCACGGCCGTCGCGAACGATGGTGATCGATCGCAGTGCGGGCCCGCTCCTCGAGTGGTCGGGACGGCGCCGACGGGTGGCCGCGCCTTGTGCAGGTTGCCCTGGAGCGGTGTACGGGACGACTCTGGAGGAGGCAGAGCCTGCGGCTCGGGGAACTCGGCCTCAGGCCGTGCATACGGAGAGGACGGAGAGGCGCCGACTGTGGACGGTCGGGAACCTACGGGGCAGCAGCCTGGCGCGAGTGGCCACTGGGCTGTGCCACATACCGCGGACATGCAGGTTGAGGCGTGGTCGCCGACGGCCGCGGGCTGTATCGGCGAGGCTGTGCGCGCGGTGGTGGAGGGTTTCGCAGACACGTCCGGGGCCGCAGTTGTCGGGGACCACGAATACGCGATCACGGCGGAATCCGATGAGGATCTGCTGGTGTCCGTCCTGGAGGAGGTCGTCTACCGGATGGATGCCGACGGCGAGATCCCGATCGATGTGGAGGTGGGGGCGATCCGGTCGGCGAGGGACGGCCGGGGCCTGTCGGTCCGCTTCCGAATGGCCGACGCCGGCACCGCCGTCGCGGTCGGTGCGGTGCCGAAGGCCGTTTCGCTGCACGACCTGCAGCTGCGGTGCGGCCCTGGCGGCTGGACCTGCCGGGTGACCCTCGACGTCTGAGGGGGCGGAGAAGGGACAGGATCATGGCGCTCACGGTGGCACTGGCAGGCGACACCATGCTCGGGCGCATGGTCGCCGAGGAACTGCGCCGCTCGCCGGTGCCGGGGACGCTGGTCTCCACGGGGGTCAGGAAGGCGCTCGCGGAGGCGGATCTGTTCGTGCTCAATCTGGAGTGCTGTGTCTCCGACCGCGGTCATCGCTGGCCCGACCCGCGAAAGGCCTTCTTCTTCCGCGCGCCCTCCGCCGCCGCGAAGGTGCTGGCCGAACTGGGTGTGAACTGTGTGACGCTCGCCAACAACCACGCCCTGGACTATGGGTTCGACGCCATGGCCGACACCTGCACCCTGCTGGCCGGGGCGGGCGTCCACACGGTCGGCGCCGGGGCGAACGTGCGCGCGGCCCGGGAGTTCGCGGTGCTGGAGGCGGGCGGAGTGCGGCTGGCGGTGGTGGGCGTCACGGACGACCCGGAGGAGTACGCGGCAGGGGAGAGCAGTCCCGGCGTGGCCTGGGCCGATCTCCACGAGGGGGTGCCCGGCTGGCTGACGGAGTCGGTGGGCCGGGCCGCCGCGGTGGCGGATGTCGTGCTGGTCACCCCGCACTGGGGCCCCAACATGACCTCCAGGCCGCCACGCCGCATCTCGGCCGCGGCCCCGGAACTGCTGGCGGCAGGAGCGACGCTGGTCGCCGGGCACTCCGCCCACGTCTTCCACGGGATCGCCGACCGGATCCTCTACGACCTGGGTGACTTCGTCGACGACTACGCCGTCGATCCGGTCCTGCGCAACGACCTCGGGCTCCTCTTCCTGGTGACCCTGGACGGCCCGGATGCTGCGCACCTGGTTCCGGCCCGGGTGAAGGCGGTACCGCTGACCCTGGACTACTGCCACACCCGCCTGGCATGCGGCGAGGACCGGGAGTGGATCCGCGACCGGCTCACCACCGCCTGCGCCGAGTTCGGCACCGCCGTCGTCGATCGGACCGAATGGCTGACGGTCGACTGGAGATGAGAGACGTGGAGATCGCACTGCTGGAGAGCAGTCCGTACCGCTTCCGGATCGAGCAGCGCGAGCCGATGCGCGTCCCCGGAGTCGTGTTCGCCTCGCGGGCGCTGCTGCCGCAGGCGGCGGGGGACAAGGCGCTGGAGCAGGTGGCGAACGTGGCGACGCTGCCCGGCATCGTCCGCGCATCCTTCGCCATGCCCGACGTCCACTGGGGCTACGGCTTCCCGATCGGCGGGGTGGCCGCCACCGACATCTCCCACGGCGGGGTCATCTCGCCCGGCGGCGTCGGGTTCGACATCTCCTGCGGCGTACGGTTGCTGGCCGCCGGCATCGACCGCGAGGCGCTCGGCCACGACCGGACGCGGCGGCTGATGGACATCCTCGACAGCACCATCCCGCGTGGTATGGGGCGCGGCGGCCTGTGGAAGCTGTCGGGGGCCGGGGAGATGGACGAGCTGCTGGTCGGCGGCGCTCGGTACGCGGTCGAGCACGGCCACGGTGTGCCGCGCGACCTCACGCGCTGTGAGGACTACGGCGTCCTGGACGGTGCGGCCCCGGGGCAGGTGAGTGCGCGCGCCGTCGAGCGCGGCCTCCACCAGGTGGGGAGCCTCGGCTCGGGCAACCATTTCCTGGAGGTCCAGGCGGTGGACCAGGTCTACGACCCGGCCACCGCAGCGGCCTTCGGGCTGCGGGTGGGCCAGGTGTGCGTCATGATCCACTGCGGCTCGCGCGGCCTGGGGCACCAGGTGTGCACCGACCACGTCCGCGTGATGGACCAGGAACTGCACCGGCACCGCATCCAGGTCCCGGACCGGCAGCTGGCCTGTACGCCGGTCGACTCGCCGCGGGGCCGCGCCTACCTCGGAGCGATGGCGGCGGCCGCCAACTACGGTCGGGCCAACCGTCAGCTGCTGTCAGAAGCCGCCCGCCACGCCTTCGCGACCGCTGCGGGAGTCGGTCTGGAGCTGGTCTACGACATCTCGCACAACACCGCCAAACTCGAGACCCACGAAGTGGACGGCGTGGCACGTCCGCTGTGCGTCCACCGCAAGGGCGCGACGCGGGCATTGCCGCCCGGAGACCCGAGCCTGCCCGAGGACCTTGTCCAGGCGGGCCAGCCGGTACTGGTCCCCGGGACGATGGGCACCGCCTCGTACGTGATGGTCGGCCTGCCCGGCAACGACGCCTTCCACTCCGCCTGCCACGGCGCCGGCCGGGTCTGGAGCCGCCACCAGGCGCTGCGCATGGTCCGTGGGGAGCAGCTTCGCGGCGAGCTGGAGGCCCGGGGCATCGCCGTGCGGCCCTCCTCATGGCGTGGTCTCGCCGAGGAAGCGCCGCAGGCATACAAGGACGTCGACGCGGTCGCAGCCGTCACCGAGGGCGCCGGACTCGCCCGGCTGGTTGCCCGCCTGGTGCCGCTGGGAGTAGTCAAGGGATGAGCCGGTACGAAGCGCGAGAGATCGGTACAGCTTCCCCGGAGGACCTCGTCCGTGCGGCCGGTGTCGCCGGCGCGCCGAAGCGGCGCTCATGAGGGGCTCCGGTGGTGAAGCCGCTCGCGCGTCGGCGGAAGGCGAGCAGCGTGGGTGCAGGGTCGGCAAGAAGTCCGGTCGGAAGCCGAGAACAGTGATCACAGACCGAGGTCCTGTGCTCTTCAATGAAAGTCGGGCGGAGTGGGGGCAAATCCTCTCGACGCATCGAGCAGCGGCACGTAGCCGCAGCAACCGGTGGGAGGAGCGGCGATGGCGGCCGTGGATCCGGAAGCCGTCGTGCATGCTGGACCGGTCCCGCTCCACAGGGAGTTGAAGGGCGACCTGGCCACGCTGCTGTTCGATACGGATCCGGCCAGAGAGTGGTTCGCCGGCCAGCTGGGTCGTCGAGCAGGATCAGGAAGTTGGGCGTCGGCCGCCACGCGGACAGCTTTGCCGCATCGATCGACGCGGAGTGCGGCGCTCGACCAAACGGAACGAGGCCGTCTATACAACTGGCTTATCTACGCGCATCATTGAGTTGCTTCGCTCGGACAGCCATCCTCGGCCGGAACGCGGGCGTCTCCGTTTCACGTGTCAGGTCGACGTTCGGCTGAGAATTTGTCATGCACTCGTCAATCCTTGAGAAGGGAAACACGATGGCTTGCGGATCTACCAGCCTGTGGGCCGGTGAAACCAGCTGGTTCTGCTGTGGCAATGCCTGGGGGCCATGCTCCAGTGCCGGCGGCGGCGCCTGTGGCAACTGCCAGTCCAGCGCACGCCACGGCGCTTGGCCCAACGCCTCACAGGCGTGCTGGAACATCACCCGGCCCGACCTCTGTGGCGAGAACATACCCAGACGCGGCTGCGGTGCAGTGATGAACGTCAAGCACCAGTGCTCGGGCGCGACGGTGTGCATCACGATCACCGACTGCGGGCCGCGCACCAAGGACTGGTGCGGCGAGGCGACTTGCTGCAACGGCACCTGTCGCACCAACCGTGTCCTCGACCTGACCCCGGCAGCCTTCTCGGCGATCGGCAACCTGAGCTCGGGCAAGCTGCCGGTCTACATCTACGAGTGAGGAGCACCGACATGACCGTACGACACGACCGGGCCGACGGGATGCGCCGTCGGCGCTTCCTCACCAATGCCGCGCTGGGTGGCGCGACCATCATCGGCGCGACCGCGCTCGGCGGCCTCGACGCCGATGCCGCCTTCGCCGCGGAACCCTCGCTCGACCCCGCGATAGCCAAGTCCACCTTCGTGGAGGGACGGATCACGGGCATCACCGGCAGCATCCTGGAGGTGGCCGGATCCAACGGCGGCCACTCCCGGGTTCAGATGACCAACGTCACCAGCGTGTGGAAAGTTCGCCCCACCACGGCCGAAGTGATCGACGTCGGCGACGGGCTCTACGCACGCGGCGTCAAAATGCCCGACGGCACTGTGGCCGCAGACGCTGTGTGGGTGAACATCGTGAATCTGGACACGCAGATCCGCGGCATCGCGAAGAACCGGCTGCACCTCGCCCACGGGCAGCACGAACTGGTCGGTCACGTGGCCCCGGACGCCAGCGCCTCCTATGCGGGCCGCGCACTGACGTCGGACCTGTCCCGGCTGCGCATCGGGCAGAGCGCCCAGGTGCTTGGTGCCTGGCGGCCGTCCGACAACTCCGTGGACGTGGTCCGCATCTCCGTCGGGCACTGATGCAGGCCCGGAGACACAGAGGGAGGAAGAGATGCTGTCACTGACAACGGGCCTCGCCCCGCTGATCCTCGCGGGCCTGTTCGGGTGGACCGGAGCGGTCAAGGTGTTCAGCCGAGGCACCGCACAGCAGGCGCCGAAGACGGTGCTGGCCCGCGTGCTGCGCAGCAGTGAGCGGGCCACGACGGTGTTGCGCGCGACCGGCGCGGGTGAACTCCTGATCGCCGCAGGTCTGCTGATGACCCCGGCGAACCCGGTGCCGGGGGCCGCCGCCGCGGTCCTCGGGGTGGGCTTCCTCGCCTACCTCGGCTACGGCCGGACGGTGGCACCGGAGTCCTCCTGCGGCTGTTCGGCCAGTGAGGACACCCCCATCACCTGGCGGGCGTTCGCACGGGCGGCGGTCGTGGTCATCGGCGGGACCACGGTTGCGGTGGCACAGGACACCTGGTGGTCGGCGATCTCCGAGCGGCCTGCCGGAGCCCTTGTCTTCCTGGCTGGGGCGGCAGCGGTTCTGGTCGCCCTCTCGGTCGACCTCGACCGGTGGTGGCTGCTGCCGCTCCGCCGGACGAGGCTGCGTGTCTTCGGCCACCCGCTCCTCGGCACCGCCGGGAGGGACCAGGTGCCGGTCGCGGCGAGCGTCGAACTCCTGGAGAACTCCCTTGCCTGGCAGGCCGCCGCACCAGTGGTTCGGTCTGCCTTGCTGGACCACTGGGAGGACGACGGCTGGCGCATTCTCCAGTACTCGGGTGTGTACGGGGACCGGGAGAACGCGCGCCCGGTCGCGGTGGTTTTCGCACTCGACGCCACGGCCGGGCGCGAAACCGGTGACGAACCGATCGTCCGTGTCAGCTATGTCGATGCGGACAGCGGGGAGACGGTGGCCATGGAAGAACTCAACACGGTGCCGTCGCGCAGGGGCCTGCCGCTGGCGGGCTGACGTCACGGACGGATACCTCGGCCCGGTTCGGTCGCCCGGTCACCTCGCGGTGGCGCGGGCGTCCTGACCCTGCGGATCCCGATCGCCGAGCGCTCGAAGGCCCTTGTGGTCGGTGGCCAGTGATCCAGACGAAACCCCTAGCGGGAGATGCCCTTCCGGTTCCTGCTGTGACGAACTGTCGCCGCCGATGATGCGCGCCTGGCCGCTGACCGGACACTTCCAACCCGGATCTCAGACGGTTCAGCGACGGGCGCTTTGTCGTCACCGATGACACCGCCGGAATGTTCGCCGCCGTCCACGGCGACGTCCTCACCGCCCGAAACGATGCCCGCATTGCCCCCACCCACTACACCGACTGGCTCTCCTGAACCAGCTCCCCTCCAGCGGAACCACCGAGTGAGGGGCGGAAAGGACGGATCGCTCACCAAGGCAGAAAACCTGGACGCCTACGGGAGGCCCGGCTGATACATGGACAACGTGCTGTCAGAACACGGCATCGGCATCCCCGCCCTCGCAGCTCAGTGACGTGCCTGCTCAGAGGCTGGTTGCGCTGCAGCATCGTCATCGAGTCGTGCACGGCGCAGGTGAACGGATCGCCCACACCGGTCCCCGGGCTCGCCCCAGGGCACGCGACCGAACTGACGTGGGACGGCTACCCGGCCTACTGCGGATCGTCGTGGCTCACACGCCGTGGCGGGAGCGAGTCAGAGCCAGCCCACCAAGGGTCGTGGCGATCAGCCCCACCACTAGGGCCACGATGGCTCCGCCCAGCCCGTTGCCGGTGCCGAGACCGCCGTCGGAGGTGGCTACAACCAGCCCGCCAAGGGCCATGGCGATCAGCCCCGCCGCCAGGGCCACGATGGCTCCGAGTCGCCCGTTGTCGGTGCCGAAACGCCCGGTGGGGCGAGCCAGGGCCAGCCTGGCGACGACCACGCCGATCAGCCCCAGCACGGCGGCCGTGGTGGCTCCGAGTCGCCCGGCGCTCATGGTGTAGACACTGGCGGCGGACGGCTGGGCGGAGCCGTGCGCGGCCGCTGGTGCGGCCAGCACGAACACCCCGAGCAGCGCGGCTCCGGCCATGGTAGGCAGCAGTCGGACTGCCGTCAGGGCTCCTGATGAGCTCATGTCCCTCTCCTCTTTCGTGCGTCTCGATTCCAAGGTTTGGATGCCGCCTGATCATGTCCGCCGGACCCGTCACCGGTCGTCTTGCAGACGGAGGCATTTCGCGCTGCCGCAGGTGGCGCATCAGGCTGCTGCGAATGACGCAGGCGCCGGGAAGGTACTGCGGGTGCGGTAGGTGGCCGCTCGTCCGCGAGCGGGACTCGCTCGCAGCGGTATCCGGCTAGGGTCCGCGTATGACCACAGGACGGTTCGGTGTCCGGGCCGATGTCAGAGACTGGGCGATCGCCGTTGGTGTGGCGGCGGCGCTGGTGGCCACCGGGCTGTCCGAGCAGCCCTCCGCCGCGGCGCTCGACCTGCTCGGCTACGCGCTGCTGGCGGTCGGCGGCCTGGCGCTGGCCGCGCGCAGCCGGGCTCCGGTTTCCGTTCTGGCCCTCACCGGCCTGTGCGCGCTGGGCTACCAGGCGGCCGGTTTCGACGTGCCGGCCGTTGCCTACCTGTTCGCGGTGTACGCCGCGATGCGGGCGGGACACCACATCATCACGGTGGCCGCGTCCGTGACCCTGCTGGCCGTTCTCCCGCTCGCGGCCCTGGCCTCCCTGCACGACACGAGCGAGGCGTTCGCGCAGGCCCGGGGCGCCCTGGAGATCGCCTGGCTGATCGCGGCCGGTGCCGCGGGGGAAGCGCTGCGGCAGGCCGAGCGGCGGGCGGACGAGGCCGAGCGCACCAGGGAGGAGACCGCGCGGCGCCGCGCCGATGAGGAGCGGCTGCACATCGCGCGGGAGTTGCACGATTCGCTCACCCACCAGATCTCGGTCATCAAGGTGCAGTCCGAAGCGGCCGTGCACGTGGCCCGCAAGCGTGGCGAAGAGATACCGGAGGCACTGCTGGCGATTCGGGAGGCCGGTCGTGAGGCGTCCCGGGAGTTGAGAGCGACCCTGGAGGTGCTGCGCGACGACGACAAGACCCCGCCGCAGGGGCTCGACCAGGTCCCGGAACTGGTGGAACGGTCCCGTACGACCGGCCTGGACGCGACGCTGACGATCGACGGACAACCACACGAAGTGTCGGCCGCGGTGGGCCGGACCGCCTACCGGATCGTGCAGGAGTCGCTCACCAACATCGCACGACACGCCGCCGCCACCAGCGCATCGGTTCACATCGGCTACCGTCCGGACGCCCTGACCATACGAGTCGATGACGACGGCAAGGCCATGCCGGACACCATCCCAACGCCCGGCATCGGACTGCTCGGCATGCGCGAACGAGTCACCGCCCTCGGCGGTCGCCTGCACGCAGAACCGCGTAGCGAGGGCGGCTTCACCGTCCACGCTGACCTCCCCGCGGACGGAACATCGTGATCCGCGTCCTGCTGGTCGACGACCAGCCACTCCTGCGCAGCGGATTTCGCGCGCTCCTCGACCTCGAAGACGACATCGAGGTGGTGGCCGAAGCCGCCGACGGGCGCGAGGGCCTGGCCCTCGCCAGAGAACACCTGCCCGACATCGCGCTCATCGACATCCAGATGCCGGTCGTCGACGGCATCGAGGCGACCCGGCTCATCGCCGCGGACCCGACCCTGGCCGGGGTGCACGTCGTCATCCTCACCAACTACGGCTTGGACGAATACGTCTTCGACGCGCTGCGCGCCGGCGCTGCCGGATTCCTCGTCAAGGACATCGTGCCGGAAGACTTCCTCCACTCCGTACGCGTCGCCGCTCGCGGCGACGCCCTGCTCGCACCGTCGATCACCCGCAAGCTGATCAATCGGTATGTCACCCAGCCGCTCCACACCGGCGCCGCCATGGAGCTGGAAGGGCTGACCAGCCGCGAACGCGAGGCCGTCGCCCTGGTCGCGCAGGGACTGTCCAACGAGCAGATCGCCGACCGCATGGTGATCAGCCCACTGACCGCAAAGACCCACATCAACCGGGCCATGGCCAAGCTCCACGCCCGTGACCGAGCTCAACTCGTGGTCCTCGCCTACGAATCCGGCCTGGTCACCCCTCGTAACCGCTGATACCGACGGCGCTCAGCCCCGTCCCACTCCGCTGTGATCCGCTCGTCCACCCGCAGACGCTCGGCTCTTTTAAATTCCGAGTGCGACCCGTCAGCGACACCGGCGGGCGTTGAGCCGGGCGGCCTGGCGCGTCAGGTGGTCGCGCTCGGCGAGGTCGGGTGCCTTTTGGGCCGCCTCGACGTACAGCCGTGCCGCCGTCGCCAGGTCGCCGTCGCGCTCCTCGTCGACGAGGTCCTCACGCCGGCGGCGGGCGGCGTCCGCCCGGGTCGCGTCGAGAAGCCGGCGCCAGGCAACGGTGACCAGCCAGCCCTTCGGGTCCCGCGGGGGGGGGGGCGGCCGGCCAGACGCGGACCGCCTCGACCAGCGCGTCCTGCACGGCGTCCTCGGCCGCCGCGAAGTCGGCGCCGCGGCGGACGAGGATCCCGAGCACGCTCGGCGTGAGGCTCCGGAGCAGGTTCTCGTTCATCGATGAGGTCACTCCGTGATGGTGGGCGGCGCGGTCAGGAAGGGCCGCACCTCGAGCCACTCGTGGATCGGCTCCCCGCCCGCCCCAGGGGCGGCGGACAGTTCCCCGGCCAGCTCGATGGCGCGCTCGTAGCTGTCGACGTCGATCACCATCCAGCCGGCGATGAGGTCCTTGGTTTCGGCGAAGGGGCCGTCGGTGACCGGCGGGCGGCCCTCGCCGTCGTACCGGACGAACGTCCCCTCGGGGGCGAGCGCCTGACCGTCGACGAACTCGCCGGTCCCCTCGAGCCGGGCCGCGAAGTCTTGCATGTACTGCACGTGGGCCGAGATCTCCTCCGGCGTCCACTGGTCCATGGGCACGTCGTTGACCGAAGCCGGGGCGCCGCGGTAGTGCTTGAGCAGCAAGTACTTGGCCATCGTGTTTCTCCTCGGTGCTGATGCGACCCATCCTGGCCGCGTTCCTTGCGAGGACGGAGCCAGTCACGCGTTCTCGACATCGCCGTCCGTTTTTTTTGGCTCTCGCGGATGAGCCGAGGCCACCGGTCGAATGCCGGCCACCCGCGGCCCGGTACAACGCGGCAGCATCTCGGCGGAACTCGTCCGAGTACTTCGACGGGCGTCCCACCTGGACTTCCTCTTCTGGACCAACAGGATCCAAGTGTCCGGGGTGTCCACGTCGAGGCAAAGCCCACACCCGGGAGTGTGCCGGTCACAACCACCCGCAGCGCTGTGCCTGCAAGGCCATCTGGAAGCGGTTCGCGGCGCCCAGCTGGGCCATCAGGATCTGCAGCCGGCGGAACAGCGTGCGGCGACTGATTCCCATTTCGCGGGCGATGACATCGTCGCTCGCGCCGCCCGCGAGGAGCCACAGCAGGCGGCGGTCGTCGGGTGGCAGACCGCCTGGGCGTGTGGTGCGGCCGTGGAACGGCAGGGCGTTCTGCCAGGACTGCTCGAACAGTGCCACGAGCGCGGAGAGCAGGCCGCATGGCTGGACGACCAGCATGGTGTTGTGCACGTCGGCCTCTTTGATCGAGAGCGACACGAGCGCGTACGCCTCGTCGATGATCACGAGTTTGACCGGCACCGACGGCAGTACCCGGGCCTGTTCGCCGGCCCTGATGCACGGTTCGATGACCTCCTTCAGGTGGCCCGGATGCTCCAGCGACTCCCGCGAGTACACGACACGCTGCGTCACACCGCGGGCGAGCGTGGCCAGCGCGTCGTCCGTGGCCCCGGACAAGGGGAAGTACGGCGGTGACTCGAACTGCCGAATCTGATCGCGGGCGCTCGCCCAGGCGTGACGAATCCTGGTGCCGATGGCGTCGCCGGTGACGACCTCGACGAGATTGTCGTTGTACGCGGCGAGCCGCTGTCGCCGGAACGACTCGAACGCGCCCCCGACGGTGATGCGCGACTCCTCGACCTCGGCCACCCGGTGCCGGGTGAGGATCTCCAGGCCCGCGGTGGGCGGAACCGGGGCCACCACGTCCCCGCCCTCCTCGGCGGCACTGGCCAGACCGGCGTCGACCAGTGCGCCGTACGCCGTGGAGAGTTCCGCCCCGCCCAGACCGGCCGCGGTTCCGATCGCACTCAGCGGAGCGGGGGCCAGCTCCAGCAGCGCCAGATAGACCCGGCTCGCCGCCTGATCGATTCCCAGAAGCCGAAGGGCCTCGCCGAGTTTCGCGTTCGTCATATGCCGCATTATCGACGGCTCCCGTCGGAACTTTGGCGGATCTGTGCCAGTGGCAGTCTTCGGCACCGAACGCGCGCGGCGCGGGATAACGTCCCGGAGTTGCCGGCGAGCGGCGGCAGCGAGGGCGCCAGGGCCGCGCCGGGAGGAAGCTCGGCCTGTTCGTTGGGCTCCCTCTGCCCCTCGCCGTCGAGGAACCCACCCAGAAGAAGGTGTATGACGTGGCGGAAGGCCGAAAGAACGGTCTCTACTCAGGGATCTCCGAGGAACTGTCCTCTCTGATGCGGACGGGATGGGCGGACACCGAGCGGCACGACCTGCGGCTCGGCGAGCAGGCTCCGCATGCGGCTCTCCGCCGCGCCGCGCTGTCCGCGCGCTTCCCCGGCGAACGACTTGTGATCCCCTCGGGGAGTCTCAAGGTCCGTTCGAACGATGACACCTACCCGTTCCGCCCGTACTCGGGCTACGTGCACATGACCGGGGACCAGGTCCGGGACGGCGCGCTCGTCCTCGAACCCCGTGCGGACGGCGGCCATGACGCCTACTGCTACCAGCTGCCGCGGGACGGCAGGGACAACGACGAGTTCTGGACCGGCGCCACGGCGGAGCTGTGGATGGGCCGGCGCCGCTCCCTCGCCGAGTCGGAGCTCGTGCTCGGCCTGCCCTGCCGCGACGTCCGCACGGCGGCCCGCGACCTGGCCGCCTCCTCCGATGCGCCGACCCGGATCGTCCGCGGTCTCGCCCCGTCCCTCGAGGCCGCCGTCACCACCGACGAGGAGCGCGACGCCGAACTGGAAGAGGCGCTCAGTGATCTCCGCCTCGTCAAGGACGACTGGGAGATCGCCGAACTCCGCAAGGCCGTGGACTCCACCGTGCGCGGATTCACCGACGTGATCGGTGAGCTCTCCCGGGCGATCGCGTCGTCCGAGCGGTGGATCGAGGGCACGTTCTTCCGCCGTGCACGCCTGGAGGGCAACTCCGTGGGCTACGGCTCGATCTGCGCCGCGGGCGAGCACGCCACGATCATGCACTGGACGGACAACGACGGTCCGGTGCGCCCCGGGGACCTGCTCCTGCTCGACGCCGGCGTGGAAACGCACACCCTCTACACCGCCGACGTCACGCGCACGCTTCCGATCAGCGGGACCTTTACGCCCCTGCAGCGCAAGGTCTACGACGCGGTGTACGAGGCCCAGGAGGCCGGCATGGCCGCCGTCAAGCCGGGCGCCGCGTACCGCGACTTCCACGAGGCGTCCCAGCGCCACCTGGCGGCCCGGCTGGTCGAGTGGGGCTTCGTCGAAGGTCCGGCCGACCGCGCGTACGAACTCGGCCTCCAGCGCCGCTTCACCATGGCGGGCACCGGTCACATGCTCGGTCTTGACGTCCATGACTGCGCGCAGGCCCGGCACGAGGAGTACGTCGACGGCGTGCTGGAGCCGGGCATGGTGCTCACCGTCGAGCCCGGCCTGTACTTCCAGCCGGACGATCTCACCGTGCCGGAGGAGTGGCGCGGCATCGGCGTCCGGATCGAGGACGACCTGGTCGTCACCGACGCCGGGCACGAGAACCTGTCGGCTGGCCTGCCGCGTTCGGCGGACGACGTCGAGGCGTGGATGGCCCGGTTCGCGGGTTGAGTGCGTCGAAGAAGGATGCGGCTACCGGATCCCCCGGACCGAACGGGTGTTGAGCGGCAACGCAGGGGCCTGTCGCAGGGGCCGGCTTCGAAAGCCGTCCTCGACGGCCTCGTCGTGACGGGCGAGTGGCCTGGGCCCGCTGGGCCCAGGCCACTGCGTGCCGGCACGTGGCCGTCCCCGCAGTTCGACAACGTCAGTGGCCCGACTTGCGCGAAGATCCACCGCTGAACCGCTCATGGTGCCGGCGGCCGTCCTCGGCGCCGGCACACTCCAGGGCGACCTGCGCTTCGTCGACGTCCTCCGCGACATGGGCGCGGACGACGAAACCACGCAGGACGCGACGACCGTCCGCGGCACCGGTACCCTGCGCGACCTCACCGTCGATATGCGCGACATCTCCGACCACCTGCCGACCCTCGCCCCCGTACGTCGACGGCCCGGTCCGCATCTCGGCGTTCGCCCGGATCGATGTGCAGCTACTGGGGGTTGGACGCCCGGCTCTCCCAGCGCGTGAACGCGTCACCGTCCACCACGAACGCGGCCGCCCGGTCGGCCGAGACCCGCCCGGAGGCGGCCACCGGGCGGTTCAGCGCCAGGTCGGCCAGCCCGATGTTCAGCACCCGGGACAGGAAGCTGTCCGCCGTACCGCCGGTGAGCTGCTGCGGGATCGCCGCCAACGCGGCCCGCTGCTCGCGCAGCACGTCCGTGAGACGCGCGACCTCCGCCGTGTCGCCCGCCGCGTCCGCCCGCAGCAGCTCCACCGCGGTCCGGCCGGCCTCCCCGTACGCGCCGAGCTTCTCCAGCCACGGTCCGGTCTGCGCTTCGAACGCCGGGTCGCCCATGTCGCGCTCGATCCGGCCGGGAGCTTCCACCAACTCGCCGAAATACTCGTCCAGTTCGGCCAGCGCGTCCACGTTTCCGGGCTTCTCCCACACAGCCGCCACCAGAGCCTTCAGGCGCCCCGCGTCTGCCGTCGACGTCAGCGGCCCGCTCCGCGAGTTCTCCGCCCGGCTTCAGGCCCTCGGCGCCGGGCGACGCAGGATGCGTGCCGACGTAGACCGGGTACGCACCCGGGCGGGCCGCCGATGCCTGGGTGACCTCGCGCACTCCGGCCGCCCGCAGCGCCCCGGCCACGGTCGCCACGGCCTGCGGATCGCTCTCCCCGTCGCACACCACCACGGCGCGCCGCGGCACCGGGAACTCCTTCCCGTACGAAATTTGGTGCGGGACGGGTGAGACGGCCGGTGTGCGGTCACCGCCCCTGCCTGCCGCTTGCGCCGCACCGGATAGAGTGCTGCTCTGAGGTGCGGATGAGCCGAACGTAAAGTCGGGCGGTTCACTGCCCCTGGGCAATGTCGGCTGCGGGTCGTCCACCGCCCGAGCCGGAACGGTGACCAGCGCCACCGCCAGCGCCGTGACGATTCCGTAGGTGCCCTGGTTGTTCATCTCCACGGACCTTGTCCTCGAGGACGACGATGTGGCGGCCGTTCTGCAGCCCAGGCATCGACCCGTGCCTGCCCACGTCGGCCCGGCTTCGGGGCCGACGCGGAACCAGATCGGTTCAGCCCTCGAACGCCTGGTGCTGGAGGACGATTTCACGCTTGAGGATCTTGCCCGTGGCTCCCTTGGGGAGCCCGTCGGTGAACGTGACGATCCGTGGGTATTTATAGGCAGCCACCCGTTGTTTGACGTAGTCGCGTAGCTGATCGGCAGTGGTCCGTGCACCATCCCGGAGTGTTACTACGGCGGCTACCTCCTCCCCGTGTACCTGGTGTGGCACGCCGACCACTGCCGCCTCGGCGACGGCAGGGTGTTCGTAGAGCACCTCCTCGATCTCGCGCGGGTAGACGTTGTATCCGCCACGGATGATGAGGTCTTTCTTCCGGTCGACGATGAAGTAGTAGCCGTCTTCGTCGACTCGGGCGAGATCACCGCTGTGGAACCACCCGTCCCGGACGGCTTCCTCGGTCGCACCGGGACGGTTCCAGTAGCCCTTCATGATGTTCTCGCCGCGGATCGCGATCTCACCGACTTCGCCCGGGCCGACCGCGGTGCCATCGTCCGCGACGAGCCTGAGTTCGACCCCGCGGATGGGCAGCCCGATCGAACCGGCCTTGCGCGGCCGGTCCGGAGGGTTGAATGAGGCGACCGGGGAAGTCTCCGAGAGTCCGTAGCCCTCCAGCACGGTGACACCGAATTCCCGCTCGAAGCCGTGGAGTACTTCGACCGGCAAGGAAGCGCCGCCGGAAACGGCCAGGTGCAGCCGTGAGAGGTCATGGCCGTCGGGGATTCCGGCCTGTAGCAGGGCTGTGTACATCGTGGGGACGCCCAGAAAGACGGTGGCCCCATCCCGGTGAATGATCTCCAGCGCCTTCGTCGCCTCGAATCGTGGCAGCAGACTCAGGGTGGCGCCCGCAGCGACAGCCGTGTTGAGGGCGCAGGTCTGCCCGAACGCGTGGAACAGTGGCAGGCCGCCGAACAGTACGTCGTTCGGCCCGACGTGGAGCAGCGTCTCGACCGTGGTGACCGCGTTGGTCATCAGGTTTCGGTGGGTCAGTTCGGCGCCCTTCGGGGTCCCTGTTGTGCCCGAGGTGTAGAGGATCACGGCGGTGTCGTCCTCTGCCCGGTCGACGATCTCGGGCATCGGTCCGGTGGCCTGCACCAGGATGTCGAATGCCGCTGGGTCCGTGACCAGGCATTCGGCCCCGACCTCTGCGGCGGCGGTTTTGACCTCGTCCGCGAACAGCGGGGACGTCACCACGATGCGGGATCCGGAATCCCGGAGGGTGAATTCTATTTCACGGGCTTTCAACAGTGGGTTCATCGGTACCACTACGGCACCTGCGCGGAGGATGCCGTAGTAAGCGATCGGGAAGTACGTGACGTTGGGCATGACCAACGCCACGCGATCGCCCGGCCGGATGCCCTTGGCCTGCAACAGGGTGGCGACCCGGGCGCTTGCATCGTTCAGTTGGGCATAGGTCAGGACGATCTCGTCCTGACGAATGGCGATGCGGCCGCCATCGGCCGAGGCGGATTCCGCCAGGAGTGAGGCGAGGTTGTTCATTCGGCTTCCCCTTCGATCGGAGCTGGTGGCGGTCACCAATGGCTGCGGGAGCCGCAGAGGCCCGCCGCGTTCTGCGTCGCGATCACGTCGCGGGGGGTGATCCCGCCGCGGCCGGGGCGGTCGCCGTCGCTGTGCGGATCCCCCCAGAAGTCCGGTGGCAGGTCGCGTCCCTGCCGCAGGGCCAGCCACAGCCGCAGCACGTGGCGCTTCAGCTCGGGCTCGGCGAAGTCCTCGTACTCCGTGCGGGAATGAAGAACCGCGTGGTTGTTGAGCAGCAGCAGGTCGCCGACCTCGAAGTCGACGTCGAGTCGGAATTCCCGGGACTCGGCCAGTTCGTCGATGAGGTCGAACAGCTCCACGTCCGCCGGCTGCAAGCGGGGAACGTCGGAGAAGCGCTGTGCGGACTCGAGGTAGCAGCGGTTGTATCGCATGCTGAGCTTCCCTCCGTACCAGGACGCGAACGGAACCGCGGAGTACGGAGGTTCACCCGGGGGTTGCTCCTCCCGACGGTCGAGGAAGTGTGTCCGGTACAGACGCTCGACCAGCTTCGGCCGCCGTGCCAGCACGGCGTTGTAGACCGCTGCCGAGCTGACGACGGCTGTGCGTGCGCCGGTGCGAGCCGCTCGCAGACACAGCAGCCCGAGGACATCGGAGCCGTCGGTGTGAAACGGCAGCCTCGCTCTTGTCTGATAGCCGCGCGTCGCGGGGTCGGCCATGGTGCCGCCGGTGTCCCGGGCATGACCGAGCATGTGGCCGGCAGCGTTCTGCGACACCGGGACGCCCAGATGCTGGCCCAGTCCCCAGAAAATGGTGCTCGCCGCCGCCTGGCCGTACTGCTCGACCGGAATGCCTTTCACGAGCACGAAGCCCCGCCCGTTCTCCAGTGCGTCCGCGAGTCGTGCCAGCTCGCCGGCCAGGGTCGGCAGCGGAAAGTCGTCGGCGGTCACCTTCAGGAGCGGAACACCACGCTCACGCACGGCCCGTAGGGCAACCTCGAGTTCGTCGGTCTGCGCCGGCGAGAGTCGCAGGACCCACTCGGTGGAGTTCGCCAGGTCCGGGCCCTTCCATACGGCCGGCCCCGCGCAGGGCCGGCGCAGCACGTTGATAACGCTCGTCATGGTGGCCTCACTCGGGTCGTGCATCCGTCCGGCCGAAATCGCTCGAGGCTTTTCCCTGGCTGGGGGACCGGAGAACGCGTGCACGACCCTTCTCCTTTCCACGTGGAAGAATCCTATGGATTTGAACCAGCCATTCCGTCGGGGGCATTGATCCGCATGGGATTCCGTGCCACTTTTCCATGGGGCTGGTCAACGGTTGGAGTATTTGCCATGGTGTTCTCCGCCGGATTTCCGATCAACCGGGACGCCGAATCCAGGAGGTGAGCTCCATCGCAGTGGTGTAACGCTAGGTCACGACCTGGCGCATCGCTTTACTTGACGTGACATCTTACTTACCATTTGGGGACAGAGCCTTGGAGTGCGCCTTGAAGCGACTGGTCCGCAATGCAGCGCTGAACAGCTACGTCGAGCTCAGCCAGTCACTCGGCATCGACCCGCGAGCGCTGATGAAGAGCGTGGGACTGGACCCCGTGGGCCTCGCGGCCCAGGACAGATGGATCTCTGGTGTGGCCGTGACTCGGCTGCTTGAACTCTCCGCGGTGGCCTCGCACCGCGAGGACTTCGGACTGCTCCTCGCCGAGCGTCGCCGCTTCGCCAATCTCGGCCCCATCAGCTTGGTCATCCGTGAGGAGCCCGATGTTCGCAGCGCACTCGAGCTACTTATACGACATGACTACATGTACAACGAAATGCTCCGCAGTCGAGTCTCCGACGCAAACGGCCTGACCACCCTCAAGGTGGCCCTGGAGTTGGGTGAGGCAATGGAAGCCCGGCAGGCCACAGAGTTGGCCGTGGGCGCCTTCCATGGAGTTCTCCGCACTTTCCTCGGCGCTCGGTGGCAGCCGGTCTCCGTGTGTTTCACGCACAGCGCTCCCAAAGATCTCGGTACCCACCGGAACATCTTCGGTCCGGTAGTGGAATTTGACCGGGAATTCACCGGGATCGTTTTCTATACAAGCGACCTCAACACCCCCAATACGATGTCGGATCCGCTGCTCCGGAACTACGCACGGCAGTATTTCGATTCCATCGCAGTCTCAAGGGACACGACCGTGCTGGACCGTGTGCGCGAGTTGATCGAAGTCCTGCTGCCGAGCGGGCGCTGTTCGATCGAGCAGGTCGCATCCAGCCTCGGCGTCGACCGGAGAACCGTCCACCGGTACCTGGCGGGTTCGGGCGAGACGTTCTCCTCCCTCCTCAACGCGACGCGTACCGAGCTCGCGGAGCAGCTCGTGGCGAATCCGCGCCGTTCGTTGACGGAGGTCTCCGGGCTGCTGGGATTCTCCGGACCGAGCGGCTTCTCACGCTGGTTCCGTGAGCAGTTCGGCAGTAGCCCGAGGGAGTGGCGCACCGGGAGGGCCAGGCAGCAGCACTCCGGCGAGGAGTGATCACCGGCGATCAAGAGCCGGAGGTCGGAGCGACCCGCCACCTCGGGCCTTGCTGGGCCGGGGCGACACCGACAGGGGCCAAGTGTCCCCA
Source organism: Streptomyces sp. NPDC111516 (assembly GCF_055635345.1). Taxonomy (NCBI): domain Bacteria; kingdom Bacillati; phylum Actinomycetota; class Actinomycetes; order Kitasatosporales; family Streptomycetaceae; genus Streptomyces; species Streptomyces sp. NPDC111516. The sequence continues at coordinate 127,244 of NZ_JBVKBV010000005.1, read as the reverse complement.
AGTGATAAGTCAGTTGTCACCCAGGGGAAAGCGTGCCGCGTAACCGGCCCTTAACGTTGCATTACCGCAGGGGACACCGACGGCCCCACAAGGACCAGCAGGAACCCTGCTGCAGCCGCGTTCTCCCTCCGGACTCGCTGATCGTATCTGAGCCGCCCAGCGGGCCCGGGAACCCGGTCTGCGAGCTCACTCCGCCTCTCGCCAAGCCCTTCGGACCTCGCATTGCGGGCAGTGATGCGCGCAGCGAGTGACGACCCGTCCGACAAAGGAGATGGACCGTGCACTTCCTCGACGACTCCCTGTACCCGGAGAACCAGGAGAAGTTGGTGATCCAGGCGGCCCCCTACGGGCCGGAGTGGCTGCCCGGTGACGCCGACGACCTTCCGCTCACCATGGATGAGCACGTGCAGGCGGCGGTCGACTGTTACAACGCCGGCGCCACGGTGCTGCACATTCACGTGCGCGAGCTGGACGGTCACGGCTCCAAGCGCATGTCCATGTTCAACGAGCTGATGGCCCGACTGCGCGAAGCCGTGCCGGACATGGTCCTCCAGATCGGTGGGTCGATCTCCTTCGCCCCCGAGGACGAGGGCTCCGATGCCAAGTGGCTGAGCTACGACACCCGCCACATGCTGGCGGAGATCACCCCAAGTCCGGACCAGGTGACGATCGCGATCGGCACCAACCAGATGAACATCGTCGAGCTCTTCGACGACGAGGACATCGAGGGCACCTCCATCGCGAAGCCGGCCATGTACAAGGCCTACCGCGACATGGTGGTCGAGGCAGGACCGGACTTCTACCTGGAACACCTCGAACGGCTCCGCGCCAACGGCATCCAGCCGCACTTCCAACTCGCCAACATGGCACAGCTGGAGACCGTGGAGCGGCTGATCCGCAAGGGCATCTACAACGGGCCGCTGGTGCTCAACTACGTAGCCATCGGCGGCGGGTTCGCCGGCCGCCATCCGGGCGACCTGATCGAGTTCATCCGCCGCGTCCCGGACGGCGCCGTGCTCACCATCGAGGCCTCCATGCGCGCGGTGGCGCCGATGAACGCGATCGGCATCGCCCTGGGCACGCACGTGCGGGTGGGCAACGAGGACAACCTGTGGCGGCGCAAGGGCGAGCGGATGTCCTCCGTGAAGCAGGTCGAGCAGATGGTCGAGATCGCCAACGCGCTCGGTCGTGAGATCGCCACCGGGCAGGAAGCGAAGAAGATCTACAAGATCGGCGAATGGTACTCGGACACCGACGAGACCCTGGCCCAGCTCGGCATGGTGCCCAACCGTCGCCCCGGCCGGCGCGGCTTCATGCTGCGCGACGTCAAGAGCTGACCCACCCCCACCAGCGGCGGTCCCGGGCCGATCCTGCATCCGTCCCGGCTGATCCGGGTCGGCCCGCGACCGCCGTACCCACACACGAGCAAACGGAGCAACTTGTGCCACACGCCATTCGCTTCCATGAGACCGGCGGCCCCGACGTCATGCGGTGGGAGGAGGTCACCGTCGGCGACCCGGGCCCGGGCGAAGTACGGATCAGGCACGTCGCCGTCGGACTCAACTTCGCCGACACCTACTTCCGCTCCGGTCTGTACCCGGCTCCGCTGCCTGCGGGGCTCGGTGTGGAGGCCTCAGGTGTGATCGAGGCCGTGGGCGAAGGCGTCACCCATGTCGCAGAGGGCGATCGGGTGACCTACACCGGCAGCCCGCTGGGGGCCTACAGCACGGAGCGGGTCATGCCCGCGGACTCGCTGATCAAGTTGCCGGAGGAGATCAGCTGCGAGACCGCCGCGGCGATGACCATGCGCGGCCTCACCTCGGCCTATCTGCTGCGCCGGATCCACCCGCTGAAGTCCGGCGACACCGTGCTGCTCCACGCGGCGGCGGGCGGCGTGGGCCTGATCTTCTCCCAGTGGGCCAAGCTGCTCGGCATCACCGTGATCGGCACGGTCTCCAGCGAGGAGAAGGCCGAGATCGCCCGCGCACACGGCTGTGAACACATCATCTACTACCGGCGCGAAGACGTGGCAGAGCGGGTGCGCGAGCTGACCGACGGCAAGGGTGTCCCAGTCGTCTTCGACAGCATCGGCAAGGACACCGTCGCCGGCTCCATGGCCTCGCTGCAGCGCCGCGGCCTGCTGGTGTGCTTCGGCACGTCCTCCGGAGTGCCGCCCCTCGACGCCATGCAACTCGCCATCCACGGCTCGCTGTTCGTGACCCGGCCCGCACTGGCCGACTACATCGCCGAACCCGCCGAGCGGGACGCCCTGGCGGGCGAGCTGTTCGGTCACGTCGCGTCCGGACGCATCAAGGTCCAGATCAATCAGCGCTACTCCCTCCAGGACGCGGTACAGGCACACCGCGATCTGGAAGCGGGACGGACCACGGGATCTTCCGTCTTCGTCCTCTGAACACTCCGTGCCACGCACCTTCGAACACGCCGTGCCCGGCACCTTCGAACACGCCGTGCCTCGCACATCACCCCAGGAGTGAGAACATGCCCCAGACAGTCCACCCGAGGGAAGCCACACCCGCCCTGGTGCGCCCGGGCGTCCTCCGTACATCGATCAAGGTCGAGCCGCTGACCTGCACCATCGGCGCCGAGCTCTTCGGAGTGAACCTCGGCGACGTCTCGCGCGACGACGACCTGTTCGCCCAGTTCAAGGAACTGCTGCTGAAGTACAAGGTCCTGTTCCTGCGGGACCAGGACATCACGCGCGCCGAGCACGTCGCCATCGCCTCGCGCTTCGGCCCGCTGGAGGACCATCCTGTGGTCGGCAGCGATCCGGACCACCCGGGGCTGGTCCGCATCTACAAGGACCTGGACAGCAAGCCCGAGCACTACGAGAACGCGCTGCACTGCGACGGGACCTGGCGCGAGTGCCCGCCCATGGGCGCCGTGCTGCGCTGCGTGGAAACGCCTGAGGTCGGCGGAGACACGGTCTGGGTCAACATGGCCGAGGCCTACCGCAGGCTGCCGGAACACATCAAGACGCAGATCGCGGGTCTGCGCGCGCGGCACAGCATCGAGGCGACCTTCGGCGCCGTCATGCCCATGGAACAGCGCCACCAGCTGAAGGCCCGGTACCCGGACCCCGAGCACCCGGTGGTGCGCGCCCACCCGGAGACCGGCGAGCAGATCCTCTTCGTCAACGCGTTCACCACGCACTTCGTCAACTTCCATACACCCGAGAACGTGCGCTTCGGCCAGGACCACGCGCCCGGGGCGAACAACCTCCTGAACTACCTGATCAGCCAGGCGGCCGTACCCGAGTACCAGGTGCGCTGGCGCTGGCAGAAGAACAGCTTCGCCATCTGGGACAACCGCTCCACACAGCACTACGCCGTCCAGGACTACTGGCCCGCCGTCCGCAAGATGGAGCGCGCCGGAATCGTCGGCGACAGGCCCTTCTGAGCCCTGACCAGAGACGAGAAGGTGACGCCAATGGGAGTTCACACCGCCGGCACGGTCGTGCCGGGCACGTCTCGCGCCATGCCGACTGTATCTCGCGGGTACGCCCGGCTGGTGTTCGCGCTGAGCTTTGGGCTCCTGCTGATCGACTACATGTCGAGGCAGGTCCTCAACGCGGTCTTTCCTCTGCTGAAGGCGGAGTGGCTGCTTGCCGATTCCCAGTTGGGTTCTCTCAGCGGCATCGTGGCCTTGATGGTGGGTGTGCTCACCTTCCCCCTGTCGCTCCTGGCGGACCGCTGGGGCCGGGTCAAGAGTCTGGTCATCGCCGCGACGGTGTGGAGCCTGGCAACGCTGGGCTGCGCCGTTGCCGCGAGCTACGGCCAGATGTTCCTGGGGCGGTTCATGGTCGGCGTCGGCGAGGCGGCCTACGGGAGTGTCGGCATCGCGGTGGTCCTCAGCGTCTTCCCCGTCAGCCTGCGGGCCACACTCTCCGGCGCGTTCATCGCGGGAGGCGCCTTCGGATCCGTGCTGGGCGTGTCGATCGGCGGCGTCGTCGCCCAGCAACTCGGCTGGCGATGGGCGTTCGGCGTCATGGGCATCGCCGGACTGGTCATGGCCGCGATCTACGGCATTGTGGTCAAGGAAAAGAAACTGGGTTCAGGTGCCGTCGGCAGCAGCGGTACACCCGGCGAACGGGCCCCGATCCGGACCTTGCTGCCGCGGCTGTTCTCCTCGGTCTCCGTGCTCTGCGCCTACATCGGCAGCGGGCTGCAGATGTTCATTGCGATGGCCCTGCTCGCCTGGATGCCCAGTTTCCTCAACCGTTATTACGCCATGCCCACCGCGAAGGCCGGCGTGGTTGCCGGGGCCTTCGCATTGATCACAGGGACGGGCATGATCCTCTGCGGGTTCGTCACCGACCGCCTCAGCCGGAGGATCGGCGCCCGGAAGTGGACCGTCGCGATCATCTGCAGTCTCGGTTCGCTCGTGCTGCTGATGGCCGGATTCCACCTGCCGGTCGGCCCGCCGCAGCTGTTGCTGATCGGCGCCGGAACCCTGCTGTCCAACGCCACGGCCGGCCCGGCGGCCGCCATGGTGGCGAATTTGACCCCTGCCGCCGTCGCGGCGACGGCCATGGCCACGCTCACCCTGGCCAACAGCCTGCTCGGACTCGCCCCGGGGCCCGCGGTGACGGGCATGCTCGCGGACCGCATGGGCCTGCTCGGCGCACTGCGGGTGGTCCCATTGATCGCGGTCCTGAGCGGCGCGGCCTTCGTCATCGGCAAGCTCCACTACGAGAAAGATCTACGCCGCTTGAGCCTGCTTCCCGACGTGACTCTAAGGAATCCGGAGCTGTCGTCATGAGTCCCACCACATCGCCGACGGTCGTCATCGTCCCCGGACTGCGTGATCACGTGCCGGAACACTGGCAGACCATCCTCACCAACAAGATCGCCAACACCCGTACCGTTCCGCCGTTGACGAACGGCAGGTTGAGCTGCAGCGCTCAAGTCGCCGCACTGAACGAAGTGCTGTCGGACATCTCCGGGCCAGTCGTCATGGTCGCCCACAGCGCGGGAGTGATGACCACCGTGCACTGGGCGCAACGACACCGGCGTCCGATCAAGGGCGCGCTGCTGGCGGCACCGCCGGACTTCGGTACGCCGCTGCCCGCGGGTTACCCCACCCTGGAGGCCCTGCGCGAAAACGGCTGGTTGCCTGCGCCGCGGACAGCCCTGCCCTTCCCCAGCATCGTCGCGGCGAGCACGAACGACCCCCTGGCCGATTTCAATTACGTCGCCGATCTCGCCCGGGCCTGGGGGAGCCGGCTCGTGGATCTCGGCGCGGTCGGACACCTCAACCCTGCATCCGGCTACGGCGAATGGTCTCGGGCGGAAGAGTTCATCCGCGAGCTCAGCTGAATTCTGTCGGACATGTCCGTCCGACGCCCGGCTGTCGCTCTCCTCGCACCTCCTCCTGCCCGCTCTTGGGCAGGAGGAGCCGTGCGCCCACCGAGCGCGAATCCTCGGACGAGTGTGAGCGGCCCGTCCTTAGAGGAGCTCACAAAATGGGCGTCCGGCTCGCGACGCCTGGCACGCACGCTCGCTGCGTTGCCGAAATGCCCTAGTAGCTCCGCTACGAGGACCTTCCGGCGCCTTGCGATCGCACGCACCAGACGCCGCGAGCTGATCGGACTCTCATTTTGTGAGCTCCTCTTAGACCGGCCGGCAATTGGGGGGCGGCGTCACGGGGCTGGGGCACGCACCTCGCGGCGTTGTCGTCAATCACCATGGCTCCGCCATGTCTCAATCCTCCGCCTTGCGATGCACGCACCCCAGCCCCGCTCCTTCACCCACCCCCCAATTGCCGGTCGGTCTTGGACGCTTTCATCCCGTCGGCCTCTGTACTGGTTTCCACCCGCACGACCCCGCCTCTGGAGGCGCTGATGAGCACCGACACCGACCTGCTGTGGTCCCCGAGCCGCTCGGCGGCCGAAAGTTCCAACATCGCCGGCTTCATGCGCTGGCTGAGCGGGGCGCGTGGACTGTCCTTCTCCGACTACACGGAGCTGTGGCGGTGGAGCACTACCGACGTGCCCGCATTCTGGTCCGCGGTATGGGAGTTCTACGGCCTCGACGCTGTCAGCGGCTACGACGAGGTGCTGGCCGACCCGTCGATGCCCGGGGCATCCTGGTTCCCTGGGGCACGACTGAATTTCGCCGAGCGATGCTTCGCCCGTGCCACCACCGCGCGGCCCGCCCTGATCAGCGTGTCCGAGGGCGGCAAACCGGTGGAGACGTCGTGGGAGCAGCTGGGACGCGAGGTCGCGGCTGTCGCAGCGTCCCTTCGAGACATGGGCGTGAGGCCTGGTGACCGCGTTGCCGGCTACCTGCCGAATACGTCGGCTGCCGTGGTCGCGTTGCTGGCCGCCGCTGCTGTCGGCGCGGTGTGGACGGTGTGCTCGCCGGACTTCGGTACGCCCAGTGTGCTTGCGCGGTTGCAGCAGGCGCAGCCGACGGTTCTGGTGGCCGCCGACGGCTACTACTACGGGGGCAAGGAGTTCGACCGGCGTCCGGCGGTCGCTGAGATCGTCGACGGGTTGCCCACGGTCCGGCATCTCCTCGCTGTCGACCACCTCTATGCGTCCTCGACCACATCATCGTGGTCGCAGCGGCCTGATGTGGCGCAGCACACGTGGTCGGCGCTACTCGGGAATCGGGCCCAACTCAGCTTCGCCGACGTCCCGTTCGACCACCCGCTCTGGATCCTGTGGTCATCGGGCACCACGGGCATACCGAAAGGCATCGTACAAGGCCACGGTGGCATCGTTGTCGAGCTGCTCAAGGCCCTCGGTCTCGGCGCCGACCTGCGGAGCGACGACCGTTACTTCTTCCACACCTCCACCAGTTGGATGGTGTGGAATCTCATGGTCGGAGGCCTGCTGCACGGGGCCACCATCGTCCTGTACGACGGCAGCCCCACCTATCCCGACATCAATGGCGTCTGGAAGGTTGCCCAGCAGACTCGCGCGACGATGGTCGGCGTAGGGGCGGCCTACCTGGTCGCAGCAGAGAAGGCGGATGCCCACCCAGCAGTCGAGTGCGATCTGAGTACCGTGCGATCCATCCTGCAGACCGGCTCGTCGCTTCCCGCGAGCACGTGGCGCTGGGTCTACGACCGTCTTGTTGCCGACGTATGGCTTCAGTCGATCTGCGGAGGAACCGACATCTGCTCGGTACTCGCCGGCGGCTCTGCGTTGCTGCCCGTGCGCGCAGGCCGGATCCAATGTCCAGCCCTGGGTGTTGCCCTCGCCTCCTGGGATACCTCGGGGCAGCCGCTCGTCGGGGAGCAGGGAGAGCTGGTGGTGACGGCGCCGCTGCCCTCGATGCCCTTGCACCTCGTCAACGACCCTGGGAACGAGCGCTACCTTGGGAGTTACTTCGACGTCTATCCCGGAGTGTGGCGGCATGGTGACTGGGTCACGGTCGACGTCGACCTGTCAGTCGTGGTGGCGGGGCGCTCGGACTCGACACTCAACCGCATGGGCGTGCGGATGGGATCCGCGGACATCTACGCCGTCGTAGAGCAGCTCCCACAGATTTCCGACAGTCTCGTCATCGGCGCCGAACTGCCGGACGGCCGGTACTTCATGCCGCTGTTCGTCGTCCCCGCCGAAGGCACAACCTTCGAGGACGCACTCCGGAACAGCATCGCCACGTCGATCAAGCAGAAGCTTTCGCCTCGTCACGTGCCGGATGTCATCGTTCCGATAGAGGCCGTGCCGCGAACCCTGACCGGTAAAAAGCTCGAAGTTCCTGTCAAACGCATCATCCAGGGAGCTCGTGTCGCCGATGTGAGTGCGGAGGGTGCCATCACCCATCCTGAAATGCTGGCCTGGTTCGCAGATTTCGCTGCCGAGCTCTCAGCTGGGGACTGACCGGTCGCCAGGTCTGCCCCGGATCGAGTCCCTGCGCCCGCCGCGTGTGTTGCGCTCGGCTCGGAAACCGGGGCCGCCGGTGGTGTACTCAGCGGTACGGTGACCGTCGGACGGACAGGATCGCGACGTCGTCGTGCTGGCCGCCCTCTCCGGCGAACGCGCGCGCGTCGTCGTAGAGGGCGTGCGGCAGGTCGGTGGGGGAGAGGGACACGCGCTCGGTGAGGCGTTCGGTGACGGGGTAGAACGTGCCGTCGGCGTCGCGGGTCTCGGTGAGCCCATCGGTGGTCAACAGCAGCGTCGCGCCGGGTGGGAAGGTGAACCAGTCGACGGTCGCGGGTTCGGCGGCGAGTTCGGCGAGACCGAGAGGGACGCCGGAGCCCAGGGCCGGCGTGATGACGGTGGTGTTGTGCAGCAGCTGCGGGAGAATGTGCCCGCAGTTGATGATTTGTACCTCGTTGCGAGCGTCGATATTGACGATGAGCGCTGTGACGAACCGTTCGTCGTCGCCGGTCTGCGCGGCGTAGGAGTTGTGCCGTACGACAGAGGTGTCCAGGGCGTCGACGAGCGCGGTCAGGGTGGGCTCTCGGTGGGCCGCCTCACGGAAGGCGCCGATGACGGCGAACGCGGCGCCGACCGCGGGCAGGCCCTTGCCCTGGACATCACCGATCAGAACCCGGGTTCCCCACGGAGAGGCGACGACGTCGTAGATGTCGCCGCCGACGAGCCGGTCCTCCTGCACGGGCTCGTACACGCCGTCGACCAGGACGTCGTCGGTGAGCAGAGGCAGAGGGCGCAGGATGTGGCGTTGCATTGCTGCAGCGGTGGAGCGCAGCCGCAGCGTCTCGTGCTCGCGTTGGATACGCCGGTGGCAGGCGTAGACGGAGGCCGCGCCCAGGGCGAGGGTGAGCAGCATCATGAGGATCCTGTCGAGCCACGACCGTCCGTCGCCGTGCCGGACCAGCACGGTGACGATGACCACAAGCGTGGTCCATGCAGCCACGAACTTCGTCTGGCGTACGGTGCACAGCGCGGACGCCGTCCCGGGCAGGAACACCAGGAGCCCGAGAAGCCACACCGGGGACTCGGAAAGGGCACCGAGGAGCATCACCAGAAGGGTTACTGACGCCACGCCGATCACTACGTCGGTGTTGCGCGGTGGTTCGATGGCCTCGAAGGGACGCGCGATTTTCTTCGGATGCTTATGCGGCACGGGACCTCCCGGACAGGTGGTGTACTCCCCGTACGTTAGGCAGGCCCGGCCGGGGGTGTGCTGCGCCCCGCCGGACGATGTCTCCTGCGCGGCGACCAGCACTACGTGCAGGGTACGCGGCCCGTGCACTCCTTCGGCCCGGTCGTATTCGGTGGCGCCGGGTGCGACGGGCCCGGGAGCCGGGGCAGAGGCCCATGCCAGGCGGGGAAACCCGGTCCGGGCGGTCCAGGTGGGGTGTACAACAGGCAGCAGTCGATGGCGACATTCTGGCAGTGGGATAAGGTTATCGGCCGAGAAGAATCTGCTCGGTCAACCCTAGCTGCGCCAAGGTCGGACACGGCGGCCGCCCGAGGAGGGAATTGGATGCTGCAGGCATTGGGATTGGGGCAGGCCGAAGAGGCCATCTACACGGCACTGTTGTCCCGCCCGACAGCCTCTGCGCAGGACCTCGCCCGGCAGACCGGACTCGAGCAGGCCGATACCACCCGCATCCTGCTCGACCTGGCGACACGCGGCCTGGTGGCGATCGCCACCGAGGCCGGGAGCGGGGAAGGCGACTCGGCCGACTGCGGGGCCGGTCAGCAGCCCGCCCGCTACCGGCTCACACCACCCTCAGTGGGCCTGGCCCCGCTCCTCGTCGAGCAGCGCAACGCACTGCACCGGGCCGAGACCGCGTTCTCGATGCTGACCGAGCAGTACCGCAGTACCGCCGCACATCCTGCGGGCAGCGTCGTGGAGGTGGTCGTCGGCGTGGAGCAGGTCGCACACCGGTTCCACCAACTGCAGCGCGGCGCTCAGCGGGAGTTGCTTGTCTTCCTCGTCGGCGAACCCATCGCGGTGCCGCGCGAGGATGCCGACATGTCGGAGAGTTCCGCGCTGGACCGCGGAGTCGACTTCCGGGTCGTGGCTGCCAAGGACTATCTCGACGGTCCGGAAGTAGCGGTGGATTTGAGGGCGGCCATCAGGGCGGGAATGGAGCTTCGCCTTGTCGACTCGTTGCCGCTGAAGATGGTCGTCTCGGACCGGGAGCGTGCCATGGTGCCACTGGACATGGCGGACTCCGGCGGTGAGCCGAGCGCCATCGTGGTGCACCGCAGCGGCCTGCTGACGGCCCTGGTCCATCTCTTCGAGAAGGAATGGGCCCAGGCCCGGCCGCTGTACGTCACCACAACGGGCGTGCGCGCGGAGGCGACAGCCGATCAGCGGCCGACCGAGGGGGAACTGGAGGTCCTCGCGCTGCTGCTGGCAGGGATCTCCGACCGGCGGGTGGCCTCTCAACTCGGTCTCTCCATACGCACCGTGGAGCGACGGACACGCCGTCTGATGGACCTTGCCGGAGCGGATTCGCGCCTGCAACTCGGGTGGCATGCCGCACGTGCGGGCTGGCTTTGACCTCTTCCTCCTCCTTCTCCTCGGCCTGAAGGCCCAGTGGTCTCCGTCTGTTGGCGGGTCATCCTGCGAGGGTGGCCGTCAATTCCTGGCGGGTTTCCTGCTTCACCGTCGGCGTGCCCGTGGGAATACGAGCGTCGGCCCGGTGGGGCATGCCCCACCTGCCAGACCCGAGGCCCCACCGAGCTGACGGACCCATCGATGTGACCGCGTGACGGAATACCGACATGTGGGAAACCCGTCACGCACAGCATCCCTACACGATCCGTGTGTCTGCCAGGCTGCGGAACGGCATGTTCACGGCGTCCAGTAGGAGACTCATGCGCCCCATAACACGTACAGCCTTGGGCGCGGCAATCGCCGCCGTCCTGGCCGTCACTGCGATCGGACCATCAGGGGCGGCGGATACCCCGCCTGACGGTGCCTCGGGGAAGCGGCCCATCATCGGCAGCGGGACCGCAGCACCGGGCGGCAAGCAGGTGACGGTCACGCTCGTCACCGGCGACAAGGTGCTGGTGACCACGGACAGGTCGGGCCACAGCTCGGCGGCCGTGCTGCCCGGCCGGGACGGCACTCAGTCGATGGTCCAGACCTATCAGATGGGCAAGGACCTCTACGTCTACCCGGAGGGCGCCTCCAAGGCGATCGCCGAGGGCAAGGTCGACGAGCAGCTGTTCAACGTCACCGGGCTCATCCGCCAGGGATACGACGACACGCATACCGACACGCTGCCACTTATCGCCACTTACCAGAACAGTGTGAACGTTGCCGACAGCGCGCCGGCGGCCCCTCGCGGATCCGAGCGGGGCCTGAGCCTCCCGGCTGTGGACGGGGTCGCGCTCAGGGCCGGCAAGGACACTGCCGCCACCTTCTGGCAGGACGTCACCAACCCCCGTTCACGTTCTGGCTCCACGCTGAAGAAGCTGTGGCTGGACGGCAAGGTCGAGGCCACGCTGGACCGGTCCACCGCGCAGGTGCACGCGCCGGAGGCCTGGGCGGCAGGCTACGACGGCAAGGGCACCAAGGTCGCCGTGCTGGACACGGGCGTGGACGCCGAGCACCCGGACCTGGTGAGCCGGGTCGCCGGTGCCAAGAACTTCACGGACTCCAAGACCACCGACGACCGGCAGGGCCACGGCACCCACACCGCTTCCACGGTCGGCGGGTCCGGAGCGGCCAGTGACGGCCGCAAGAAGGGTGTCGCCCCCGGTACGTCCCTGCTCATCGGCAAGGTCCTCAGCGACCAGGGCTACGGCCTGGACTCCTGGATCATCGCGGGTATGCAGTGGGCCGTCGACCAGCAGGCCGACGTCGTCTCCATGAGCCTCGGCAGCTCCGCGATCGGCGACTGCAACGACCCGCTGTCCCAGGCCACGCAGCAGCTGTCGCAGAACAAGCACACCCTGTTCGTCGTTGCCGCCGGCAATATGGGCCCGGGCACCGAGACCGTCTCCTCGCCCGGTTGCGTGCCCGGCGTGCTGACCGTCGGTGCCGTCGACCGCGATGACACCACGGCGCAGTTCTCCAGCCGCGGTCCGGTGGCCGTCACCCATACCCTCAAGCCCGAGATCGCCGCCCCCGGCGTCGGTATCTCCGCGGCGAACGCGGGCGGCCGCGGCGTCTACGCCTACCGGACGATGTCCGGCACCTCGATGGCGACCCCGCATGTCGCGGGCGCCGCGGCCATCGTCCGCCAGGCCCACCCGGACTGGACCGCGCAGCAGATCAAGGAAGCCCTGGTCTCCTCCGCCCGCACCGGCGGCAAGGTCGCCGGCGCCGACGAGACCGGGGCCGGTGTCCTCGACGTGTTCGGCGCGGTGAACCAGAAGGTGCTCTCCGCCCCCGCCGTCCAGGCCGGCAGCTACAACTGGCCGCAGGACGCCTCGGACCGCACCACCGTGCGGGTGCCCTTCACCAACACCAGCGACCGCGACCTGACCCTGAGTCTGAAGATCAGTGGCGTGCACGGCAACGACGGCAGCGACGTCAACTCCGGCATCATCAAGCTGGAGCAGGGCAAGGTGACCGTCCCCGCGGGGGCCACCGCTCAGGTGCCGCTGCGGATCGACCCCACCGCCCGCCTCAAGGCCGACCAGTACGGTGCTGTCACCGGCCGGATCGTGGCCACCGGCGGCGATGTGCACGTCTCCGTGCCCGTCACGCTCCACGTCCAGCCGGAGACGGTCACCCTCAGGGTCGAGGTCATCGACCGCAACGGCAAGCCCGCGGCCGGCACCTCCTCCCTGGACCTGGTCAGCCTCGACACCGACAAGGGCGAGCGCCGCAACAACAACGGCGCGGCCGACCAGACGTACCGCGTGCGCCCGGGTGACTATGCCCTCAGCAGCTTCGTGGCGACGAACGACGCGAACAACGCGCCCGAGTCGGTCGGCTACCTCGCGAAGCCGCAGCTGCGGATCACCCAGGACACCACCGTCGTCCTCGACGCCCGCAAGGCCCACCGGCTGAGCCTGCGCACCGACCGCCCCTCGACGGTGAACAACACCACGTTCAGCTACGCCCGCACGTGGGACGACACCTGGCAGATATCCGGATCGCTCATGGCCGGCAGCACCGTCCAGAAGTTCTACGCAGACGTCGACGGACGTGCCAAGAACGGCACCTTCGAGTTCCGGCCCACCTGGCGCGCGACCGGCTCCGAGGGCGGCTCGCCCTACGTCTACAACCTGTCGTTCCCGACCGAGGGTCCCCTGCAGTCCGACCAGGTCTACCAGCCCAAGGACTCCAAGCTGGCCCAGGTCAGCGAAACGTGGAACGCCCTGGGCAAGGAGGCCGACTACATCGACGCGATGTTCATCCGTCCCTCCTGGAGCAGCAACACCTACGTTCCCGTGAGCCCGTTCGGCCAGGTCCACGTGCCCGCCACCCGCACCGCCTACTACACGACCGGCGACGACGCCTGGTACCACGGCGCGATGACCAGCTTCCCGTTCGCCGCGTTCATGAACGACCAGGAGCGCACCTACCGGGCCGGAGAGCGGCGTGCCGAGGAGTGGTACGGCGGCCCCCTGCGGCCGGGCGCGGCACGTGACGCCGACGGCAAGTTGATGCTGGCCGCCGAGCGGCAGGGCGACCTGATCGGCTTCCAGAACGCGCTCTGGGTCGACGGCTCCGGCGACCACTGGTCCTACGGCGGGTCGTTCGGCGACCTCGGCAACCTGGCGCTCAAGCGCAACGGTGAGCAGATCGCCACCTGGGCCTGGCCGTACGGGGTGTTCAAGGTGCCGGACGAGGACTCCGCGTACGAGCTCACGCAGAACCTGGAGAAGATTCCGTCCTCGGACCGGCCCTGGTTGCGCTCCACCGCGGTCACCACCACCTGGAGCTTCCGCTCCCACCGGGAGCCGGACGTCTACTCCCGCGGCCTGCCGATTCTCTCCCCGGCGTACGACCTGCCGGTGGACGGTATGAACACCCTGCCCGCGCAGAGTGGCATCAAGGTCGGCCTCTCGGTCGAGGGCCACGAGGGGTACACCCCGGGCGCCGTCAAGGAGGCATCGCTGTCCTACTCCTACGACGGCGGCACCACCTGGACGCAGGCGCCGACCGAGCAGCAGGACGGCAAGTGGACGGCTGTCCTCGACCACACCGGCGCCGCCGGCAAGCAGGTCACGACGAAGGCCACCTTCACCGACACCAACGGCAACGCGGTCACCCAGACCATCACCCGCGCCTACGACGTTCGGTAACCACATGGTCCGGCCGGGCGGCCGCCCGGCCGGCCACCTGCTTGTTCCCACCAGTGATCATCAGAGCACGGTCGGTGAGAACGCCGGAGCCCCGGCAAGCGGATTGCTTGCCGGGGCTCCGGCGCACGCAAGGCGTACGACACCGGACGGGGTCGGGGCTCCAGGCCGGGCTACGGGCACCCGTACCCTTGCGCGCCGTCACCGGGCAGGCGCACGCGTTGCACAGGGCTCCGATCAGTCATGTCGGCAGGGCGGCGGCTCGAAGGCGGTCGGGAGCGCGCCGGGGGTGACCGGGGTCCGCTGGCCGGAGCCGGTGACCGGGAGGCGGGCGCCGTCGAGAGCAGGGTCCACGTACTCGGCGAACCAGGCGTCGAGCCGGGTGGCGAGTTCGGTGCGGACGTCCGCATGGAGCGGCGCGTCGACGAGGTTGTGCTCCTCGCCCGGATCATCGGCCAGGTGGTACAGCTCGTGCGGGCCGTGCGGGTAGCGGTGGACGTATTTCCAGTCGCGGGTGCGGATCATGCGTACCGGCCCGTACTCGTCGTAGACGACGATCCGCTCCCGTTCGGCGCCGGCGCCGTCGCCGTCGTCCGTACCGGTCAGGATGTCCGCGAAGGACCGGCCCGGCAGGCGGGGGTCGTGGTGGTGGTGGAGCCCGAGGTGGTCGACGAGCGTCGGCAGCACGTCGTACTGCGAGAGCAGCGCGTCGCAGTGGCGCCCGGAGGGGATGCGGCCGGGCTGGGAGATCAGGCAGGGCACGAGGACCGAACTGTCGTACATGTTCTGCGGGAACGTGCCGTTGCCCTTGCCCCAGATGCCGTGGTGTCCGGCGTTGAAGCCGTTGTCGCTGGTGAAGATCACGAGGGTGGACCCGGTGAGGCCGAGGGTGTCGAGCCGGTCCAGAACCCCGCCGATGGCGGCGTCCATGGCGGTCGTGGCGGCGAAGTAGCCGATCAGGGCCTGCCGGGTGTCGCTCTCGCCGCCGACAGGTGAGCCGTCCTCGGCCAGCGGCTGCCACGGGTGCGCCGGCCCCTGCGGGCAGGTGTCGAAAGCGCAGTCCTCGTACAACGCGGTGTACTGGTCGGGGTGTTGTCCGTGCCACGGCTTGTGCGGCGCGGTGAAGTGCAGGGAGAGATGGAAGGGCTCGGGGCGCTCGGACTCGGCGGTGAGGAACTTCTCGGCGTCGGCGGCGAGCGCGTCGGTGAGATAGTCCGGCTCCTCCGTCCGTGTTCCGTCGCGGTACATCGGCGCCCCGTAGTACGGGCCGCCGCCGCTCTCATGGGCGTACCAGTGGACGAAGCCCTTGCGGGGCCGGTCGTTGGCGCCCAGATGCCACTTGCCGCTGAGACCGAGCCGGTATCCGGCGTCCGCGAGCAGGTCGGTGAAGAGTGTGCTTCGGGAGAGGAAGTCGATGCCCGTCCGCCCGGCGTGATGGTAGGAGAGCCAGTCGTGGACCCCGTGCTGGGAGGGCAGTTCCCCGGTGAACAGGGAGGCGCGGGCCGGCGAGCAGACCGGTGAGGTGCAGAAGAAGCGGCTGAAGCGGATTCCCCGGGCCGCCAGGGCGTCCAGGTGCGGGGTGTGGATCTCGTCGTTGCCCGCGCACCCCATCGCCCACTGCCCCTGGTCGTCGGACAGGATGAGCAGGACGTTGGGGCGGTCCGGGTCGCGGCTGGCCAAGGGATCCTCCTCGAACGGTGGCCGTGAGGGCCTGGACGGGCAGATCGCCCGTGCGGATGGCGTCCGCCGCAGCCGTGGGTACGGGGGCTTCGTCATGGAGCACGGGGCCGGGGCTGGCCTGCTGCCGGTCCGTCTGAGTTGTCTGTGCTGCGTGGGAGCGAGTGCCCCGCGCATGTCCTGAGCCTGGGGGCGGCTGCGCATCGAGTCAACTGCTCACCGGGTAATGAATTCCCTATGAATGCTTCGATCGCCTGGCGATCAACCCGAGGTGTGGATGGCTCCTTGCGCTTGGCTGACCGTTTGAGTGTGTGCGGACTGTGTGCGCCCATCCGGGGTTCATTCATTGGCAATTCATATGCTGCAGTGGCGATTGACTGCTCGATGAATGGCTGGAAATCATAGGCCCAATCTTTCCGGCCCCCGCCTCAGACCGCAGTCCCCGAGGAGAGCTATGCCCACCGACAGCCAGCCCGTCAGCTCTGCGCGCATCTCGCGCCGAGCCGTCCTCACCACTGCCCTCGCCGCCTCCGTCGGTCTCACCGTGGCCGCCTGTTCCCCCGGCGCGTCGTCCACCGGGGGCGGCGGTGACTCGTTCACGTACTGGTCCATGTGGAAGCAGAACGAGCCACAGGCCAAGGTGCTGCAGGCGGCGATCGACCGGTTCACCAAGGACACCGGCATCAAAGTCAGCATTCAGTGGAAGGGCCGACAGGTCATCCAACAGCTGGCGCCCACCCTGAACACCGCCAACGTCCCGGCCGACCTCGTCGACTCCGCGGACCGATTCGCCTACGCGCAGCTCCAGGCCACCGGCCAGGCGCTCGACCTCACCCCGCTGCTGAGCGAGGCGATACCCGGGGAGAGCGGCAACACCGTCGGCAGCGTCGTCCCGGCCCGTTACCGCGATCTGAACACGACCGACGGCACCCTCTGGCAGATTCCGTACGAGGTGCTCACCACCCAGATCTGGTACGACGGGAAGGCGCTGCCCGACCTGGCCGCCAAGCCGCCGGCGACCTGGGAGGAGTTCACCGAACTGCTGGCCCGGCGGAAGAAGGCGCTCGGTGACGGTCCGCTCGCCCTGGACGGGGACATCCCCGATTACACCGCCTACTGGACCTATTACGCCGTCCTGCGCGGAATGGGCCCCGGGGCCTTCGGCAAGGCGGCCATGGACAGGACCGGAGCCGCGTTCGAGGCCGAGGGCTTCGTCGACGCGCTCCGGCACATCGAGAATCTGATAGGCGCCGGCGACTTCACGTCCGGGTACGACGGCTCCAAGTGGCCCGCCGTGCAGCAGAAGTGGGCCAAGGGGAAGTCCGACTTCCTGCTGCTGGGCACCTTCGTGCCCAGCGAGACGGCCGAGTTCGCCTCCCCCGGCTTCCGCTACCGGTCCTTCTCCTTCCCGGCGTTCACCGGTGGTGGCGAGGCGGCCCAGGACATCTCGCTCATCGGCTTCTCCATCCCCAAGAAGGCCAGGAACAGCGCAGCCGCGCAGAAGTTCATCGCCTACTTCCTCGCCAAGCGCCAACTGTCGGGCATCTCCGACCAGGCCAAGAACATCACCCCGCGCACCGACATCGCCGCCCCCGCCGAGCTGGCCGATGCCCAGAAGGCCCTCGCCTCCGGCACCATCGTGAAGACCCTGGACGGCGTCAAGGAAACCGCCGCCGAGTGGTACACCAAGGTCTTCCAGCCGCTGAACACGAGCTTCATCACCGGTCACCTCACCGCCGAGGCATTCGCCGGCAAGCTCAAGTCCGCGTCCGCCGCCTACTGGAAGACCGCCTCGTGACGGCCGACGCCGCCGACGGGCTGCGGACCCGTCGGCGGACGTCCGCCGCGCGGACGGAGGCGCGCCCCAGCCCGCTCGTCGCACGGCGCCGCCGGCTGTTCTGGCCGCTCCTCGTGCCCGCAGTCGTGGTCTACGTCGTCTTCTTCGCCGGCCCCTCGCTGTACACGGTGTGGCTCAGCTTCAACAAGTGGGGCGGCGCCGGTCCCATGAGCTTCGTCGGGATGGACAACTACCAGCGCCTGCTGGAGGATCCGACGTTCCGGCAGTCCTTCACCAACACCCTGTGGATCATCCTCGGCGTCGGCGGGCTGACCTTCCTGGTCTCGTTCGCGCTGACGATGGTGCTGCGCGACATGAGGGGCCGCAAGGCCGCCCGGTCCATCCTCTTCTTCCCCAACATCGTTCCCAGCATCGCCCTGTCGATCCTGTGGGGTTTCCTCTTCCAGCACGACGGACTCGCCGACGCCCTCGTCGGGGCGCTGGGGATGGAGCACCCGCCGAACTGGCTGGGGCAGAGCACCATCTTCCGGGTCATCATGATCGGCCTGGTGTGGACCTCGACCGGCTTCTACACCACCATCCTGATGGCCGCAGTCGACCAGATCCCGCCCGAGCTGTACGAGGACTGCGACCTCGCCGGGGCCAACGCCTTCCAGAAGTTCCGGCATGTGACCCTGCCGCTGATGTGGGACGTGGTCGGCGTCTGCGCGGTGCTCTGGACCATCAGCGCCGTCAAGGTCTTCGAGTTCATCTACGCCTTCGCCGGCGCAGCGGGACAGATGCCCGACGCCGGCGTGTGGAACACCGCCCTCTACACCTACGGCGAGGCATTCGCCTCGGGCGGCGTACCGCGCTACGGCTCCGCCGCGGCGAGTGCCGTGGTCATGGTCACCCTGGTCGGCGTCCTCGTCGTGCTGATCCGGCGCGTCATGCGGCGTGACAGCGTGCAGTTCTGACCGCCCGGCGTACCGATCCCCAGCCCATCGTCTCCCGAAGCCCGTCGTTTCCCGAGAACCCCAGGAGGCCTGCCGCCATGGCCGTCATCACATCCGGTCGCCCGCCCGGCCGCCTCGCCCGCCTGCGCGGCCGGCTCACCGCTACCCGTGTCCTCGGAGTGCCCCTGGTCTGGGCCTTCGCCGGTTTCAACATCCTCACCGGGTTGTGGCTGCTGCTTTCGTCGCTGAAGAGCGCAAGCGAGATCTTCAGCTCCCCATGGGAGTTGCCGCACGCCCTGCACTGGGACAACTACGCACGGGCCTGGACCGGCGGCCTCTTCGGACAGGCCGCCCTCAACACCCTGGTCGTCGTGGCCGGCACCGCGGTGGGCACCCTCGTCCTCGCCGCACCCGCCGCGTACGTCCTCAGCCGCGTCACCACCCGTTTCAACGGCGGTTTCGTCCTCTTCTTCGCCCTGGGCCTCGGCATCCCCGCGCAGGTGGTGATGCTGCCCCTGTTCGTGGTCATGAACAAGCTGTTCCTGGTCGACAGCCTCTTCGGACTCATCGTGGTCTACGTGGCGACCTCGCTGCCCTTCGCCGTGTTCTTCCTCACCGGCTTCTTCTCGACCCTCCCGGTGGAACTGGAGGAAGCGGCGGCGCTGGACGGGGCGTCCGCGTTCCGGACCTTCTGGCAGGTGATGCTTCCGCTGGCCCGCGGCGGACTGGTCACCGTCCTGATCCTCAACATCATCCAGCACTGGGGCGAGACCGTCTTCGCGCTGGTCTTCATCCAGAACACCGATCACCAGACCCTCTCCCTGGCGCTCCTCGGCTTCCTCCAGCAGATGCAGTACAACGGCGCCGACTGGGGCGGCCTGTTCGCCGGCGTGGCCGTGGTCGTCCTGCCGGTGCTCGCCTGCTACGTATGGCTCGGCCGCCGGATCATCGAAGGCATGACCGTCGGCTCCGTCAAGTGACAGGCAGAGGAGACGTCATGGCTGACCGGCCGCATCCGTCAACGGCACAGATCGCCGAGGGCACGAGGGACCTGAAGTTCCGGCAACTCGCCCACGAACTACGCCAACAGCTCCGGGACGGTGTCTGGCCCGTCGGTGGCCGACTGCCCACGGAAAAGCAACTCGCCCTCAACAGCGGCACATCGGTCAGTACCGTACGGCGTGCCGTCGACGAGCTCATCGCCGAGGGACTCGTCGTACGACGCCAGGGATCGGGCACCTTCGTCCTGCCGCCCGACGCCCCCGGCACCGGTCGGGCGCTGATCGGAGTCCTCGTCCCCGACACCACCTTCTACTACCCCCAGATCCTCCAAGGCATCGAGGAAGGACTGTCCACCGCCGGTGCGCGGCTGCTGCTCACCTGCTCCGGTTATGACCAGGAGCGCGAGGCCCGCGACATGCAGGACATGCTCGACGCCGGAACCGACGGGCTGCTGCTCGTGCCCACCATCACCGGCCCCGAACCGACGGACCGTTACCTCGCGCGTCTCGCCGCACTTCCCGTGCCGGTCGTCCTGGTCGAGCGCCGGAGCACCTCCCTGGGCGACACCAACGAATACGTCTGCACCCACCACGAGGCCGGCGCCTACGACGCCGTCCGGCATCTCGCCGGACTCGGCCATCGGTCCATCGGCCTCGTCCTGCGCGCCCCCAGCCCCACCGCACCTCCGGTGATCGAGGGCTACCGGCAGGCGGTGACCGAACTCGGCTGCACAACCGCCGAGTTCCGCGCCACCCGGCAGGAGTGGAGCCCGGCGGCAGCCGACCGCTGCCTCGCCGTGCTCCGGGATGCGGGCGTCACCGCAGCCGTGTGTTTCGGCGACCGGCAGGCCGCGCTCCTGGAAGGCGCCGCCCGCCGGGCCGGACTCACCGTCCCCGACGATCTCGCCCTGGTCGCGTACGACGACGAGATCGCCGACCTCGCCGACATTCCGCTCACCGCCGTCGCACCCCCCAAACACCTGCTGGGCAGAACGGCCGCCGAGACGCTGCTGCGGCGGCTGGGCGAACCCGGACTGGCCCGCCACCGCATCCTGCTGCGCCCCAGCATCACCATCCGCCAGTCCTGCGGGGCACGGCCGACCGACACCAACGCCACACCGAAGCAACAGGAGATCACCTCGTGACGGACATACGGCTCGGCCTGATCGGAGCCGGCGCGGTCGCCGCCCTGCACGCGCAGGCCGCCCAAGGCATCCCCGGCGTGCGGGTCACCGCTGTCTGCGACCTCGTGGCGGCCACGGCACGGAATGTCGCCGGGCCCCTGGGAGCAGCCGAATTCACCGACCACCGTGCGCTGATCGCCTCCGGGACGGTCGACGCCGTCGTGGTCAACACGCCACACGCCCTGCACACCGCGATCGTCACCGACTGCGCAGCGGCCGGCCTGCACGTCCTGGTGGAGAAGCCCATGGCTACCACCTCCGCGGACTGCGAGGTCATGGACCGCGCCTGTCAGGACGCCGGCGTCGTCCTCTTCGTGGGGCACATCCAGCACTTCCTGCCGCCGATGGCGGCCGCCAAGGCCGCTCTCGACGCGGGCGCCATCGGTTCGCTGCTGGCCGTCAGCGACTGGCGCAGTACCGACTACCGGCCCGGGAGCCGCCCTGCCTGGTTCTTCGATCCGGCCGTGTCCGGCGGTGGTGTCTTCATCAACATCGGCACCCACTGTGTGGACCGGCTGCTATGGCTGGCCGGACGGCGGGTCCTCGCGGTCAGCGCCACCGCCGCCCACCGGGCGAACACGCCCGCACGCATCGAGACCGACGTCCTGACCCGCCTGGAGCTGGAAGACGGTCTCGTCGGGCACATCGGCATCACCAGCACCAGGCTGCCCGCCCGTGACGAACTCACACTGATCGGCGAACGCGGAGCCATCCGGGTCGCCCGCGGCTCCGGCGCGATCCTGTACCCGGACGACGCCCCCACGGGCGGCTCCACCGTTCTTGCCGCGGAGTCCGACGACGACGTCCCCCGGGCCTTCGGCGACCAACTGGCCGCGTTCGCCGCCGCGGTGCGCGGACAGCAGCCCCCGGCCGTCTCCGCCGAGTACGGGCGGCAGGTCATCGACGTCATCGAAGCCGTCTACCGGTCCAGCGCCACAGGCGAGCGCGTCGCTCTGGCTGCCGGACAGGGAGCCGGCCTTGCCTGAGCGCAGGGCCGACGCGTCCCCGGAGCCCGCGTTGAGCGCCCCCGCCTGCAGGGTGACACCCGGTCAGGTCGTCGCCGTCGACCTCGGCGGTACGGACATCAAGGCGGCGCTGGTCGCCCACGACGGCACCGTGCTCCGCCGCGTACGCAGAGCCACCCACCGCGAACGCGGACCCGAGGCGGTCCTCGACCGTCTGGTGGAGACCTCGGCCGGCCTGGCCGCCGAGTGCCGCGCTGTCCACGGACGGCCCCCGTCGGCCGTGGGCGTGGTGGTGCCGGGGATCGTCGACGAACAGCGCGGCTACGCCGTCCGCTCCGCCAACCTCGGCTGGCACGACCTTCCACTGCGCGACGTGCTGACCGCGAGGCTGGGCCTGCCCGTCGCACTGGGACACGACGTGCGGGCAGGGGCTCTGGCGGAGGGCAGGCTGGGCGCGGCCCGCGGCCTGGACGACTTCCTGTTCGTCGCCCTCGGCACGGGTGTCGCCTCCGCCCACGTCCGCGACGGCGTCGTGACCGGCGGCAGGCACGGTGGCGCGGGAGAGCTGGGCCACCTGCGCGTACGGCGAGGTGGTCCCAAGTGCGGCTGCGGCAACCGTGGCTGCCTGGAGAGCATCGCCTCGGCGTCCGCCGTCGCGCACCGCTACGTCACGGCGCTGCGGAGGCCGGCCCGTCCGGCCGCGCCGCGCCCCACGGCCGAGCAGGTCTGCAGGCTGACCGCCGCCGGGGATCCGGTCGCCCGCCGGATCTGGGACGAAGCCGTCGCGGCGCTGGCGGACGGCCTGGCCGCCTGCACCGTGCTGAGCGACCCCGGTCCGATCGTGCTCGGCGGCGGTCTGGCCCGGGCCGGCACCACCCTGACCGATCCGTTGCGACACGCGCTGTCCGAGCGATTGCACTGCCGCACCGCGCCCGCACTCCTGGTGGCCGAGCTGGGCGCGGAAGCCGGCTGCCGCGGTGCGGCCCTGCTGGCGCTCGACCGGTTCGCCGTCGCCCCGCACGCGCCGGAACCGACAGGAGCCCCGCCTTTCGTGTGAACCGGCCGGACCGTTCCGGTCCCGCTGAGACCGATCGACCACCGCACCCGAAGCATTCCTGAAGCTCGCTCCCCAACGAGGAGGTTCCTGTGCACGAGATCACAGCCGCACCGTTCGGCCGCCGAGGATTCCTGTCCGCGGCCGCCCTGGCTCTCGCCGGTGGACTCCAACTGCTCCCCGGTGCCGACCCTGCCGCCGCGGACGACGCCTATGACTTCCTGCGGAAGACCTGGGCGGCCATTCTGACGGGTGGCGCGATCGAGGCATCGGACCCGGACTACGCCCCGGGGCTGGCAACGCTGTCGGCCACCGCGACAGGCCTGTGGAACTCCATGACGGCGGACACGGCGGCCAACTCCCTCTGGCCCGGCCTGACGCTGTCCACTCCCGCCAACATCACGGCCGGCTACAAGCAACTCGCCACCATGGCCACCGCCTACGCCACCGAAGGCACCGTGGCCACCGACGGCAGCGGGCGGACGCTGTACGACAACAGCGCACTCGGCGCGGCCGTCGTGACGGGGCTGGACTTCCTGCACACCCAGGCATACAACGCCGGGACCGAGGAGACCGGCAACTGGTGGGAATGGGAGATCGGCTGCCCCGTCGCCCTCACCAACGCCGCAACCCTGGTCCACCCCCTGCTCTCTGCGACCCAGCTCGCCAACTGGACCACGGCGATCGACCACTTCGTCCCCGATCCCACCCAGAACCGCTACGGCACCGCCCGCACCACATCCACCGGCGCCAACCGCGTCGACCTGTGCCAAGTGGTGGCCCTGCGCGGCATCCTCGGCAAGAGCGACGAGCGTCTGGCGGCAGCCGTCACGGCCCTGACGGACGTCTTCCCGTTCGTGACCGCCGGCGACGGGCTCTACGCAGACGGCTCCTTCATCCAGCACACCTATGTGCCCTATACCGGCACCTACGGCATGGTGCTGCTGCGCGGCCTGACTTCCCTCTTCCAGCTGCTGAACGGCTCCGACCACGAGGTCACCGATCCCGGTGCCGCCAACATCCACGCCTCGGTCGAGAACGCGTTCGCGCCGTGGATCTGGAACGGGCTGTGCATGGACGCCGTCCGTGGCCGGGCGATCAGCCGCTCCAACGAGACCGACTTCTACGACGGAAACCTCATCACCCAGGCCGTCCTGCGTGCCGCACTGTCCGCCCCCACCGTCACGCAGACCGAGCGCTTCAACAGCCTCGCGAAGGGCTGGATCTCCCGTGGCAACGCCTACGCCCCGTACACCGACAACGCCACGATCTCCGGCATCGCCTTGGCACGGCCGGTCCTGATCGACTCCTCCCTGGCCCCGGCCCCCGAGCCCGTGGGGCACATCCAGTTCCCGAACATGGACCGCGCGGTGCATCGGCGGAAAGGATGGGCCCTCGCCCTGTCCATGTCCTCCGCCCGCGTCGCCCGCTACGAGTCCATCAACGGCGAGAACCTGCACGGCTGGCACACCGGCGACGGCATGGCCTACCTCTACCTCGCCTCCGACCTCGGTCACTACACCGACGATTTCTGGCCCACCGTCGACCCGCACCGGCTGCCCGGCACCACCGTGGACACCCTCGCCCTGGCCGACTCGTCCGGAACCGGCACCCGCCCCGCCGCGACCTGGGCCGGCGGAGCGAGTCTGTCCGGCACGTACGGCAGCGTGGGCATGGACTTCCGGCAGTACGGATCCTCCCTCACCGCCAAGAAATCGTGGTTCTGCCTCGACGATTCCGTCATCTGCCTCGGTACGGGCATCAGCGGCGGCAGCGGAGCAGAAGTGGTCACCGTCGTCGAGAACCGCAACCTGCACCTCGGCGGCACCAACACCCTACGAGTGGACGGTGCCGCCCAACCCGGCCCCACCGGCTGGTCGGAAACCCTCGCGGTGTCGGGCTGGGCCCATGTGCAGGACGTCGGCGGCTACCTCTTCCCCGGCGGTGCGACCGTGCAGGCCGCCCGCACCGAGCGTACGGGCGCCTGGCGCGACATCAACGTCGGCGGCAGGACCACGTCGACCACCCGGCCCTACCTCTCGCTGTGCCTCTCCCACGGCACCGCCCCCCTGTCCGACTCCTACGCCTATGTGCTGCTCCCCGGCTTCACCGCGGGGCGGACGGCCGCCCGCGCGGCAGCGCCCACCGCGAAGATCCTGGCCAACACCCCGACTGTCCAGGCGATCCACGACCGCTCCCTCCGCATGACCGCCGCCAACTTCTTCAGCCCGGGGTCGGCGGGCGGTATCACCGTCAGCAGCCCCTGTTCGATCGTCGTCCGTCAGGTCGGACGCGTTCTCACCGTAGGTGTCTCGGACCCCACCCACTCCGCCTCGACGATCACGGTGCAACTCGTCCACGCAGGGGCCGTGGTCGACTCGGACCCCCGGATCTCGGTGACTCGAACCTCACCCACGCTCACCTTCACGGTGGACGTCTCCGGCGCGGCCGGGGCCACCGTCGAGGCATCCTTCGCGGCGCGGATACCCGAACCCGCACGGCCACGACACTCGTCGTGAAGGCTGCCACCGATAGCGGTGGGGGAGTGCGCTGCTGCTCGGAGGCGGACGGCGAGACTGCGTGGGACGATGAAACAGGAGTGCCCCGGCCGGTAGCGGTGGGAGGAGCAGAGATGGAGATCAAGCCGCAGGCGGCCGTCATCCCCAAGGAGACCGACCATCTCGAGCAGGGGAAGTACGGCCCTGTTTTCCCCAGGACACCGGCGTGTTACGGGTTCACCATCGTTGCGAAGGTCAAGCCGGGCCGGGCAGGGGCGATGCGGGAGTACGGCAGCGCCTTGGCCAAGGCGCTGGAGAGCGATCCTTATCTTCTCGCGCCGCTGAAGCTGCACTACTTGCGCTGGGTGCTCTTCGACGACGACACGCGCTTCATGTACCAGGGGATCTTCGACACCGATTTCGACAAGTACACCGAAGACGCCGTCGCGTTGTTCAGCAAGGCGGGGGTGAGCACGGCGTTCGAGAACCTCGAAGGGTTCCCCGAGGACTGGAAGACCAACCCCGAGGCGTTCGCCCGGTTCGTGCGTGAGCACCACTGCCCGAGCTTCATCGAGTACGGGGAGTATCCATACGTCACCGCCGACGAGATCAAGAAGGCTCTGCGGATCAAGAGCGCCCTGTCGGAGATGCTCGACCAGTTGCAGTGAGTGAGTGCCCCGGCCTGCACTGACAGCAGGCCGGGGTATGTCTCACTGCGGATCGGAGGCGAGATGAGCGAGGTCAGGACCGCACGCACCTACAACCAGAACCACATCCCGCGCGCATACACCCCTGGCCGGCGGCGGGTGAGCATCTACGTCTCGTGGAGTTATCCGGCCGAGGCCGGCAGGAATCCGGCCGAGCTGGACAACCGGTTCTCCACCCTGACCGAGGTCCGGCGTGTGGCCTGGCCTGCCTACGAGGACCCGAAGTGGTCCGACCCACTGCAGTTCCAGCAGGGCATCGCGGGTTCACTGGAGTTGTTCTTCTGGGCGTGGGTGCCGTTCCAGCAATTCGTCGAGGAGATCACCGGACATCCTGTCTCCGTGTATCAGCGCATCGACCAGGCCGGTTTCCATACCCCGCTCGACGAGCGGGTACTGGCCGACACCGACACCCTGTTCGTGTTCGGGCTGGATCACATAATCACCGGGCAGGAGGCCGGGCCCGGGGAGGTCGAGGCGCTGCGGGCCTTCCTCGGCCGGGAGGACACCTGTCTGGTCCTCGGGCCTCACCACGACGTCGGGGCATCGGACGACTTCGCGGTGCGGGACATCGAGTACCGCCATCACGGCGATCCCCTGGTTCCCCGGCAGCAGCGGTTCGCCACCCACATCCGGGGTCTGATGCGGGGCCTCGGGGTACCGGTCGAGAACCGCTACGGACTGCGTCCCGCGGTGCAGGAGCCGAACAAGATCGCCCCGCTGTCCACAGTCAGGGACCTGGACGGGAAAGGTTGGCTGGAGGGGGTGACGAACTTCAACTTCCACATGCACCTACCGCACTACGCCGTGACGACGGACGATCCGGATGCCATTCATGTACTGGCCAGGCAGCCGATCGACACCTCCAGGCCGCATCCGTTCACCGAGGCCGGCAACACCGAGTTCAACATGTTCCTGTGGATGCCCCCCGAGGGCGAGCGGGCAGGCGACGTGCTGCTGGCGGACTCCACGATCTTCAGCTCGTTGTTCGGCGGTGACGAGAGCCTGCGCAACTTCTGGCGGAACCTCGTCACGAAGTGATGTCGCGGGAGAGCCGCAAGGAGGCGACAGGCGTGAGCGGACACACGCAAGCCGCACTGGACCTCGACGACATACAGCGCGGGGTTCTCAGCCCTCGGCCGACCCCGTACGCGGCGACCTACCTTGCGTTCCGCGTCGATGACCGGGCGCACGGGCGGGAGCTGATGCGGCGCGCGAGCGCGGTGGTGACCCCCGCCGCCGAGTCGGCCAGTCCGTTGGGGGAGACGTGGGTGAGTGTCGCGGTCACCTGCCGCGGGATGGAGGTGCTGGGTGTGCCGCGCGCGTCATTGGAGACGTTCGCCTGGGAGTTCCGGCAGGGGATGACCGCCCGGGCCGTGGCGCTGGGCGATGTCGGCGAGAGCAGCCCTGAGCACTGGGAAGCGCCGTTGGGCACGCCGGACGTCCACGTGGTCCTCACGGCTGTCGCGCCTGATACCCCACGGTTGGAGGAGGCCCTCGACCGAGCCCGTCCCGCCTACGACCGTCTTGCCGGTGTGACCGCGATCTGGCGGCAGGACTGCTACGCGCTGCCCACCGAGACCGAGCATTTCGGCTATCGCGACGGCGTCAGCCACCCTGCCGTCGAGGGCAGCGGTATCGCCGGGTCCAACCGGCTGGAGATGCCGTTGAAGGCCGGCGAGTTCGTGCTCGGCTATCGGGACGAGATCGGCGGCCTCCAGACTCCGCAGCCGGAGGTGTTGGGACGCAACGGCAGCTACGCGGTCTTCCGTAAACTCCACCAGAACGTCGTCGCGTTCCGGCGCTACCTGCGGGACAATGCCACCGGCCCCGAGGACGAGGAACTGCTGGCAGCCAAGATCATGGGCCGCTGGCGCAGCGGAGCTCCGCTGGCGCTCAGCCCACACCAGGACGACCCCGCTCTGGGCGCTGATGCAGAGCGCCGCAACACCTTCCTGTACGAGCGTGACGATCCAGCCGGATTCGTCACCCCCGGCGGGTGTCACATCCGCCGGGCCAACCCTCGTGACGCGTCGGTGGCGGGGGATGTGCGTCTGCACCGCATGATCAGACGCGGGGCCGTCTACGGGCCGCCGCTGCCCGAGGGTGCCCTGGAGGACGACGGGGTGGACCGCGGCCTCATGTTCGCTTTCATCGGAGCCCACCTGGGGCGGCAGTTCGAGTTCGTCCAGTCCGAGTGGATGAACGACGGCGTCTTCTTCGGCGCGGGCAGCGCCAAAGACCCCGTCACCGGCTCCCACGACGGCGCCAGCGGCTTCACCATTCCCCGGCGACCGCTGCGCCGGCGCCTGCCCCCGCTGCCGCGGTTCGTCGTCACGCGCGGCGGCGAGTACTGCTTCCTGCCGAGCCTGCGTGCCCTGCGTTGGCTCGGCGCCCTCCGGGACTGACCGCGCGGCCAGGCACGCTGTGGCGCCGCCCGGAGGCGCCCTTGGTTCGTCGTCCCGGTGGCATGACGTCAAGTCACAGGACCGGGACGCTGTTCCAGGGCCGGACGGCCTCGATCGCTGCCGCGGCGCGGAACACCGTGACGTCGTCGTAGGTGCGTCCGACGACCTGCACCCCCGTCGGTACTCCGGTCGAGGCGAAGCCGGACGGCACGCTCAGCACCGGGCAGCGGCTGGCGATGTTGAACACCGTGGTCATCGCGGATTCCAGATAGAAGTCCAGCTCCACGCCGTTGATCACAACCTTGGTCGAGAGGTAGTCGTCGTCCGCCTTGAGCGCCGGGATGGCGGTCGTCGGGCACAGCAGGACGTCGTAGCGGTCCAACAGGGCGCCGAGCGTCGTCTGCACCGCAGCCTCGATCTCGAGGCCCTGCAGGAAGCTGCCGGGCTCGCGGACGGCCTCGGCGGCCCGCCGGGCGAAGTCGAGCGCGTACGTGGTGAGCTGGTCGCCGTGCTCGGCGGCGACCGACGCGATGTAGGGGCCGAAGACGGAGCCGAAGTGGATCATCGCTGCCCGCATCACGTCCGCCCGCATGATGGGGACCTCCACCTCCTCGACGACGGCTCCGGCCGCGCGCAGCGCCTGGGCGACCGCGCGAGTGTTGGCCTCGACCTCGGGATCGACCGGCCAGTCCCCGAGAGTGACCGAAAGCGCCACCCGCAGGCCTTCGACGCCCTCGGACCGCTCGGGCAGGACGAGCCCGGGCCGCAGCGAGACCGCGTCCAACGGGTGGGGCCCGGCGATGACGTTCTCCAACAGGGCGCAGTCTCCGACGGTGCGCGCCATCGGACCGTCGTGGCAGTACGTGTCGAGGTTGAACGGCGTCATCGCCGGTACGCGCCCGTACGGCGGCTTGAAGCCGACCGTGCCCGTGTACGAAGCGGGGATGCGGATCGAGCCGCCGATGTCGGAGCCGGTCGCGAGCGTTGTCTCACCCGCCGCGAGCGCGGCGCCCGCGCCGCCCGAGGAGCCGCCCGGAGTGAACTCCAGGTTCCACGGGTTGCGGGTGACGCCCCACAGTCGTGACTGCGTGTACCCCGCGCAACTGAACTCCGGGGTCGTGGTCCTGGCGTGCACGATGCCGCCGGCAGCCTGGACCCGCTCGATCACCGGGTGCGTCTGCTCGGCTATCTCGCACTGGTACGCCAAGGAGCCGTCCGTGATGCGGCGGCCCGCGATGGGCTGCTCCTCCTTCGTCGCGACGGCGAGACCCTCCAGCGCCCGGGGTGCCTCGCCCTTGCCCCCGTACCGCGCTTCGGCCTCGCGGGCGGCGGCGAGCGCCTCCTCGAAGGTCCGCTCGGCAAGGGCGTTGACCTTCGGCTCGACGGCTTCGGCGCGCGCGATGACCGCGGTCATCAGCTCGACCGGTGACAGGGAGCGGTCACGGAATCGGCGCAGGGCCTCGGTGGCCGGCAGATAGGCGATGTCGGTGAGGTCGGTCATGTGATGGTCCTTTGCGATGAGTCAGAAGGGTCGGGCAAGCGCGCGGCGGCCTGCGGAGATGCGGGCCGGATCCCATCCGGGCCGCGGTACGGAGTCGAGCAGGAGACGGGTGTAGGGATGTTCGGGGCTGGTCAGGACGGATGTCGTGGGGCCGGATTCGACGATCTTTCCGGCCCTGAGCACGACCACCTCGTCGGTGATGTGCCGGACGACCGCGAGGTCGTGGCTGACGAAGAGGAAGCCGATGCCCTCGTCGCGGCGGATGCCGGCGAGCAGGTCGAGGATCTGCGCCTGGATGGAGACGTCGAGGGCGGCGACCGCCTCGTCGAGGATGAGCACCTGCGGTCGGGCCGCCAACGCCCGGGCGATCGCCACGCGTTGACGCTGTCCGCCGGACAGGTGGCGGGGCAGCGCCGCGGCCTCGCGCTCTCCCAGTCCCACCTGGTCGAGGAGTTCGGCGACCCGCCTGCGCCGCGCCGGCGAGTCCAGCGGGAAGTGCAGGCGCAGAACCTCCTCGATGCATGCACTCACGCCGATGCGCGGGTCGAGGGAGAGGTACGGGTCCTGGAACACCATCTGGATCTCGCGGGCGCGGGCCAGGCGCTCGGCCCGGCCACGGGCGCGTGCCGAACGGTCGCGTCCACCCAGGTGGACCGTGCCGGCATCGGGTGTCTCGAGGCCGACGAGCATGCGTGCCGTGGTGGTCTTGCCGCATCCGGACTCGCCGACGATGCCGAGTGAGCCTCCCGGCCGCAGGGCGAAGGAGACGCCGTCGACCGCCGCGTGGCCGCCGAAATCCTTGCGCAGTCCGTCCACCACGAGACCGGACGCGCCGGTGTTCTCTGTCACGGCGGTCACAGCAGGATCCCTTCTTCGGCGCGCAGGCAGGCGGCCAGGCCCTGGCCGCCGTACTGCCGCAGGACGGGCTTTTCGACCGAGCAGCGCTCCTGCGCGTGTGCGCAGCGCGCGGCGAATGCGCACCCGGACGGTGACTCGGCGAGCGAGACAGGGCGGCCGGGGATGGGCCGTGGCGGAGCCGCGTCGGGTTCGACGCGGGGTGTGCAGGCGAGCAGGCCGGCCGTGTACGGGTGGCGCGGGCGGCCGAACAGGTCGCCTGCGGCCTGCGTCTCGACGATCCGTCCCGCGTACATGACGTAGACGCGGTCGCAGATGGCCGAGGCCAGTTCCAGGTCGTGGGTGACGAGGAGCATCCCCGTGCCGCGCTCGGCCTGCAGGCGGGTGAGGATCGCGATGACCTCGGCCTGGGTCGTGACGTCCAGCGCGGTCGTCGGCTCGTCGGCGACGAGCAGTGAGGGCCGGCTCGCGAGTGCCGCCGCGATGACGACCCGCTGGAGCATGCCGCCGGAGAACTGGTGCGGGTGGCGTCGCAACGCGCCTCGCGGGTCGCGGATGCCCACGGCGTCGAGGAGTTCCTCGGCACGGCCCCTCGCCGCCGCCGCGGGTACGCCGGCGGCACGCATTCCCTCGGTGAGGAAGTCGCCCACGCGCCGCATCGGATTGACCGAGGCACGCGGGTCCTGGAAGATCATCGATACCTGACGGGTCCTCAGTTCCTTGAGCCCGTCGCGGTCCAGCCTCAGTACGTCGCGGCCCGCCACACGGACCTCGCCGTCCGTCCGTGCCTTTTCGGGCAGCAGCCCGAGCACGCTGCGGCACGCGACCGACTTGCCCGAACCGGATTCGCCGACCAGGCCGACGGTCTCACCCGCCGCGACGCGCAGGGACACGCCGTCCAGGATCGGCCGGGCCGCGCGCCCCTCGGGCAGCCGCACGGTGAGGTTGTCGATCTCAAGAAGAGTCTGCTGCACAGTCATTCGCCTCACCGATCCCGCTTCGCGACCCGGTCGGCGATGCCCTCGCCGACGATGCTGAACGCCACGACGGCGAGCACGATGCACACGGACGGCGCGAGCGCGGGAAGCATCGCGCCCTGCAACAGCGCGCCCTCGCCCTCGTTGATCATCGCGCCCCAGTCGGCGGTCGGCGGCTGTACTCCGAAGCCGAGGAAGGAGAGCGCCGCGAGGTCCATCAGGGCGTACCCGAAGTTGATCGCCGACTGGGCGAGCACCGTCGGCGCGATGTTGGGCAACAGGTGCCGGACGCAGATCGTCCAGCCCGACCAGCCCTGGACGAGGTACGACTCGATGTACGGACGGGCCTTCTCCTGCTGGGCGATGCTGCGCACCAGGCGGCCCACGTACGGCGTGTACGCGACCGCCATGGCGATGACCGGCGCGGTCATGCCCGGCCCGGTGACCGCCACGAACATGATCGCCACAAGCAGGCCGGGGAAGGAGAACACCAGGTCCATCGACCGGGAAAGGACTGTGTCCGCCCAGCCGCCGCGCCAGGCGGCCACGACGCCCACCAGGATGCCCAGGAGGGTCGACAATGCGACGACCACGAGCGGTCCGAGCAGCCCGGAGCGCGCGCCGTACAGCAGGCGCGACAGCACGTCGCGGCCCGACTGGTCGGCGCCCAGGAGGTGGTCGGTGCTGCTCCCGGCCAGGGTGGCCTGCAGGTCGAGGGCGTCGGGGTCGTACGGCGCGATCAGCGGCGCGAAGACGGCGACGGCCACCAGTGCGGCCAGCAGCAGGACGGCCGCCGTGAACAGCGGTCCCTGCCCGAGTACGTGCAGGCGGCGCAGGCCCGGGCGCCGGCGCAGCTCGGTGACGTCGACCGCGGCGGTCATGCGGCACCTCGCCGGGTGAGGGTCAGCCGGGGGTCGATGAGCGGCGCGAGGAGGTCCACGACCAGGTTCACGAGTACGAACGCCGCTACGGTGATCAGCGTGATGGCCTGCACCACGGGGAAGTCCTTGACCGTCACCGATTGCACCAGCAGTGAGCCGACCCCGGAGACGTTGAAGGCGGTCTCCACGATCGAGGTACTCACCAGGAGACCGGCGAGCATGGTGCCACCGACGGTGACGATCGGACCGAGCGCGTTGCGCAGCACGTGCCGGCGCACGACGTCGCCCTCGGCTACCCCACGGGAACGCGTCACCTCCACGTGCTCCCGTCCCAGCTGGTCGAGCATCGCGGAGCGGGTCACCCGGGCCAGCAGCCCGGTGAGGGTGACCGCGAGGGCGACAGCGGGCAGTGTCAGGTGGTAGAGCCGGTCGGCGAAACCGGTGCCGGTGGCACCGGGGCCCGGGAACCAGCCCAACTGCACCGAGAACAGCGAGACCAGCACGATGGCGCTGACGAACGGCGGGGTCGCCGTGGCCACGCCGGTGCACAGGAGCACCACG
This sequence comes from Streptomyces sp. NPDC111516, assembly GCF_055635345.1. Classification (NCBI taxonomy): domain Bacteria; kingdom Bacillati; phylum Actinomycetota; class Actinomycetes; order Kitasatosporales; family Streptomycetaceae; genus Streptomyces; species Streptomyces sp. NPDC111516. Next base: position 94,087 of record NZ_JBVKBV010000005.1, on the reverse strand, counting down.
CGGTCGACCGCCCCGGGACGCAGCGCGGCGAGGACGCCCGCGAGCACACCGCCGAGGCAGACCAGGACGGCCGAGTACCCGATGAGCAGGGCCGTGCTCGGCAGGCGCGAGCCGATCAGGGACCCGACGTCGTGCCGGAACTGGACGGAGCGCCCGAAGTCGCCGTGCAGAGCGTTGCCGACCCACTTCAGGTACTGGGTGAGGAACGGGTCGTCGAGGTGGTACTGGGCGCGGATCGCGGCCTTGGTCTCCGGCGACACCGGGTGTCCCTTGAGAAGGAAGGACACCGGATCCCCCGGGGCCAGGTGCACCGCGCTGAAGACCAGGAAGGAGGTGATCAGCAGCACGGTCACCAACCCGAGGAGCCGAGCGAGGAGGTAACGGGTCATCAGTTCGCCGAGCCGATCTTCGCGGCCCACGGGTAGTACAGCTGGGCGATGCCGGCCGGGGCACCGGTGATCCGGCTGCCCAGGAACACCGAGTGGGGAGCCTCGTACAGCGGGATGGCGGGCAGGTCGCGCAGCGCGATCTTCTGCAGCTCGGCGGTCAGGTCGGCGCGGGCGGCCGGGTCGGCGACCGCGGTCGCCCGGTCGTAGAGCGCATCGAACTCGGGGTTCGAGTACTTGCCGTAATTGCCGAAGTCGCCGGTGCGGAACGACTGGTAGAACTCGAGTGGGTCGGGTGAGTTGATGTAACCGTTGGTGAACACCAGGTCGATGCCGGCACTGGCGTGTGGGTCGGTGAAGAGCGCGGTGTACGCGTCGGGCGCGATCGGCTTGATCTGCACGTCGAGACCGATCTGCTTGCCGGCCGCCTGCACGGCGTTGGCGACGACGTTGATCTCCGGAGTGAGCGTGCTGCTCGCGACGACGACCTTCTTGCCGGTCGCACCGGCCTCCTTGATCAGCTTCCTGGCACCGTCGATGTCGTACACCAGGTCGGGAAGGGCGGAGAAGTAGCCGTCCGTCCGGTCCGGGGCGGTCTGCCAGGCGCCTCGCGCGGCCGGGGCCTTGGCCGGGACGGCCACTCCCGCGACGGCGGCCTTGATGATGCTCTGCCGGTCCAGCGCCATGGACAGCGCCTTACGGACCTTCAGATCGCCGAGCGTGCCCTTGAGGTTGAACACGGCGAGGTCGGAGGCGGCGGTGTTCGGGCCGAAGTACAGCTTGCCCTGCGAGGTCGACTTGAGCTGCCCGATCGAGGTGGACGGCACCAGGTACCCGCCGTCGACCGATCCGGAGAGCCAGGCGTTGGTGCGCGCGGCCGGGTCCTGGACGAAGACGAACTTGACGCTCTCCGCCTTGGGGGTCAGTGCGCTGTCCCAGTAGGTGGGGTTCTTCTTCAGGGTGATGTTGTCGCCCTGGGCCCAGCTGCCGAGTGCGTAGGGGCCGGTGCAGTCGACGCCCGCCTTCGGATTGCCGTAGTCCCGGCCGCTCCTGGCGAGGAAAGCGGCGCTCTCGACGGTGCCCGGAGAGGCCGCCATCAACTCGTTGAGCAGGACGTCGGGCTTGTTGAGCTTGATCGTCACTTCGAGCGGCCCGGTCTTGGTGACCGAGGCGACGTTCTTGAACGCGCTGCCCCACGCCGAGCCCACGGCCGGGTCGAGATGGCGCTTGAGGGAGGCGACGACGTCGTCCGCGGTCATGGTCGAACCGGAGTGGAACTTCACGCCGCTGCGCAGGGTGTACACCCGGGTCAGCGGGTCGGGATTGGCCGACTTCACGGCCAGGGCCGGCACGATCCTCATGTCCGGCGTGATGCGGAACAGTTGCTCGCAGACGTTCGCCAGGACGGTGTTGGGCGGGTAGTCCCAGGCCTGTGTGTAGTCGAGGGAGTACGGCTCGGCGTACAGCGACCAGGAGAACGACGGGATCGAGCCCTTGGCCGCGGGTGTGTCCGCGGAGACCTGGTAGGCGGTGCCGCCCTTGGCGGATCCGGCGCCGGTGGACGATGCGCCGGAGCAGCCGGTGACGGCCGCAGCCAGGGCGACGGCTCCGGCGAGCAGGACGGTGGGTCTGGAGGCATGCAAGGAACCGACCCCTTTCCGGGGATGGAGGGTTCACGAGATTGCAGCGAGTATTGATGCGGGAACGTTCCCGCACAAGGGTTTGCGGGAACGGTTTTTTGAAGGTCGGAGGCGCGTGGACGGCGGCGCGCCGGACTGGCAGCATCAGCGCATGACCGATACTCCGCGCCGCACTGACCACGGCGTCCCGGCCGCCGTTGCCCGGGTCCGCCTCGTCGACGTCGCCCGCGAGGCGGGTCTGTCCAAGACCACTGTCTCGGCGGCGCTCAACGGCACCGGGCGCCTCTCGCCGGCCGTGCGCGAGCACGCCCGCGAGGTCGCGCGCCGCCTCGGCTACCGGCCCAACCCGACGGCGCGGCTGCTGCGCGCCGGGCACGCCAGGCTCATCGGCTATGCCGTGGGGGAGTACCCCACGGGCCCCGGGACCTACATGGACTCCTCCTACTTCACGAAGCTGACCAGCGCCGTCGCGACCGCGGCCCTGCGCCACGGCTATGCCCTGGTGCTGCTGCCCACCAGCTCCTCGCCCGGTGAGTGGGCCGACCTGCCCCTGGACGCCGCGATCGTCGCGGACCCGCTCCCGGACGATCCCCTGGTGGAGGACTTCGTCGCCGCCCGCATACCGCTCTTCACCGACCGCTCGGTGGAGGGCCGCCCCGGTACGCACTGGGTGGACGTCGACGCCGACGCCGCCGTACGCGAGGTGCTGGACCATCTGCACGCACAGGGCGCGCGGCGTATCGCGGTCGTGGCGCCCGACACCCCGACCCGCTTCTACACGGCGGCCCTGGACGCCTACCGGCGCTGGTGCGGCGAGCGGGGCGCCACGCCTCGCGTCACGGTTTCGGCGGGGCCGGGGAACGGCCCTGCCATCGAGGCGGTCGAGCGGTCCCTCACCATGCCCGACCGGCCCGATGCCCTGTTCGTGCTGACCGAGGCGAATCCGCCGCTGGTGCTCGACGCCGCACGCCGCCTCGGTCTGTCGGTCCCCGGAGACCTGCTGCTGGTGTGCGCGAGCGAGGACCCTTCGGCCGCCCACGCCGACCCGCCCGTCACGACCTTGAGCCTCCAGCCGGTGAGCGTGGCCGAGAAGGGCGTCGAACTACTCGTCGCAGCCTTGGAGAGCGGGAGCCAGGAGCCGACGGGCGCGCTGGTGCGGACGAAACTGGAGATCAGGACGTCGTCGGAGCGTGGGGGCGATTCCACGGCTGCGGTCGCGCCCCGACGGCGCGGCTGTCAGGAGGCGGAGTGCACCAGCACTCCCCCCACGTAGGTCTGCAGAACCCGGGCTGTGTGGATCTCCTCGGCCGGGGCGGTGAAGATGTCCCGGTCGAGGACCACGAGGTCGGCGACGTGACCCGGCCGCAGGGTGCCGGCGTCGTCCGTGCCGTTGACGTGGGCCGAACCCGCCGTGTAGGCCGCGACCGCGGTGGCGAGGTCGAGCCGCTGTTCGGGCAGGAAGACCCGACCGTCGGTTGCCCCGGGCTCCATCCGGTTGACGGCGACGTGGATTCCGGCGAGAGGGTCGGGGCTGCTCACGGACCAGTCGCTGCCCGCGGCGAGGGTTGCGCCGGCCCGCAGCAGGGAGCCGAAGGGGTACTGCCAGGCGGCGCGTTCGGGACCCAGGAAGGGGATGGTCAGCTCGTCCATCTGCGGCTCGTGCGCGGCCCAGAGCGGTTGGATGTTGGCTATCGCACCGAGCAGGGCGAAGCGCGGGATGTCGTCGGGGTGGACCACCTGCAGGTGGGCGAGGTGGTGTCGGGTGGCACGACGGCCGTTGGCGGTGCGGGCCGCCTCGATCGCATCCAGCGCCTCGCGCACCGCGCGGTCGCCGAGGGCGTGGAAGTGCACCTGGAAGTCGAGCGCGTCGAGCGCGGTGACGTACGCGCGCAGCGCGTCCGGGTCGACGAAGCTCAGTCCGCTGTTGGCGGTGGCGCAGCCGCAGCCGTCCAGGTAGGGGCTGGTCATCGCGGCGGTGAAGTTCTCCGCGATGCCGTCCTGCATGATCTTCACCGAGCCGGCCCGGAACCTGCCGTGGGCCAGTTCCTCTCGGCGGGACACCAGTTCCGGGATCTGGTCGGAGCCTCGGCTGCGGTCCCACCAGAGCGCGCCGTTGACCCGGGCGGTGAGGCTTCCCTCGCGGGCGGCGGTGAGATACGCGTCGGAGGGGTCGGGCTGGCCGTTGAACACGCCGAGCAGGGCGTCCTGCCAGCCGGTGATCCCGAGCGAGTGGAGCAGCCGCTGCGCGCGCAGCAGTCCGTCGAGGCGGTCGGCGGCGGTCTTTTCGGGCACCAGCCGGGCCACCAGGCCGGTGGCGCCTTCCTGGAGGACGCCGCTCGGTGTGCCGTCGCCCTCCCGTTCGATCCGGCCGTCGGCGGGGTCCGGGGTGTCCCGGGTGACGCCCGCGAGTTCGAGCGCGCGGGTGTTGGCCCAGGCACCGTGGTGGTCGCGGTTGACCAGATACACCGGCCGGTCCGGCACCACGGAGTCGAGCAGTTGTCGGGTCGGAAGGCCGCCCTCGAAGCTCTCCATGGACCAGCCGCCGCCGGTGATCCAGGTGCTGTCGGGATGGGCATCGGCGAACTCGCGGAGGCGGCGCAGGTATTCATCGACTCCCACGGTGCCGGAGAGGTCGCACTCGGCGAGCTCCAAGCCGCCGTAGACGGCGTGGATGTGGGAATCCTGGAAGCCGGGAAGCAGCAGCTTGCCCCTGAGGTCGACCACTTCGGTCTTCGGGCCGATCAGCTCCCGTACCTCGTCATGGCCGACGGCCGAGATCCGCTCCCCGGTGACGGCGACGCTGCTCGCCCGGGTGCGGGCGGGGTCCCCGGTGTGCACGGGGCCTTGGGTGAAGACCAGATCGGCCTGGGTCATGGGAGGTGCTCCTGATGGGTCGGCGGTCCGTGAGCGGGCCGCGGGAGGGGAACGAGGTGTCGCGGTCCGTGCCGCGCGTCAGCGGTGTGGTGGTCAGAGGGCGGTGCTGGGTTCGCCGTCGGCGGCGTCGCGGGCAGGGATGAAGTAGGGCGACCGGCGGTGCCAGCGGGCCCACGCGGCTGCCAGCAGTCCGGAGCCGATCATCAGGACCGGGACGAGCAGTGCGAACCAGCCGTTGTCGGCGGAGACTTCGAAGTGGTCGGTGGAGCGGTAGAAGGTCCAGGTGAGGTAGCCGCCGGTGGCGAGCAGCGCGAGCGCGCCCAGCACCGGTCCGACGACGGCGCGCAGGGCCTCCAGCGGTGACGTGCGCAGCAGGTGGCGGAAGTGCACCGCGGCGGCCGCGGCGGTGAGGGCGTAGTAGAGGGCGACGACGATGCCGATCGCGTTGACGGCGGCGAAGATCAAGTCGTTGACGGTGGGGATGACCAGCGCCGTCGCGGCGAGGGCCAGAGCGATCGCGGTGATCAGCAGGGTGCCGACTGCGGGGGTCCTGTGCTTGGGGTGCAGCCGTGTCCAGACGGGGCCGAGAACGCCGTCACGGCCCATCGCGTACATCCCGCGGGCGGTGGGGATGACCGAGGCCTGGAGCGACGCCACCGCGGAGAACATGAGGGCGATGAGCGGCAGTGCGGCCAGCGGCTGCTCGGCGAGTTTCGTACCGAAGTAGGCGAGTCCCTGTGCGCCGTTGTCGGCCAGTTCGTCCAGCGGCAGGACTCGTTGGAAGGCGGTGCCGGCGAGCAGGAAGAGGAGCAGCATGACGGTCAGGGCGATGAACCCGCCACGGGAGGCGTCCCGCGGGTCACTGACCTCTTCACCGACGCTGAAGACCGACTCGAAGCCCCAGTAGCAGAAGACCGCGAGCACCATGCCCTGGGCGAGGGCCGCGGCTGAGGGGATGTCGAAGGGGTTGAACCACTGGAGCGAGAAGGGCTGGTCCCCGGCGAACAGTCCATAGCCGCAGAAGGCGAGCAGCACGCCGTACTCGAAGATCAGCAGGTACTTCTGGAGACGCGCCGCGAGGTCGAGCCCGCGGACGGCGACCAGCGCGGCGGCGACCAGGACGGCCATGCCGAGCAGGGTGGACTGGAGGGTGGAGTCCGGATCGAGGGAGAGACCGGCGACGCTGTGGACGGAGGCCTGGCCGAGGAGCTGGATGGTCGCCGAGCCCGTCACCGTGGTGGTGTAGGCCATGAACACGATGGTGCCGACGACGTTGACCCATCCGGTCAGGAATCCCAGCCAGGGGCTGAAGATGCGGCCGACCCACTTGTAGCTGCTGCCGGCGTTGGGTTCGACGCGGTTGAGCCGCCCGTATCCGCCGGCTATGCCGAGCACGGGCAGGAAGGCCAACAGCATGATCGCCGGTAGATGCAGGCCGACGATGCTCGCCATCAGACCGAGTCCGATGCCGATGCTGCTGGTCGCCGCGGTGCTCGACGCGGCGAGGACGATGCCGTCGACGACGCCTATGGATTTCCGCATCGCGGCCTGGGGGACCTGGGCGTTTCTTATCGGCGTGGTGCTTGCACTTTTCACTGGTACCGCCAACGGATCGTCGCCTTTGCGCAGGGGAAGGTGGGCCAAGGGCCCGGATGGCAGGCCATGAAACCGTTGCCCTCTTCACACGTCAATGGTGTTGTCATAAGCTCCGCGCCATGAATGAGCGTGTGGTTCCGGAGCCGCAGCGGCGCCGCAGAAGACCGACGAAGCAGGGCACGGTGCTGTCCGAGCAGGCCATCGTGGAGACGGCCCTGCGGCTGGTCGGTCAGCATGGTGCGGATGCGTTGACGGTCCGCCGGCTGGGAGCAGCGCTGGGCGCCGACCCCAGTGCGCTCTACCGGTACTTCCGCAACACCGACGACCTGCTGCTGGCGATCGCCGACGAGTTGATCGGCCGTGCCCAGCTGGGCTGGCGGCCCACCGGCGAGTGGCGTACCGACCTGTGCGAGCTGGGTCTGCGCGTCCATGCCTCGTACCAGGCGCACCCGCAGGCCGCCCTGTTGGCGGCGCACCGAACGACCGGGCGGGACAACGAGATGCGGGCCGTGGAGATGATCCTCGGCGTGCTGCGGTCGGCGGGCTTCCCCGACCGGGAAGCGGTGCGGATCTATCACTCCTTCGTGGACCAGGCGCTCGCCTTCGCGGCCCTGGACGCGGCCGCGCTCGCCCTGCCTCCTCCCGCGCAGGCGGCCGATCTCCAGGTGTGGCAGGACCGCTACGCCCGCCTGGAAGAGAGTGCCTACCCCCACATCGCCGCCACCGTGCGCCTGCTGTCCGCCGACATGATGCTCAGCGGCTATCCGTTCGCGCTGGAGCTGCTGCTCGACGCCGTCGCCGCCAGGCTGCCCGGAGCAGGTGGGGAGGCCGGCTGAGGCCGGGCCGGGCGGCGTGAGGAGAGGCGGGGGTGGAGGACCGCCGGGACCGTCAGGGCGCCAGGGGGTGGTGGCGGGGCGGTGGGAGACAGGCGGGAGACCAGGGCCGTCACCGCGGTCTCGGCGATCGTTGCGGGGTGCAGGGTCACGGTGCTCACCGGCGGATCGTTCTCGGCGTAGGCCTGGTCCTCGCTGGCGCAGACGAGGAGGAGGTCGTCGGGGATCCGCAGGCTGTGGCGGGCCGCTGCGGCCAGGACCTGGTGACCGCCGGGGTCGTAGACCGTGTAGACCGCGTCGCAGGCGCGGGTGGCGAAGACGGCGTCGAAGCCGTGGCCCGGGGTGTCGTACGGGTCGAAGGTGAGGACCATTGGAATCCGGCCGTGTTCGTGGCACCACTGCTCGTACGCGCTGGTCACTGCCCGGGTGTAGTGCTCGTCGCCGTACCCGGCGTGCAGGGCGATCCGCCGGGCGCCCGAGGCGGCCAGGTGGCCGAGGACCTCGCGGGTGGTGGCGGTGTGGTCGTTGTCGACCCAGACGTCCCCGGGCCTCGGATCGACGGGTCGCCCGTCGAAGACGAGCGGGATGCCCCGCGCGCGCAGCGCACGTAGCACCGGGTCGTCCGTGGGGCTGTCGAGAAGCAGCATGCCGTCCACGGTGAGGGTGTGCCAGGGCGTCTCGGCCCCGCAGGTGGCGGGGAGGATCGTCAGGGCGTAGCCGTGGGCGTGCGCGGTGGCGGTGGCGACGGTGAGGAGCCGGGCGAAGTACGGGACGTCGAGGAAGTTCCAGGCCGATCCGGCGTAGGTCGTGACGGCCACACCCAGGGTCTTCCCGGTCCGCGCGGTCCGCTGGGAGCCGTAGCCGAGCATGGTGGCCACCTCGCGGACCCGGCGCCGTGTGGAGTCGGCGAGCCGGCCCGTTCCGTTGAGAGCGTGCGAGACGGTGGCGGTGGAGACCTCTGCGGCGCGTGCCACATCGGCGAGAGTGGGCCCTGACATGGCGTCATCCTACGGATTCCGTCGTCCCGGGCGGGTTCTGGTTACGGCGTTAATCAAAGAGGGTCCGGCCACAGCGAATGCAGCACAACCCTTGGAGTGGTCATGACTTCTTCTCTCGCCCGGCGGACCGTGCTTGCCGCGGGAGCGGCCGGACTGGTGGGCGCGGCGGCCGGCCCCGCGGCCGCTGCGCAACCGAGTGCCGCGGCCCTGGTCGTCCACAACGCAAAGGTGTTCACCGGGCTCCCCGGTGCCCGCCCCGTCGAGGCCGTGGCCGTCGGGCACGACGGCCGGATTCTTGCCACCGGCCGGGGCCGCGACCTGCGCCGTCTCACCGGGCGGGGCACCGAAGTCGTCGACGCGCGCGGGGCGACGGTGATGAGCGGCATCCACGACGGCCATGTGCACCCGCTCTCCGCGGGCGACCGCTCACTGCGCCCCTCCCTGGAGGGCGCCGAGACGACAGCCGAGGAACTCCTGGCGATCCTCACCGGTTTCCTCCAGGACTCGCCGGGCCAGGAGCCCGACGGCTGGCTGGTGGTCTCGGACTGGAACCCGATCGGTCTGCTGCCGCACGGCACCCTCCCCCACCACTCCCTGCTCGACAGCCTTCCCACCCGCCGCCCGGTCGCCCTCGTCGGGGGCGACGGCCACAACATCTGGGTCAATGCCCGTGCCCTGGAGATCGCCGGCATCACCGCGGCGACCCCCGATCCTGTGGGCGGAAAGATCGTGAAGGGGCCGGACGGGAAGCCCAGCGGCGTGCTCAAGGACGACGCCCAGCCCCTGGTGACCCGTCACATTCCGGAACCGAGCGAGGCCGATCTGGTCGCCGCCTGCTCCCGGGTCCTCGCCCAGGCGGCGGCCTCCGGGGTGACCACGATGATGGACGCGATGGTCGGGCAGAGCGAGTTGGCGACGTATCAGGCTCTGGCGAACGCGGGGTCGTTGCCGCAGCGGATCGTCCCCGCGATCAGGATCGACGCGGACCTGGCGAAGGACCCGAAGGCGGCGCTTGCGTATGCGCGCGGGCTGGAGCGCTCCTTCCGTAACGTACCTGGGCTGCGGTTCGGGACGATCAAGGTGTTCCTCGACGGGGTGATCGAGTACCCGGCGCAGACGGCGGCGCTCCTGACGCCCTATCTGGACGGCTCCGGACACCCGACGGACAACCGCGGTGAGCTGTACACCTCCGGACAGGATTACGGGCGGCTGACCGCGGTCTTCAACCAGGCCGGCTGGCAGATGCATGCCCATGGGCTCGGCGACCGCGCGGTGCGCACGGCGCTCGACGGCTACGCGTACGCCCGGCGCACGACCGGGCTGCGCGGTGCCCGCAACACCATCGCTCACCTCCAACTGGTGGACCCGGCGGATCTGCGGCGGTTTGCCGAACTGGACGTGGTGGCCTGCATGCAGCTCCAGTGGGCGGAACAGGACACGTGGACGATGGATGCGCTCCTGCCGTACATCGGGCCCGAGCGTCACCGGTGGATGTACCCTGCCCGCTCCCTGGAGCGGCACGGGGCCCGGCTCTCGGGCGGTTCGGACTGGCCGGTGGACCCGCTCCAGGTGTGGAACCAGATCCGTACGGCGATCGACCGCACGGGCGCGGAGGGCGACGGGCCGCTCTACCGGGAGTTGGAGGGGTTGAGCCGTACGTCGGCGCTGCGGATGCACACGTACGGCACGGCATGGCAGCTGCGCATGGACCGGCTTACGGGAACCGTCCGCCCTGGGCTGGCGGCGGACCTGATCGTTCTCGACCGTGATGTGACAAAATGCCCGGTGGCCGATATCAGCGACGCCCGTGTCGAGCTGACCCTGGTGGGCGGCCGGGTCGTCCACGACGCGCACTCATCGGCGGGCCGGGCCGCGGTCGCGCGACTTGACCGGGCCACCGCCGCGCCCCGCCCGTCGGCGTACGCGGCGGTGCACGGCGGACGACACCGGGCCTGCGGCCACGGCAACGACCGGGCGTAGCGGTCCGGTCCCCGGACAGCCGCTTCCGCATGCGGGCCCACTCCTGGGCCCGCATGCGGAAGGCGTCGAAGACGGCCCCACCCGGCGCCGCCCACCCGGGGAGCGGGTCAGCCGGCCACGGTGAGGCGGCACAGACCGGACGGTGGTACGTCGAGCGCGTGAACGCCGCCGGTGAGCAGTCGCGTGGCGGCCGGCCGGGGACGTCCGTCGGCGCTGTAGGAGTGGACGCGGACGACGACGGGCTCGGCCGGCTCGGGGGTTTCGACGAGGAGCCGGGCCCTGGGGGTCGCGTTGACGAGGGTGAGAGCCTGCCATGGCCCCTGGGGGAGGCGGAGGACCGTGTCGGCGTAGGCGGTGATCACCGTCTCGGTCGCGGAGTGGGCGGTGACGTGCGGATAGAGCTCGTCCGGCCGCCCCGTCTCGTACGTGCCTCCGATGAGTGCCGGCCGAAGCCGGTGCCAGCTTTCGAGCCAGAAGGCGAGGGTGTCCCGGTGTCCGGGGGAGAGCCGGGAGAGGCGGGTGGAGATCTGGGGCACCGCGTGCAGGGCGCCCTGGACGTGCCGGGCGACGGTCTCGGGTGTCGCGTCCGGGTCCCACATCAGCATGTCGGAGTGCACGACACCGCCCGGGGCGAGCAGAGCGACGTCCAGGGTCCGCACGCGGTTGGCGACGGGGTCGGCCGGACAGTCCGACGCGCGCAGCGCGTTGGCGAACGTCGTCATGGCCGGTCCGGTGTAGGGCTGGCGCAGTTCCAGGACCACGTGGTCCCCGCGCAGGGACCGCAGTTCGTCGCGCAGCCGCGCCAGAAGCTCGGCCAGGGCATGCCCGACGTCGGCGATGTAGCCCGGCTCCCGCGCACTGGACGGCGGGGTGTCCGCGTAGGCCATGACCTCGTCCAGGAAGTCGAGCTTGAGTCCGTCGAGATGGTTCTCCTCGACGAGTCCGCGACAGGTGGTGACGACGTGGTCGCGTACGTCGCGGTGGCGCGGATCGAGCACATGACAGTCCAGATGCGGCACGTACCGAGGTGCGCGCCCCGCCCATGCCCGGTGGGCGTCCGAGCGGTTCCCGAGGAGCAGCGGCGCGATCCACACGACATGGCGCAGCCCCAGGCCGTGGATCTTCCTGACATGGCCGGGCAGATCGGGGAACTTGGCGGGATCGGGCAGCCAGTCGCCGCAGCCCGCGTAGCCGCGGCCGGCGCCGTGCAGTTGCCAGCCGTCGTCGAGGAAGAGCTGGCCGCAGCCGAGTTCGGCCGCGAGAGCGGCCTCGGCCTCGACGTCGGCCGCGTTCACGTCCTGAGTGAAGGCGTACCACGTCGAGTACACCGGTGTACGGGCGAAGTCCGGCACCGGCAGCGGGCGTACGGCCGGAAGCTCCGTCAGCCAGTGCCGTAGCTCTCGCAACGCCGCCGCCACGGTGACGCCAGGGGTGGCGAGGCGTACGAGGCAGCTCTCGCCCGGCGCGAGCGCGAAGCGCAGCCACACGCCGAAGCGCTTGTGCTCCTCGGACACCCCGAAGCGGATCAGGCTCTGCCCCACGACACGGTCGGTGGCGAACGCGAGCAGGCTCCGCCCCGCCGCGTCGTACAGGCATCCGGCCGGTGCGGAGCGGACGAGCGACAGGGGCCGCCAGGCCGACCAGTCGGCGGGCAGCGTCCGCTCCCACCCCGCGTCGGGGTGCCAGAAACCTGCGGCGTCGCCGAGCGGGACGTCGAGACGGACGGTGACCTGGGCCGCCGCGCTCGCTGTGACGCGCACGAGGGACGGCTGCCCCGGGGCCGTCCCCCCGGCCGCGCCGACAGCGCCGCCGGCGGCATGGACGCTGACCGTCGCACTGTCGACGTGGAGGGCGGAGGGATCCCGCCACCACTGGTCGTCGTCGAAGGGCGACGCCGTGACGTGGTCCGCCGCGACGAGTGGGAAGGGGGTGGTGTTCACGGAAGTCCTCCGGTCGGATCACGGGGCGAAGGGGGTGCCGTCCAAGGTCCAGTGGGAGTCTGGGGTGATGCCGAGGGCGGTGTAGACATGGGCGGCGACGTCGGAGTGGTGGAGGGCCGACGGGGCCTTGCCCGCGGGCAGACCGGGACCGCACGCGGCGACCCAGGCCGTGCGCTCCTGCGGGCTGCGTCCCCCGTGGCCCCCTTCGTCGCGATGGCCGTGGTCCGTCACCACGATGATCGTCCACTGCTCCGCCGCGTTGCCGGGCCGCTGCCGTACGGAGGTGAGGAGTCGGCCGAGCCGCCGGTCCGCGGCCTCGATGGAACGGCGGTACTCCTGGCCGCAGCCGAGGAAGTGGGCGGTCTCGTCGACGGCGCCCAGGTAGACGAATCCGGCGTGGAGCTCCTCGTCCAGGCCGAGAAGGTGTTCCGCCTCGGCGGTCACCCTGTCGTCCGCCTCCTCCCATGCTTCGGGGGTGTCCGCGCGCGGGGCGACGTAGCCGAGCCGGGTGGGAGCGACGAAGAGCGGGCCGCCCTGCTGTGCGAGGAAGAGCGGCGCCCAACCTCCGACGGCGAAGGTCCGCAGTCCGCAGTCGGCGGCGAGGCGGGTCGTGAAGTCGGGGAAGACGTCCAGGCGGTTGCCGTCGAAGCGGTTGGCCCACACCCCGTGCTTGGTGACGCCGACGCCGGTGACGATGGTGGTCCAGCAGGGGCCGGACATCGTCGGCGTCCCGGGGTCCACCTCCACGGGTACCAGGAAGCCCGCGCGGGCGATCCCGTCGAGGTGGGGGGTGTCGAGTTCGGGGAGCAGGTCGAGGCGTACGCCGTCGATGCCGACCACCAGTACGCGGGCGGTGTGCTGGGCGGTGTCCATGGGCGGATCCAGAGGTTTCGTGGGTGGGCGAGGGAATCAGGCGTCGTGGGGCACGGCGCTCAGGGGCCGACGCGGCGGAGCCGGATCAGGCTGCTGGCGTAGTCGCCGACGGGAAGTCGCGGGTCGATGCCCTGGTGGACGAGGACGGCACCGCCGTACACCCGATTCAGGTCCGGATCCAGATAGCGCGCCTCGGGGTCGAGCGCGGGCAGCCGCACCGGGGCCGGGCGGTGACCGAAGCGGGTGGTGGGGCGCCAGACGAGAACCACGTGCTCGCTGTCATCGGGCGCCGCGTAGTGCACGGCGGTCACCGGGCCGCCCGAGGTGACGCGGTGCTGGGTTCCCCGCTGCACGAGCGGGCGGATCCGCTTGTACTGGGCGACGAGCTCGGCGGCCTCTTCGAGTTCCTCGTCGGACCAGGACGCCAGGTCTCCGCCCAGCCCCAGCGCCCCGGCCATGGCGACCTGGAAGCGGAAACGCAGGGGGGTGTGCCGATCGGTGACCGGGTTGGGGCTGTCGGTGACCCACGCGGCCATGGCCTGGGCGGGGAAGAGTTGGGAGAAGCCGTGGTGGATGCCGATCCGGTCAACCGGGTCGGTGTTGTCCGAGGTCCAGGCCTGGTCGGTGCGGGCCATCATGCCGAGGTCGACGCGCCCGCCGCCGCCCGCGCAGGCCTCGATGCGCAGACCGGGGTGGGCGGCACGGAGCCGGTCCATGATCCGGTGGACGGCCCGGGTGTGATCGATCCACACGCGGTCCGGGTCGGAGCAGCCGTCCCAACCGGCCTCGGTGAAGGCCCGGTTGGCGTCCCACTTGAGCCAGTCGACGTCGTGGTCGCGCACCAGGCGGTCGAGGGTCCCCTGGGCCCAGGCCTCGACCTCGGGCCGGGCGAAGTTCAGCACCAGTTGGTTGCGGAGCTCGGTCGCGTCGAGGCGGGGGGAGTGGACGACCCAGTCCGGATGGGCGCGGTACAACTCGCTGTCGCGGTTGACCATTTCCGGTTCCACCCACAGCCCGAACTCCATGCCGAGGCGGTGCACCTCGTCGGCGAGCGGACGCAGTCCGCGGGGGAAGGCCTCGGGACGGGGAGTCCAGTCGCCGAGCCCGGACCGGTCGTCGCGGCGGGTGCCGAACCAGCCGTCGTCCAGGACGAAGAGCTCCGCACCGAGCCGGGCGGCCAGGTGCGCAAGGCGGATCTGGCCGGCCTCGGTGACGTCGAATCCGGTGGCCTCCCACGAGTTGTAGAGGACCGGCCGGTCCCGGTCGGGCTCCGGCAGTACGTGCCCGCGTACGTAGTCGTGCCAGCCGCGGCTGGCCGCGCCGAAGCCGTGCGGGGTGTAGAGGCCGGCGTACACCGGTGTGCGAAGGCTCTCGCCCGGCCGCAGAGTCCAACTGAGGCCCTCGTGACCGAAGCCGCCGGTCCAGGTGGTGCGGCCGACCGGATCGCGGTGGACCGTGACGCGCCAACTCCCGCTCCAGGCGAGCGCGGTGCTCCACACCTCGCCCCGCTCCTCGCTCGCGGTGCCGTCATCGAGGGCCAACCAGGGACTCGCGTGGTGGCCGGTGAGTCCCCGACGGCTCGTCAGTACGGTCTCGGCGACGGGGAGCCGGTCGCGCTGGAGCTGGAACTCGCTGTTCCAGCCGCCCACCAGATGGCTGAGCCGGTAATCGGCCAGTGCCGGAGCGGTCCAGGAGGCCGAGTCCAGCCGGTCGACGGTGACTGGATCGGGCGGGCCGTCCGCGGCTCCGGTGTGGGTCAGTTCCGTCCAGCGCTCGACGACGTCGGTGCCGGGCCGGACGCGGTAACACAGTTCGGCCCGCAGGGGGCGGTGCCGGTCGTCGAGGCGAAGCCGGAGATCGCCGCCGTCGACGGTGTGTCCGGCGAAGCGCCACTGGGCGCCGCGGGTGCCGTCGGCGAAGCGGACCTGAAGGCCGGCCGGTCCGAAACGCGCCCCGGTCTGCGGTGCGAGTTCGTCGGCGGCGGCGTCCGCCTCGAAGCTGCTCGCGGCGGGGGAGACCGCTTCCGGCAGCGCGGCCAGGGTGTCGGTGTCGAGCGGCGCGCCCCAATACAGGTGCCGGGGGCTGCCGTCGGGGGCGACGCGGAACGCGTACACGCTGTTCGGCGTGGACAGGACCGCGAGACCGAGGTCGGGATCGAAGGTGACGAGCGGGAGCGTGGCGAGCACGGATGGGTCCCCTGACGTGCGGAGAGGAACAGGGTCTTATCCAGGGCGGCGTGGGCAGAGCACGGCCGACGCCGCGATCCGGTGCCCTGGACGGGCACGGAGGCGGCCCCGAGCGTAGGACGGCACCAACTCCTAAATCAATACTGGAAGAAGTTATTTATTTGCTCTACGTTTCTCCCGTGTTTCGACATCACCCCCAGCCTTCGACGCCTTTGGTCAGTGCGCCCGCCGAGACCGCGGTCCTCGCCCTGCTCCTCGCGGAGGGACCGCTCAGCAGAGTGGAACTCGCGCGGCGGACCGGGCTCTCCTCGACGGCCGTCACCAAGGCGGCCAGACCGCTCATCGACGACGGCTACCTGTACGAACTCCCGCCGGAGCGCACCGCACCCGGTGCCGGCCGGCCGGTCAACCCGCTCGCAGTCGCTCCCGACCGGGAGTACTTCGTCGGACTGAAGATCAGCGTCGACCAGGTCTTCGGCGCCGTCTGCGATCTGCGGGCCGGCATCCGAGCCGCGGCCGGCCGGCCGCTCGACGTGTGCACCCCCGAGGTCGTCGCCGCCCGCGTCGCCGAGCTGGTCGGCGAACTGCTGGACGCCGAACCCGCGTTCCGGGACCGTACGCGCCACCTCGGCGTCGCCATGAACGGGGACGTGGACCGCGAAACCGGCAGGCTCCGCCACTCCGGCCTCCTCGGCTGGCGCGACGTCCCACTCGCCGAACTGCTCACCGCCTCCACCGGTCTGGCGGTCACCGTCGAGAACGACGTCCGGGCCCTGACCGTCGCCGAGCACTGGTTCGGCGAAGGCATCGGAACCGGCCACTTCGCGCTGGTCACCATCGGCGCAGGCATCGGCTCCGCGCTCGTCGTCAACGGGCACCTGCTCAGAGGGGCCCATGGCGTGTCGGGCGAGGTCGGACACATCTGTGTCGACCCGACCGGACCGCTCTGCCGCTGCGGCGCGCGCGGCTGCGTCGAGGCGATCGCGTCGACCGACGCGATTCTCGCGGCGGTCCGCCATGCCGCCGCGAACCCGCGCCTCACGTTCGACGAGGTCGTCGAGATGGCCCGGGAGGGCCATCCGGCGGCCCGCGAGGCCTTCGCCCGGGCCGGACGGGCCATCGGGGTCGGCATTGCCGCACTGGTCAACCTCGTCGGCCCGGAGCGTGTCGTCGTCAGCGGTGAAGGGGCCGACGCCTACGACCTGTTCAGCCGTCACATCCAGGACGCGTACGCCGAACACGCCTTCGGAGCGGCGTCCCGGTGCCCGCTGTCACTGCGCCCGCTGCCCTGGGAGGAGTGGGCCCGCGGTGGCGCCGCCGTGGCCATACAGGCCCTCTTCCCACAGCCCGCGGCCACCCCCACGATCGGCGTCGGCTGACCGAGGGTCACCCCCTCGCTCCGCAGCCTCGCGTACGACTCCCTGGCCGTCGCCCTCCACTGCCGGCAAGCACGGACGAAGGCGCCGACCAGGGAGCACATCCGCCCCGTACACACACCCTCACAGAAGGAAATGCGACATGAGCGCACGCAGAGCCGAGCTTAGCCGACGCGGATTCCTCACCGGATCGCTGCTCGTCGCCGCCGGAACGGTCCTGACGACCGCCTGCAGCACCGACCCGACCGGTGACTCCGCCTCCGGAGCGAAGACCACCCTCAACGTCTGGTACCACGCCTACGGCGAGGCCGGCACCCAGCAGGCGGTGCTCCGCTACGCCAAGGCCTTCACCAAGGCCAACCCGGACATAGCCGTCAAGGTGACCTGGGTCCCCGGCGACTACGCGGGCAAGCTCAACGCGACCCTGCTGACCGACTCGGCCCCCGACGTCTTCGAGATCGGCGACTTCAGCGAGAGGTTCGTCCGCGGCGGCCAGATCGCCGCCCTCGACGACGTGTACGGCAGCGCCAAGAGCGACTTCAACACCAACGCCATCAGCTCGGTCACCGTCGACGGCAAGCTCTACGGCGTCAAGGAGATCGACGACGTCATCATGCTCTACTACCGCAAGAGCGTCCTGTCCAAGGCCGGGATCACCCCGCCCACGACCTTGGACGGCCTCATCACCGCGGCGAAGGCCCTGTCCACCAAGAAGAACAAGGGCCTGTTCGTCGGCAACGACGGCATCGGCGACTCCCCGAGCAACGCCGTCTGGTCCAACGGCGGCGACCTCGTGACCCCCGAAGGCAAGGTGGCGTTCGGATCGGCCCAGGCGCTGGAGGCGATCACCGCCCTGAAGCGTCTGCACGACGACAAGTCGCTGCTGCTCGGCTTCACCACCGACTGGTGGGACCCCGCCGCCCTTACCCAGGACGTCGTGCCGATGCAGTGGTGCGGCCTGTGGGCGATGCCCGCCATCCAGTCCGCGCTCGGCGACGACTTCGGCGTCCTGCCGTGGCCCGCCTTCAAGGCCGGCGGCGCTCCCGTCGTCCGCGTCGGCGGGTGGACCAGCTGTGTCAACGCCAAGGGCAAGAACGTGGCCGCGGCGAAGAAGTTCGTCCAGTGGGTGTGGGTCGAACAGTCCGACCTGCAGCGGGACTTCGCCGAGAGCTACGGCTTCCACGTGCCGCCGCGCACGTCCGTGGCGGCGTCCGCGAAGAAGCTGTCCACCGGCGCCGCCAAGGAGACCGTGGAACTGGCTGCGAAGTACGGGAAGCACAACCCGGGCACCTGGGACACCGCCGTGAGCAGCACCTTCAACGCGGCCGCAATGAAGATCGTCAGCGGACAGGGCGATCCGGCCGCCCTCCTCGCCGACGCGGTGAAGAAGGCCCAGAGCGAGATCGACAAGCAGCTCGGCCGGTGAAACCGATGAACTCGGCGACCGACACTCCTCTGCAGCCCGAGCACGCAGGGCGCCCCGCGGTCACCCCGCGGGGCGCCGCCCGCACCGGCCGGGCCCGCGCCGGTCGGCCTCGCGTCGGCCGGTCCGGCTGGATCGCGTTCGTGCTGCTCACCGCGCCGGTGCTGATCGGGCTCGGCATATTCAAGTACGTCGCGATCGGCTGGAGTTTTCTGCTCAGCCTCAGCGACGCGCGCGGCACCATCTCCCTCGGCCACTGGGTCGGACTCGACAACTACCAGACCCTCCTGTCCGACCAGGCGTTCCGTGACTCGCTGGTCACGATCCTGCTGTTCACCGCCTTCATCGTGCCGGTCACCTTCGCAGGCTCCTTCGGGCTCGCCCTGTTGGTGCACCGGATCCGGCGCAGCAGGGCCCTGCTGCGCACCACCTTCCTCATCCCGACGGCCGTCTCGTACGTCGCCGCGTCACTGCTGTGGAAGATGTGCCTGTTCAACGGTCTGCCAACGGGCATCGCGAACATGATCGGCGGATGGTTCGGGGCGGAGCCGGTGGCCTGGCTGCAGTCCACCTCGCCACCGCTCTACTGGATCGTTCTCGTCACGCTGCGTCTCTGGCTCCAGGTCGGCTTCTACATGGTGCTCTTCCTCGCCGGGCTCCAGGCCATCCCCAAGGAGCTCTACGAGGCCGCCGCGCTCGATGGCGCCAAGGGCCGGCGACTCCTGACCGGGATCACTCTGCCCATGCTGCGCAACACCTCCGTCGCCGTGCTGATGCTGCTGTTCATCGCCGCCTTCCAGGCCTTCGACGAGTTCTACAACCTGTTCAACAGCGGGCTCTCCGGAACTGGAACGGCCCCCGTACAGACGCCGCTGGTCCACCTCTACAACACCGCCATGGGCAGCCAGAACTACGGCCTCGGCTCGGCCGGAGCCTTCGTGCTCACCGCCCTCATTGTCGGAGTGACCCTGATTCAGGGACGGTTCACCGGATTCGGCAGGAGCGGAGAATGAGAAGCGCATGATCACCCTGCCCGGACTGTCCCGATCCGCGCGCATCCTCGCCCGCGGCCTCCTCGTCGGCCTCCTCACCGCGGCCTTCCTGGCGCCCTTCTACCTGCTGCTCCGCAACTCCCTCATGGACTCCCAGGGCCTCACGGCGCCGGAGTGGACGTGGTGGCCCTCGACGATGCACTTCGAGAACTTCACCGCCCTGTTCGACGACCCTGCCGTCTTCATGGGCCAGGCCCTCGGCAATTCGCTGCTCATCGCCGCCGTCACCGCACCGGTCTCCACGCTCCTCGCCTCCGCGGCCGGCTACGCACTCGCCCGGATTCCGGTCCCGGGACGCGGTGTGGTGCTCGCCCTGGTGGTGGCCACGCTGATGATCCCCGGCTCGGTCACCTTCGTACCGACGTTCGTCGTCGTCGGCTCCATGGGCGGTGTCAACACACTGTGGGGCATCATTGTGCCCGGCCTCTTCAACCCGTTCGCGGTCCTGCTGTTCCGCAACTTCTACCTCCAGTTCCCGAGTGAGATCGAAGACGCCGGACGAATCGACGGCCTGGGCTGGCTCGGCCTGTACCGCCGGATCGCCCTGCCGAGCTCCGGAGCGATGCTGGCCTCGCTCGGGGCGCTGTCCTTCATCGACAGCTGGAACTCCTTCCTGTGGCCGCTGGTCATCGGCCAGGACCCGTCCGCCTGGACCGCGCAGATCGCGCTGTCCACCTTCCTCACCTCGCAGACCATCAACCTGCCCGGTCTCTTCGCCGGCGCCGTCGTCACCATCACGCCCCTGGTCGTCATGTTCCTCGTCGCCCAGCGCTACATCGTCGAGGGCATCGCCACCAGCGGCCTCAAAGGCTGATCCACCGCACCACACCGTTCCACACCACGCACAAGGCAGGCACACGTCCCCCACCCGCAAGGAGCTTCCCCGTGACACCTCGCATCACCCTGCTCCGACGCGCGACCGCGGCCCTCGCCACGTCGTCCGCGCTCCTCCTCTGCACCCTCACCCCCACCGCCGCCGCGGCGGACACAGGGACGGCACCGCCGCCCCCGGCCCTCACCGGCGCACAGCTCGCCGCCTCATGGACCGCCCCGCTGTCCACCCGGGACCGATACGTCGTCGACGCCGACGGCGACCGGTTCAAGCTCAAGTCCGGCAACTGGGCCGGCGCCCAGGGCACCTGGCAGGGCAGCGGCGACGTCAACGACGTCGCCAACCACCAGGCGAGGCAGATGTCGCACAACATCCCGCTCGGCCTCGACCGGAAGCCGATGGCCCAGATCCTGGCCGACTTCCACGCCCTGGGCCTGAACAGCATCCGGCTCCCGTTCGCCAACGCACTCATCCACGACACGAGCGCCGTCCCTGACTCGGCCGTCGCCGCCAACCCGCAGCTCAAGGGCAAGACCCCGTTGCAGGTGCTCGACGCCGTCGTCGGAGCCCTGACCGCAGACGGCTTCGCCGTCATCCTCAACAACCACACCACCAGCTACCGCTTCTGCTGCGGTCTGGACGGCAACGAGCGCTGGAACAGCGGCCAGTCGACGCAAGCGTGGATCGACGACTGGGTGTTCCTGGCGAAGCGCTACCAGGCCGACAAGCGGGTCGTCGGAGCCGATCTGCGCAACGAGGTTCGCCGCGACACCTGGAACGACGCGAACTGGGGCTGGGGCGACGACCACGACCTCAACAAGGCCCTGGAAGAAGCCGGCAACAAGATCCTGCAGGCCAACCCGGACATGCTCGTCATCATGGAGGGCATCAACTGGCAGGGCATACCGACCGACCTGACCCCCCACAGCCGCCCGACACTCACCCCGGTCGCCACCCTGTCCAACACCCTGATCCGCTCCGACAAACTCGTCTACGCAGCCCACTTCTACGGCTACACCGGCCCGAACCACACCGGCGCCACCGGAACGGGCGAGACACACGACCCGCGCTACGAGGAATTCACCCCCGCACAGCTCGCCCGGGTCG
The DNA here is from genome assembly GCF_055635345.1 of Streptomyces sp. NPDC111516. NCBI lineage: Bacteria > Bacillati > Actinomycetota > Actinomycetes > Kitasatosporales > Streptomycetaceae > Streptomyces > Streptomyces sp. NPDC111516. The sequence goes on along the minus strand of NZ_JBVKBV010000005.1, from coordinate 72,991 downwards.
TCGACGACCAGGCCCTGTTCGTCACCCGGTCCGGCCAGCACTTCACCGCGCCCGTGTGGATCAGCGAGTTCGGCGCCGCCGGCCGCGGCGACATCGACGCCAAGGAACGCGCCTGGTTCGCCAACTTCACCGACATCCTGGTGAAGAACGACACCGACTTCGCGATCTGGCCTCTGGTCGGCTGGACCGACACGAACGGCACACCGCAGGACAACTGGGCCATGGTCAACTACAGTGCGAACGGCACACGACTCGGTGTCATGGACGTCGGCGACTGGCGCGCCACCGACTGGAACAAGCTCGTCAACTCCGCCGGCAAGACCGGCCGGATCGCCCCGGCACCCCGCTGGAACATGCTCAACCTGGACTACGCCGACTACAACGTCTCCGCCACCATGCTGGCGAAGCCGGACTGGTCCCCGGGCAACCGCAAGGCCAACTGCCCGGACAGCCAGCGGCTCGTCGGGCTCGGCCGCAGCGACAGCCGAGGACTGTGCACCGACGCCGGCCAGCCGACGAAGGGGAACGGCGCCTGGACCGTCGTCACCGACGAACGATATGTATCCGGCGCCGACTGGGCGAGCGGTTACAACAAGCTCCAGTGCCCGGACAACACCTTCGTGGTCGGCTACAGCGTGCGCAGCAACGCCATGACGGCCCTCCTGTGCGCCCCGGCAACCAACTCCCTGCCCACCACCGGCCGCGCGGTCTGGTTCGACGGCGGTGACAACCGTCCCGCCACCGGAGGCTCGACCGGCAGCGACTGGGCCCCGGGCTACTACAAGGGCCAGTGCGCCGACAACGAGTACCTCGCAGGCGTCGCCTACACGTGGAAGTGGAACCACGGAGGCGTTCCCGACGCTCTGCTCTGCCGCCGGCTTGCCTGATCATCCCTTCCGCACCCACATTTAGGAGCACCCCAGCATGCCCCGACTGGAGATCGCCGAGAACGGATTCCGTCTCGACGACCACCCGTTCCGCATCATCTCGGGCGGACTGCACTACTTCCGCGTCCACCCGGAGCAGTGGGCCGATCGGCTCCACAAGGCGAGGCTGCTGGGACTCAACACGGTCGAGACCTACGTCCCCTGGAACCTCCACGCCCCCAGGCCCGGTGAATTCCGGCTGGACGGAGGTCTCGACCTGCCCCGCTTCCTCGATCTCGCCGCCGCGGAGGGCCTGCACGTCCTCCTCCGCCCCGGCCCGTACATCTGCGCCGAATGGGAGGGCGGCGGCCTGCCCTCGTGGCTGCTCGCGGAGGACGGCATCGAGCTGCGCAGCCGCGACCCCCGCTTCCTCGCAGCCGTCGACGGCTATCTCGCCGCCCTCCTCCCGCCGCTGAAGCCTTACCTGTCCTCCGCCGGCGGACCGATCATCGCGGTGCAGTTGGAGAACGAGTACGGGGCCTACGGTGACGACGCCGGCTATCTCGCGGACCTCGCCGGTCTGCTGCGCGCCCACGGCGTCGACGTCCCCCTCTTCACCTGCGACCAGCCCGCCGACCTCGCCCGTGGCGGCCTGGACGGCGTGCTGCGCACCGTGAACTTCGGCAGCCGCGTCGAGGCGGGCCTCGACCAGTTGCGCCGGATCCAGCCGACCGGGCCGCTGATGTGCTCGGAGTTCTGGATCGGCTGGTTCGACCGCTGGGGCGGCGTCCACACCACCCGCGACGCCGCGGACGCGGCAGCCGACCTCGACCGCCTGCTCGCCGCCGGCGCCTCCGTCAACATCTACATGTTCCACGGCGGCACCAACTTCGGCCTCACCAACGGAGCCAACGACAAGGGCTCCTACCGCCCCACGGTCACCTCCTACGACTACGACGCCCTCCTCGACGAAGCCGGCGACCCCACCCCCAAGTACGAGGCGTTCCGCGAGGTCATCGCCCGGTACGCCCTCGTCCCCGACGAGCCCCGTCCCGCTCCCGGCCCGAAGCTCGCCCCCACCCTCGTGGAACTCGACCGCTGCGCAGGCCTGTTCGACCAGGCCCACCTGTTCGGGTTGGCGGTCCGCGCCGACCGCCCGCTCACCATGGAGCAGCTCGGCCAGTCCTTCGGCTTCGTGCTGTACGAGACGGAGTTGCCGACCGCGGGGCCGGCCGTGCTGCGGGTGGGCGAGGTCCGCGACCGGGCCCAGGTCTTCGTGGACGGGCAGCCCGTCGGCGTACTGGAACGGGAGAACCACGAGCACGCCCTCGCCTTTGTCTCGCCCAGGAGCGGCGCCCGGCTCGCGGTCCTGGTGGAGAACCAAGGCCGGGTCAACTACGGACCCGGCATCCACGACCGCAAGGGCCTGCTCGGCCAGGTCACCGTCAACGGCGCGGAACTCGTGGACTGGAGCAGCAGCCCGCTGCCGCTGGACAGCCTCGACGCCCTCACCCTCACCCCTGCCGCGCCCCTCGTCGGCCCGGCCTTCCACCACGGTTTCTTCGAACTCGGCAGGCCCGCCGACGGCTACCTCGCCCTGGACGGCTGGACCAAGGGGCACGCCTGGGTCAACGGCTTTCCGCTGGGCCGCTACTGGTCCCGGGGCCCGCAGACCACCCTGTACGTACCCGCGCCGGCGCTGCGTCCCGGCCGCAACGAGATCACCGTCCTCGAACTCCACGCCACCGCGTCCCGCACCGTAGAGCTGCGGGACCGGCCCGACCTCGGCCCCGCCCAGGACTGACAACCGCCCGGAGAAGCCCATGCACAGCAAGCAACGCCTGATCGAGCAGCGCCTGAAGCGGGTGCTCACGGAGCGGATCCGACCGTCCGTGCACGCCCGGACCGTCCCGCTCCAGGCCGGGATCTGGAATGCCCCGGGCGAGCCGGTGCCGGTCGCCGCCGGCCTGGCCGCGCCGTACCGGCCGGTCCAGGTCGGACACCGCTGGGGGCCCGCCTGGTCGACCAGCTGGTTCAAGATCACCGGCAGGGTTCCCGAGGAGTGGGCCGGGCAGCGGGTCGAGGCCGTCCTCGACCTCGGCTTCAACGTCACCGGCGCCGGCTTCTCCGCCGAGGGCCTGATCCACCGGCCCGACGGGACCGTGCTCAAAGCGCTCAACCCCCGCAACGGCTGGGTTCCGATCGCCGACCCGGCACAAGGGGGTGAGGAGTTCACGTACTACATCGAGGCCGCCGCCAACCCGGCCCTCTGCGACAGCCACATGCCGACCTCGCTCGGAGGCCTGCCCCCATGGACGACCGGGAGCGGGCAAGCCGGCGACACGCTGTACCAGCTGCTCCGCCTGGACCTCGCCGTCTTCGACACCGAGGTCTGGGAACTCGCCCAGGACCTGGACGTGCTCGGTGAGCTGATGCACGCGCTCCCCGAGGCCGACCCCCGGCGCTGGCAGCTCCTGCAGACGATCGACCGGGCCCTGGACGCCGTCGACCTCCAGTCCATCTCCGCCAGTGCGCCCGCCGCCCGTGAGGTCCTCCGTCCGGCCCTGTCGGCCCCGGCCGCCCCGAGCGCCCACCGCGTCTCCGCCGTCGGACACGCCCACATCGACACCGCCTGGCTGTGGCCGATGCGCGAGACCGTCCGCAAGGTCGCCCGCACGCTCTCCAACGTCACCCACCTCATGGGCGACCACCCGGACTTCCGTTTCGCCATGTCCCAGGCCCAGCAGCTGGCGTGGCTGAAGGAGAAGCGCCCCGAGGTGTACGCCCGCGTCCAGGAGAAGGCGAAGAGCGGCCAGTTCCTGCCGGTCGGCAGCCTGTGGGTGGAACCCGACACCAACATCACCGGCGGCGAGGCCTTCGCCCGGCAACTGATCCACGGCAAGCGGTTCTACGCCAAGGAGTTCGGCGTCGAGACCCAGGAGATGTGGCTGCCCGATACCTTCGGCTACAACGCGGCCATGCCGCAGCTGATGAAACTGGCGGGTGTGCGCTGGTTCCTCACCCAGAAGATCTCCTGGAACACCACCAACAAGTTCCCACACCACACCTTCCGCTGGGAGGGCATCGACGGCACCCGGATCTTCAGCCACTTCCCGCCCGTCGACACGTACAACGCCGAGCTCACCGGCGCCGAACTCGCCCACGCGGTCAGCAACTTCCGTGACAAGGGCGCGGCCGGCAGCTCACTCCTCCCGTTCGGATACGGCGACGGCGGCGGCGGTCCCACCCGCGAGATGCTGGCCCGTGCCGCGCGCCTGAGCAGCCTGGAAGGCTCGCCCCGGGTGGTTATTGAGCCTCCCGCGGAATTCTTCACCCGCGCCGAGGCCGAATACCCCGACGCCCCGGTGTGGGTGGGAGAGCTGTACCTGGAGTTCCACCGCGGAACGCTCACCAGCCAGCTGCGCACCAAGCAGGGCAACCGGCGCAGCGAACACCTGCTGCGCGAGGCCGAACTCTGGTCGGCCACAGCGGCGATGCGCGCAGGCGTCCCCTACCCGTACGACGCGCTCGACCGGCTGTGGAAGACCGTGCTGCTGCACCAGTTCCACGACATCCTGCCCGGCTCCTCCATCGCATGGGTGCACCGAGAGGCCGAGCAGACCTACACCGAGGTCCTCGGCGAGCTGGACGGGATCGTCTCCTCGGCCCAGCGTGCGCTGGCCGGCGAGGGGGAGCGGACCGTCGTCTTCAACTCCGCACCGCATGCCCGCGGCGACGTCCCCGCCCTCGGCGCGACCGTCCGCACCACGCCCGTCCACCCCGCGGTCGCGCCGGTGCGGTCCGGGAACGGCTTCGTCCTCGACAACAACCTCGTGAAGATCGAGATCGACGCCCGCGGTCTGATCACCTCGGCGATCGACCTGACGGCCGACCGTGAGGCCCTCGCCCCGGGCGCCGCGGCCAACCTTCTCCAACTGCACCAGGACTTCCCCAACGAGTACGACGCCTGGGACATCGACGAGTTCTACCGCAACACCGTCCACGACCTCACCGAGGCCGACATCCTGCGCGCCGAGCCCGAAGGCGTCCGGATCGTCAGGACCTTCGGCGACTCCCGGATCGAGCAGCTCCTGTCGCTGCGCGAGGGCTCCCGGCGGCTCGACATCGACACCGAGATCGACTGGCACGAGAAGGAGAAGCTCCTCAAGGCCGCGTTCCCGCTCGTCCTGCGCGCCGACCACTCCAGCGCCGAGATCCCCTTCGGACACGTCAAACGCCCCACCCACACCAACACCAGCTGGGACGCGGCCAAGTTCGAGATCTGCGCCCACCGCTACCTGCACGTGGGCGAGAACGACTGGGGCGCCGCCCTGGTCAACGATTCGACGTACGGCCACGAGGTCACCCGGGATGTACGCCAGGACGGCGGCACGACCACGACCGTACGGCTCTCGTTGCTGCGGGCCCCCCGCTTCCCCGACCCGGACGCCGACCAGGGCCGCCACCGGCTGCGCTACGGCTTCGTCCTCGGCGCCGCCATTGCCGACGCGGTACGCGAGGGGTACGCCTTCAACCTGGCGGAGCGCGCCGTCCCCGGGGCGACGGAGGTGACCCCCCTTGTCAGCACGGACGACGAGGCCGTCGTCATCGAGGCCGTCAAGCTCGCCGACGACCGCTCCGGCGACCTCGTCGTCCGGCTCTACGAAGCCCACGGCGGACGAGCCCGGGCCGCGCTGACCATCGCCGCCCCGTGGGACACCGTGACCGAGACGGACCTCCTCGAACGCCCCCTGGACGGAGCGGAACCCACCCGGCCCGGCACACCGGAGAACACGTCGCTCCACCTCACGCTGCGCCCGTTCGAGATCCGCACCCTCCGGATCGGGCTCCGGGCCCGTACCTGACGGACGCATGACCGACACCACCAGGGAGACTCCGTGCCCACCGAACTCCAGGCAGTCCTCTTCGACATGGACGGCACACTCGTCGACACCGAGCGGCTCTGGCTGCGGACGGTCGAGGTCGAGGCCCACGGCCTCGGCCTCGACCTGACGGACGCGGACCTCCCGTTCGTCCTCGGCCGCTCGATCGAGGACAGCGCCGCCCATCTCGCCCACCGCGCGGACGGCCGTGCCGAGACGGCCCGGCTCGGCGCGTCCCTTGAACGGCGCTTCACGGAACTCGTACGCGGGCAGGTCGCCCCCCTGCCCGGGGCCGTCGAGCTCCTCGCGGCGCTCCGGGCCGCGGGCGTGGCCACGGCGCTGGTCTCGGCCTCGCCCCGGCCCGTCGTGGACACCGTCCTCGACGTCCTGGGGCGGCACTGGTTCACCACCTCCGTCGCGGCCGGCGAGACCCCGCGCACCAAGCCCTTTCCAGACCCCTACCGGGCGGCACTGGCCGCCCTCGGCACCAACCCGACCGCCTGCGTCGCCGTCGAGGACAGCCCGACCGGCGTCGAGTCCGCAGAGACGGCCGACTGCGCGGTGCTCGCCGTACCCTCGCTCACGCCCGTCCCCCCGGCACCGCGCCGGACAGTGGTACGCAGCCTGCTGGACGTGGACCTCGGCCTGCTCCGAAGACTCGCCGCCGAGCCGTGAGCGGGCATCCGGCACCGCGCAGTGCGGTGCAAAGGACGGGCCAGTTCGGCCAGTTCGACCTTCCGGAGTTGTCACGGTGAATCCTGGTTGCCCGGGGGCTGGGCAGACAGCGATGATCCTCCCTATGTCCGACACTGCGTCTGCGGGTTCCGCGCTATGGCCGTATCCCAAGATCTCCGCGAGGGGACGGCTTGGTGTGTCCGGGGCCCGGGAGTGGGTCGCGGTGGAGAAGGTGCACGGTGCGCACTTCGCGGTGGTGTGTGATGGTTCTGGGGTCCATCCGGCGAAGCGGCGTGAGCTGTTGGGCAACGATGCGCTGGATGGCTTCTTCGGCGTGAGCAGGGTCTGGCCGGTGTTGTCGGTGGCGGCAGCCCGTTTCGCCTCCGCACTGCGCAGTGTGTGGGGTGACGCTGCGGTGGTGACGATCTACGGCGAGCTGGCCGGTGGATGCTACCCGCACCCAGATGTTCCTGCCGTTGCCGGGGCCGAGCCGGTACAGACGGGCGTGTGGTACGCGCCGGGCCTGCACTGGCTACCGTTCGACGCATCGGTCGAGAGGACTGAGGGCCGTTGTTGGATCTCTGACCGTGCTCTGCGCGGAGCCGCGGCGACGGCGGGGCTCGCCTGCCCTCCCGCTCTCGGGCACGGCGCACTGAACAAGCTCCAGGAGCTGCCGTGCGCCTTCTCCACAAGAGTCCCGGCTCTCTTCGGACTGCCCGAACTGGCGGACAATCTCGCCGAAGGCTACGTCCTCAAGCCGGCCGGCGAATGGCCGGAGGCTGATTCCGCAGGCGCGGGCATGCGTCCGGTGGGCAAAGTGAAGCAAACGTCTTTCGCCGAGGACGAGCGGTTCAACGGCGCACGTCCCTATCTGCCACCGCCGCAGGGAGCGGCCGGAGTTCCCGCCTGGCTCCTGGCCCAGGCCTCGGCACTCCTCACCCCCGCTCGCGCGGCCGCCGCGGTCAGCAAGATGGGCCCCCGCACTCCGGTGGACGCTGTGGCGGAGGAGATCATCCGGGATGTTTCGGAAGAGCTCGCCGAAGCGGTGGGAGGCCTGGAGGACACACTCCTACGCCCGCTGGAACGGGCGCTTCTGCCCGGGGCACACTCTCTGGCGGTGTTCAACGCCAAGGACCGCCATCCCTCAGGCAGAGAAGGCACACAGTGACGGCGGCGAGCAGTCGCCTCCGTTATAAGGCACGCGGGCACAAGGCATCAGTCAGCAGGCGTCGCTGATTGGCTGCTGCCACCTGCTGCCACCTGCTGCCACCGCTCGCACTCGGGCCAGACATCGACACAGGCCAACACCGCCCTGCACGCCGAGGTCCGCACGCTGTCGGCGCAGGGCGACAATCCGTTCGCCGTGGCCGCGCGGGGTGAGCACCCGCCCTGAGCCGTGACGGTCCCACCATGCGTACTCGGGGCGTGAGGGAACTGCTCGGTACCTGCACCGGTCCAGTCGATCGACTGCACCATGGGCGTCGGTCAACCGGCAGTCGTACGACCGATGTGCCGGCCTGGTCCTTGCTCGGAAACTCGTGGTGCGGCGGACGCTCCGCCGCACCTCACCGCTCGGTCGGCCCCAGTGCTGGGCGCGTGGCCGGTGAGATATGACCCCCGGGAAAGGCAGCGTCATGAGTGAGCAGACACGTCCCGTCTTCGACGCCTCGGAGACCGTCCTGGCACTGATCGACTACCAGGACGGGGTGCTCGACCTGATCTTCGAGCAGGATCGAAGGGTCATCGAGCTCAACACCCGTTACCTGGCGAAGTTCGCGAAGGCCATCGGTGTCCCGGTGGTGCTCAGCACGGTCGGCGTCGAGATGGGTGTCAACGGGCCCACCATCAAGACCATCCGGGCCGAGCTGCCCGATGTCGAGGAGATCGACCGGTCCCAGATGAATGCCTGGGAGGACGCCGCCTTCGTGGACGCGGTCAAGGCGACCGGCCGCAAGAAGGTGGTGATGGCGGGCATCGTCACCTCGGTGTGCCTGACCTTCCCGGCGATCGACGCGATCGCCGATGGGTACGAGGTCGCGTTCGTCGCGGACGCGGTGGGTGACGCGACCAAGGAGATCCACGACACCTCGGTGCTCCGGCTCGTGCAGGCGGGGGCGGTGCCGGTGACGACGATCGCGCTGATGGCCGAGTGGTTCCGCGACTGGAAGTCGCCGCTCGCCGACGCCGCCCGGGAACTGTGGGTGCCGTACAAGGAGGAGTGGGCGGCCCTGAAGCGGAACCCCGAGTTCGTGGAGCCCAAGGGCCTGCTGTGAGGGTGTAGAAGACGGGGGTGTGACATGGCGCGAGCCCGGAGTCCGGAGGGTCTCCGGGCCGCGCCTGTCGCGCGCCCACGCGTCCTCGTCGCGATCAGCAGCGTCCTGTACGGCTCAGGCTCAAAGAGGGAAAGGTCGCATGTACCGCAGCATCGTCGTCGCCGTCGACCCGAGCCCCGCCCGGCACCGCGTGGTGCGCGCAGCGGGCGAACTGGCCCGGCTGACGGGCGCCAGGATTCACGTCGTACACGTCGCGCCGAGCGCTGTCGCCCGGGACACGGTGGTCGCGCTCGAGGCGGACCGTGAAGTTCACGCGATTCTCGAGGAAGCCGGCGGCGCACTGCGAGCGATGGGTGTCGGAGCCGGCGGGGAGACCGTCCGTGCCATGGACCGCGAGATACCGGGGGTCATCTCGCGCATCGCCGAGGCGGTCGAGGCCGATCTCATCGCGCTCGGTCCGCATCACCAGGGCGCGGTCGCCGCCTTCTTCAGCCCGCGCGTCAGCGATGCCGTCGCCCATGCCGGCCGGATCTCCGTGCTCCTCGTCGCGGAGTCGGAGTCGGAGTCGGAGTCGGACGCGGAGTCGGCCCCGGGGCAGGGCTGACGACCGAGCCGCGGAGCGAACGTGCTCATGCTCTGCCGTGAGCCTCCGCCAACTCGAAGTCGCAGGTCAAAGGGCTGGTGTGGCAGTCGTTCGGGGTGCTCATGCTGGTCAGGGGCGGCAGACTGCGCAGTAGATCAACCTCAGCCCGCACCCCGGCCTGACGGATGATCGGGGGCTGTAGAGCGGGTGCTGCCAGGGGCTGGAGGTCTTGGTACATCATCTGCGTTGGTATCTGGCTGCCATCGTGTGGAATACCTTCTTCGGTTCCCAGCGCCTCTCGTCGAGCATCCGGACGACGCCGTAGGAGCCAAGGTCTTGCTCCCCGGGCCTGCTGTAACCGGCGAAGGTGAACCAGAGCGCGGTGTCCACGCCTTCCTCCTCGAAGATGTCCAGCAATTCGGTGAGGTAGCGCGCCTGCTCGTCCTCGTCCGGGACCGCGCCGTGCGGCACCTGCCAGGCCATGCCGCCACGTTCTCCCGCGCCCTGGTACGCACAGGTTCCGTACTCGGTCACCGCGACGGGCTTGCCATGGGCGAGGTGCCCACGCAGCTCGTCCCGGAAGGTGTCGGCGTTGTAGGCGGCCCGGTAGGCATCGATGCCGACGAGGTCGAACGCACCCCAGTCGACGAACTCCCAGGGAGCCGAGGCGTAGGTGACCTGCCCGCCGAAGTGCGTACGGACGGTCGTGGCGATCTGGGAGAGGAAGTCGTTGAGGCGTTCTTGCACCGGTCCGAGGGAGGACCACCACTCCATGTCGGCGGCAGCCATGGCCCGCATACGGTCGCCGTAGGTGTCGCCCGGGAGGAAACCGCCGCAGAACGCGCTGATCTCGCAGCCGGCGACGAACACCACATCGGCGCCGGCCTCCCGTACGGCTTCGGCCCGAACGGCGCAGTCAGCGAAGAACGGGAGCAACTGGTCGGGGGGAAGGTCCACAGGAAAGGGGGCGAACCAGACCTCAAGGCCCGCGTCTGCAGCGTGTCGGGCAGCGACGCTCATCCGTTCAGGCTCTCGTCCGGAGATACGAACGGCGTCACAGTGGAGATCCCCGGAGATCACCGCCATGTCGTGCCGGACCGTCTCAGGGGTGAAGCTCTTGCGGGAGAGCTCTTCCCCTGGGAGGAACCCGGTGTCGTAGTTGATGCCCCGTGCGCGCACGTCCATGTCCCTTCACTTGACCGTTGCCGTGTTCCAGCAAGTCAAAGCCGCGCTCGGGGTTCTTGGCCAGAGGGCGGAACGGCTGCCGAAGGTGGTGTCGCATCCGGAAGAGCCCAGGAGCGGGCCGGGCAGACGATCACCCTGGCGCGGCTCGGGATCCATAGACCAGATCGTAGAAGGCCACGCGGCAACCTCGAGCGGGAACCGGTGAGTCCCACCACTGACGGACGATCTACTGCTCAGACTGCCGCCCACGACCAGCGTGAGACTCCCAGTAGACCGTCACACCAGCCCCTTGACCTGCGGCTTCAAGCTGACGGCGGCTCCGTCCAGCACATCCATCGAGTCCAGCGAGTTCAGTGCGTTGAGTGCGTCCCGCAGGGCGGCTCGCGTCGTGATGCCGAGTTTCGGATACACCTTGTACAGGTGGGCTCCGACGGTCCGGTGCGAGATGTAGAGCCGCTCCCCGATCTGCTTGTTGCTCATGCCGGAAGCCGCCAGGTGCGCGATCTCCAGCTCCTGGGGTGTCAGCAGGTGTTGGGCGGTTTCGGGCAGGGTGGCCTGGCCGGCCGCGCGCAATTCTGTACGGGCCCGCTCCGTCCAGGGCGCGGCCCCGAGCCGGGCGAAGGCATCCGCGGCGGCCGTCAGTGGTGCCCGGGCCTGCCCCTTGGCGCCGGTACGCCGCAGGCGTTCGCCGAGCGCCAGCCGGATCCGGGCCGCCTCGAACACCCAGCGGTCAGCGCCCGGCACCGACAGTGCCTGTTCGAAGTGGGCGATGGCTTCGGCGTCCGGGGCGCACAGCCCGGCCGCGCCCGCGACCAGCATCGCGTAACGGTCCGACAAGCGGGCTGTGCCCAACTCCCGCAGGGTCCGCAGATGCGCGGCCGCCTCCGCCTCGCGGCCGGTCCTCACGGCCGTTTCGATCAGGTCGTAGGCACCCCACAGCGCGTGCGCCCGGTAGGGCGCCAGGGTCCCGGCCGGGGTGAGTGCGGTCGCGTGGCGGTACGCGGACTCGTAGTCGCCGGCGCCCAGTGCGACCAGGGTCCGTGCCTGGTGGGCGAAGGCGACGGTTGCGCCGGCACCCCGCCGCGTCCCCCAGTGCACCATGCGTTCGGTCAGTGCGTTTCCGGCTCCGGTCTCGCCGCGCGCGCCGTGCAGCAATGCCTGGTTGTACTGGAAGTACCAGGCGAAGAACGGGTACTCGGTGTCGCACAACGCCCTGCCCTCGTCCACCAGTTGCTGTGCCTCCTCCCACTCGCCGGTCAGGAAGTCCTCCATGCACAGGTGCATCAGGGCGCCGAGGTGCCGACGGGCCGGTCCGCTGCCGTCCCGGCCTTGACGCACCAACTCCCAGAGTCGGTCGCGCAGTTCGCCTACCCTGTCGACATAGACCGTCGCGGTCGCGCCGCGGACCAGCACTGTCGGATCGGCCGTCCGGCGCAGCACCTCACGGACCTCGTCCAGGTCGGAAAGGGCCGCGACGCCGGTGCGTGCCGGATCGGGGAAGGTCCGGGCGGCCATGGCCAGTACCGGCGGTGCGGCCGGCTTGAGACGGGCCACGGTGTCGACGAACGGTGCCCACAGGTCCTCTCGCCCGCTCCACCAGCAGACCAGCTGCAAGGTGTGCAGCGCGTCGACCAGCGCGGGATCCGCGGCGTCGTAGACCGGTCCGGCCGCTTCGATCGCGCCGACCAGCAGCTGGTGTGCGGTACCCAGATCGGCTTCGGCGTTGAGGAGGACGTACACCGTTGCCGCCGCCGCGTACAGGGCGGCGCCTGAGCCGGGATCGGCGCTCTGTGCTTGCCGGAGCAACTCGGCGGCGCCCGCGACGTCGCCGGTCGCTTCGGCGCCCAGGTAAGCCGCCTCGGCCAACCGCCGCGCGCGGTCGCCGACTGCCGGGCTGAGATCGGCGGCGCGGGTCAGGGCCGCGACCGCGCCGATCGCGTCGCCTCGGCCGAGCACCAAGTGCCCGGCCTGTTCCAGGAGTTGGGCCACGGGTTCGGCCGGTTCGAGTGCCGCCTCCGCCAGATGCCAGGCCCGGCGCTCGGGACGCTCCTCGAGGGCTTCGGCGAGCGCCAGGTGCGCGCCACGCCGTTCGGCGATCGTGGACGCCTCCACGATCGCTGAACGGATGAGCGGGTGGCCGAACGTCAGGCGCCGGGCGGCGCTGTCCGTCCGGACCAGGCGTTCCCGCTCCGCGGTCGCGAGGTGCGCAAGGGCACCGGTGTCCGGGCCGGCGGCGTGGTGCAGGACGCGGAGATCGCCGGTGCCGTCCAGCGCGGCGAGCAACAGCACCCGGCGTGGGCCCTCGGGCAGGGCGGTGACGCGGGTGACGAACAGGGCTCGCAGGCGCTCGCCGAGGGGCAGTACCGCGGGCAGGTCCTCCAGCGCGGCCTGCTGCGGTCCGCTGAGTTCGGCGGGCAGCTCAAGCAGGGCGAGCGGATTGCCGCGGGCCTCGAGCACCACCCGTGCCCGGACCCGGGCCGCGAGTCCCGGGTACCGGGCGGCGAGCAGCAGCCGTGCCGAGTCGTCGTCGAGCGGGCCGAGTTCGATCTCGTGCAGGCCGCTGTGGTCGAAGACGTTCTCCGCACCGCTCCGGGACGCCCCGATGAATCCGACCCGGCTGCCGGTCAGACGGCGGGCGACGAAGCCGAGGACCACGGCACTGGCCCGGTCCAGCCAGGGCAGGTCGTCGACGATCAGGAGCAGCGGCGCCTCGGCCGCGACCTGCCGCAGCAGGGTCAGCGTGGCATTCACCAGAATCAGCCGGTCCGGCGCGGGGCCGGTGCCGAAGCCGAGAGCGACCAGGAGCGCCTGGCGGTACTCGGACGGCAGCCGCTCGATGTCGTCGACCACGGGCAGCAGGATCTGATGCAGGGCGGCGAAGGAGACATCCGCCTCGAACTCGACGCAGTCGGAGCGCAGCACCCGGGTCCCGGACTCGGCCACCGCCTCTGCGACCGCGTCGAGCAGCGACGTCTTGCCGACGCCGGCCTCGCCGACCACGTGCAGGCCGCGGCCGGAGTCGCCCTCGAGGTACGCACACACCCACTGCACGTCCTGGATGCGGCCGACGATCTGCGAACGCCGGCTCCACGGTTCGCTGCCACTCATCGCTCTCGCCTCGCTTCGGCTGCCCCTGATACGGGGTGTGGGCCCGCTCCACGCCCTGCCGACCAGAGTGCTCGACCAGGCCCGCAGGACCGCCCGGGGGAGTCCCTGGCCGACCCCCGGGTGCGCGTCACCGATCCACTGTTCGACCGGTACGGCTGCGAGGGCTTCGGAGCAGGCGACCCGGGCAGGCTTTTCCTTGACGCGTCAAGGAGCTAAGGTGGGGGCGTGCCCGGCGGCACCGCCCCACACCAGGGATGCCGGCTCAGTTTCCCGGGACGGTGAGAAGTGCTCGTTTTGCGGCCCCGGCCAGCCAGTCCTCGGCGGCGTCGAAGGTCCAGTTCCGATGGCCGACGAGGCTGAACCAGGCATCCTGGCCGAGATGGAACCAGAGCAGGTCGACCGCGCGGGGCAGATCCACATCGGAACGGAGCGCGCCCAGGTGATCCAGGCGCTCCGCCACCATCGTCAACGCCTTGACGTACTCCACGTTCCCGGCCGCGAGCACCGCCGCGGCGGACGGCTCGGCGGGGCACTGCGGCACCACGGCGGCCAGCGTGGTCCAGTGCGCCTGGTGGGCCCGGCGCGTCCCGCGAGCCGTGGCGTCGATGACCTCGCGAGGATCGTCGGTCTCGGCGATCGCCTGCATGGTGACCGCGACATTCGGGTCGTTGATCGCGGGGAGCAGCAGTTCCCGGAGGATATCCGCCTTGCCCCCGGTACTGCTGTAGACGGTCTGCACCGCCACTTGAGCGGCTTGGGCGATCTGGGCGACGGTGACGCAGGAGTAGCCGCGAGCGACGAACAGTTCCTCCGCGGCGGCCAGAATCGCCGTCCGGGTGGCGGCCGCGGCATCCGCCCGTCGGCGGGAGCGGTAGCCCCTGTTGCTCATCGCTCACCTCGCGCTGTGCCCACCGTGTCCGTACACCGACCCTATCCGGCCCGCGATCTACCACGGAGGAGGGGGAGGTGCAGTGCCCTCATGACCGGCCACCTGCGCAAGCCGCATCAGGTCGGTCGTGACGTCGACGTCGCCGGAACCCCGTTCCGCTCGGGTGGCATGGCTGCCGAACCGGTGCTGATAGCCGGCCCAGGCGCCGTCGGCGATGGACCGGCCGACGCCCGCGCGCAGCAGGAGTCGGTCAGCGCCGCGATGTGCGCGAGCAGGGTCGTCGGCGACGACGGGATGAACGGGGGGTTGTGGTGCTCTCCGAGCGCGAACACATCAAGGCCGACCTCGTCGGCCCGTTGAGCGACGCGCACGATATTGCTGATCCGTTCCGCCTCGCTCTGGGTGTAGCCGGTGACCGGGTCGGGTGCGATATCACCGACCGAGAAGATGCCGAATTGCATGGTGTCCGCCCTTCGCGGCTGTCCTACGGATGCGGGGTGTCCTGCCGGAACGTGTGGCCGGGGCGCCCTCAGGAGTCCGCGAAGCCCGGCGCGACGATGGCACAACCCCAGTGGTAGAAGGTGTTGTTGAGCGCCAGGATCGTCGACTCCTGGCTGCCGTGCAGGGTGCTGGTCGCGGTGAAGGACTACGCGATCTTGTCCGCCGGCCGGCCTTCGGCCCACAACGGACCCGTGGTGTCGATGAACTGCTTCATCTGCGAGGCGGGCAGCCCGTACCGGGTCGGCGCCCCGAGCAGGAGGACGTCCGCCCACGCCAGGTCGTCGTGCGTCGCCTCCTTGACGTGCTGGGTGACGTCCCGGTGCGCCGACCAGCCGGCATTGGCGGCGATCGCCTCGGCGGGGGCCGGCTCGGGCACCTTGCGCAGCCGCACTTCGCCTCCGGCCCTCTCGGCGGCGGTGGCCGCGGCCTTGGCGAGGGCGAACACGGCTCCGGTGGCCGAGTAGTAGATCACCGAGACATTGACCTGTGCGGGCAGGTCTGCGCCGATGGTGTCCATGAGGGCTCCCGTTCGATGAAGAGTTGGGTGCCGTGGGGCGGCTTCGGCCCGCGGCACGCTCCCAGGCTCGGGGTTCGACACCGTGCTCACATCGGTCATCCGACCATCCTTGGGGCGCCCCGCCGCGGACCAGTCATCCGACCGAACTCCCCTCGCGGCAGGGCCATCTGTCCAGGTCGACGCGGGCCGTTGACGGGGCCGGGCGCTGACCTGCAACATTCGATAGAGCACCCTCTATCGAATAGAGTCACTTTCATGGAATCCTGCGGTAAGCCCTGCGCCGACCTCGGCGCTCGCGAAGGCATGCTCCGGACCCGGTGTGCGGACATCGGCCGGGTGGACGGCCACGCCGAGCCGGCGGGATGAACATGCCGGGTGGGACACCGGTACGGCGCACCGGGCTGATAGGCCGGATCGGCGAGCGCGAGGCGTTCACCGAACTGCTCGACACCGTACGTGCCGGAGAGAGCCGCGCGTTGGTCGTGCGCGGTGAGCCGGGCGTGGGCAAGTCGGCATTGCTGGACCACCTCGCGAGCCGGACAGTAGGGTGCCGCGTGCTGCGCGTGAGCGGTGTGCAGTCGGAGATGGAGCTGGTCTTCGCGGGGCTGCACCAACTGTGTGCTCCGCTTCTCGGCCGGCTCGACCGGCTTCCCGCACCGCAGCGGGATGCGCTGCGTACGGCCTTCGGGCTGTGCGACGGCGCTCCGCCCAAACCGCTGCTGATCGGGCTCGCGGTCCTCAGTCTTCTGTCAGAGGCCTGCGAGGAGCAGCCTCTGCTGTGCGTGATCGACGATTACCAGTGGGTGGACCGGACTTCGGCGCAGGCGCTCGGATTCGTCGCCCGGCGGCTCGCCGCGGATCCGGTCGGCATGGTCTTCGGGACCCGGATCGCCGGCGACGAGCTGGACGGGATCCCCGAGCTGCACCTCGGCGGGCTGCCCGATGTGTACGCGCGGGAGCTGCTGGAGTCCGTGCTGCCCGGATCGCTGGACGGGCGGGTACGCGATCAGATCGTGACCGAGTGCGGCGGGAATCCGCTCGCGCTCCACGAGTCGCTGCGCGGCACGACCGCGCATCAGCTGGCAGGTGGTTTCGGCCTGCCGGGCTCGGTGCCGCTGTCGTACCGGATCGAAGAGGGGTTCCGCCGCCAGTTGGCGGAACTGCCCACCTCTACCCAGCAGTTGCTGCACCTGGCTGCCGCCGACCCGTCCGGTGACGCGGCATTGGTGTGGCGTGCCGCCCGCCACCTGGGGATCGGATTGCACGCGGCCGCGCCCGCGGTCGAGGCCGGCCTCGCGGAGTTCGGAACGCGCGTGTGGTTCCGGCATCCGCTGCTGCGCTCGGCCGTCTACCGGTCGGCGGCGCCGCAGGAGCGGCAGAAGGTTCATCTGGCCCTGGTGGAGGCGACCGACCCTGACGTCGACCCCGACCGCAGGGCCTGGCACCGGGCACAGGCGGCCGTCGGACCGGACGAAAGCATCGCGGCGGATCTGGAACGGTCGGCCGACCGCGCCCATGCCCGGGGCGGGCCCGCCGCAGCCGCCGCGTTCCTGGAGCGCGCGGCGCTGCTGTCGGCCGATACCGTGCGGCACACCGAACGGCGCCTCGCGGCGGTGCAGGCCAACATGCAGGCCGGATCGTACGAGCGGGCCCGGGAACTCCTGGCCGCCGCGCAGGCCGGCCGGCTGGATCCGCTGCATCGGGCCCGGGCCGAGCTGCTGCGCGGCCACATCGCCTTCGCTTCGGGGCTGGGGAACACCGCCCCGCCGATCCTGCTCAAGGCGGCCGAGCGCCTGGTGCCACTCGATCTCGCTCTGGCGCGCGAGACCTGTCTGGCCGCGTGGATGGCCGCGGTGTTCGCCGGCGGACTCGCCACCGAGGGCAGCCTGCCGGACGTCTGCCGCGCCGCCCGGGAAATGCCACCCTCCGCACGGCCCGACAAGCCCGAGCTCGTCCTGAACGCTCTCTCTCTGGTGATCACGCAAGGCCCGGCGGCTGCCGAGCCGGCGCTGCGGGACGTGCTGAACGCCTTCACCGCGGCGGAGATCACCAGGGAGGAAACCCTGCGGTGGGGCTGGTTCGCGCACTCGGCCGCCATCGCTCTGTGGGACCACGGTGCCTGGCGCTCGATGCTCGAACGGGTAGCCGAGGTCATGCGCGCCGCCGGCGCCCACGATCTGCTGCCCATCGTCCTGTCGACGCTGTCGACGGTCACGGCGTGGAGCGGCGACTTCGATGCCGCGACGGCACTGATCGCCGAGGGCGACATGGTGTGCGAGGCGACCAGAGCCCCGGCGGCTCGTTTCGCGCCGATCGTGCTTGCCTGTCTGCGGGGTGACGAGGCCACGGCCGTCCCGCTGATCGAGGCGTCGGTCAGCGGCGCCGCGGCCAGCGGGACGGGCGTCTTCCTCACGTACGCGAACTGGGCGGCGGCCGTCCTCCACAACGGCCTCGGCCGCTACGAGGACGCGCTGGCGGCAGCCGTCCGGTCCCGCGAGAGCGCGCCCTACCTCTTCGTCGCGAACTGGGCGCTGCCCGAACTGGTCGAGGCCGCCGTGCGCAGCGGCGACACCGCCGCCGCCCGTCACGCCGTGACACAGCTCGCCCACTCGGCCCTGCCCGGCGGCACCGACGTCGGGCTCGGCCTGGTGGCCCGCTCGCGGGCACTGCTGAGCGACGGCGAGCAGGCCGAGCAGCTGTACCGCGAGGCGATCGACCGGCTCGGCCGGACCCCGTTGCGTCCCGAACTCGCTCGCGCCCACCTGCTGTTCGGCGAGTGGCTGCGCCGCACGGGCCGCCGTACCGACGCCCGGGACCACCTGCGCACCGCCCATGGTCTGCTGAGCGGGATGGGCGTCGTGGCGTTCGCCGAGCGGGCTCGGCGCGAGCTCCTCGCCACCGGTGAACGCGTCCGCCGCCACAGCGCACAGACGGCTACCACGCTGACCGCGCAGGAAGCCCTCATCGCACGGCTCGCCCGGGACGGTCTGACCAATCCCGAGATCGGCGCACAGCTCTTCCTCAGCCCACGCACCGTCGAATGGCACTTGCGCAAGATCTTCGGCAAGCTCGGCATCACCTCCCGCCGGGAACTGGCCTCGGCGCCGCCCGCATCGGGTGGTGAGGCAGTGGTGCGCGTCGGGTGAACCCCCCGGGGTGCCGGGGGCGGAGCCGCACATCGCAGTCGGATGACCGATGCGGGCGGCCGGCGGGCGCGGACAGGCTGGACGCGAGGCAGGGCAGCCACCCGCTGCTCCAGCAGACTTCCGCCCGAGGGATCGCCATGCCGCACATCACGACCGGCCATGAGACCAGTGCCGCCGTCGACCTCTACTACGAGGACCACGGAAGCGGGCAGCCCGCCGTGCTGATCCATGGCTATCCGCTCGACAGCCGCGGCTGGGACCGTCAGGTCGCGGCACTCCTGGCGGCCGGCCATCGCGTGATCACCTACGACCGCCGGGGGTTCGGCCGCTCCTCACCCGCCGCGAACGGCTACGACTACGACACGTTCGCGGCGGATCTGCACTCCGTCCTGGTCGAACTGGGCCTGGACGAAGCCGTCCTGGTCGGCCATGCCGCGGGCACCGGGGAGATCGCGCGCTACCTGGGCACCTACGGTTCGGCGCGCGTGGCGAAGGTCGCCTTCCTCACCGCATTGCCCCCGTTCCTGCTGCGGACCGGCGACACGCCCCAGGGCCTCGAACTGTCCTACTTCGACGCGCTGATCGCCAAGGCGCGACGCCCGGAAGGGCGCGCCTACTTCGCGGAACTCCGCGAGGCCTTCCTCAACCCCGACGAGAACCTCGGTACCCGGCTCGGCACGCAGACCCTGGACGCCTTCGTGGACCTCGCGGCCGCCGCGTCCACGCGGGCCCGCGTGTCGGTGATCCCGACCTGGATCACCGACTTTCGCGCCGACATCGCCGCGATCGACGTCCCGGTGCTGATCGTCCACGGCGCCCGCGACCGCCTCCTGCCCATCGACGCCACCGCCAGATCCCTGCGCGCGCTGCTGCCACAGGCCACGTACATCGAGATCGCCGACGCCCCGCACGGCTTCCTGTGGACACACCCCGAAGAGGTCAACCGCGCCCTGCTCAGGTTCCTGGCGCACTGACCGGGCGGTTGGGTCGGGCGAGGGCGTCGGCCCCGTCAGTCGGACTCGAGCCGTGCTCGGACGAGCGGTGCCACGCCCGTGCCGAACAGCTGGATCGACCGCATCAGTTGAGAGTGCGGCATCGGGCCCATGCCGTACTTGAGGTCGAACCTGCTCGCCCGTAGTTGCCGCATGGTGCGCGCGATCTTCTCGGCGACGGTGGCCGGCGAGCCGACGTAGAGCGATCCGTGTTCCAGCTCGCGTTCGTAGTACTCCCGGGTGATGGGCGGGAAGCCGCGCTCGTAGCGCGCCTCCAGGAGGTAGGTCCGGTAGTACGGCCAGTACTCCTCGATCGCCTGCTCGTCGGTGTCGGCGACGTGGCCGGGCGAGTGGACGCCGATCGGGCGCTCGGGGAAGCCGTTCTTCTCCAGGCTCTTCAGATAGAGCTCGGAGAGCTTCGTGAAGCGGGCCGGGTTGCCGCCGATGATCGCGAGCATGAGGTTGAGGTCGTGCGTGGCGGCGCGCACCACCGAGGCCGGGTTGCCGCCGACGCCGACCCAGGTCGTCAGGGACCCGGACTCGGTGCGCGGTACGACCAGTTGTCCGTCGAGCGCGGCCCGCGTGGTCCCTTGCCACTTGACCGGCTGCTCGGATCGCAGGGCCGCGAACAGTTCCAGCTTCTCCTCGAACAGCACGTCGTAGTCCGCGAGGTCGTAGCCGAACAGCGGGAACGACTCCTTGCTGGACCCGCGGCCGAGGATCACCTCGGCGCGACCGTTCGAGAGCGCGTCCAGGGTGGCGTAGCGCTGGAAGACGCGGACCGGGTCGTCGGAGCTGAGGACGGTGACCGCCGAGCCGAGGTGGATCCGTGAGGTGCGGGCGGCCACCGAGCCGAGCACCAGGTCCGGTGCGGACAGTGGCATCTCGCGGGTGTGGTGCTCCCCGAGCCCGAAGAAGTCCAGTCCTGACTTCTCGGCCAGCACTCCTTCGTCGACGAGTGCGCGGATCGCCTCGGCGTCGCTGTACGGACGGCCGGTCGCGTCGACGGTGATGTCGCCGAAGCTGTCGATTCCGAACGTGAGCCTGGAGCCGGTGGACGCGTTCATGCTGACCTCCCGTGTAGTTGACACGTCAATGATATGGCTGCATGATTGACACGTCAATCAAAAGGAGTGGAGATGGCAACGAGACAAAAGACCGAGGGAGCCAAGGCCCGGCTCTCCGAAGAGGCCCTGGGCACCTGGCGCTCCCTGCTGGACCTGACCGACGACCTGCGCCGCATCCTCGGCGCCGAACTCCAGGAGAGCGGAGTGTCCCCGGCCGACTACGCGGTGCTGCTCGCCCTCAGCGAGGCGCCGGACCGGGCGCTGCGCTCCTCGGAGCTCGCCGACAAGATCGACTGGGAGCGCAGCAGGCTCTCCCACCACCTCGCCCGGATGGAACGGCGCGACCTGATCCGCAGGGACACGTGCGCCACCGACAGCCGCGGGGCCGTGGTGGTCCTCACCGAGGACGGCCTCGGCGCGCTGCGCGGAGCCTCCGGACCGCACCTGCGCGCCGTGAAGCACTACTTCGCCGACGCGCTGACCGGCGAGCAGATCGCCCAGCTCGGCGAGATCCTCGCCGCCGTCCGCCGCAACGTCGCCGACAAGACCGCACAGTGAGGGAACGACCATGAACATTGTCGAAACGGCACCCCGGATCGCCGTCCTCGGTGCCGGCCGGGTCGGCTCCGCGCTGGCGCGGGTGACGGTCGAGGCCGGTCATCCGGTGTCCGTCTCCGCCTCTCGCGGACCGGACGAACTGGAACTGATCGCCTCCGTGGTGATGCCCGGGGCGACTCCGATGTGGACCGCGGACGCGATCGCCGCGGGCGACGTCGTGGTGCTCGCGCTACCGCTGCACAAGTTCCCCGTCCTCGACCCGACGCTGTTCGCGGACAAGATCGTCGTGGACGCCATGAACTACTGGCCGCCGATCGACGGCAGGCAGGAGTTCTTCGAGCGCGGCGGCGCGGGCAGCAGCGAGATCGTCCAGGAACACCTGTCCTCGGCCCACGTCGTGAAGACCTTCAATCACCTCGGCTACCACGAGATCGAGGACGACCGGCGCCCCGCGGGGGACGCGGACCGGCGTGCCCTCGGCGTGGCCGGCGACGACCGCCGGGCCGTCGAGCTGGTCGCCTCGATCGTCGACCGGATCGGCTTCGACCCCGTCACCTTCACCTCGCTGCGGGACGGACGCGCCTTCCAGCCGGGCGAACCGGCCTTCGGAAACCCCCTCACCCGGCCGCAGTTCCTCGAACTCGTCCCACGCAGGGTCGCCGCCTGACCGCGCCCCGTTCCCTCCGCCCCCTTCGTTCCGGCAAGGAGACCACCATGTCCACCAGCACCGACAAGCCCCGCACGTACACCTTCGGACTCGACACCTTCGGTGACATCTCCAGTGCCGCCGACGGCACCGCGCACACTCAGGCCGAAGCGATCCGCAGCGTCGTCGAGCAGGGCGTGCTGGCCGACGAACTCGGCGTCGACCACTTCAGCATCGGCGAACACCACACCGGCGACTTCCCGATGCCGGCGGGTGACGTCGTCCTCGGCGCCATCGCCTCGCGCACGTCCCGTGTCACGCTCGGCTCGGCGGTGACCGTACTCAGCTCCGACGACCCGGTCCGCGTGTTCCAGCGCTACTCCACGCTCCAGGCGATCTCCGGCGGTCGCGCCGAGGTCACCCTGGGGCGCGGGTCCAGCACCGAGTCGTTCCCCCTCTTCGGCTACGACCTCACGGACTATGAGGTCCTGTTCGAGGAGAAGCTGAACCTGTTCGCCGAGGTGCTCAAGGGCGACCGGGTGACCTGGAGCGGCACCGTTCGCCCGCCGCTGAACGACCAGGAGGTCGTGCCCGGCCTCGACGTCCCGCTGCCGGTCTGGGTCGGTGTCGGCGGCAACCCGAACTCGGTGATCCGGGCCGCGCGTTACGGCTTCAACCTCCGGCTCGCCATCATCGGCGGCCCGCCCGCCCGGTTCGGCCCGCTCGCCAAGCTCTACAAGCAGGCCCTTGAGCAGTTCGGCTTCGAGGAGCGGCCGATCGGCATCCACTCGCCCGGCCACGTCGCCGAGACCGACGAGCAGGCGATCGAGGAGTTCTGGCCGCACCATCTCGACGTCATCACCCGGATGAGCGAGGTCCGCGGCTTCGGCATCCCGACCGAGGAGATGTTCCGGCGCGAAACCGGGCCGGCGGGCTCGCTCTACGTCGGCTCGCCCGAGACCGTCGCCCGCAAGATCGCGCTGACGATGACCACGCTCGACGCGAGCCGGTTCGATCTCAAATACGCGATGGGCAAGCTCGCAGAGGACAGGCTGCGCACGAATATCGGGCTCTACGCGACCGAGGTGGTGCCGCGCGTGCGCAAGCTGCTCGAAGACTGACGCATCCGGCATCCCGCGACTTGAGCTCAGAAAGGTATGGGCAGCCCGGTCTCCCGCAGATGGGGCGTAGTTGGTGGTCCACCTCCGCTGCCAGCTCCTCCGCAGCCGCCTCGTTCAGGTCGGCCACGACCACCGCCATACCTTCCTCGGCCAGCCGGACGGCCGTCGCGCCGCCGATGCCGCCCGGCGCGCCGCCCGCGACGACGGCCACCTTGCTTCAGTCCACGCATGCTGCTTTCCTCCTCATGTACGGCGGGCCAGGTGACGCAGGAAGATCTCCCGTTCGCCGGCCAGCGCGTCCCGGAAGGGCAGTCGGCGGCCCTCCCGGAGTGACGTGTTGGCCGCGATCAGGGCCGGCCCTGAATGACGTACGAACTGCTGCGCCCACTCGACCGCGTGGTCGACGAACTCCTCGGCCGGCAGCACCGCGTTCAGCCAGCCGACCCGAAAGGCCTCCTCCGCGCTGAACTCCCGCCCGCTGAGGACGACTTCGGCCGCGATCCCTGGGCCGACGAGCCGCGGCAGCCGAACCGTGGCCCCGCCGCCGGGGGTTGATCCCCGCCGGCACCTCCGACTGCCGCAGCCGGGCACGCGGCGAACCGACGCGCATGGTGCAGGCCAGCGCGAGTTCGCTGCCGCCGCCCGACGCGAGACCGTCGATCGCGGCGATCGTCGGCTGGGGAAGCTCCTCGATGCGGTGGAAGGCGTCGAGGTAGGCCTCGAGCCCGGGGGAGTGGATCGCCCCGTCCCGGCCGACGGCGAGCCAGTCCGGATGCCCCGTCAGATCACCGTGGTTGACGAAGTACCCGTCGCCGCCGCCGGTGACGACGACCAGCGTCACCCGATCCGCGTGCTTGGCGAACTCGTCGAACAGGGCGACGAGTTCGGCGAGCGATTCCGGGTCGAGGTACTGGTCAGGTGGCCTGTGATACGTCAACAAGGCGATCGAGCCACGGTGTTCGACGGTCCAGCTGATCACGGCGGGGTCCGCTACTTACCGGTGGAGCCCTGCGCCAGGACGTAGTTCGTCCACAGGGCCGCCGCGCCACCGTGCCGCATCAGCACGTCCGTGAGGGCGACGCGCTCGGGCGAGGTGATCTCCGGGGTCCACTCGCTGAGCAGAGCGGTCCAGTTGATGGGCCGGGCGCCGGCCATGGTGAGGCGCGTCTTGGCGTCCTCGTGGGCCTCAGGACTGACGCCGGCGGAGCAGTCGGACACGAAGTACACCTCGTAGCCGTCCTTGAGTGCGCCGATGACGGCCTGCGCGAGACACACGTCGGTGGACAGGCCGGCCATCACGAGCTTGCGGCGCCCGGTGACCTCGACCGCAGCCCGCACCTCGGGATGGGCCCAGGCGTTGGTGGTCACGCGATCGATCGGCTTGAGATCCGGGAACACCTCGCTGATCTCCGCGAAGATCGGGTCGTCGAGCGGGCCGCCCGTCGCGCCGACCGTGGTCAGGACGGTCGGAACGCCCAGGATCTTCGCGGTGCGGGCGAGCCCGACGACGTTGCTGACCAGCTCGGTCTGCGAAGGAGGGGTGGTCATCAGGGCGATGGCGGGCTGGTGATCGATCAGGACGACGGCGGAGTTCTCGATGGTGAGCTCGTTCTGGTTCTCGGACATGGCTGTCTGACTCCCCTGTTCGGCGGGGGCGGCCCCGCGGCCGCCGCTGACACCGAGTCTCGTGAGCCCCGGCCCCCGCCACATCGGTCAAACGCCTGCCGACACGCAACGGGCCCGGCGACGGTCGTATTACCTATGCCGGACCGGACGTGTGGACCCTCCGCTCTTCCCGTGCGTCGGTGACCGGCTCGCTCCGCGAGACTTCTCACGTTGAGCGGGAAGTTGTTCTCGGTGGCGGCTCGTTCGTACTCGTGCGGGGTCAGGGAGACGGAACTGCCGGCAGGTCGGGCTGTCGGTTTCACCAGCCCGCGTGCCCGCCGCCGTGGTGGCCGGTGCCGCCTGCGCCGCCCTCGGACCAACTGCCCGCGTTCAGGTCGTGGCCGAGACCGTGGCCGCCGGTGGTGAAGTCGGCGTAGAGGTCACTGAGCTCGCCGAGGAGCCGGCGGGTGAGGACGTCGGCGCCGGTGGTCAGTGCCGCAGCGAGTTCCTCGTCGGCGACCGGGGTCGCTCCGGCGGTTGCGGGGGCGAGACGGTGGGCTGCGGCGAGGGCGGCCAAACGGCGGCGGCCGGTGATGCCGCGCAGTCCTGGATAGGCGGCCGGGGCGAGGCGCGCGGCCTGGACGAGCACGGCGAGGGTGAGGTCGCGGTCGGCGGTGGACCTTGCGGAGCCGGAGCGGACCACGCTGTCGAGGCGGGTCAGCAGCGCCCGGCGGCGCGGCAGGTCCACGGAGAGAATGTCGTGGCGGGTACGGCCGCTGGAGTCGCGCCACCGACGGACACGGACCGCCTTCTGGTCCTGCAGCCGGGAGAGGTACTCGACGGTCAGGGAGCGCGGTGTCCGGCGCAGCCAGTCCTCGAGGCCGGGCGGGGGAGCAGCCGCGCCGAGAGTGTGCAGGACATTGCTCAGGCGGCGGTCCTCGACGGGCCGGGTGTCCACCACCTCGATCCGCCGGCGGCCGACGGCGATCCGTCCGGCCAGGCCCAGATCCGCCAACTCCGCGGTCCGCAGGGCGAACCGGAGCCGGTCCCCGCCCCGTATCCGTATGCGCCGCCTGCCCGGGACTATCGCGAGCAGGAGCAGTTCATCCCCCGTGGTCATACATGCCAGGGTAGGCGCGGCCTTCCACGGAAGGGAGCGCTCCGCACTCCGCGGACCCACCACGCCGGCTTCCCCGACCGGCCTCACCCTGCGTCCTCCGAGCCCGGGCAAAAGGGTCCGCAGCGTGCCGGCTGTACCGGAGCGCCCACTTCCGGGAGGCCGAGCCCGGACGCACAGGTCACAACCTGGCCGGGTTCCTCCGGGGTTCGGTGAGACGCCTCAGCCCGCGGATTCGCCGGACATCCCGGCACTCGCGTACACGCGGCTCGCGAACTCGGCGATCTGTTCGTCGCTCAGATTCTTCGCAAGATTTGCCTCCGTGATCATGCCGACCAGACGGTGGCCGCCCTGGACGTCGATCACCGGCAACCGCTTGATCTGGTGTTCCTCCATGGTCCTCAGGACATCGCCGGCGTCCGCTTCGGCATCGATCCAGTGCACCTTGGCCTTGAGTGATCCGGCCTGCACGGTTGCCGGGTCGATGCCCTCGGCGCAGCATTTGACGACGATGTCACGGTCGGTGATCAAGCCTGTGAGCTTGTTGTTGTCGCCGCAGATGGGCAGGCAACCGACGTTCAGATCGCGCATCATCTTCGCCACGTCGAACAGCGACTGGTGCGCCCCGACGCACTGCACGCCGCCGGACATGATGTCTCGCGCTCGCAGTGTCCCAGCCATGATTTCCTCCTGTTCCGACAGCGTTGCCTCCTTCGTCATCGATCACAACACGAATGGGTCAACACCGCTCCTCGGAAGCGTCAGCGATACAGGGATCCCGAGCGTCGTCGCCCGACCGGATCGGACCCGAGCGGCCGAGGCGGACATCGGGAAGGGCCTTGTCGGTGCTGCCGGCCCCTCGGACGGGGCGCCCGGGGCTTCGCTGGAACTGGTGCGGGTTGCCATCGCGGCTTTTGGTACGCGTGGTCCGGCCGACCGCCCTACCGTGTCGCCGGCGAGGGGGCGGCTGCCCAGGAATCGGCGGCCTCCTTGTCGGAGTCGAGCCCGTCCTTGCCGTAGAGGTCCTGCAGCCAGTTGGTCTGGTAGATGGTGTCGAGGTAGCGCTCGCCAAGGTCCGGGCCGATGGCCACTGCGGTGAGTTCGCGCGCGTCATGCCGGGCCAACCAGTCCGTTGCGCCGCTGATCACCGTGCCGGTGGAGCCGCCGAACAGGAACCCGCGCTTGGCCAGACGATGGCAGGCACGTATGGTGTCCGACTCCTCGACATGAATCACCTCGTCGACATAGGACTCGTCGAGCAGCGGCGGGCGCACGCTCATGCCCAGACCGGGAATCATCCGGCGGCCCGGCGAACCGCCGAAGGACACCGAGCCGACGCTGTCCACCGCGACGATGCGCACCGGCCGGTGCCATCCCCGGAAGTAGCGCGCACAGCCCATCAGGGTCCCGGTGGTGCCGGCTCCGACGAACAGCACGTCCAGCCGCGGGAACTGACGCGCGATCTCCGGCGCGGTCGTGCGGTAGTGCGCCTTCCAGTTGCTCGGATTGGTGTACTGGCTGAGCCACACATACCGGTCGTCGGCGGCGCACAGCGCGCGGACGTACTCGAGCCGCGCGCCGAGAAAGCCACCGGGGGCCTCCTGTTCGGTAATCACGTGCACCTGGCTGCCCAACGCCTCCATCATCATTCTGTTCGACAGATTGCCGCGGGAGTCCGTCACACACAGGAACCGGTAGCCCTTGCTTGCCGCGATCACGCTCAGCGCCACGCCGAGGTTTCCGGACGAGGACTCGACCAGGATCGATTCCGGCTTCAGGATTCCGTCCCGCTCAGCGGCCTCCACCATCTCGGTCGCGGCCTTCAACTTGATCGAGCCGGCGAAGTTGAAGCCCTCACACTTCAGGAAGAGCGAGTGCCCGAAGATCGACCGGAGGTCGACATAGAGATTCTCTTCGTTGAAGGCGTAGGGAACGGAAATGACGGGCACGATGATCTCCTCTGGCTGGAGCAGAGCACTTTCGGAACTTCCATCCGGCCCTGGGCGGGCTCCTCGCTTGTGCGGATGAGACCCCGTGTCCAACCAGGTGGGACGGGGCCCTACGTCAGCGGCCGCTGTCTCGTGCGTCAGGACCTGCTGTGACGTGACCGGTGGTCTCCTCCTGGGATCAGCCCTGAAGGAGTCTCTTGGTCTCTCGGCCGGCTCATCCGTACCGGCTCAGTTCGTGGAAGAAAT
Organism: Streptomyces sp. NPDC111516; assembly: GCF_055635345.1. Lineage (NCBI taxonomy): Bacteria > Bacillati > Actinomycetota > Actinomycetes > Kitasatosporales > Streptomycetaceae > Streptomyces > Streptomyces sp. NPDC111516. Next base: position 45,064 of record NZ_JBVKBV010000005.1, on the reverse strand, counting down.
CGTCGACGACCTGCAACTCTCCGCAGCGGGCCACTTCGGTGTACACGTACTTGCCCACCGCGAGGTCGAGCACCCCGAGGCCGAAGGGCGAGAACACCACCGGCCGGTCCGTCGGCACCCTCACCCGCCCGGCCATCACGTCGTCCAACGTGCCGTTCAGGAAGTCCCGGTTGCCGGTGAGTTGCTCGGCCAGATGCGGCGACGTGTCGGCCTTGAGGCAGTGCTCGACGTCGTCGACGATGTTGGTCGAGGCGAGCAGGATCTCCGGCGCGAGGTCGCGCAGCGACACATGCACCACCAGCGGATTGTGTGCGAACCATGACAGGTCACTGACGTGCGGTTGACCGGCGACCGTGGCGAAGACGACCAGATCGCTGTTTCGGATCAACTGCTCGGCGCTGTCGTGCACGGTGATTCGGCCGGTGGTGTCCGACTGCTCCAGGTAGCACCGGAAGCCTGCCGCGCTGTCGGCGGACAGGTCGTGCACGCCGATCTCGTCGAACGACCAGCCGGTGCCGACCAGGAAGGTGTGGATGTAGCGGGCGATCAAGCCCACCCCGAAGAACCCGACGCGCGTCGGGCGTGGCCGTTCGCGGCTGAGCCAGTCGGCCGCCAACGCCGCGGACGCGGCCGTCCGGGTGGCGCTGATGATCGAACTCTCCAGACAGGCGAACGGGTAGCCGGTGTCATGGTCGTTGAGGATCAGCACGGCCGATGCCCTTGGGATGCCGGCCGTCACGTTCTCCGGGAAGCTGGAGATCCACTTCAGGCCGTCCACCCGTGTCTCCCCGCCGATCGAGGCGGGCAGCGCGATGATCCGGGAGGACGGGCGATCGGGGAAACGCAAAAAGTACGACGGCGGGTTCACCGAATCACCGGCGCCGTGCACCCGGTAGGTGGCCTCGACCAACTCCGTGATCCGCTTCTCGCATCCGTGCAGCGTGCGCCGGACCTGGGCACCGGAGATCACCGCGAACGGTGGCACGGTGATCGGTGCGACACTTGCGGACTCTCTCGCTGTGGAATCGACGGTGGTCATTGCGTGGTCACCTCTACGGTCGGCGAGCAGTCGGCCAGACGCACCGGTTCGGCCATGGCGACGAGCACCTCGCGCGGTCCCTCGAAGGGCTCCCTGCTGTGCGCGGTGCGGACGTTGTCGACGAGCATCAGGTCACCGGCCTGCCACGGTTCGCGGGCGGTGTTCGCCTCGTAGACGCTGTTGAGCAGCTGCACGACGTCCTCGCCGATCGGGTCGCCGTTGCCGAAGCGGGTGTTGAACGGCAGCCCGTCGGCGCCGTAGACGTCCACCAGGTACTCGTGGACCTCGGGAGCCATCGTCCACTCGTTGAGGAACGCGATCTGGTTGAACCAGCAGCGTCGGCCGGTGACCGGGTGGCGCACCACGGCGCTGCGGCGCTGTCTGGTGCGCAGTCCACCGTCGGGCTGCCACTCGAACGTGATCGCATTGGCGCGGCAGTAGCGCTCGACGGCGCCCCGGTCCTCGGTGCCGAAGGCCTCGGCGACGGAGGCGCCGATCTCGTCGTTGTAGCTGCGGGTGAGCAGCCAGCCCTCGCGCTCGAACCGCTCGGTCAACCCGGTGGGCAGCGCGTCGAGCACGGTCGGTGAGTCGGCCACCGCGGTCGCCCCGCCGTCGGTGGGCGCACTGAGACAGGCGAACATCATCAGGCCCGGGAACTCAAGCGTGTAGCTCAGTTCGTGATGCATACACATGGGCTGGTTCGGCGGCCACTTCGATGAGGAGTACACCCCGTCGGAGTAGGTCTGCCGGGGTGCGAAGGCCTCCTGCTCGGTCATCAGACCGGTGGCCAGCTTTGAGAAGACGGCACCGGTCTCGGCCGCATCACGCAGTCCGAGGCCGCGGACCAGGACCGAACCGTGCTCGGCGACGACTGCGCGCAGCGCGTCCCGGTGGTCGGCCGCCCAGGCAGGCGCGTCGCCGGCGGTGTCGGCCCGCAGCCGTGGGGGTCCGCCGGATTCCAGTTCCACGTCGACCAGCAACGCCGTGGATGTGAACGACATCTCGATCTCCTTTCAGCTGACACTCAGGAAGAAGCGAACAATTCGGCGGCGTGCAGCACGGCCTTTGCTGCCTCGGCCGGACGGGTACGCAGGAAGTAGTGGCCGCCGTCGGCGAGTTCGTGCAGGTCGACCCGCTCGGCCAGGAGCTGCCAGTCGCGGTACCGGCGCGGGTACTCCGCCGTGCTCGGGTCGTCCGCGGCAACGACCACGGTGACCGGCGCGGAGAGCTTCTGCGCCGGCGGGCGTTGCAGTGCGTCGGCGAAGTAGTGGTGTGCGGACACGCAGTCGTGCCGGTAGGCGGCGCCGACGTGCTCGGCGTGCTGCGCACCCAGCTCACCGAGTGAGGTGTAGCCGCCGTCCGTGCTCAGGCTCGCGGCGATCTCGGCGTTGCTCCGCCCGGTCAGCTCGGTGATGGTGGCGCGCCGGTCGTCGGCGTCACCGAGCAGTTGCGCGCCGAGGAACACCCGTTGGACGTCCACCCCGCGCTCCCGCAGCTTTCTGGCCGTCTCCACGGCCAACGCGGTGCCCGAGGAGTGGCCCCACAGCAGGACCCTGGTCAGGCCACGCCCGGTGATCTCGTCGACGACCTGCTCGACCACGTGTGTCATCGGCGCGAGCGGCTCGCTCTCGGCGGCCACGTCGTGACCCGGCAGCTCGACGGCGTAGACCGCCGGTCCACCGTCCGGCAGCGCCCTGGCCATCGGCTGGAAGTTCACCGCGTTGCCGCCGGCGTAGGGGAAGCACACCAGGGCTGCGGTCTGCGCACCATCCGATTCCGACAGCGGCTGAAGCAGCCCGGCACGCCGCTCGGACCTGCCGTCGACCAGCCCGGCCAAATCGGCGAGGATCGGGTGACGGGTGACGTCCTTGAGGGACACCGCACGGTCCAGGACGATGGCCAGCTTTACCGCCGACAGCGACGTGCCGCCCCGGTCGAAGAAGTGGTCGCGCCGTCCGATCTGATTCTGCGGGATGCCGAGCACCTTCGCCCATGCGGCCGCCAACTGCTGTTCGGTCGGCGTATCCGGCGCGCGGTAGTCGTCCCGGACGGTGTCGAGTTCTCCGGCGAGTGCCTGCAGAGTCCTTCTGTCGATCTTGCTGTTGGCCGTCAGCGGCAGAGTCTCCCGCCAGTGAAAGGCCGACGGGACCATGTACGCGGGCAGCGACTCACCGAGCCGGTCCAGCAGGATGTCGACCTCGAGCGGCCGCCGACCGGAGTAGAACGCCACCAGGTGCTTGCTCTGGCCGGCCCGCTCGGCGACGACGACCGCACCGTCGCGAACACCGGGCACCTGCAACAGGGTGTTCTCGATCTCGCCGATCTCGATCCGGAAGCCACGGATCTTCACCTGGGTATCGCGGCGCCCGAGGAACTCCAGCTTTCCCTCGGGCGTCCAACGGCCGTAGTCGCCGCCCCGGTAGAGCCGGGTGCCCTCACGGTGCGGATCGGCCAGGTAGGCCTGCCGGGTGCGCTCGGGGTCGTTGACGTATCCGCGGCCGACGCAGACGCCGGAGAAGACGATCAGACCGGGGGCTCCGAGCGGCACCGGGATCAGGTGCTCGTCGACGACGTAGACGTGCACGTTGTTGACCGCAGGACCCAGCAGGACCCGGTCTCCGTCGGGCACGCGGTCCATGACCTCGTGGTTGGTGTCGTCCGAGGTCTCGGTCAGCCCGTAGGCGTTGACCAGCTTGATCCCGGGCTGGGCGGCGAACCAGCGCTGCACGAGCTCCTTCTTCAGCGCCTCGCCCGTGACCGACACGCACCGCAGGTCCGGCAGCTCGCGGGGGTGCTCCTTCAGCCAGGACACGACCACGTCCAGGTAGGAGGGCACGATCTGGAGGACGGCGACCCGGCCGTCGACGATCTTGTCGACGAACCGCTGGACGTTCAGGATCACCTCCTGCTCCACCAGCAGGGTCCGCCCCCCGACCAGGAGCCCGGACACCAGCTGCCACAGCGAGATGTCGAAGCATTGGGGTGCAGTCTGGGCGACCACCTGTCCCTCGCCGATCTCCAGGTCGTCGATCTTGGCGTAGAGGTGGTTCAGCAGGCCCGCGTGCTCGCACATCGCACCCTTGGGCTCACCTGTGGAGCCGGAGGTGAAGTAGATGTAGGCGAGCTGGTCCGGTGCGACGTGGAGGCCCAGATCACCGTCGGCATGGTCTTCCTCGTAGGCTGCGCCGACGAAGAGCTTCCGGACCCCGGACAGCGAGTCGAGGGCCTGGTCGAGCGTGGAGGTGCTGCCGGGTTCGGTCAGCACGAGCCCGCATGCGGCACGCGAGAGCATGGTCGCGAGGCGGTCGGCCGGGAAATGCGGCTCGATGGGCAGATATACGCCGCCGGCCTTGAAGACCGCGAGGACGGCGGCCATCCAGTCCAGGTTGCGCTCGGTCACCACCGCGACGACACCCTCGGGGCGCAGCCCCCGCGCCAGCAGGGCTCGTCCCACCCGGTTGGCGCGCGCGTTGAGTTCTCGATACGTCAGTTGCTGATCCCCATGCACCGCGGCGACGGCGTCCGGGTGTGCCGCCACCCGCTGCTCGAACAGTTCGTGGAACCGGCGGTCCGGCAGTTCCCGGCGTGGACCGGCGAGTTCTTCGAGCTGGAAGTGGAGTTCCTCGGCGGAGAGCAGGCTCTGCCGCCCGTGCTCGGCGTCCGGATCGGCGGCGATGAGCGCGAGTGCGGTGAGGTGGTAACCGGCGATCCTGACGACGCAGTCCTCGTCGAGCGCGTCGGTCCGATACCGCAGCCGCAGCACAGGGTGGCCGCCACGTTGCGAAAATCCCACCCACAGCACGGTGTTACCGGCGACTTCGCCGCCGGCGCCGTGTAGATCGAACACGGCCTCGATCGACGGCTCGGCCAGGCCCAGTTCGCACCTGAGCTCATCGACCGGGAAGTCCTTGTGCGACAGCAGGTCCGACGCGACTCGATGGGCGTCCAGCAGCAGCGCCCGCCACGAGTCGGGCTCGGTCGTCAGCCGGCAGGGCAGCGGTCGGCCGCCCTCCGCGGAGACGTACCCGGTCGCGACCTCGTGCTCGCCGGACAGCGCGGCGAGCACCTTGGCGTGCGCTGCCAGCAGCACTGAGCCGAGCGGCACCGCCAGGTCCTTGGCCAGCCGGCCCAACGCCGCGACGACGTCGTCCGGGATCGGCGCCTCGTGTTCGCCGACGCCCTTCACCGGATTGAGCGTCCACCGCGGGATTTCGGTGAATCCACCGGCGACGAGCACATCGCGCCAGAACTCCCGGTCGGCCTGCGCTTGCATTCCCATCTGGTCGTCCCTCTCCATTCACCTTCGCCACCGTGCTGTTCAGCGCCGACAAGGGCGGAGCTGCTATCCCATCCGCGTCAGCGCCTCGGACTGATCAGGGGCGTCTCGCAGCTCCGTGGCGGGGTTTCCTCCCCAGCGTGCGTGTTCCGGGACCTCCTCGCCCTTCATGAGGAAGGAGTCGGGTGCGAGCACCGCGCCGGTGCCCATCGTCACGCCGTAATGGACATGGGCTCCCACACCGATGGTGCAACCGGCGCCGAGGGTGCTGCGATCGGATTTGAAGGTGCCGTCCTCCTGCGAGTGGCACTGGATCTTGCTTCCCGCATTGAGCGTGCAGTCGTTCCCGATGGTGGTGAGCGTCCGCTCCGTCACATAGCAGCCGTCATCGAAGACCCTGCTGCCGATCCGAACACCCAGCATCCGCCAGATCACGTTCTTGAAAGGGGTGCCGTTGAAGATGTCGAGGTAGTGGTCGGGCACCTTCCAGAGGCGTTCGTGCCACCAGAAGTACGGGTCGTAGATGGAGCACACCTGCGGTTGCAGCGCGCGGAATGCCGCGATGCCGCGCTCCACCAGTACGAAGTAGACGGCAGTGAACCCGAGGCTGAGCACCAGGAACGCGGCGATCAGCACATGCCCGTAGGAGCCGTACAGCTCGGCGTTCGCCAGGCCGAGCATCGTGAGCACGAAGAAGTGCAGCCACCGCACGAGCAGGAAGAAGATCATCGAGCGGATGTTGTAGTGGTTCTTCGCAGCGAGGCTGCGGCGCAACTCGTCGCCGGTGCGCAGATGGTCGAACCGGGAATCGCGCTCGACCGACCGGGGAATCTCGAAGCACGGTGAGCCGAGCAGGCCCACCCCCTCGCGCACCTCGCCTTCGAGGGGAACCATCACCTTCGTCGCGAGGAGACAGTTCTCGCCTGTCCTGGCCCCCGAGGGATAGGCGATGTTGTTCCCGAGGAAGTTGTATGACCCGATCGAGGCCCGGGACACCCGGAAGGACGTGCTCGAATAGTCGGCGTTGATGATGGAGAGCCCGTCGGCGACCATCGTCCCGCTCCCGACCGAGCACAGAAACGGGGTCTCGTGTTGCACTTCCGTGCCGAAGTTCGACCCCGTCTGCTCGACCCGGGACAAGTCGTATCCGATGCCGCGCAAGTAGTGGACGATGTAGGAGCTGTCACCGAACAGCCATGTGAAGAACTTGATGTTGGTCATGCGCCCGATCGCCCGGTGCGCCGAGTAGTGAAACCCGTACAGCGGATAGACCTTGTCCGGCTTGACGACCAGGTTCAGCAGGCGCGGAACGGTGAACATCACGGCCAGGCCCACGACGACGAAGCCGAAGAACAGCAGCAGGGAAAGGACCAGGGCGTCGATGTAGAGATCCAGCGATGTGAGCTCCACCGTGCCCGGGCTCAGCCGGTTGTGCAGCGCCGGGACCAGGGTCACCAGCATGTACGCGCCCCCGACGGCTAGTGGCACGTAGAGGAAGAACAACTGAAGCACGGTGATGAGGCCGAAGCCGGCCCGGCGCAGCGTGCCGCATGTGGCCGGCCCGATTCTCAGGTAGTCGTGCTGCGTGAGCTGTGCCGGGGACCCGTGCCAGCGCTGACGGCCCGGAACCGCCTGGCCGCTGTACAGCGTGGACGTGTGGCCGAGTTGAGCCCCGTCGCCCATCGACGTGTTGATGTCGAGCACCGTCTTCTCGCCGATGAACACGTCCCGGCCAAGGGTGACCCGGCCGGTCTGGATACGGCCGGCGTGCGCCCGGTAGCAGGGGAAGAACGAGTCTTTGCGGATCACCGTGCCGGCGCCGACGGTGAGCAGGTCGGGACAGACCGGAACGCTGCGGGAGAGGATCGTGACCCCTTTGCCGATCCGCGCGCCCAGGGCTCGCAGGTACAGCACGTACAAGGGATTGCCGACGAAGAAGATCATCGGGTTGGCGTGGATCAGCACCTTGACGGTCCAGAAGCGCAGATAGGTCAGACCCCAGACCGGGAACTCGCGTGATTTCCACCGGCCGATGAGGAGCCATTTGGCCGCGATCGGGAAGGTGCACAGCCCGACGAAGCCGATGCCTCCGAAGACGAACGATCGCAGGTAGATATCGATCACACCCGAGCCGGCGGAGACCCATGCGTAGCCTCGGTCGGCAACAAGTCCGGCGAGGAACGAGTACCCCAGGAAGAGCAGGAACTGCAGCGTTCCGCAGAGGGCGTACCGCGCCGTGCCGATTGGGGTCACCACCTCGGCCGGCGCCGGGACCGGCGGCTCGAGTGGGGTGGGCGCGGCGTTCGCGAGCCCCGTCGCCAGGCTGCGGATCGTCGGGTGCCGGTAGATGTCCTTCATCGACGCCGAGGGAAGGTCAGCCCGCTTCCTGACTCGTGCGCAGAAATGAGCCATCACCAATGAGTTGGCGCCGAGGTCATCGAAGAAGTGGCTGTCGATCGACACCCGTTCGACGCACATGACGTCAGCCAGCACCTCGGCGAGGTCTTTCTCGACGCCGTTCTCCGGGCCGGTGTACTTGTGTACGTCGATCGCGGATTCATCCGGCCCGGGTGTCAAGACGTCGAGGGATTTCTCCTCCATGCGAGCTCCTTGAGGAACTTTCGAGCGCCGCCGACATTACGGCCGGCACCCGTACTCGCGCTTTTCGATGGCCGGAGCGAGCGGTCCGGAAATCACGATGTCGGGATCTGTGGTCGGATCCAAAACCGCTGCCTCAGTCTTAGCCGTCCACCGTCGGGCTGCCACTCGAACTCGATCGCATCGGCGCGGCAGTAGCTCTCGACGGCGCCGAGGCGGTCCTCGCTGCCGGACTCCTGGCGCCGGCAACGCGGAGCGCTCGCCGCCCGGTTCACTCCTCGCCCACGATTCTGCCCGGCGGGACGGCGATGAAGTGCGCATGCGTTTCGCCGTACTGCATGCGAGTGGGGCGTGCCTGATCCGGGAGGAGCTGCGCCGGGGCGCGGGGCGGTGACGACAGCCGGGGCATCGCAGTTGTGAGGAGTCGAAGTGACATCCGTGCGCTTCTCAGTGGTGGCGCGGTGGCACGCGCGGCCGCAACCCGGTGATGTGACTCGATCAAGTGAGGTACGTCCGCGCGCCCGCAGCGTGATCATGGTCATGCTCCGTGACCATTCACCCGCTCGCTTCAGAGTGCGGCTGACGTATGACGAAGCGATCGTGCAGGTCGGACTCGGTCCACGCCGCACACGTCGGTGCCTTCGTGCCCTGGGACAACCGGGTGACCTGGCACCATGCCGTGGACGACTACGGCGACGGTGCCCGTGCCCACCGCAAGTGGCCGACGGGGGCGGCGGCCGCTTTGGCGAGGAGGCCATGGGCCGTTGGACGGACGAGTGCGGCTCCGCCGACGGTCCGCAGGTCGATTTCGCCCAGCGGGGTGTGCAGGGGGAAGGCGAAGCGGGCAGGGCCGACGGCGTACTCGGCGTAGCCCCCCGTCGCCGGGCAGGTACACGGCGACAGGGGCTCCGACTGCGAGACCGCTGACGTCTTCGCCGAGCGCGGCGATGTGCTCGCAGTTCTCGGTGGCGGCTCGGCTGAGCCCGACCCGGTTCGCGTCCGGCCCCGGCGCACCGCTCGTACCGAAGTGCGTTATGACCCGCACATGGGTCCTCGACCATGACGCGCTCGGCAGCGGTCACCGAAGTCCCAAAAGGGCGAGTGGTACGGCGACGGCACCGGCCGACACGCGGCGGTGCCGTCGCCGGCCGTCTCACCGAGTGGCGTCGGACGTCACGGAGGGCAGGTAGCGCGGTGCCCGCCAGGCATCCAGCCGCTGCTCCACCGCCGCCCCCAGCGACAGCAGCTCGGCGTCCTGGTGGCCGCCGGCCATCAGGAGCAGGCCGACCGGCAACTCGCTGACGAACCCGGCGGGCACGGACAGCGAGGGGTACCCGGCGACGGCGGCCGGGGTGGAGGACGGGATCACGTCGTTGTCGCCCCGCGCGCAGTCGGTCGTCCAGGCGGGCGGGTTCGCCGGGGAGGCGATGGCGTCCAGGTCATGGGCGGCCATGGTCTCGTCGATGGACCGCCGGGACAGGTCCTTCAGCTCGGCGCGCATGGCCCGGTAGCGCGGGTCTGTGGTCGACGGCGCGACCAGGGCCTGCTCGAACAACTCCTGGCCGGCGAAGCAGGTCCGCTCGGCCGGGTGCGTGCGGTTGAACTCGATCAGCTCGGCGAGGTCGCGAGGCCCGTTGCGGGTGGACAGGTAGGCGTCGATGTCCCGGTGGAACTCGCTCAGCAGAGCCGGGAACTCGAGTTCGGCGAGCCTGTCCTGGTACGGCGGCTTCACCTCGAAGACCTGGGCCCCGGCGGCACGCAGTTGTGCCGCGGTCCGGGTCATCAGGGCGTCCACCTCGGCGCCGAGCGAGGGGAGCCGCCACAGGCCGATCCGCTTGCCGCGCAGGCCGCCGGGGCGCGTGGCCGCGTCCGTGAGGCCGAAGGCACCGTCGGCGCCCGCGGCTTCCTGACCGCTGAGCACCGAGAGGGTGATTGCGGTGTCGATGACGTTGCGCGCCATGGGGCCGGCCGTGTCCTGCTCGGCGGAGATCGGGACGACGCCAGACTGGCTGACCAGTCCGAGGCTGGGCTTGTGGCCGACGACCCCGTTCATCCCGGCCGGGCACACGATGGAGCCGTCCGTCTCGGTGCCGATCGCCACCTGCGCCAACGACGCGGCGAGCGCGGTGGCGGAACCGGAGGACGATCCGCACGGATTCCGGTCCAGGACGTACGGGTTGTTTGTATGCCCGCCCACCGCCGACCAGCCCGACGTCGGCTTCGCCGCGCGGAAGTTGGCCCATTCGGACATGTTGGCCTTGCCGAGGATCACCGCGCCGGCCGCGCGCATCCTGCTGACCAGATCCGCGTCCGTGTCCGGCGGACTTCCGGCCAGCGCCAGCGACCCGGCCGTTGTCGGCATGTCGCGGGTGTTCACATTGTCCTTCAGCAGGACGGGGATGCCGTCGAGCGGGCCGCGGACCTTTCCGAGGCGATGCCTGACGTCGCTGGCGGCCGCCTGGCGCAGGGCCGTCGGGTTGGTGCGCAGCACCGCGTTGATCTTCGGGTCGATGGCCTTGATCCGCCGGAGGTACGACAGGGTCAGCTCCGACGAGGTCAGGGACCCGCGCTTCATGCGCTCCTGTAACTCGGGGATCGTCACCGTCTCCAGGTCCACTCCGCGCAGGAGCGTCGACTCGGTGGGGGACGAGGAACCGTCGGCACCGGAGTCGGCGGCCACCGCACGCTGCCCCGGCACACCCGCCGCCAGAAGGGGTGCCACGGCCAGGGCCGCGGTCAGTGCCGCAATGCTTCTCTTCTTCATGGGGGACAGCCCACTCCAGGAGGATCGCCGGACGCAAGAGACTTCTGCGCCTCCCTCCGATGCTCGACCGACCGACTGCCCGGCCGACCGACTGCCCGACTGCCCGACTGCCCGACTGCCCGGCCGGCCGGCCGACCGACCGCCCGCCCGACCGGGCGCGGGGGTGCGCGGGACGGAGCCGTTCCATACCCACACCCGTACCCGCGCCTCTCCCAGGACGTCCTCAGACCCGGCTGCCGAGCCACCGGTGGACGGCGAGTGCGGTGGTACGGGCGTGTTCCTCCAGCATGGTGAAGTGGTCCCCGGGCACGGTGACCTCGGCGTGCGGCAGGCTCCAGTCCGGGGCGGGTTCGGCGCCGGGCAGCAGGTCCCGGGCTCGTACGTACAGGGTGGGACAGGCGAGCGGCGCGGGCTTCCAGTCACTGAAGAGCTCGAAGTATCCGGCCATGGCGGTGAGCCGGTCAGGCTCGGCAGAGGCGAATTCCGCCGCCCGGCGCAGCATGTCCGACGTCATCGCGGAGAGCGCTTGACCCCGGTCGCCGTGACCGGGGGGATAGGTGTCCACCAGGACGACGGCCGCCGGGGCGGCACCCTCGGACTCCAGACGCTCGGCCACGGCATGGGCCACCCAGCCACCGGCCGACCGCCCGAGCAGTACCGGGGGGCCTTCGGCCGCCGCTGCGCGGACGGCGGCGGCCTGGGCGGCGACGAGGGCGTCCAGTGTGGCGGGCAGAGCCTCTCGGGGCTCGAACCCCGGGTACCGCACCGCGGAAACCGGCCGCAGCCCTCGCAGCCCGGCACCGAGGCGCGCGTACTCCTGCGGTCCGGACAGCGCGCTGAGCGCGGGGGAGCAGACCAGCCGGGCCGCCGTGCCGCCCGCCGCGAGCATGACGGGTGCGTGCGTCGCACCGGGCGCCCCGGCCGTATCGAAGACCGGGCGCAGGCGCGCGGCGACGGTGAGGAGCACCATGCCGTCCCAGCTCTGTCCCCGGGCGCATGCGGTACGAAAGAGCGCGCCGAGGGAATCCGGTGCTCCTCCGGCATGCGGTGCGCCGGTGGCCTGCACCCGGGCGCCCGGCGGAGCGCCCGCCTCCGGACCGTCCCCCGCGCCGTCGTCCGCCGGTCGCCCCGGGGAGCCCGGAGGGCCGGCGGCCTCGGGCCGTACCGGGCCGTCGGACCCGGCGCCCGCAGGAGGTGCCTCGGCGGCATACCGCCGCGTCAGTTCGGCGGCGAGCGCGCGCGGCGTCGGGAAGTCGAACAGCAGTGTGGACGGCAGTGCCAGCCCCGTCCACGCCGCGAGCTCATTGCGCAGATCGACCGCGGCCAGGGAGTCCAGCCCCAGGTCCGCCAGCAGGGTGTCCTCGTCGATCTCGCTTGCCTCCTCCCGGTGGCCCAGGACGCGGGCTGCCAGGATCCGGACCTTGGTGAGCACCACCCCGCCCTGCTCGCCGGGGGGAGCAGCCGCCAGCACCCGGCCGAGTCGGTCCCCGCCCGCGCCGGCGGCAGACGTTCGGAGCCTGTTCGCCGCCGGGTCGCCGCCGCGGAGAGCGGCCGGAGCGAGGCGGGCCGCCACCACCACGGGTTCGTCACCGGCCACGGCGGCGTCGAAGAGGGCCAGACCTTCTTCCGGCCCGAGCGGGCCGAACCCGGAGCGGGTCATCCGCTGCCGATCCGCGTCGCCGAGGTGCGCCATCATGCCGTCGTTCTGCCGCCAGGGGCCCCAGACGATCGACGTACCGGGCAGTCCGAGCCGCCCGCGGTGTCGTGCCAAGGCATCGAGCACGCAGTTGGCCGCGGCGTAGTTGGCCTGGCCGGCGGAGCCGAAGGTACCCGCCACCGAGGAGAACAGCGCGAACACCGCCAAGTCGTGTTCCCGGGTCAGTTCGTGCAGAGCGAGAGCGGCATCCGCCTTGGGGTGCAGCACCCGCCTCAGACGGTCGGTGGTGAGCGCCGCGACGACGCCGTCGTCCAGCACTCCCGCGGTGTGCACCACGCCGGTCAGCGGGTGGGCCGCCGGTACCGCGCCGAGCAGGGCGGCGAGCGCGGTCCGGTCCGCGACGTCACAGGCGTGAACGGTCACCTGGGCACCCGCCTCACGGAGTTCGGCGACGAGTTCCCGGGCCCCTGGCGCGTCGGGCCCGCGCCGGCCGGCGAGCAGCAGATGCCGGACGCCGTGGGCGGTGACCAGGTGCCGCGCCACCAGCATGCCCAGGGAACCGGTGCCGCCGGTGACCAGGACGGTGCCCTCCGGGTCGAGCGGCAGCCGCTTCTGCGGTTTCGGTGCCGCCTTGGCCAGTGGCACCAGCTTCGGCACGTACGCCGTCCCTCGGCGTACGGCTGCCTCGGGCACCGAGGCGGCCAGCAGGGCGGGCAGGGCACTGAAGGAGTCGGGGTGTTCGTCCACGTCGATCAGGGCGAAGCGGCCCGGGTTCTCCCGCAGGGCCGAGCGGACCAGTCCCCACACCGGTGTGTGCAACGGTACGGACGCTGTTTTGCCGGATCGGCCGTCATTCCCGCGACCGGCGCCATCCGCAGGGAATCCGTCGTCGGCCGAAGTGACGACACCGGACGTCACGAGGACGAGACGGGAGCGGGACAGGTGCGGTTCGGCGAGCCATTCCTGCACGAGCCTCAGCGCCCAGTCCGCTGCCCGCAGCAGCCCGGCGGCTCGGTCCTGCGCGCCGCCGGTCGTTTCGGGCGGCGGGCACGGTGCCACGACGACGGCCGACGACGCGTCGCACGCCGCGGGTCCGGGGTACACCGGGACGCCGGAACCCGGGGGTGCGAGGACATCCACCAGCCGTGTGCCCGCCGTGCCCAGAACCCCCCAGCGGGGCATCGCCACGGGTTCGGGCGGCTCGGTCAGCGGCAACCAGTCCGTCCGGTGGAGAGCACCGGTGACCGCGTCCGCCGTCGCCGAGCCGGAACGCGGAAGGGGCCGGAGCGTCAGCGAACGGACCGTCGCCACCGGTGAGCCCGTCTCGTCGGCCAGCTCCACTCCGGCCTGCCCGTCGGGCCCGGGGGTCATCCGTACCCGCAAGCGCTGTACGCGGGTGGTGTGCACGCGCACTCCGCTGAAGGCGAACGGCAGGGACAACCCGTCGGCCGCCGGACCGGCTGTCCCGGAACCGTTCGTGACAAGGCGGTCCAGGGCCAGGGCGTGCAGCGCCGCGTCGAGCAGTGCGGGATGCAGGACGAAGTCCGGGCCGTCCGCCTCCGGGTGCGGGTCCCGGGCCGCTTCGGGCAGCGCGACGTCGGCGTACAGTTCCTCCCCGCGCCTCCAGGCGGCGTGCATGCCCTGGAAGGCGGGGCCGTAGAACAGCCCGTCGGCGGCCAGCCGCTCGTACGGTCCGGTCCCCGGACCGTCGGCATGCAGTGGCACCGCCGCCTGCGGCGGCCAGGACGCGTGCGGCCGGGGCGCGGCGCCGGTCTCGGTGGCGGCGGCTCCCCGGTTCGCGGGCGGCTGCGCCGGCGAAAGAGTGCCGGCGGCGTTCCGGAGCCAGGGCTGGTCACCCGCCGGAGTGTGCGGCCGGGAGTGGAAGAGCACGGTCCGCCGTCCCGCGTCGTCCGCCCCCGCCACCTTCACCTGCAAGGCGACGGCACCGTCCGAGGGCAAGGGCAGCGGCGCGGTCAGGACGAGCTCGTCCAGGACGGCCGCGCCCGCCAACTCGCCGGCGTGGAGGGCCATTTCGACGAAGGCGGTCGCCGGCAGCAAGATCTCCCCAGCCACCACATGGTCGGCGAGCCACGGCTGGTCGCGCACCGAGAGCACCCCGCTCAGCAGCACTCCGTCGTCGTCGGCCGTGCGGGTGTCCGACCGCAGGAACGGATGGGTGGCCTCGGCCGTCGGGGACACGGGCGGCAGCCCCGGGTCGGGCTCCAGCCAGTACCGGCGGCGCTGGAAGGCGTACGTGGGCAGTGCGACGCGCCGCCCGCCGCGCCCGGCGAAGACGGCCCGCCAGTCGACGGGCACGCCGTGGGCGTGCAGCGCGGCCAGCGTGTCGAGCAGGGCGTCCGCTTCCGGCCGCGTCCCGCGCAGTGTCGGCAGGACCAGCGGTGCCGGGCCCCGCTTGCCGCCGCCCGCTTCGCCCGTGTCCGGGTCCGCCGGGGCCGGTCCGGACGAGGCGAGGCAATCTCGTACCAGGCCGGTGAGCACCCCGTCCGGCCCCAGTTCGACGTAGTGTGCCGCGCCTCGCTCACCCAGGTGCGCCACCGAATCGGCGAAGCGGACCGGACGGCGGACATGGTCCACCCAGAACTCCGGTGTGCACAGCTCCTCGTCGGTGGCCGCCCGGCCCGGCACGGCAGAGATCAGAGGCAGCCGCGGCGCGGTGAAGGACAGACGCCGGACCACGTCCGCGAAGTCGGCCGGCACGGGCTCCATCCGAGCGGAGTGGAAGGCGTGGCCAACCCGCAGTGGCGTTGCCGAACGGCCCCGCATCCGGAAGTACGCGGCGGCCTCCCGCACCGCGGCCTCGTCGCCCGAGACGACCACCGAGGCGGGCCCGTTGACCGCGGCGATCTCCAGCGCACCACCGGTCTCGGCGAGGTGGGCGGCCACCTCGTCCGCCCCGGCGGCCAGAGCCACCATCGCGCCGCCCGGAGGCAGCGCGTTCATCAGCCGCCCCCGGGCCGCCACCAGTGTGCACGCGTCCGCGAGGGACAACACCCCGGCGACATGTGCCGCCGTCACCTCGCCCACCGAGTGCCCGGCGACCAGCCCGGGGCGTACCCCCCAGGCCTCGAACTGCCGGAACAAGGCCGTCCCCAGGGCGAAGAGCGCCGGCTGCGCGAACCGGGTCGTATGCAGCAGCGCGCCCGTCTCCGTACCGGGCCCGGCGAAAACGACGTCCCGCAGGGGCACCGGCAGCAGCGTGTCGAACAGGACAAAGCACTCGTCCAACGAACTGGCGAAGGCCGGATGCAGATCCCGCGACTCGTACAGTTCGCGGCCCATGCCGACGCGCTGGCTGCCCTGGCCGGTGAACAGCAGGGCCGGCGGGCCGTGGTGGCGGGACGTGCCCGTGCGTACTCCGTGCCGGTCGCCGCCCTCCGCCACGGCCCGCAGGGAGCCGAGCAGCTCGGCACGGTCGCGGGCCACCACCACGGCCCGGTGCTCGAAGGCCGCACGCGTGGTGGCGAGCGAGTAGCCGATGTCCACCGGGGCCGTATCAGGGGCGGCGACCACATGGTCGTACAGCCGTCGTGCCTGGGCCCGCAGCCCCGGCACGCTCCTGGCCGACACCGGAAAGGCCACCGCGACCGGTCCGGGACGTGCCGCACCTTCCAGCGCCGCCCCGGGCCCGACGCGGCCACTCGCGGTCCCGCCGTCCGCCACGGCACACGGCGGTGCGGCCTCCCCGTCGTCCGGCGCCTCTTCGAGCACCACATGGGCGTTGGTGCCGCTGATGCCGAACGAGGACACCCCCGCCCGTCGCTGACGGTCCGTAGCAGGCCACTCCACCGCCCGGGTCAGCAGCGTGATCCGCCCCGTCGACCAGTCGACACGGGGGGTCGGCTCGTCGGCGTGCAGCGTACGCGGCAGCACGCCGTGCCGCATCGCCTGCACCATTTTGATCACGCCGGCCACTCCGGCGGCGGCCTGGGTGTGACCGATGTTCGACTTCACCGAGCCCAGCCAAAGGGGACGCTGCCGCGCCTGGCGCCCGTACGTCGCGAAGAAGGCCTCCGCCTCGATGACGTCCCCCAGCCGGGTGCCGGTGCCGTGCGCCTCCACCGCGTCGATGTCCCCGGGGGTCAGCCCCGCGTCCGCGAGCGCCTGTCGGATCACCCGCTGCTGCGCCGGTCCGTGCGGTGCGGTCAGCCCGTTGCTCGCCCCGTCCTGGTTCACCGCGGAACCGCGCACCACCGCCAGTACCGGAAGTCCGGCGCGGCGCGCCTCGGACAACCGGCTCAGCAGCAGCATGCCGGCGCCCTCGGCCCACCCCGTGCCGTCGGCGGACGCACCGAACGCCTTGCATCGGCCGTTCGGAGCCAGCGCCCGCTGGCGACTGAACTCCACGAACGACGAGGGGCCCGACATCACCGTGGCGCCGCCGGCCAACGCGAAGGCACACTCACCCCGGCGCAGCGCCTGGGCCGCCAGGTGCAGGGCCACCAGGGACGAGGAACATGCCGTGTCCACGGTGATGGCAGGGCCTTCGAGGCCGAAGGTGTAGGCGATACGACCCGAGGCGACGCTTCCGGCGTTGCCGAGGCCGAGGTACCCCTCGACATGCTCGGGCGTCTTTGTCAGGTGGCGGGCGTAGTCGCTGTACATCAGCCCGACGTACACCCCGGTCGCCGAGCCGCGCAGGGTGCGGGGGACGAGACCGGCGTGCTCGAAGGCCTCCCACGCCACTTCGAGCAGCAGCCGGTGCTGCGGGTCCATGGCCGGCGCCTCGCGGGGAGAGATGCCGAAGAAGCCGGGGTCGAAGCGGTCCGCACCGGAGAGGAAACCGCCTTCGCGCACATACGTCCGTCCGAGCCGCCCGGGATCCGGGTCGTACAACGCCCGGGTGTCCCAGCCCCGGTCGGTGGGGAAGGGACCGATGGCGTCCCTCCCGTCGGCGACCAGCCGCCACAGTTCCTCGGGAGAGGCCACGTCTCCGGGATAGCGGCATGCCATCCCCACGATCACCACAGGGTCGTCGTCCGACCGGGCCGCACTCCGGTTCACGGGCCCGGCGCCGGCCGGCGCGGCGGCGTTCCGTTCCCCGAGGTGGGCGGCGAGCGCGGCGACCGTGGGGAAGTCGAAGGCGACGGCCTCGGAGAGAGGCAGGCCGGTCACCGCCGACAACCGCTCCCGCAGCACCGTCGCCGTCAGGGAGTCCATCCCCAGGTCCCGTAGTGCCGTGTTCGGCTCCACCGCTTGAGCTGCACAGCCGAGCACGGCCGCCACCTCGCTCCGCACCAGGGCCGGCAGGCCCTCCGACGGCTTCCCGGCGGCCTCCGCGCCCAGCGTCCGTGCCGGCCGGCCGGCGAGGTCCCGCCGCAGGGTCTTCCCGGAGGCGGTACGGGGAATGTCCGCCACCTCGAACAGCTCGACGGGTACCTTGAAGCCGGACAGTTCCGCACGGCAGGCGGCGAGGACGCGCCCCCTGTCCAGCACGCCGCCACCGGGCTCGGGTACCAGATAGCCGACCGGCACCTCGCCGAAGACGGGGTGCGGGCGTCCGGCCACGGCGGCGTCCGCCACCCCCGGCAGCCGCCGCAGCACCATCTCCACTTCCGAAGGGTGGATGTTCACCCCGCCTCGAACGATCAGATCACTCGCCCGGCCGGTGATGGCAAGTCCACCGAAGGCATCGATCCTGGCCAGGTCACCCGTGCGGAACCAGCCGTCGCGCAGTGCCTCCGCGGTGGCTTCCGGCCTGCCGTGGTAACCGGCCATGACCCCGGGCCCGTTGACCCACAACTCGCCCTCGCCCGTGTCCCGGCCGTCGGGGCCCCCGCCGACCCGCACCCGGGTACCGGGCAGCACGCGGCCGCACGCCCCGGACGCCGTCGCCTCGCCCGGCGCCGGCATGGTGACCGGGCCCGCCTCCGTGCTGCCGTAGTGCTCCAGATAGGGGACACGGCAGATCGCCTCGAAGGACTCGCGGAACCCGGGCCCCGCCGCGGCGCCACCGCTGACGCAACCCCGCAGCGCTGGGGCGCCAAGACCGCCGCCGTCCTTGCCGCTCTCCTCGCCCCGGACCGCGTCGAGCAACGCCGAATACGTGGTGGGGACCCCACCGAGCAGGGTGAACGAGGCTTCCCCACGCCGCAGTTCGCCGAGCACCCCCGCCACCGAGAAGCGGGGCAGCAGCACCGCGCTCGCCCCCACCGCGGTCACTCCGAGGAAGCACACCACCTGGCTCATCGCGTGATGGAGGGGGAGCGGCCACAGCACGCGGTCCTGTTCGGACAGGCCAAGGACGCCGACGAGGCCGGTCGCGACCGGCGCGAGGCGGTTGCGCTGGGTGGACAGGACGCCCTTGGGCGCGCCGGAGGAGCCCGAGGTGTAGAGCAGCCAGGCCACTTCGTCCAGTGCGAGATCGTCCCGGGCCGGCGTCCGCGGCTCCGTACCCGCCAACTCCTCGTACCGGAGAACGCCGCCCGCGCCCGCGACCGCGGCGGGCCGGCCCCCGGTTCCGCCGGCCTCGTCCGCCGACGCCTCGAAGTCCGCCCACGAAGGCAAGCCCACGCCCCCGTCCTCGGCGCCGCCTTCGACCATCACCACGGTCAGCCCGGGGCGGAACGGCAGCGTTCTCCGCCGCGTCAGGCAGGCGTCATCGGCGATGAGCATTCGTGCCCCGCTGTCGTCCAGCAAGCGGGTCAGCTCCTCCTCCGAGTTCCCGGGGTCCAGAGGTACGCCCACGCCGCTCGCCCGGGTGACGGCGAGCAGACTTTCGACCGCCTCGACACGGTTGCCGAGCAGTACGGCCACGCGGTCACCGCGCGCCAGGCCGAGTCCTGCCAGGTGACCGGCCAGCCGTGCGGTTCTCCTGTCCAGCTCCCGGTAGGTCACACGCCTGAGCCGGTCCTGGAAACAGACCTTGTCCCCGAGGCGCCGGGCGTGGCACCCGAGCAGTTCCGGCAGTGGTTTGACGATGTCGGCGTGCGGACCCACCGCATGACCTCCTTGAGACGACCCGTCGTTGAGGACGACGGCACGGTTCACCGGGTTGCGTCCCGGCGATGGGTGGACCGCGTCGGCGATATCGACCACGGTCACGTCAACCGCGATGAAGAAATGCAGCATGGCCATGCAGCACAGCACCAGCCACGTACGCACCGGGGAAGATCCGTCCCGGTGCGAAATCCTGGGCCGCCACACGCTCGCGCGCCATGGATCCCCAACCGCTGCTGCTGCAGATGAGCCAGACTCCGCACGGCGACGGCTCAGGGCTGGGGCTGGAAACCTCCTCCCGCACACGCGGGCTGCTGTACGCGGCGGGAGCGATCCGCGCCGCTGCCGCGCACGGCGTGGCCACCGTCCACATTCAAGAGAACGGTCCCTCACTCCGCGTTTGACGCCCGCGCGTTCGGCCGCTGCACCGGCGCATGGTCCGCGACGACGAGCACCAACCCCCCTTCTCCGTCTCCCGCGTCTGCTGGGCCATGACACATCTCATGGCCCACCGTGCGCTCCGTCGGCGGCCGCACGCCGCGCTCCTGTTGGATCGGATCAGTAACCGCCGTGGCCGCCGTGGTCACCACCACCGTGCTGCGGTACCTGACGGGGACCTGGCGGCGTGAGGCGCAGTGGACGCGATCGGCGGTCCCGGGCGCACCGATCGCGACACCACCGGCCACAAGGACGCCTGCCGCGAACGGCGGGCGGATGCCGCCCCAGGCGTCGTGCTTGCCCGATCACATGGGCATGGGCCGGAACTCAGAGCTGAATGGGCAGGTGGCGGGGACCGCGAAGCATGGCGTTCTGCCGGTAGGGAGGCGGGTCCTGGACCAGACGCGCCGCGCCCAGGTAGGGAATCAGCGCGCCGAGTGCGGCCTGGGCCTCGATACGGGCCAGGGGAGCGCCGTAGCACAGGTGGATACCGCTGCCGAAGCCGAGGTGCTGGTTGTCCGGGCGGGTGGGGTCGAACCGGTCGGGCTCGTGAAACCTCATGGGGTCGCGGTTGCCCGAGGCCAGCGCCAGGACGACGGATGCGCCCGTGGGGATCGTGGTGCCGGCAACTTCGATGTCGGCGTGGGGGATGCGTTCGCGCATGTGGACGGGGGGTTCGTAGCGCAGCAATTCCTCCACGGCTTGCGGCAGCAGGTCGGGGTCGCGGCGCAGGTGGTCCAGGTGCTCGGGCTGGCGCAGCAGGGTGAGCACCCCGTTGGTGATCAGGTTGACGGTGGTTTCGTGTCCGGCTATGAGCAGCAGTACGGCTGTTTCTGCCAGTTCTTCCTGGGTGAGCCGCAGGGTCGGATCCGGCTCGTTGACGAAGGCGGAGAGCATGTCGTCCTCCGGACGGCCGCGGCGCTGTTCGGCGAGGTCGACCAGGTATCCGCCCATCTCGACCCGTGCCTGGTCGCCGGCCTTGTCCGCCTCGGTGGTGTTCTGGCCGGGCCGGACATCGGCGGCTGTGACCAGAGCGTCGGACCAGGCCCGGAACAGCGGCTCGTCCTCGCGGGGGACGCCGAGCAGGCGGCAGATCACTGTGACGGGCAGCGGGTAGGCGAAGTCGTCGACGATGTCGATCTGCCGCGCTGCCTCGAAGGATGCCAGCAGTTCCTTGGTGATCTGGTCGATCTCCCCGCGCATGGCGTCCACCCGGCCCGGGTTGTGTGGTGGCCCGAAGGGCCGCATGGCCAGCGTGCGCAGCCTGTGGTGCTCCGGGTCGTCGAGCCGCAGGAACGGCGGCTTGTGTGTCACTTCGCCACGGGTACGGGGGTCGACACTCATGCGTGGGTCGTGAAGGAGTGCGGCGATCTCGTGGTATGTGCCGATCAGGTAACTGTCGTCCGCCTGCCATACCACGGGACCGGCCGCGCGGAGTTCCGCATACAGCGGGTAGGGGTTGGGGCGGCTGGCGTAGTCGGTTATCCGTGCCAGCAGGGTCTCGGAGTCCATGATGGCTCCTCGTCGTGGGACGGGACGCGTGTCAGCGCGGGTGCTGCAGCACGGTCAGTCGGCGGTCGGGCAGGTATCCGGTGAGTGCCACGGTGGGGCCGTGGGACAGCCCCTTCGGATCCGGTACGTCGGACGGAATCGGGACGTCGGCCGCGAGCGCACGGTCCAGCGCGCCGGGCGGGGGTGGGAACGGGGCCGCGGTCTCGATCAGGTGCCGGTAGTAGTTGAGCGACTTGGCCATGTCGACGGTGACCGCGGCGGTGACCCGCCCTTGGTAGCCGTAGACCATTGCCAGACGGCGCGCCTCCAAAGAGCCCTGGGCGATGACCACGTGGTCGGAGAAGGTCGGTACGCCCACGGACTTGATGTTGAGCCCGAACTGGGTCGACCAGAATGTCGGGATGGCCAGGTGCGGGCGCTGCCTGGGCCCCGGGTTGATCATGTTGTGGGCTGCCACTTCGGCCTGCTCGACCGCGTTGCCCCAGTGCTCCAGGGAGAGCATCTGGTAACCGAAGAGCGGGTGGGGGAAGCGGGAGACGTCGCCGGCCACGAAGACGTCGTCGGTGACGATGCCGTACATGTTGAAGGCGCGGCACCCGGCGTCGCAGGCGATCCCGCGCGGGCCCGCCGCCAGTCCGGAGTCGGCCAGCCATTCGACGTTGCGGACCGCCCCCAGCGCCACGACGCACACGTCCGCGTCGACACGCGTGCCGTCGGACAGGTCCGCGCCGGTGAAGCTGCCGTTCCCGCGCAGGGCGGTGACGGTTACTCCGCAGCGCAGGTCTACGCCGTGGTTGCGCTGCATGACGGCCGCGAGCTTCGACAGGGTGCCGCCGAGTGCGCCCACCAGGGGCGCGGGGCCGCGTTCGGCAACCGTGACGTCCAGTCCGCGCTCCCGGCAGGCCGAGGCGATCTCCGAGCCGGTGAAACCGGCACCGATCACCAGCACCCGCCTCGGCCCGGCGTCCAGTCGCTCGGCCAGTCCTGCGGCATCCTCACGTGTGCGCAGGGTGAACACCCCGTCCAGGGCGCCCTCTGCCGGGTTGGGCCAGGGCCGCGCCCGGGTCCCTGTGGCGATCAGCAGCCGGTCGTACGGCAGCGACTCTCCGTCCGCCAGCAGCACCCGCTTCTCCAGAGGGTCCAGCCCGGTGGCGGCCGTTCCCAGCCGCCAATCGGCGTCCGGGTCCCGGCGCATAGGCAGTTCGGTGGTGTCCGCCGTTGCCTGGCCGAGAAGTACCTGCTTGGAGAGCGGCGGCCGGTCGTAGGGCGGATGGGGTTCGTCCCCGACCACCGTGAGGGAGCCGGTGAAGCCCTCTTCGCGCAGCGTCTCCGCGGCCCTCAGCCCAGCCAGAGACGCACCGACGAGCACGATCCGGCCCTCCCGAAGATCACCGGCGGCCATCGGGGTTCACCTCTTCACCGACGAGGATGGCCTGGACCGGACAGGCCGCCGCAGCCTGGCGCACGTGTTCGGCCTGGTCGTCCGGGACGGCCGTGGCGTACAGCAATCCTTCCTCGCCGTGCAGTTCGAACATCTTTGGTGCGAGGAATACGCACTGTGCATAGCCCTGGCAGCGCGTGAGGTCCACTACGGTTCGCATCCCCACCACTTCCTCTGTCGCCACACCCCCCTCTTTCTTCCAGCATGAGCCGAGCACCGCAGGCTCGCACGGCGACTGCTCGCGGGGCACTGTCGGGTCGGTTGTCAGCCCGTGGCCCCGTCGAAGTCGAACCCGGCGCCGGTGCGGCTCGGGCATCGGCGCCCCCGCATCCTGAGCGCTGCTCGCGTACCCGGCCCGTGTGGTGCTCCCCTGGCGTCCCTGGCAGACCAAGACGACAGTGGAAGAAGGGCCTCAGAAAGGCGAGCAGGACGATGGACCGTTACCCGCCCATCGCCGACCACGGCGTCGTCGGCGATCTGGAGACAGCCGCCCTGGTTTCTTCGCAGGGGGTCATCGACTGGTTCGCGGCCCCCCGGTTCGACTCGCCCAGCATATTCGCCGCCCTACTCGATCATGATCGCGGCGGCCGTTTCCTGTTCGCTCCGGAGGCCAGGGGCGCCACGTGCAAGCAGCTTTACTATCCCGACACCGCGGTCCTGGTGACGCGTTTTCTGTCGCCCGACGGGGTTGGGGAGGTATTCGACTGCATGCCGCCGGGCCGAACCGGCAGGGCCACCGACCGGCATACACTGATCCGGGGAGTGCGGGCAGTACGTGGCAGTATGCGCTTCGTGTTGGAGTGTCGGCCGCGGTTCGACTACGGCCGGGCCGACCATGAGCTCGACGTCCGCGACGGCACCGCGACCTTCCGGGCTCCGGGTGTCACCGCGTATGTGCAGAGCACGTTCCCCTTGCAGCCGGACGGCAGGGACGTACGGGGTGCCGTCACTTTGAACGCGGGGCAGGTGGCTGCCGCGGTGTTCACCGTCGACACCGTGGACAGTCAGCCCCCGGTTCCCCCGACACCGGACGGCGTGATCAGCCAGTTCTGGGACGTGGTGGGATTCTGGCAGCGCTGGGTTCGCGCCTCCCGGTACCGTGGGCGCTGGCCGGGAGTGGTGAACCGGTCGGCCATCACTCTCAAACTGCTCACCTACGCTCCGACGGGCGCTCCGGTCGCCGCAGCCACCATGGGTCTGCCTGAGCAGATCGGCGGGGAACGCAACTGGGACTACCGGTACACCTGGGTCCGTGACGGTTCTTTGTCGGTGCGGGCCCTGCTCGACCTCGGGTATGTCGAAGAGGCGGCGCACTTCACTCGTTGGCTGGGAGACCGCTTCCGAGCTCGTGAGGGCATCGGAGGTGAACCGCTGCAGATCATGTACCGCGTCGACGGAGATCCTCAGCTTCCGGAGGAGGAGCTCACACACTTCGAGGGCTATCGCGGCTCGTATCCGGTGAGGGCCGGGAACGGCGCCGCCGATCAGTTGCAGCTGGATATTTACGGCGAGGCGCTTTACGCGTTGGCCGAGGGCGGCGAGATCACCATGCGGGCCGGCTATCACGGCTGGAAGAACGTCGCCCGGACGTTGGACTGGCTTGCTGACTCCTGGGACCGGCCCGACGAGGGCGTGTGGGAAACCCGCGGCGGGCGCAAGGACTTCACCTTCAGTCGAGTGATGTCCTGGGTGGCCTTCGATCGGGGGCTGCGCTTGGCGGCCGAGTACAGCCGTCCCGCCGACACGGTGCGGTGGACCGCCTCTCGTGATGCCATCCTTGAACAGGTGATGGAACGCGGCTGGAACGAGAAGTCCCAGGCTCTCGTGCAGCACTACGGAGGCGAAGTCCTCGATGCCGCGCTGCTGCTCATCCCCCGCGTCGGCTTTCTGGCTCCGAAGACGGAGAGCTGGCTGTCCACGCTCGACGCCATGGAACGCACCCTCGTGTCGGACAGCCTTGTCTATCGCTATGACCCCGAGGCCTCCCCCGACGGACTGCGCGGCTCCGAAGGCACCTTCAGCCTGTGCACCTTCCTCTATGTGGACGCCCTCGCCCGCGCTGGGCGCTTGCGCCCGGCGCGTTACGCCTTCGAGAAGATGCAGACCTACGCCAACCATGTCGGTCTGTTTGCCGAGGAGATAGGCCCCAGCGGTGAGCAGCTGGGCAATTTCCCGCAGGCGTTCACTCATCTGTCGTTGATCATGGCCGCGACTACTTTGGACGATGCCCTCGACCGGCAGCGCATGGAAACCTTCGATGCCCCTTTGGAAGAACGGTGAGCCATAGTGCCCCATCTTCGTGTTCGGCTCAGTCCTCGGAGCCGTTGATGATGACGGACAGGTGTCGCGAGCCGCGAGCCCCGCAGGACCGGCAGAGGAGGACCGCAGCAGCCGGCGCGAGTTGGCGTTGAAGTGGAGCGAGGCACTGAAGTCGCTGCACCGGCCGTCGCGGGGCTGAGTGTCGCGGCGAACACAGAATGACGTCAACCCCCATGGGTCTGATTTGCCAGATATTGCGCATCAGATAGATCTGGAAAACCAGTTTGGTAGTCTCGATGGAGAGCTTGCCCTCTCGCCCGCGAGCGGGCCCGTAGAGGAGACCGAGGAGCGAGGTTGACCCGACGCGAGCCGTCGCCACCTGTGCCACAACAGGCGGGTGCGGCGGGTGCTTATCGACCCGGTTACGAGATTGCCGCGGAGCGGATCCTCGAGTACATCGTCCAGGAACGCCTCGAGCCCGGTGCTCGCCTGCTGACGGAGAAGGACCTGGCCGACGCCGTCCAGATGAGCAGAACGGTGGTCAGGGAGGCGGTGAAGATCCTCTCCGCCCTGGGGCGGCTCTCCGTGCAGAAGGGCAGGGGCATCTATGTCGCCGAGCCGGGGGGCGACTTGTGGCGGGAGTCGGTCTCCCACTTCCTGCCCGCGAACCTTCAGCAGGTGGACGAGATGTTCGAGTTCCGCCGCTTCGTGGAGACCACCACCGCGCGTATGGCGGCGCAGCGGGCCGTACCCTCCCAGGTGAAGGCGCTGCGCGAAGCGGCACAGCAGTCGGCGGACGCGGCAGAACGCAACGACATCAGAGCGTTCAACCAGGCCGACGAGCTGTTCCACGGCAGGGTCGGGACCGCAGCGGCCAACACCTTCTTTTCTGCGACCCTCGAGTCCGTCCAGCGGCTCCAGCGGCAGGTCAGCGCCATCGGGCTGGCAGGCAACACGAGTGGGTCGCTAGTGGTGGCCGCAGAGCAGCACCTGGCGATCGCGGACGCGATCGCGTCCGGAGAAGAGGACCGGGCAGCAGTGCTCATGGCCGAGCACATAGACCTTACGCAGGAGCAGTTCCAGCGGGAAATCCGCCACCGCCTCTTCCCTCCCGATAACGCGGCCCCGACCAGCAACCAGTCACCGGACGTGCTGGACGACCACGCGCACCACTGACGCGAGCACCGCCGCAGGCTCAGCCTTGAATTCGATCGCGACGGCCTCGTGGACCAGGGCGGGAGAGGTGGTGTGGTCGAGGTGCACGCTTCGCCGATGTGCCGTCGACGAGGAGATCGACGCCACCAGTCTGGCCGCTCGGAGTGACAGACTCTTCGCTCGCCGGCCAGGGGTCCGGTTACTCAAGGTGCTCGACCAACGAGCCTGAGGACGGCGGCAGTTCTGGCGATGACGCGGCAAGTGGACTGATTCCGTCACTCGTTCGCGGTGAGGAACAGCCTGGCCTCGACCGCGTTCAATGCGATCCGCACGGCACCCAGTGCGACGGCGTCGTCCCCGAGGTCGGAGACCTCGACACGGGGTTCGAACACGCACGCAGTGGCAAGGTGCTGCCGGATGGGCTCGACGACGACTTCCCCGACGCACGACAGAGGTCCGCCGATGACGACGACCTCCGGGTCGATGGCGACGATGAGCCCTTCGACGGTCTTGACGAGTTCGCGTGCGAAGGTCTTGACCGCGCGCACGGCGACCGGTTCTCCGCGTGCCGCGTCTTCGAAGACCGGCCGCGCGTCCGGGATCAGTACCTCGGGCGACTGGTCATGGACCGGGCCCGGCACCGCCTGGCCGCAGAGTCGGCGGTAGGCCTTGACCAGGCGCGTTCCGCTGCTCAAGGTGAGCTCGCCGGCGGCGCCGTGGCGCCCGCGGGGGATGTGGCCGTCGATGAGGAAGCCGGTTCCCATCCGGAGTCCGGCGTGGAGATAGACGACGTTGTCGGCCGACGTGGCCGCGCCGATCCAGCGTTCGGCGACCGCGCCGGCGCGCATGTCGTTCTCGACGGCGATCGGTGCGGAGACGAGGTCGCCGAGTTCCGCGGCGAAGTCGAGGCCGGTCCAACCCGGCAGCAGCGACAAGGCGACGCGCCCCTCGGCATCGACGATGCCGGTCGTCGCGACCGCCATGCTCAGGACCTGCTCGTCGACGACCGAAGCCTGGGCCATCGCCGCGCTCACGCCGCGCCGGATGACGTCGATCCGCTCGGCACGCCCGGCCCGGACCGGGACGTCGGCCCGATGGGCTGCGATCACCGTGCCCATCAGATCGGTCACCAGCACGCGCGTAGAGTCCGGTCCCACGTCGACGCCCAGCACGTAGCCGTACCGGGCCCGGAAGCAGAAATGCCGGGCCGGGCGTCCGGCTGCGCGGGCCCCGGTCGTGGTCGCCGGGACCTCTTCGAGCAGCCCCTGGGCCAGCAGCTCCTCGACGACATCCTCGGCCGTCGGCCGGGAGACGCCAACGGCCTTCGCGATCTGAGCCAGCCTCAGCGAGGCGGCGGCGTTGGGCTCTGCCGGACTCCGCCGCCTCGCCTGGTGCAGGACCCTCAGCACTGCGGCTGAGTTGAGTCGGCGCAGCACCGACGGATCTCCGCTCAGAACACTCACATGCATCGTCCCTTGACCCTCGTCGTATCGGCGTGCCACACTACCGCCCCAACCATAAGAAAAGAAAGTTTCATTAAAAATCCGCAGGTCGGGCGGAGCAGAGCAATGCGGATGGATCCATCGACACCCGTCGGTTTCCGGCGGTCATTCAAGGAGAACTGCAATGCACAGATCCCGAAGGATCGGCCTGCGCGCGATCGCCGCAGTCACGGCTGTCGTGCCCCTGGCGCTCAGCGGGTGCACGGCCGGCACCGCCGACTCCACCCACGGCGCCAAAGGCGACGGCAAGAACGTGACGCTCACCTTCCTCACGTTCGAGTCTCCGAATCTGAGCGCGTCGTACTGGGACGCCGCGATCGCCCGCGCGACGGCGAAGGTGCCGGGTGTGACGATCAAGAAGCTGGTCGGCACGAACAGCGCCGCGTACCTCCAGCAGCTCTACGCCTCGGGTCAGGCGCCGGACATCATGACGAGCATCCCGCCGGACGGTTTCGCCCAGAAGGGCGAGCTGGCCGAGTGGAGCCCCAGTGACACGAAGAACTTCGTGGACCCACACGCCGGAGCCATCGGCGGCAAGACCTACGCGCTGCCGTCCAACGTCCAGGCGATCCCGCTCGTGTACTACAACAAGAAGTACTTCGCGAAGGCGGGGATCGCCGCGCCGCCGACCAACTACGCAGAATTCCTTGCGGACTGCGCCAAGCTCAAGGCCGCCGGCATCACCCCGATCGAGGTCGGCGGCGGCGGCCAGGACACCTGGGCGGCGGCCTTCGGGCTGGGGGCAACGGTCTCGGCCGACGTCCTGACCAAGCAGCCGGACTGGTTCGTCCAGCGCAACGCCGACAAGGTGAAGTTCGCCGATCCCGCGTTCACAGCGGCAGCCAAGAAGGTCGCCGACCTGTCGGCCAAGGGCTACCTCGACTCGGCCGGGCTGAGCCGCTCGTATGCCGACACCGAGCAGGCGTTCCGCAACGGCAAGGCGGCGATGTACCCGATGGGGTCGTGGTTCTCCGCCTCGGTGGACAAGAAGAAGCCGGAATGCGCGCGATCTTCTTCGTCCCGGTGGTCCTGTCCTCGGTCGTCGTCGGCGTCATCTGGGAGACGATCCTGACCGACGACGGACTGCTCAACCGCACGTTGCATGGCATGGGCGTCGCGCATCCGCCGGGGTGGCTGTCCGATCCGGGGATCGCGTTGTACAGCGTCGCGTCGATCATGTGCTGGCAGTCGCTCGGCGTATGCGTGGTCATCTATCTCGCGGGGCTGCAGAGCGTGCCGCGAGAACTGATGGAAGCCGCCGCCATTGACGGAGCCGGACCCGTGACCCGATTCCGCGCCGTCACCTGGCCCATGCTCGCGCCGGCCGTGACCATCACCACCGTCCTGCTGCTGATCGGCGGATTCAAGGCCTATGACCAGGTCAAAGTCATGACGAACGGCGGGCCGGGCATCGGCACCACATACACCCTGGCCTTCGACGTCGTGGAGACCGGGATCAACGGCCCGCATGTCGGGTACGGCGCGGCGAAGGCCACGATGATGCTCCTGCTGATCGCGGTCGTCTCCACGGCGGTGCTCCGCGTCCTGCGGCGCCGCGAGGTCGAGCAGTGACCGCCGCGGAAATGCCACGCGGCGCCGTGCCGCGGCGACTCCGGCGTTCGACCGGTCCACTGCGCACGCTGTCCGCCCTGCTGGTGACGGCGCTCTTTGCCCTGCCGATCTACCTCGTGCTGGCGAACACCCTGAAGCCGGGCGCCGAGATCTTCGCAAATCCTGGGTCCCTGCCGCTGCACCCCACCTTGGCGAACCTGCGCGGTGTCCTGGAGCGGCCCGACCAATTGTTCTGGTCCGGGCTGATCAACAGCGTGCAGGTGACGGCCTTGTCCATCGTCGTCTCGACGGTGATATCGGCAATGCTGGCGCACTATCTCGTGCGGGCAGGAACGCGTACCGCGCGGGTCGTCACCGTCCTGGTCCTCACAGGGCTGACGATTCCCAGCGCCGTCACGCTCGAGCCGGTGATGGAGGTGCTCAGGTACCTGCATCTGATGTCGACCGTCCCCGGCCTCATCCTGGTCAACGTCGCCGCGAACATCCCGTTCGGCGCGCTGGTCTTCATGGGGTTCATCAAGAACATCCCGGTGGAACTCGAGGAGGCCGCGGCGATCGACGGCGCCGGGCCGGTGCGGACGTTCTGGGCGATCGTCTTCCCGCTCATGCGGCCGGCCGCCGCCAGCGTCCTGATCTTCACGGCCGTCAGCGTGTGGAACGACTTCATCACGCCGCTCATCATCCTGGGGCCGGCCAACGGCAACACCGTCACGGTCGGCATGTACCGCCAAGTCAGCGAGCACGTATCCGACTTCGGGGCGGTGTTCGCCTTCATGGTGCTGGCGACGATCCCGATCCTGATCCTCTTCCTGTTCTTCCAGCGCTACTTCATCAAGGGCCTGCTCGGCGGGGCCACGAAAGGATGATCCACGACATGCCCAGCTCACTTCGTCTCGACGGCGACCGGACCGATGGCGACGCCGCCCAGGGCCCGGCAGCGGCTCCTGCCGCTTTGCGCTACGCACCCGGTCGGCCGTCGACCGTGGTGGTCGCCGGCGCCGGGGCCCGCGGCTTCGCCTACGCGGAGACCGCGACCCGGCTCGACGACCAGGTGGAGATCGTCGCAGTGGCCGAACCGCGCCCCGGCGCGCGCCGAAGTTTCGCCGAGCGGTTCGGCCTCACCGAAGCCCACGTCTACGAGGACTGGCGCGACATGGCGGCCCCGGACCGCCTGGCGGACATCGTCGTCATCAGTCTGCTCGACGATCAGCACGTCGAGGCGGCGCTCGCCTTCGCGGAGCGCGGATACGACATCATCCTGGAAAAACCGATGGCGACCACCGAGCAGGACTGCGTCACCATCGCGGACGCCACCGCCAAGGCCGGCGTGAACGTCGCCGTCTGCCACGTGCTTCGGTACACGCCCTACACACTGGCCCTCCAGGACCTGCTCGCCTCCGGGGCGATCGGCGAGATCGTCAGCGTCGAGCACCTCGAGCCGATCGGGCACTCGCACTTCGCCCATTCCTTCGTCCGGGGCAACTGGCGGAACACGCGGGAAAGCAGCCCGCTGCTGCTCGCCAAGTCCTGCCACGACATCGACTGGTTGTGCTCGATCGTCGGCCGGCCCGTGACCCGGGTGGCCTCGTTCGGCAGTCTCAAGCACTTCCACGCCGGTGCCCGGCCGCCTGGCGCCGCCGATCGGTGCATCGACTGCTCCGTCGAGTCGACCTGCGGATTCTCAGCGACGCG
This sequence comes from Streptomyces sp. NPDC111516, assembly GCF_055635345.1. Lineage (NCBI taxonomy): Bacteria > Bacillati > Actinomycetota > Actinomycetes > Kitasatosporales > Streptomycetaceae > Streptomyces > Streptomyces sp. NPDC111516. Next base: position 14,202 of record NZ_JBVKBV010000005.1, on the reverse strand, counting down.
GGTGTACCGCCGGGGAGTCAGCGAGCCCGACTCCTTCGAGGGCTACATGGCCCGCGTGATGGCCGGGGATCTCACCGCCGAGGCGGTGGAGGACGCACTCGCCCACGGGCCCTACGGGCGCTGTGTCTATGCCAGCGACAACGACGTGGTGGACCACCAGGTGGTGCAGATGGAATTCGAGGGCGGCGCGACGGCCAGCTTCACCCTGACGGCATTCGCCGAGGGGACGAACCGCAAGACCCGCATCTTCGGCACCCGGGGTCAGATCACCGGGGACGGACAGCACCTGGAAGTGTTCGACTTCCTGTCGGAGCGGACCACGGTGATCGACACCGACGAGTCCGGACACTGGGCCTCCGACGGCCACGGCGGCGGTGATCGCGGACTCCTGGAGTCCTTCATCAGGGCGCTCCGTGACGGAACACCCGAAAACGTTCCGACCAGCCTGAAGGAGAGCCTGGCCAGCCATCGGGTCGTGTTCGCGGCCGAGCGTGCACGCCTGAGCGGAACCGTCGTCGAAGTCAACGCGGATTAGCGCCCTGACACCCTCGGACCGCGCCAGCACACCGGGTGTGCGCCGACTGTGCGGTCCGTTGACGACCCGCATCCCGTCCTGATCACCCGACCGATCCGATTACCGCGTCGAGCCGGTTCAGCGCGCACATCCGACTCGGCGTCGCCGACGACATCACCGGCGCGACCGGCCGCGGCGAGTGGGCCTCGAACAGCGAGCAGACGCCGTGGATCAAGCTCGCCTGGCCGACCGCGCAGAAGAGGAACACCATCGTGCTCAACGACCGGCCGAACTCGGCCGACTGGGTCAAGGGCGGCACACCGACCTTCGGCGACAACAGCGTCATCACCGTCCCGGCGCTGCCCAACGACGGGTCGCCGTACGTGCTCCGCTTCCCCGGCAAGTCGGTCCGCTCCGTGACCTTCCAGGTCACCAGCGGCGCCGGGTGCGTGGGCCTTTCGGAGTTCCAGGTCCTCGACGTACCCATCTTGACCAGGCAGTCTCCGAGACCGTTCCCACGCTGCTGCGGCTCCGCGACGAAGGCGTCGTGGGGGCCGTCGGGGCTGGCATGAACAGCGACATGCGTACCGGGACGCCGCCGATGACCGAGAGGCAGGAGGAGGCAGCGAGCGGCTGGAGGACCGGTGGGTGGCGACGCTGGCGAGTGCGGCCCAGGACCGCCGGCGCTGCGCCGTGTTCCAGGCAATATCTCGTGCCTGCCGTCGTTCGAGAGCGGGCTGGTGTGTCCCGGCGCCCAATGATCCGGCCGGTGCGGCCGGATCGGGGCGCCGGGGTGGAGCCGTGGTTCAGGCGGCGCTGCGGCCGCACAGGTCACGCAGCTCGGGCTGACTCTCCGGCCGACTTGCGGTAGCGCTACACGCCGTAGCGTACGACCGATGTCGGCACCACTGTTCGGCGTGCCGGACCCGCAGGGGCGTCCGCTCCCTGCACGATGCGGTCCACCAGCAGCCGGGCCGCCCGGCGCCCGACCTCGTCCGCGTCGTAGGAGACCACCGTGACCGGCACCCTCAGCATGTCTGCCATCTCGAAGTCGTCGAAGCCCGCGAGGGCGGTGTCGGTGCCGAGGTGCTGGATCGCGCGATAAGCGCCCAGCGTGATGCGGTTGTTGGTGCAGAACAGTGCCGTCGGCGCGTCCTCGCGGTCCAGCAGTTCCCTGGCCGCCGCTTCTGCGGTGGGGATGTCGTGCGGGCCCCGGCGTGTCCACTCCTCGCGAGGCGCGAGCCCGGCCTCCTCGTGCGCGGCCCAGTAGCCGCGAAAGCGTTCGGCGCTGGTGAACAGAGTGGGCGGGTTGCCCAGGAAGCCCAGGGCGCGGTGTCCGTCTGCCAACAGCTGGGCTGTCGCCGCGCGAGCTCCGCCGAAGTCGTCCACGAGGACCGTATCGGCTTCGATCCCAGAGGGCGGGCGTGACGCGAATACCACGGGGGTGCCGCCGAGCGAGGCGGGGCTGAGGTGTTGGTGCGTGGCCCCGGCCGGGACCACGATCATTCCGCTCACCCGGCGGCCGACCAGGTCTTCCACCAACTCGCGCTCGCGCGGGGCCTGTTCCGCAGTGTTTCCCAGCACCAGCCGAAACCCATGTTCCTCGGCCACCTGTTCGGCGCCGAGGGCGAGCCGGGAGTAGAAGGGGTTGGCGAGATTGGTGACGACGAGGCCGATCATGCCGCTGGGACGGCCGAGCCGCAGATTGCGGGCCACCTCATTGCGGCGGTAACCCAGTTCACGTACGGCGGCGAGTACTCTCTCCCGGGTTCCGGGGCCGACGTGCTCGTCCTTCAGGACCCGCGAGACGGTCATGGCGCTGACTCCGGCACGTGCCGCGACGTCCCGCATCGTGGGAGTGGCGGGTCCGGACGGTCCGGAGTTGCCGGATGGTGGCACTGGGCTTGCACTCTCCTGAAATCGACTGCTGCGGGTGCCTTGGCAGTGCGCCCGCAGCCTTCATTCTAGGCGGTTGTCACCGGCTACCCGCTGCTGCGGGCAGCGGTCGCATCGCCCACCAGGCCGCCCCCAACAGCGGCGCGTCCTGCGCGCGCTCGGCGGTACGTAGCACCAGCCGTTTGCCGCGGACGGGGACCGAGCCTTCATCCAGGCCGGACCTGAGTGGCCCCTCCACCAGGTCCCACGAGGCGGCGATCGAGCCGCCGACGACCAGCGCCGTCGCCTCGAACCGCGTCAGCCACGGAGCCAGGGTCATCCCCAACACCCAAAAGGCGTGCCCCAGCGTGTTTCCCGCGTGCTGATCACCACCGCGGGCCAGCTCTGCGATGGCCTGTACGTCAGGGACGACGTCCAAGTCGTCCAGCGCCGCACGGGCGTAGGCAGCGCGGATCCCGCGCCGTGACACGGTCTCCTCGAGCGGTCGCCCGTCGTACGACAGCAGATGCGCACTGCCGTCCGGCGGCACCAGCGGGCCGTCGTTGACAGGCTCCCCCCGGTCCAGAAAGGCGGAGCCGACACCGCTGCCGAGGGTGACGCAGACGGCGCGCGGTTGGCCGGCGGCCGCTCCGGCGGCGTGCTCGCCGATGCCGAAGGCGTCCGCGTCATTGAGGAAGCGCAGCGCGGCGGGTGCAGGCCGCAGTCGTCTCCTCAGCTCGGCCCCGACATCCACGCCGTACAGGGCTTCGAACTTACCGACATCGTGGAAGAGCCCGATGCCCGTTGCGTAGTCGAAGGGGCCCGGCACCGCCACGCCCCAGCTCGCCCCGGGTGGGGCGTCGATGCGGGCGGCGGCTGAGGCGATTGCGTCGAGGATCTCCGCTGCGGTGCCCTGTGCGGGCAGCGGCTCGCGCACTGTGCGGCCCAGAGGCTGTCCGGCGTCCAGGTCCACGAGCGCCGCGGTCACATGGGTGCCGCCGATCTCCAGGACGGGCACGGGTGTCGGCTTGGGGGCGTTCAGCATGCGATCAGCCCGCGGCGTGCGGCCTCGCCGAGACCCAGGTGCTGCGAGGCACGGGCGAACAGCGTTGCCTGGAAAGCGTGGTAGACGTGGGGTTTGCCGCCCCGCGTCGTCGTGGCGGGCCGGCCCGTCTCGTCGAGCTGGTGCCACCAGCTGCCGCCTACGGCCTGCGCGAAGAGGTGCTGGGCCGCCTCGGACGTCCAGGCCGCTCGGTCCCCGGCTTGCGCGCGCAGCGAGATCAGCAGCCGCGCCCACTCCATCCAGTGGCCGACCAACGAGCCGTATGGGCGGAAGGAGTCTTGTGGGCGGTGGATGTTGTAGTCCGGCACGACCTGCCGGGTCGTGCCGAAGTGCTCGGGTACGCGCCAGTTGTGGGCCACGCCGTGCTCTCCGACGAGGGGGCGGCTGGACCGATTGCCGGCCTCGGAGACGGTCGGGGGCTGGTTGGGGGCGGTGGTGCGGCTCATGGGAAGCTGCCTCTTCCTTTTATTGCGCCGTGAGGTGGGGGCGCAAGCGTGGGCAGGGGAGGAGTGTTATCGATATCACTCCTGGAGAGCGGGTTTGAGGGGGCCGGGAGGGGAGTAATCCCCCTCCTTGGTCCGGGCCTGTGGGGCTGCACCGGTCTCAGCGGACCAGGGACTTGATCACGTGTACCGGCCGCTCGCCCAACGGCCGGAGCCGGTAGGCGCCGACCGCGGCGGGCACGGTCAGTGTCTCGGCGAAGACCAGCTCATGAGTTCGGCCGTCAGCGGTCTCGATCACCACGCCGTCGCCGGAGGAGATGTTGAGGATGTGGAACGTCCCCCCGGTGTCGTCCTCGGCGGGGCGTGCCCCATCGGCCGCCGGGTCGATGACCAGACGCCGGACCTCGTAGAACATCTCAGGCAGGGCGCCGATGACCTCCTCGCGCCAGCCCGGGCCCTCGCGTAGCGTGCGCGGGTCCTGGATCAGCTCGCGGAGCACGTCCTCGCCCTGTCGGCCGGAATCGAGATTGGCGAAGCCGTGGTCGTACGGCAACGGGCGGGAGTTGCCCTGGGCGTCCTTGCGCAGCCAGTCGTAGAACCGTAGCGAGTACAGGTACGGGGTGGCGCTGATCTCCAGGACGAGGTTGCCCGCACCGGAGGCGTGCGGGGTGCCCGCCGGGATCATGTAAAGCCGTCCCTCCTGCGAGGGGTGACTCTGCACGAAGCGCTCGACGTCCATCACTTCACCGCGCTGGACCGCTGCCTCGACCTCCTTACGCATCAGGCCGATGTCGGCTCCGTGCTGCAGGCCGAGGTAGACACGCGGGTCATCTCCGGAGCTCGCGGTGACGTAGTACGTCTCGTGCTGGGTGTACGGCCAGCCGAATTGGTCGCGCATGTACTCCGCGCGCGGGTGGAGGTGCAGTGAGAGATTGCCGCCGTCGACCGTGTCGAGGTAGTCGTAGCGGATCGGGAAGGACGTGCCGTACTCCTCATGCACGGCCGCGCCCAGGAAGTCCTCCGGGTGCAGCACGCACAGCAGTTGGAAAGGCAGCTCGACCTCTGCCTCCGGGCCGGAGCCAACAAGCACGCCCGCCTCGGGGGCGATCAGCTCGTAGCCGAGCGCGGTGTTGTCCTTCTGCGGCTCGAAGCCCAGCTCACGCGCGGCCCATTGGCCGCCCCAGGGGGTGGAGTTGAAGTACGGTCGGGAGCGCACCGGGCCCTTGGCGAGGGCGGCAAGCGTGGCACGCATCGTCTCACCGTCGACGGACGCGGGGGCCTTGGGGTGCTGCACATCGAGCCAGCGGTCGATGCGGCCGGCGATGTTGTCACGGTGGGCGTCGATCATCGGCCAGTCGGCATAGAAGAGGCGGCGCAGATCGCCGGGCTCGCGGTGGCGGCCGAGGTTCACGCCGAGCGGCTGATTCCCCGCGGCGATCGCGGCCTCGGCGTACCGCTTCGGTAGATCGGCGTACCAAAGGACGTCGTGTTCGATGAGCGCGGCGCCGGGGCCGTGGACGATGAGCAGGCCCTCGGTGGGACGCTTGACCTGCGGAAGCCCGCGGTAGAGGTCCCTGAGGGAGTTCTGTGCGATCGGCAGGTAGTACGGGTCCGCCTCGGGCCCGGTGCTGTCGCCGGTGCGGGCGAGGACGGCGCCCCAGCTGTCCTCGTATTCGCGGAGATCCAGAAGCTGGGACGGTACGCCGTGGCGGGCGAGGGCCGCGGCGAGGGAGGTCGTGGCATCGGCCCAGTCCAGGGAGGCCGGCCCGTCGAGGGCGAGAACGGCTGGGCCTGCGGGAAGGGTTTCTGCGGCTGCGTCCCAGCCACGAGCGACAACCCCGTTCACCGGGGCATAGCGGGGATTGCGGTCGTAGGAACGGGTCACATCGTGCTCCAAGAGGCGGGGTATGCAGTGCGGTGTTAACGATAACAATGAATGCTGGTCACCCCCGCGTCAAGGGGCATCGGTTGAAGGCGCACGGCACACCACCGCTCACCCGTACTGCTCGTCAGTACCGATCATCCGTACAGATAGGAACGCACCGCATGGATCGCCTCAGCAACCCCGTGCGCCCCTGCTCCTGGGGCTCCACCACTGACATTCTGGAGCTGCTCGGCACCGAGCCGACCGGCCGACCAGAGGTCGAGATGTGGATGGGCGCGCACCCCGGAGCCCCGTCCCGGACCGATCGAGGGTCGGCCCCGTTCCCCTCTCCGAAGTGATCGAGGCCGATCCCGAGGGCGAACTGGGCCCAGGGGGCGTGAAGGCCTTCGGCCCCCGGCTGCCGTTCCTACTCAAGATCCTCGCCGCGGCGTCGCCGCTGTCTCTGCAGGCCCACCCCGACCTCGCCCAGACCCTGGCGGGCTTCGCCGACGAGCAGGGGCGTGGCATTCCAATCCACGCCCCGCACCGCACGTACAAGGACGCCAATCACAAGCCCGAGCGCACGGGCGCGGGGCGGGGGCGGCAGAGCATGTCACAACACATCACAAGGCGTCAGAACACCTGCACCTCGGCCAGCGAGAGCGCACTCGTACCGGTGAGTTGCACGCGCACGTAACGACCGGACCGGCCCACGGGGATCTCCGTGGGAGTGCCCGCCTGGGCCGTCTGCTTCGAGGACCAGACGCCCGGCGCGGCCAGGGCCTCGTCCAGGGAGTCCGGCAACGGCGTGTCCGACACGATCACGTAGTAGTTGGAGAGCCGCTGCCCGCAGCAGTCCGTACGGTTCCAGATCGCGATCTTGTTGATCGACTTGCTGGAGCCGAGGTCGACCTGCCACCACGGCTGGGACTGGGTCTCGGAGGTGTGCGTGACCGAGCCGTTTCCCCACGCGCCGTCGGTGTTGCCGTCGACGGCGAGGTCGGGTGTGCCGCCGTACGCGGTCGAGGACTGCTGGGCCGGCTTGCGGACGGCGATGCCGGGGTCGCCGACCGCCGGGTCGAGGAAGAGGCCGAGGCCGGCGACGCTCGGCGCGAGCCTGGATTCCAGGATGCGCAGCCGGAGCCTGTCGGTTGTCGTCGGAGCCACGTTGAGCAGCCGCTTGTAGCCCACGGTGGTCCCGGTGCCGATCTCGGTCCAGCCGCCGTCCAGCCAGGCGTCGACGGCGAACTTCTCGATGCGCTGGCCGACGTCCATGCTCTCCTGGAGCGAGAGGGTGGTGAACCTGCGGGGCTCCGGGAGGTCGAGCACGAGCTCGGCCGGGACACTGCCCGAGCGCGGGGTCCAGTACGTCGACGCGTCGCCGTCGACGACCGTGGCGGTGCGGTGCTCGCCGGTCGTCTCCTTCGGGTCGGCCGAGGTGACGGTCGCGCCCGTCGCGAGGTCCTCGGCGAAGATCGTACGGATCGCCTCGCCGAACTCGCGCAGCCGCCGCACGTCGCCGTCGGTGAACTTCCCGCGCCGGTCCGGCGGTACGTTGAGCAGGAGCACGCCGTTGCGGCCGACGGACTTGTTGTAGATGCCGAGCAGCGCGGGGAGCGACTTGATCTGGCTGTCCTGACTGCTGTGGTAGAACCAGCCGGGCCGGATCGAGACGTCGGTCTCGGCAGGGAGCCAGCGCAGGTAGTCGTGGAAGGGGAGTTGCTCGCGAGCGCCGAGCACCTTGCTGCAGCAGGGCGTGGTGCCGACCTCGTTGGCGTGGGCGTCGCCGTACATCGGCAGCACGCTCCACTCGGTCTCCCGGCCCACGCCGGACTCGTTGCCGACCCAGCGGGCGTCGGGACCGGAGTACTCGACCTTCGACTGGGGGCCGGTCTGGATGACGGCCTGGGGCTGGAGTGCGCGGACCATGCGGTACCAGGTTGCGTAGTCGTGCCGTTCATGGACGGGAGCACCGGGGTTCTCGATCTCGACCGGGTTCGCGCCGTCCATCCATACTTCGTCAACCGATCCGTACTCGGTGAGCAGCTCGTAGAGCTGGTTCTCGTAGTAGCGGTTGTAGTCGTTGCTCACCACGTCGAAGGTGGGCAGCTCGCCGGAGGCCACCTTTTCGGCCCGGTTGTCGTCGCGGACCAGTGTCGGGATGGTGGTCTTCTTCCAGGCGCTGTTGTTGTTGTAGACGCCCTCCTTGTACTGGTGCACGTCCGCCGGCGAAAGATAGAGCGCGGCGCGCAGGCCCTCCGCGCGTGCGGCCTCCACGAACTCACGCACCACATCGCCCTTGCCACCCTGGTACGGGCTGTTCTTCACCGAGTAGTCCGTGTAGCGCGACGGCCACATGGAGAAGCCCTCATGATGCTTCGCCGTGAAGATCACCACTTTGAAACCGGCGTCCTTGAGGGCGCGCGCCCACTGCCGCGCATCCAGGTCGGTCGGGGCGAACTGCGATGGTGGCACCTCGCCTGATCCCCACTCCACGCCATCGGCTCCGGCGAAGGTGTTGATCCCGAAGTGGATGAACGCGGTGAGCTCGTCGTTCATCCACTTCTTCTGCCGCTCGCTCGGGACGACGTTGGCCGCCTTGGCTTCGATGTCCTTGGCCGTGTCACACGGCGAAAGCGTCACGACCTGCCCGGGGCCCTTCGTCTGCCGCTGGGCGGGGGCTTCGAGTCGGAAGTTCGCGCTGGAGAACTCGCCGTCGAAGGTGGACAGCGCGATGCCGTCCAGTCCGCCCGCGAAGCCGCGGTCCGCGGCCGACGGGTTGGTGTCGCGGCCGAAGCCCACCGCCTCGGAGCGGCTCGGGGCGGGAGCCCCCAGCTCCAGCGCCTTACCCACCGCGCAGCCGTCGAGGAACAGCCGCAGCGTCGAACGCGTCGCGCTCACGGAGGTGTAGACGAGCGCGACGTGCCGGAACTGAGTCTTCGGAACCACCAGTCCCTGGCCGCGTACCGGGGCGGCACCGTCTGCGGACATACCGAATTCTGTCTCGAAGTCGTTGGCGTCCTTGTAGCGGAAGTAAGGCGAGCCGAACAGACTCAGCAGCGTGCCGAGCCGCGGCACATCGGTGCTGCGCTTCACCACGGCTTCGGCAACGAGATTGCCGGTGATGCGCCCGTCGCCGGCGAGCGGCGTTTTGGGGGTGAAGCGCAGCCCGGATGCTCCGCCGGGCAGCGTCGCCTTGCCCCGGTCAACCCGGACATCGGATCCGTCCAGGGCCAGGGTGCCGCGAACGATCTCGCCACCTGCAGGGGTGTACGACTTTCCTTCGAACGATCCCTCGAAGTCCACCTTGAGCAGTGTCTGCGCGCGGGGTGCCGCCGACCCGGCCCCCGGAGGAGAGCCGGCAGCGGCCGGGTCTGCGGTGGCTGACGGGCCGGACGCCCCGAGGATGAGTGCCGTCACGACGGCCACCCACCCGGAAACCCTACGAACCATGTGGCTTCCTCCCAAGGGAGCAACAGGTCTATACCTCGGTTGTTTGCGGGGGAAGCTAACAGCTGACTCCTATTCAGACAAGAGAGGAGGCGCCAGTCATCCGATGACTGGCTTCGCCGTTTCGGTTGCCGTGAGGGGAGTGGCGGATGATCCGTTTGCCGCGCGCGTGTTGCCCTGAGCGCGGGCCGCACGGACGGCATCGGCACCGTGGCCACTCCGCCATCTGCCGAATCCGTCCGCACCCACCAATCGAGCTCTGCCGAGACATCAACGCAGGCCCAGCCGCCCGACTTCACCTTCCGGAGTTAAGATCACCAACAGCATCCGAAACTGCGGGCAGAGGCACTTTCAAGAATCACCATCAGGGCCTCTTTCCCGGCCTGGTCATCACCTTGTAGGTGATCTCGGCGTCGGCGATGCTCCCACCGTTGCGGGCGGTGATGGTGAACTTGCTGGCGCCCTCGGTGGCGGGAATACCCGTGATGCCTCCGGTGTCCTTGTTGAGGGTCAGTCCGCGCGGAAGGCTGCCGGATGTGACTTCGTATCGGACGGTCTGTGGAGTACTCGAGGTCACCTTGAACTCGTACAACACACCGACCTGAGCATCAGACGGTTCCGGCGTGGTGAAGCCCGGCGTGGGAGCCTTGACCTGCTGCGGCTCGCCGATTGGCTGACCGGACGAGTCCACCCGCAGCAGCGTCCACTCCTGATTCGGCGTGACGGCACTCAAATGCCAAAACCTGCTCGGGTCGCCCAACTGCTTCTTCTGATCAGGTGTGAACGCACCCATGGCGCGTGCAGACTCCCATGTCGTGATCGCTTGCAGCAACGTGGCGGAGTTCGATCCGGATGCGAGGCTCCCCACGCTGGTCTCGAAGTTGATGCCGGCGTCGAGGGAGGCCGCGCGCGCCATGGTGGTTTCGATCTTCTGAAGGCTGTCGTTGCCGGACAACCCCTGCTGGCCCATCATGCCGGGCAGATAGTTGGCGCGGTAGAACGTGTTGCTCCGAAGGAGCTGCGCGTAGTCCGTCCTGCCGATCTCGCCCCAACTGGCTCGGGACTGGGCGTCCCAGGTATTGGACGCGAGGTTGCTGCACTCGGTGACGAAGTCCTCGGAGTCGAGCTGCCGGTGGACGCCGTTGACCAGGCGCGCGAAACCATAGCCGCCCCAGCCGGTGTAGCCCGCCGACTCCAACCCGTCGTAGGACGTGGCCCGGACACCGGTGTCGTTGTACGCAGTGGCCAGCCGGGTCGCGATCTCGTCGATGATCGGCAGACCGCCCATCGCGCCGCCGTAGCCGTTCTGGATAAGCCGGGCGGCGCTGGTGCCGGCCGGGTAGGACTGCGCGGCTGATCCCCACTGCGCCCGGTTCAGGCCGCTGACCTGCCACTCGTTGTCGCTGACCTTCGTGACGGTGCCGTAGGTGATGAACTCGTCGCCGATACGCAGCCTCTGTCCGTCAACGCCGGGCTCCAGCGGGGCCTCGGCGTCCACGTACAACGTGGTGTCCGACTGGCCGAGCGGGCGGGTCAGCTTGGCTTTCCCTCCCAGTGCCAGCCGCGGATCAGCCGGTGCCTTCACGTACGGGTCGTGGGCGTCGATGAAGTTGGAGAGGGTGTGTACACCGACCTCGATTCCCTCCTTCCTCGCCGTGGCCACCAACTGGGCTGCCGCCGCGTCCGATCCGCCGAACACGTCTCTGAACTGGTAGTGCCCATGCGATACCCACGGCCCGTCGCCGGAGATCGCATAGATGTTCCTGATCCCGGCCTGCTTGGCGTACTTGCTGGCGGCGGTGACGTTGCTCGTGTTGAGGTCGTAGACCCAGAAGTGGGATTGCGAAGTGCGCTGGGCCACCTTCTGCCACTGGCCGTCGAGGGTCGGGTATGCCTGGCCGTGCTGCTGGGCGATCTGACTGAGCACGGTAAGTGCGAGATCCGGAGCACTGCCGAAGAGTGCGATCTTCGATCCGACGATCCGGCCCTCCGGCGCCGGCAGCGGCCCGAGCGGGATCTTGTACCCGTTGGTGCGTTGCCGGACCCGCTCCCGGCTGTAGTCGTATGTGGTGGCGCGTAGGACGCTGCCCCATTTCGTCTTCGCCGCAACGTTGCTCGCCAGCCACTCATCCTTCTCGCCGGTCTGCAGGCCATAGGGATTCCAGATGAGATCCGGGCCGAACCCGTAGGCCAAGTGCTCGTTCGGCCACCCACCCACGGTCTTGTCGTTGAGCGGACGAACCCCCAGGACGAAGTCGCCGTTACCGACCACGCCGGCTGTCTCACCGATCGTCTGGGTGATCTTCGTCGGCAGCGGGCCCCACAGCAACGTCTGCACATCCACGCCCGGAGCGGCCGTCAGACCGACGACCTCAAGTGTGGAGTGCGTCGGGAGCGTGACGACCTTCACTTCGATCGTCACCTTGTCGCTTCCGAATACCAAGACTCGCCGGTCGCGCGGCGAGACCCTCATCTCGGCAGGAACCTCATGCGTGCCATCGGCCACCACACTGACCAGCGGCACCGATGTGCCCGTCGCCAGATAGTCGGTGCCATTCCGCAGATCCACCAGGCTGCTCACCTGACCAGAGCCGTTCACACCCACCGACAGGAAGCCTGCGATGATCCGCCGTGGCGGGGACGCCCCATTGTTGGTCGCTTGCACCGCCTGAGCGGTGGTGGCGGTAAGCCCCATCGCCGTGATCGAACTCAGGCCGCCGGCGACCAGAAAGCGACGTCTGTCCATAGTTCCTCCTCAGTGAGGCGAATCTCAACGAAGCGTGTGATTGCTGATCGTCTGCCCTGGAGCCGCGAGGGCGGGATCTCGCGCCGGGAGGTCCCGTCACCGTCCGCGCCGCTCGAGACCGAGGGGAAGGAGGTGACGGACGATGTCACCCACATAGTTCGTACTCTTCCGCGGGATACGGGCAAAGGCGACGGTGAGTCGACACTCCCGCAGCCTCGCCAGGACGGAAATCCCTTGTCTGTCCCGGGCAGACGCTCAGTGCAAGTGCGATCCAGCGTGCAGCTGGCCGCTCAGCGAGTCAAGGTTTAGTTAGGATCTATTTATATGTGAGGTGGGTGTACCAGGTCGGCCATACCGATCGCAGAAGCGATCGGGCCGGTGAGCAGCAGCAGGCCGCCGCCCTCATGGTCGGACAGATCGACGTGACGGACCTGCAGGTCCCGTGGGAGATCCTTCGAACGCGTTGACGATGCGCTGCATGTCCGGCCGCTGGTTCGCGTCCCAGATCTGTTAGGTGAGCTGGACCTTGCCGTTCGCCGTGCCGCCGGCCGAGCCGCCCGAGCGGGCGGTAGCGCCGAGAACCGAAGCGGCGGCCGCGGCGAGTGCCCCCCGGTGCCTACCGGCCTGGTCGATGTGTTCACTTCCACACCGAATGTGCATTGAGGTATCCCATCTATGGTGAGGTGCGCAACATATAGTTCTGATGCATGTCGGAGCTGTAAGGCTGGTCTGGGCTGACTTTCCGGAGGATCGCCGCAGGCTATGAGGCTCGGGACAGCTATCCGGAATGCATGTCATGACGAGAATCGGGCGAAACGGCCCAGCTGGGATAGGGAGGAGTCTGAGGTCATCGGGCCTTGGCGTCAAGGGTTTGGATGTGCTTCACTGAAGATGAACCGCCTGATATATCGGAAACATGTAAGTGTCGACAGGCGCCGAGGCAAGTGGGCGTCGAGTCACGGCGAGAGCGAAGTGGGGGAGAGACGTTGGCCCGCTCAGAGAAGATCTCCGCGCCCGCGGGCGCGGAGGGTGCCTACCGTCCCGGGTACGAGGTCGCGGCCGAACGCATCCTCGAGTATGTCGTCCAAGCGGGACTTCAGCCCGGCGCGCGGCTGCCCACCGAGAAGGATCTCGCGGATGAGGTGCAGATGAGCCGGACCGTGGTCCGGGAGGCGGTGAAGATCCTCTCCGCTCTGGGGCGACTGTCCGTGCAAAAGGGCCGCGGCATCTACGTGGCCGAGCCCGAGCAGTCCTCCTGGCAGACGTCGTTGGCCAAATTCCTGCCCGCGGACCTGCGGCAGGTGGACGAGCTGTTCGAGTTCCGTCAGCATCTGGAGACCACCGCTGCCAACCTGGCCGCGCGGCGGGCCACCCCGGCGCAGGTCAAGGCGGTGCGCGAAGCCGCGCGGCAGTCCGCCCTGGCGGCGGAGCAGGGCGACATCGACGCCTTCACCGTCGCCGACGAGGCGTTCCACGTCGGCATCGCGGACGCGGCGGCCAACATGTTCTTCGCCTCCACCGTCGACGCTGTAAGGCGCCTGCAGCGCCAGGTCACAACCATTGGGCTGGCCGGGGTAGCGGGCGGTTCGCTGCTGGTGGCCGCGGGGCAGCACGAGGCGATCGCCGAGGCCATCGCCTCGGGGGAGCCGGGCAGCGCCGAGGCCCTGATGACCGAGCACATCGGCATGACCGCTCAGCAGTTCCAGCGCGAGATCTGGCGTCGCGTCATGCCCGGCGACGACGCCGACTCCTGAACTCCAGACTTCCAGCAGTGAAGGACGTCCATGCGAATTACCGATGTGACTGTGGAACTCGTCGAACTGCCGGCTCAGCCGCCCTTCCGATGGCGGGCCGGGCTGCCGGGCTCGGAGCCGGCGGTGGTCGGCGGCATCCTGCGAGTCCACACGGACGAGGGCCTGGTGGGCGAGGCGCACACAAGACGCGGAGTGATCGTCGCCGACCTGGTCGAACGTCGCATCCGCGACGACCTCATCGGTCGCGATCCGCTCATGCGCGAGCTGCTGTGGCAGCGGCTGTGGGAGCTGGACCGGATCGAGGAGCTTCCGATCTATGCCCTCGGTCTGGTCGACGTGGCGCTGTGGGACCTGGCCGGCAAGGCGGCCGGGCAACCGGTCCACCGGCTGCTGGGCACCTACCGCGAGGCCATCCCCGCCTACGCGAGCACGGTCACCTTCGACAGCGTCGAGGAGTACCTCGACGTCGCCGACCAGTGCCTGGAGTTGGGCT
>NZ_JBVKBV010000004.1:0-430122 GCF_055635345.1 Streptomyces sp. NPDC111516 | reverse complement strand
ACATGCTCGGCCGAAGGCCGCCTGCGTGCACCGCAGTTACCAATCCGAGTGATCAAGTACGACGAACCGTTCGGACCCCGAGGTTAAAGATCAAGTTAGCCCAGCGGTCCGGTCACCGGCTCGACCGCCGCGACCAGCCTGCCCGCCCGTACGAACGCGTCCGCCGCGGCCAGGTCCGGCGACAGGAAGCGGTCCGGTCCCGGCCCCTCGACACCCGCCGCGCGCAGCGCCTCGACGGCGGCTCGCGAGGCGGGCGCGGGGGTGAGGCCCTGGGCGGCGCGCAGTTCGAGGGCGCGGGTCGCCGCGCACAGCTCGACGGCGACGATCCGGGCGAGGCTGTCGACGGCGGTACGGAGCTTGCGCGCCGCCGACCAGCCCATGGAGACGTGGTCCTCCTGCATCGCGGAGGACGGGATCGAGTCGGCCGAGGCCGGGACCGCGAGCCGCTTCATCTCGCCGACCAGGGCGGCCTGGGTGTACTGGGCGAGCATCAGGCCCGAGTCCACACCGGGGTCTTCGGCGAGGAACGGCGGCAGCCCGTGCGAACGGTTCTTGTCCAGCAACCGGTCGGTGCGGCGCTCGGTGATCGAACCGAGGTCGGCCGCGACGATCGCCAGGAAGTCGAGTACGTACGCGATGGGGGCGCCGTGGAAGTTCCCGTTGGACTCGACCCGGCCTCCCCCGCTCTCGGCTCCGCTCGACCGGGAGGTACCCCCTCGCAGCACGACGGGATTGTCGACGGCTGAGGCGAGTTCGCGGTCCGCGACGGTCGCGGCGTAGTCGAGGGCGTCGCGTCCGGCGCCGTTGACCTGGGGAGCGCAGCGCACGGAGTAGGCGTCCTGCACGCGGGGCGCGGCGCCCGTGATCTCGGCGTGCCGCCCCGTGAGGCCGGAACCGGCGAGGACCCGCAGCATGTTGTCGGCGCTGACGCCCTGGCCCGGGTGCGGGCGGATGGCGTGCAGTTCCGGGGCGAGCACCTTGTCCGAGCCGAGCAGCGCCTCCAGGGAGAGGGCCGCGGTGATGTCGGCCGAGGTGTACAGGTTCTTCAGGTCGGCGAGGGCCATGACGAGCATGCCGAGCATGCCGTCGGTGCCGTTGAGGAGGGCGAGGCCCTCCTTCTCGCGCAGTTCGACCGGGGTGATGCCATGGGCGGCGAGCAGCTCGCCGGCGGGACGCACGGTGCCGTCGGGGCCCTCCGCGTCGCCCTCACCCATCAGCGTCAGGGCGCAGTGGGCGAGCGGGGCCAGGTCGCCGGAGCAGCCGAGCGAGCCGTACTCGTGGACGACGGGGGTGATGCCCGCGTTGAGGACGTCGGCCATGGTCTGTGCGACCTCGGGCCGTACACCGGTGTGCCCGGAGGCGGCCGTCTTCAGCCGCAGGAACATCAGCGCGCGAACGACCTCGCGCTCGACCCGCGGGCCCATGCCCGCGGCGTGCGAGCGGACGATGTTGCGCTGGAGCCGGCCGCGGAGGTCCTGGCCGATGTACCGGGCGGCCAGCGCCCCGAAGCCGGTGGAGACGCCGTAGACCGGTTCGGGCTCGGCGGCGAGCGCGTCCACGATCTCGCGGGCGGCGGCGAGCGCGCCCACGGCGGCCGCGGAGAGCTCGACGCGGGCATTGCCGCGGGCCACGGCGATGACGTCCCGGGCGGTCGTACCGGACGTCCCGACCACAACGGTGTGCATATCCACATGCAGAAGCGTACGGACGAATCCCGTCATGTCACCAGAAGGTCGTACGGTCGGCCCCTTACGGCCTGTCCGGTCACGCGGTCAGGGGCGGCTGCCGCGCAGGTGACGGCGGTCGTGCGGGGACCTGGGCGGCGCGTCGGCCAGCCGGATCACCTCGCTGTCCTGCCCTGCCACCACCGGCTCCGTGGAGCGCGCCGCCTTCGCCCGGTACTGAGCCGCGTCCGCCAGCCGGAACAGCCGCCGCGCGGACACCACCGGGCCGATCGGATCGCCGGTCGACGCGATCCCGCACGCCACCCCGTCTCCGAGTTCCAACTCGGCCGCCCGGTCGCAGAGTTCGGTCGCCACCCGGATCACGTCGTCCGACTCCGGGCCGACCGCGAGCAGACAGAACTCGTCGCCGCCGAGCCGGGCCGCGAGCGCGCCGGGCAGCATGGCACCGCAGCGGGACAGCACCGAGCCGAAACGTTCCAGCAGACGGTCGCCGACGGCGTGGCCGTGAGTGTCGTTGACCCGCTTCAGACCGTTGAGGTCGCAGACGACGAGGCTGACCACCGCGCCGTCCGCCCGATGCCGCTCCACCGCCTCGTCGAGCCGCACATCGACGGAACGGCGGTTGGCCAGCCCGGTGAGCGGATCGGTGAAGGCGAGCCTGCGGACCTCTTCGAGCCGTTCGGTCTGGGAGATCCCGGCGGCGACGACCGAGGCCAGCACGGTCGCGAAGTCCGCGTCCGCCCGCCCGAACACCGGCTCCCCCACCGGGCGGGCCACATACAGCTCGCCCCAGGCCCGCCCGTGCAGCACGATCGGCGCGACCACGCAGCAGCCACGCCCGCGCCGGCGCAGGGCGGCCACCCGCTGCCGGCCGTACTCGCGGCCGTACCCGCACATCTCGGCGCCCGGCATCCCCTCCACCGCGCCGTCGGCGGTCTCCACCCAGGCGTCCGGTTCACCGCCGCCGGCCCACCGTTCGTGCAGGAACTCGGTGATCTCCGGGAACTGGTGCACCGGGTACGTCTCCTCCTCGGGGAACTCCTCCTCCCCTTCGGCCCGTTCGCCCGCGTTCACCAGCACGCGCAGCCGCCCTGGCCCGCGCTCCCACACGGAGAGCGCGGCAAAGCTGCCGCCCAACGCCTCGCACGCCCCCAGCGCAGCCGCTCGCCACGACCCCCGCGGCGTGTGCGCCGCCGCCATCATCTGCGCAAGCGAAACCACGGCCCGCAGGCGCGCATCATCACCACCCATCGCTACAGCTTATGTAGATTTGCGGTGATTTGATCAGTTTGAGATATCACGGGTGTCCACTGCGTGTCCCTTTGAACACCCGGCGTCATTCGCCGGGCCAGTTCGGCTTCCTCTTCTCGTTGAACGCGGCCACGCCCTCGGCCCGGTCGCCGGAGAAGGCCACCGACCGCCAGGCGGCGTCCTCGACTTCGAGACCCGCCCGCAGATCCAGGCCGTGACCGAGCCGCAGCGCCCGCTTGGCGGCCCGCAGCCCCACCGGGGAGTTGGCGGCGATCCGGCCCGCGAGCGCCAGCGCGGCCTCGCGGTCCCGCCCCGCCTCCACCAGCTCGTCGACCAGCCCCGCGTCGCGCGCCTCGGCCGCCTCCACGCGCCGGGCCGTGAAGACCAGCTCGGCGGCGCGCGCCGCACCGATCCGCCGCGGCAGCAACTGCGTACCGCCGCCGCCCGGGATGACACCGACGGACACCTCGGGCAGGCCCACCACGGCCGTGCGGTCCGCGACGATCAGGTCGCAGGACAGGGCCAGCTCGAATCCACCGCCGAGCGCGAAGCCGTGCACGGCCGCGATCGTCGGCATCGGCAGTTCGAGCACGCCGGTGTAGGCGGCGCGGGCGGTGGGGCGCTGGCGCAACAGGTCGGCGTCGGTGAAGGAGTTCCGCTCCTTCAGGTCCGCGCCCACACAGAAGGCCCGCTCGTGGCTCGACGTGAGGACGGTGGCCCGTACGCCCGGGTCGGCGGCGAGCGCGGCACAGGCGGCGGCGATCGAGCGGGCCATCTCCGTGGACACCGCGTTCATCGCCTTGGGCCGGTCGAGGACCAGCTCGGCGACGTGTTCCTGCCCTTCGTGGACCCGCACGACGACGAATTCCCCGAACCGCTGCTCGGACGTGACGGTCATGACTGCACCCCTCCGGTTAACGATCGTTACCGGAAGGATCCTATGGGGCGCCTCGGACAGGGTCCCGGGTGAGAGCCTGTCGGGTGGCCTCCGGGCCGTGCGTGACGAGCGGTCGGCGGTGGGTTCGGAACGGGCTCAGGACGTGCCCCGGCGCGCCAGCAGCCAGGGCTCCACGACGCCGAGGCCGCGCACCGGGCGCTGCCACATCGGCTGCAGCCCGTAGCGGTACCTGGGCACGGACACCGGCTCCACGCCGTCCTGGCGTTCCTTCTCCGCGATCGCGGCCTCCTCCGCCGCCTGCGCCTCGGAGGCCGGGGCGTCGCCGGTGCGGGTCAGCTCCTGGGCGAACGCACCGTCCACCAGCACGGCGTCCTTCGGCGCTATCGAGGTCAGCCGACTGGCGAGGTTCACCGTCGTACCGAAGACATCGCCCATTCGGGTGGTGACCGTGCCGAACGCGATGCCGACCCGCAGCGCGGGCATCGTGTCGTCCTGGGTCATCGCCTCGATCAGGCGCAGCGCGATCTCGGCCGCGGTGCCGGCGTCGTCGGCGGCGAAGAGGACCTCGTCGCCGAGGGTCTTGATGAGCCGGCCGCCGTGGGCGGCGACCAGGTCGGCGCAGGTGGTCTCGAACGCCTCGACCAGTTCGCCGAGCTCCTCCTCCTCCAGCCGCCGGGTCAGCCGGGTGAACCCGACGAGGTCGGCGAAGCCGACGGCGAGGCGCCGGTCGACCATCTCCTCGTCGTCGGCGGCCTGCACGACCCGGCCGGTGGCGGCGGCGAGCTGGCGCCGCCACACGTACACCAGGAACTCCTCCAGCTCCGGGAGGAGCAGCTCGACCAGCGGGTACGTGACCTCGGTGCGGGTCATTCCGGGCTCG
The DNA here is from genome assembly GCF_055635345.1 of Streptomyces sp. NPDC111516. Lineage (NCBI taxonomy): Bacteria > Bacillati > Actinomycetota > Actinomycetes > Kitasatosporales > Streptomycetaceae > Streptomyces > Streptomyces sp. NPDC111516. Next base: position 425,408 of record NZ_JBVKBV010000004.1, on the reverse strand, counting down.
GGCGGCTCGGTCAGCCCTTCCAGGAAGGAATCGATCTGCCACTCCGCCAGCCGGGCGGTGGTCTGCCCGGTGGACCGGGCGACCTGGATCGCCATCGGCTCGCTGAGCAGCCCCGCCTCGACGAGGCCGGCGAGCCGGCGCAGCGCCAGCACATCGGCCTCCGTGAGCGCCTTGGCCTGCCCGATGTCGGCGAAGCCCATGGCCCGCCAGAACCGGGATGCCAGATCCATCGAGACGCCGGCGGTACGGGCCGCCTGGAACGGTGTGTAGCGACGGTCGGCGCCCAGGATCAGCTGTTCGAGCCGGATCGCGAGGGGATCGTCGGTCGGTTCCGCCGTGTGGTCGACGTCGTGATGCGGTGTCGGGTGGACCGAGGGTTCTGGCGGGGGCTCCGCGCCCGCGCCGGAGGTCGTGTCGTCGACGGTCACCAGCCGCCTCCTGCCCGTTCCCTGCGCACTGCCCTGCCGATCTGTCGGTGGATCGCCTCAACGATACGGCAGGTGTGCCGTGGCTCACGTCCCCATGGTCTCCGGGAATGTTCCCGGGTGAGCCAGGGGCGTGGTGGGTTTCTGCCGGTGGGGGGCCAGGAGGGCACGGTCTCGTGGGTGATTTTCAGCCCGTCCGGTGATCGAGGACAGAACGGCAACCGGACGGCCCCGGGGGAACCACACGCACACCGCGATGGACCCGCCCCTCACGTCAGGCCGCCCCCGAGCCCCCGCAGGTGCACGATGTCGCCCGCGGACACGGGTTCCTGGAGGCCGTCGTCGGTGGACAGGATCAGGCGGCCGTCGCTGTCGATCGCCACGGCCTCGCCGGTGAGCGTGCGGTCGCCGGGGAGCTGGGCCCGCACCGTCCGGCCCAGGGTCGCGCAGCCCGCCGCGTACGCCTCCTGCAGGCCGCTCGCCGCCGCGTCGCCGTCCGCCGCGCGCCACTGGACGTACCAGTGCTCCAGCGAGCGCAGTACGCCGCGCAGCAGCGTGTCCCGATCGGTGGAGACCGCGCCGGCCAGGGCCAGCGAGCCGGCCGTGGGGGCGGGGAGTTCGTCGGCACGCAGGGAGACGTTGAGGCCGATGCCCACGACGACACCGTTCCCGGCTCGCTCGGCCAGGATGCCGCCTGCCTTGCGTTCCTCGCCCAGTGGGGTCTGCGCTGGACGGAGCTTGTCGGAGCCCTTGAGTGGGGTCTCCCCTGGACGGAGCTTGTCGGAGCCCTTGAGTGGGGTCTCCCCTGGACGGAGCTTGTCGGAGCCCTTGGGGATGGTCACCAGGAGGTCGTTGGGCCATTTCAGGGCCGTGTCGACGCCCGCAGCACGCGCCAGGCCCGTAGCCGTCGCGACGCCGGCGAGCAGGGGCAGCCAGCCCCACTGCCGCACGGGGATGTCGCCCGGCGCCAGGAAGACGGAGAAGAACAGGCCCGAACGGGCCGGAGCAGTCCAGGTCCGGTCCAGCCGACCGCGGCCGGCGGTCTGCTCCTCGGCGACCAGCACGGCTCCCTCGGCGAGGCCCTCCGCCGCTCGCCGGGCAAGGTCGGAGTTGGTGGACCCGGTGGTCTCCACGACGTCGAGCGAGGTCCACAGTCCGCCCGGCCGCAGCAGCCCGCGGCGCAGGGCGGGGACGTTCAGGGGCGGCCGGTCGAGGTCCGACCAGCGGCTTTGATGCGCATCCGAAGGTGTCATGCAAGCCAGACTAGGTGTGGTAAACGACGCACTGCCGAACCGGATCGACGCCGATACGCTACGGATCAGTAGGTGTTCAGTACCTGATCAGTGGGTTTTCAGCAACTGATCAGCCGCACAGTCGTCCCCCGTGACCAGGCAGGGAGCCGCCACCCGATGTCCGAGCCGGAAGAGATCGACATCCACACCACCGCGGGCAAGATCGCGGACCTGCAGCGCCGCGTCGACGAAGCGACACACGCGGGCTCCGAACGCGCGGTCGAGAAGCAGCACGCGAAAGGCAAGTTGACCGCGCGCGAGCGGATCGACCTGCTGCTCGACCAGGGCTCCTTCGTGGAGCTCGACGAGTTCGCCCGGCACCGTTCCACGAGCTTCGGCATCGAGAAGAACCGCCCCTACGGAGACGGCGTCGTCACCGGCTACGGCACGGTCGACGGCCGCCCCGTCTGCGTCTACTCGCAGGACTTCACCATCTTCGGCGGCTCGCTCGGCGAGGTCTACGGTGAGAAGATCGTCAAGGTGATGGACTTCGCGCTGAAGACCGGCTGCCCGGTCATCGGCATCAACGACGGCGGCGGCGCACGCATCCAGGAAGGCGTGGCCGCGCTCGGTCTGTTCGCCGAGATCTTCCGCCGCAATGTGCACGCCTCGGGCGTCGTCCCGCAGATCTCGCTGATCGTCGGCCCCTGCGCGGGCGGCGCGGTCTACTCCCCCGCGATCACCGACTTCACCGTCATGGTCGACCAGACGTCGCACATGTTCATCACGGGCCCCGACGTCATCAAGACCGTCACCGGTGAGGACGTCGGCTTCGAGCAGCTCGGCGGCGCCCGCACCCACAACACCACGTCCGGCGTGGCGCATCACATGGCGGGCGACGAGAAGGACGCCATCGAGTACGTCAAGTCGCTGCTGTCGTACCTCCCTTCGAACAACCTCTCCGAGGCACCGGCCTTCCCGGAGGTGGCCGACCTCACCACCACGGACGAGGACCGCGAGCTCGACACCCTCATCCCGGACTCGGCGAACCAGCCGTACGACATGCACACCGCCATCGAGCACGTGCTGGATGACGGCGAATTCCTGGAGACCCAGGCCCTGTTCGCGCCGAACATCATCACCGGCTTCGGGCGCGTCGAGGGATATCCGGTCGGCATCGTCGCCAACCAGCCGATGCAGTTCGCGGGCTGCCTGGACATCAACGCGAGCGAGAAGGCGGCCCGGTTCGTCCGCACCTGCGACGCGTTCAACGTGCCCGTGCTGACCTTCGTCGACGTTCCCGGCTTCCTGCCCGGCGTCGACCAGGAGTACGGCGGCATCATCCGCCGCGGCGCCAAACTGATCTACGCCTACGCGGAGGCGACCGTCCCGCTGATCACGGTGATCACCCGCAAGGCGTTCGGCGGCGCGTACGACGTGATGGGCTCCAAGCACCTGGGCGCCGACATCAACGTGGCCTGGCCGACCGCACAGATCGCCGTCATGGGCGCGCAGGGCGCGGTGAACATCCTGCACCGCCGCACCATCGCCGCCGTCACGGACCCCGCCGAGGCGGAAGCCACCCGCGCCGCGCTGATCGCCGACTACGAGGACGCGCTGCTCAACCCGTACGTCGCGGCCGAACGCGGCTACGTCGACGCGGTGGTCCTGCCGTCCGACACCCGCGCGCACATCGTGAAGGGGCTGCGCCAGCTGCGTACGAAGCGGGAATCGCTGCCCCCGAAGAAGCACGGCAACATCCCCCTCTAGAAAGGGTCCTGGCCATGATCAAGGTCGTACGGGGCAACCCGACCCCTGAGGAGCTGGCTGCCGCCTTGGCGGTGGTCCGGGCACGCGCGGCGACGTCCGCGATGTCGTCCGGCACACCGTCCCTCACGTCGGCGCCGCCCGGTCAGTGGTCCGACCCTGGGCGCATCGCCCGGCGTGAGCGCCGTCTGCCGGGGCCGCGGGCCTGGGCGCGGACGTACTGGCCCGGCTAGGCCCTGTCCTGCCGCACGCGCTTTCCGGAGGCCCCGGTCCGTACGGGCCGGGGCCTCCGGTGCGTCCCGGCCCGATTCTGGTCCGTACGCACCAGGGCGCCTGAGTACCCGTACTCAGGCGCGGCATACGCCTGCGCAGCAGGATCGGTCCCATGCTGTGGTCCGACCCCGAGAACAAGCCGCCGAAGGAACTGCGCGACGCCCAGGACATGATGCGGCGCGCGGGGCTGGTGCTGGCGCTGGCGATGGTGGTCGCGATGTTCGTGCTCGGGACGCGGTGAGGGGCACCGTGACAGCGGCTCCGCCCCTGCCTTCCACGATCGCCTTCTACGATGGCGCGTATGACTGATCAGCGCCGTCTCGTGCTCGCCTCCGCTTCCCCCGCCCGTCTCGGTCTTCTGCGGCAGGCCGGATTCTCGCCCGAGGTGATCGTCAGCGGGGTGGACGAGGACGCGCTCGGCGCCCCGACGCCGGCCGAGCTGGCGCTCGTCCTCGCCGAGGCCAAGGCCGCCGCGGTGGCCGGCCGGCCGGAGGCGGCGGGTGCCCTGGTCATCGGATGCGACTCGGTGCTCGAACTCGACGGCGAGGCGCTCGGCAAGCCGGCCGACGACGAGGAGGCCATCGCCCGCTGGAAGTCCATGCGTGGCCGGGCCGGGGTGCTGCGGACCGGCCACAGCGTGATCGACACCGTGACCGGACGCACGGCCTCGGCGACCGCCTCCACGACCGTCCGCTTCGGCGAACCGACGGACGCGGAGGTCGCCGCCTACGTGGCCTCGGGCGAGCCGCTCCACGTCGCGGGCGCCTTCACGCTGGACGGCCGGTCCGCACCGTTCGTCGACTCCATCGAGGGCGACCACGGCAACGTCATCGGGCTCTCGCTGCCGCTGCTGCGCAGGCTGCTGGGCGAGCTGGGGGTCTCCGTCACCGAGCTCTGGGTCTGAGCGGGACCGGATGAGCGGGACCGAATGGGCCTGACCGGGTGAGCGCCTGACCGTACGGGTCAGGCCCGCTCCGTCGGACCGTACGGGTCAGATCGGGGCCGGAGCATTCGGTTCGGCGTCATCCACGGGCCGGACGGTCTCGGGTCCGGGGCGGGGGCCGTACGCCACCAGCGTCAGCACGATCAGCCCGAGCACCACCATCATGAATCCGAACGCCGCCCAGCCGACCAGTCCCACGGTCAGCGCGCCCAGCACCCCGTGCACCACGGCGCAGGTGATGAGGGCGATGCGGCCGACCCGGCCGGGCGCCCGGTCGCGGATGCCGGTCAGCAGGAGGGCCAGCCCGCACAGCAGCAGATACAGGCCGAAGACGCCGCCCATCGCCCAGGTGCCGCCGGACATGGCGCCGGGTTCCAGCCCGGCCAGTGACATGTCCTGGTTCTTGACGACCGTCGCCAGGATGCCGTTGATGAGCACGATGCCCACGGCTTCCACGAACAGCACGATCGCGGCCACGAACGCCACCGGTCTGCGCACCACGGTGCTCACCCCCTGTTACCTGCAGTACGTGCGATAGCGCGGACCCTACTAACCGGTAACGCGCGGGACAAGGGTTCCGACGCCCTTTGCCCCGCCCCGCACCGCCGACGCGCCCCCTGCGCGCCTTCCCCGCGCCCTCCTGACCACGACTCTCGTGCGTCGGGCAAAGAATCGTTCGCCCATTAGTGGGGACTCCACAAAGAATCACCCGGCGTGGCTGCTTGCACGAACAGAGACCTGGACCACACCTCGTGGCTACTGTGCGGTCATGGATCCCGGCGTACCGTGGTGCCACAAGGGATTTCGCGACTTGAGCAAGCCTCGAATCACACTCCGTGTGGGCAAGCTCACCAGTGGGGACGGGTCGTAGGGCCGTGTCGGTAGTCCCTAAACTCAGCTTGTTTCAAGGAGGGAGCCATCGTGCGCAAGGTGCTCATCGCCAACCGTGGCGAAATTGCTGTCCGTGTTGCTCGGGCATGCCGGGATGCCGGGATCGGGAGCGTGGCCGTCTACGCCGACCCGGACCGCGACGCTCTGCATGTACGCGCGGCCGACGAGGCATTCGCCCTGGGCGGTGACACCCCGGCCGCCAGCTACCTGGACATGGCCAAGGTGCTCCAGGCTGCCAAGGACTCCGGGGCGGACGCGATCCACCCCGGCTACGGCTTCCTGTCGGAGAACGCCGATTTCGCCCAGGCCGTCATCGACGCGGGCCTGACGTGGATCGGCCCGCCGCCGCAGGCGATCCGCGACCTCGGCGACAAGGTCGCCGCCCGGCACATCGCGCAGCGCGCCGGCGCCCCGCTGGTGGCCGGTACGCCCGACCCGGTCGCGGGCTCGGCCGAGGTCGTGACGTTCGCGAAGCAGCACGGGCTGCCGATCGCGATCAAGGCCGCCTTCGGTGGCGGCGGCCGCGGGCTGAAGGTGGCCCGCACGCTGGAGGAGATCCCGGAGCTGTACGACTCCGCGGTCCGTGAGGCCGTCGCGGCGTTCGGCCGCGGCGAGTGCTTCGTGGAGCGCTACCTCGACAAGCCGCGCCACGTCGAGACGCAGTGCCTGGCCGACCAGCACGGCAACGTCGTCGTCGTCTCCACCCGTGACTGTTCGCTCCAGCGCCGCCACCAGAAGCTGGTCGAGGAGGCCCCCGCGCCGTTCCTGTCCGAGGCTCAGAACGCGGAGCTGTACGCGGCGTCGAAGGCCATCCTCAAGGAGGCCGGTTACGTCGGTGCAGGCACCGTGGAGTTCCTCGTCGGCACGGACGGCACCATCTCGTTCCTGGAGGTCAACACCCGCCTCCAGGTCGAGCACCCGGTCACCGAGGAGGTCACCGGCCTCGACCTCGTACGCGAGATGTTCCGCATCGCCGACGGCGAGAAGCTCGGCTACGACGACCCGGCCGTGCGCGGGCACTCCTTCGAGTTCCGGATCAACGGCGAGGACCCCGGCCGCGGCTTCCTCCCCGCCCCCGGCACCGTCACCGTCTTCGCCCCGCCGACCGGCCCCGGCGTCCGCCTCGACGCGGGCGTGGAGTCCGGTTCCGTCATCGGCCCCGCCTGGGACTCGCTGCTGGCGAAGCTCATCGTGACCGGCGCCACGCGTGAGCAGGCGCTGCAGCGGGCGGCGCGCGCGCTGGCCGAGTTCAACGTCGAGGGCATGGCCACCGCCATTCCGTTCCACCGCGCGGTCGTCGCCGACCCCGCGTTCACCAGCGACCCGTTCCGGATCCACACCCGGTGGATCGAGACGGAGTTCGTCAACGACATCAAGCCCTTCACCGCCGCCGCCGACGTGGAGGCGGAGGAGGAAGCCGGTCGCGAGACCGTGGTCGTCGAGGTCGGCGGCAAGCGTCTTGAGGTCTCGCTGCCCTCGTCGCTGGGCATGAGCCTGGCCCGTACGGGCCTCGCGGCGGGCGCCAAGCCCAAGCGCCGCGCGGCGAAGAAGGCCGGCTCCGCGGCCTCCGGCGACACGCTGGCGTCCCCGATGCAGGGCACCATCGTCAAGATCGCCGTCGAGGAGGGCCAGCAGGTCCAGGAGGGCGACCTCGTCGTCGTCCTGGAGGCCATGAAGATGGAACAGCCGCTGAACGCGCACCGCGCGGGCATCGTCAAGGGACTGGTCGCCGAGGTCGGCAGCTCGGTCTCCTCCGGCGCCGTGATCTGCGAGATCAAGGACTGATCGAGCGGTACCCGCGTTCCACCGGGGCCCCTGCGGAGTCGCCCGACTCCGCAGGGGCCCCGTTTCGGCTGTCCGGCAACCGGGTGCTTCACTCCTTTGGGCTTGCGTCGGTGCGGAGGGATCCTCCGCATTCGCAATGGCATCCTGGACCCTGGGGCGGAAAAAGGGAGGACTGCGCAATGTCGATGAGCACGGCACAGACGCCGGCCCGGCAAATGCGCGCCGATGCGCGCCGCAATTACGACCGGCTGCTGGGTGAGGCCCGTACCGCGTTCGCGGACCACGGCACGGATGCGTCCCTGGAGGACATCGCGCGACGTGCGGGCGTGGGGATCGGCACGCTGTACCGGCACTTCCCGAACCGGCACGCGCTGATGAGCGCCGTCTTCCAGGAGGCCCTGACGTCCCTGATCGACCGTTCCCGTGAACTCGCGGGGGCGGAGCAGCCGTGTGCGGGGCTGGTGGAGTGGCTGGGCGCGATCATCACCCATGCGGGTGAGTACCGCGGGCTCGCCCAGGCGCTCATGTCGACGTCACGGGACGAGACTTCGGCACTGTCGCGGTGCAATGTGCCGCTGCGCGAGGCGGGTTCGGTGCTGCTGGCGCGGGCGCAGGCGAGCGGGGCAGTGCGGGCGGATGTCTCCATCGACGACCTGATGCAGCTGACGAACGCGATCGCGCTGGCCGCGGAGCAGTCGCCGGACGACCCGGAGTTGGCGGGGCGACTGCTGATGCTGACCCTGCAGGGACTGAAGGGGCCGAACGCGGAGCAGGGTTGAGAGGGGGGCGCCGGGGTCGATTGCGGGCGCCCGGCAGAATCAAGCCCCTCCGGCGATCGAGGAACGGAGGGGAGGTCCGGGGGCGGTGCCCCCGGTTACGGGAAGGAGGAGGGGCGGGGACAAGCACCTCCCGCGCCCCCTACCGGCGCCGCAGATCCGCCACCCTCGCGCGGTCCCCCGGTCCCTGCTCCGCCAGCGCCGCCGCGCTCCTCAGTTGCTGTGGCCCCGGCCCTCCGGGGCCACCGCGCGTACGGCGCTGGCCGGGGAGCGGCATGTCGCGCCGGGGCTGGCGGCCCGGTGGGAGGGCTTCCGCCGGCGCCGGGCCGCTGCCCGCGCCGGCCACCGCGATCTGCACGCCCTGGTCCGCCAGCGCCTGGAGTTCGGTGGCAGCGCGGTCGTCGTGGCCGGGCGGTTCGTCCGTCACGAGGCGAGTGATCAGATCCGTCGGCACCGTCTGGAACATGGTGTCGGAGCCGAGCTTGGTGTGGTCCGCCAGGACCACCACCTCCGCCGCGGCCTGCACCAGGGCCCGGTCCACGCTCGCCGAAAGCATGTTGGACGTGGACAGGCCGCGCTCCGCGGTGAGCCCGCTCCCGGAAAGGAACGCGCGCGAGACCCGCAGCCCCTGGAGGGACTGCTCGGCGCCGCTGCCCACCAGGGCGTAGTTGGAGCCGCGTAAGGTGCCGCCCGTCATCACCACTTCCACCCGGTTGGCATGGGCCAGCGCCTGGGCGACCAGCAGTGAGTTGGTGACGACGGTCAGACCGGGGACCCGAGCGAGCCGGCGGGCCAGCTCCTGCGTGGTCGTACCGGCACCGACGACGATGGCCTCACCCTCTTCGACGAGACCCGCGGCCAGATCGGCGATGGCCGTCTTCTCCGCGGTGGCGAGATGGGATTTCTGCGGAAAGCCGGACTCCCGCGTAAAACCGCCCGGCAAAACCGCACCGCCGTGCCGGCGGTCGAGGAGTCCTTCTGCCTCCAGCGCCCGCACGTCCCGCCGTACGGTCACTTCGGAGGTCTGGACGACGCGGGCGAGCTCACGGAGCGATACCGCCCCGTTGGCACGCACCATTTCGAGGATCAACTGACGACGTTCTGCAGCGAACACGAAACTGACAGTAACGTGACACCAGAGCGTTTTCAGCAGTTTGCGCCGAATAACAGAAGTTGTGCATACAAGGGGCCGCCAAGTGGTATAGGAGGCCCCTTGTTGTTCCGTACTGATCGGCCGACGGCCGCTCGACGCCCACCCGGCGGTCTCCCCACGCCGCGAACGACCGCCTGAGCTGCCGCGAAGTGCCGGGGATCGCCGCGGATCGCCGCCGATCGCCGGGTTTCGCGACTGCGCCTACGCCTCGCCCGCGCTCTTCCGGGTGTGCAACTGCCGGGCCACTTCCGCGATCGATCCCGACAGGGACGGGTACACCGTGAAGGCGTTTGCGATCTGTTCGACTGTCAGATTGTTGTCGACCGCGATCGAGATCGGGTGAATGAGCTCGCTCGCCCGCGGCGCGACGACACAGCCGCCGACCACGATGCCGGTGCCGGGCCGGCAGAAGAGCTTGACGAAGCCGTCGCGGATGCCCTGCATCTTGGCGCGCGGGTTGCGCAGCAGCGGCAGCTTGACCACCCTGGCGTCGATCTTGCCGCCGTCGACGTCGGCCTGGGTGTATCCGACGGTGGCGATCTCGGGGTCGGTGAAGACGTTCGAGGAGACCGTCTTCAGGTTCAGCGGTGCCACCGCGTCCCCGAGGAAGTGGTACATCGCGATCCGGCCCTGCATGGCGGCGACCGAGGCGAGGGCGAAGATCCCGGTGACGTCACCGGCCGCGTACACGCCGGGGGCGCTGGTACGGGAGACCTTGTCGGTCCAGATGTGGCCGGACTCCTTGAGCCGGACCCCGGCCTCCTCCAGCCCCATGCCGGCGCTGTTCGGGATCGCACCGACCGCCATCAGGCAGTGCGAACCGGAGATGACCCGGCCGTCGGCGAGGGTGACCTCGACCCGGTCGCCGACGCGCTTCGCCGCCTGGGCGCGGGAGCGGGCCATGACGTTCATGCCGCGGCGGCGGAAGACGTCCTCCAGCACGGCGGCGGCGTCCGGGTCCTCGCCCGGCAGCACCCGGTCGCGGGACGAGACGAGGGTGACGCGCGAGCCGAGCGCCTGGTAGGCGCCCGCGAACTCGGCACCCGTCACACCGGAGCCGACCACGATGAGCTCCTCGGGGAGCTCGTCGAGGTCGTAGACCTGGGTCCAGTTCAGGATGCGCTCGCCGTCGGGGAGCGCATCCGGGATCTCCCGGGGGTGGCCACCGGTCGATATGAGGACGGCGTCGGCGGTGAGTGTCTCCTCCGTACCGTCGGCGGCGGTCACGACGACCGTGCGGGAGCCGTCGGCGGCCTGGAGTCCTTCGAGGCGGCCGCGGCCGCGCATCACCCGGGCGCCGGCCCGGGTGACGGACGCGGTGATGTCGTGGGACTGGGCGAGCGCCAGGCGCTTCACCCGCCGGTTGACCTTGCCGAGGTCGACGCCGACGACCCGGGCCGCCTGCTCGATGTATGGCGTGTCGTCGGCGACGATGATGCCCAGCTCCTCGTACGAGGAGTCGAAGGTGGTCATCACCTCTGCCGTCGCGATCAGGGTCTTCGAGGGCACGCAGTCGGTGAGCACGGACGCGCCGCCGAGGCCGTCGCAGTCGACGACGGTCACCTCCGCGCCGAGCTGGGCGCCCACCAGCGCCGCCTCGTATCCGCCGGGTCCGCCGCCGATGATCACGATCCGGGTCACGAAAAGTCCGCCTCGCGTATGTCATCCCGCGGCCGTCTGCTGCCCCGGCCGGGGGTCCGGGGGGTCGCCCCGGGGAATGCAGTACGTACTTCATTGTCCCGCACGCGCCAAGGTGCTTCGCCCCGGGGCCCTCCATACGTGCGCCGGGGCGCCCGGGACGAGGTTCCCGGACCGCGAGCGGAGACCCCGTACGGGGTCTTCCTCACAGGAATCGACGTTCCGGCCACAGCCTCCCGTACCCTCGACCCCATGTCGCTCTACGCCGCGTACGCCGGCAACCTCGACGCGCGGCTGATGACGCGCCGCGCACCGCATTCCCCGCTGCGCGGCACCGGCTGGCTCAACGGCTGGCGGCTGACCTTCGGCGGGGAGCAGATGGGCTGGGAAGGCGCGCTCGCCACGGTGGTGGAGGCCCCCCGTTCCCAGGTCTTCGTGGCGCTGTACGACATCGCGCCGATGGACGAGGACTCCATGGACCGGTGGGAGGGCGTCGGCCTCGACATCTACCGGCGGATGCGGGTACGGGTGCACACCCTGGACGGCGAGGAGCCGGCCTGGATGTATGTGCTCAACGGGTACGAGGGCGGGCTGCCGTCCGCCCGCTATCTGGGCGAGATCGCGGACGCCGCGGAGTCCGCGGGTGCACCGCACGACTATGTGATGGAACTGCGCAAGCGCCCCTGCTGACCCGGCCGACCAGCACTTTTGTGTGAATGTACGAGGAAGCGTGTGGAGACTCTACGCATGGGCATCTACGCGCGTAGGGAATCACCGGTTACCCTCATCGGCGTGAACGCATCAGTTATTCCGGACAACATCCAGGGCGACCCGTACGCCGCCGCCGCCGACGCCGCCGCCCGCCTGCGCGAGCTGACCGGTGCCGAGACCCACGACGTCGCCCTTGTGATGGGGTCCGGCTGGGCTCCCGCGGGCGATGCGCTCGGCACTCCGGAGGCCGAGTTCCCGGTGACCGAGCTGCCCGGTTTCCCGGCGCCCGCCGTGCAGGGGCACGGCGGCACCATCCGCTCGTACCGGATCGGCGCGAAGCGTGCCCTGGTCTTCCTCGGCCGCACGCACTTCTACGAGGGCCGCGGCGTCGCCGCCGTCGCGCACGGCGTCCGCACCGCCGTCGCCGCGGGCTGCAAGACCGTCGTGCTGACGAACGGCTGCGGTGGTCTGCGCGAGGGCATGCGCCCCGGGCAGCCGGTCCTGATCAGCGACCACATCAACCTGACCGCGGCGTCCCCCATCGTCGGCGCCAACTTCGTCGACCTGACCGACCTGTACTCGCCGCGGCTGCGCGCGCTGTGCAAGGAGGTCGACGAGACCCTCGAAGAGGGGGTGTACGTGCAGTTCCCCGGCCCGCACTACGAGACGCCGGCCGAGATCAACATGGTCCGTGTCATGGGCGGCGACCTGGTCGGCATGTCCACCGTGCTGGAGGCGATCGCCGCACGGGAGGCGGGGGCCGAGGTGCTCGGCATCTCGCTGGTCACGAATCTGGCGGCGGGGCTGAGCGGGGAGCCGCTCAACCATGAAGAGGTGCTGCAGGCGGGGCGGGATTCGGCGACGCGGATGGGGGCGTTGCTGGCTCGGGTGCTTGAGCGGATCTGAGCCCCTTCCCGAACCGGGGCTCCGCCCCGGGCCCCGCGCCCCGAACGTCGGCGAGGCTGAAAAGCAGGCCCCACCGACGGTTGAGGAGCGGGGGCCCGGGGGCGGCGCCCCCGTAACCCACTCCATCCCGCAGAAAGGCGGACACCGTGCAGCAGGAGCTCATCGCGCAGGCCAGGACGTGGCTCGCGGAGGATCCCGACCCCGAGACCCGTGACGAGCTCGCCGCGCTCATCGACGCCGAGGACCTCGACGAGCTCGCAGCACGGTTCGCCGGCACGCTGCAGTTCGGCACGGCCGGGCTCCGCGGCGAGCTGGGGGCCGGGCCGATGCGGATGAACCGCGCCGTCGTGATCCGCGCCGCGGCCGGACTCGCCGCTTATCTCAGGGCCGGGGGACACGCCGGCGGGCTCGTCGTGATCGGGTACGACGCCCGTTACAAGTCCGCCGACTTCGCCCGGGACACCGCGGCCGTGATGACCGGCGCGGGCCTGCGCGCGGCGGTGCTCCCCCGCCCGCTGCCCACGCCCGTGCTGGCGTACGCGATCCGCCACCTGGGCGCCGTCGCGGGCGTCGAGGTGACGGCCAGTCACAACCCGCCCCGCGACAACGGGTACAAGGTCTACCTCGGGGACGGCTCGCAGATCGTCCCCCCGGCGGACGGCGAGATCGCCGCCGCGATCGCCGCAGTCGGCCCGCTCGACGGCGTGGCCCGCCCCGACGACGGCTGGGAGATCCTCGGCGACGAGGTCGTGGCCGCCTACCTGGCCCGCACGGACGCCGTGCTCGCCGCCGGATCACCGCGCACCGCCCGGGCCGTGTACACCGCGATGCACGGCGTCGGTACATCCGTGCTCACCGCCGCCTTCGACCGCGCCGGGTTCCCCGCCCCGGTGCTCGTCGCCGAACAGGCCGAGCCCGACCCGGCGTTCCCCACCGTCGCCTTCCCCAATCCGGAAGAGCCCGGCGCGATGGATCTCGCGTTCGCCACCGCACGCCGTACCGACTGCGACCTCGTCATCGCCAACGACCCGGACGCCGACCGCTGCGCCGTCGCCGTCCCCGACCCCGCCGCCGACGGCGGCTGGCGGATGCTGCGCGGCGACGAGGTCGGGGCGCTGCTCGCCGCCCATCTGGTGGACCGGGGGGCGGCCGGTGTCTTCGCCGAGTCGATCGTGTCGTCCTCGCTGCTCGGCCGGATCGCCGAGAAGGCGGGGCTCGGTTACGAGGAGACGCTGACCGGCTTCAAGTGGATCGCCCGCGTGGACGGCCTGCGGTACGGGTACGAGGAGGCGCTCGGATACTGCGTCGACCCGGACGGCGTGCGTGACAAGGACGGCATCACGGCCGCGCTGCTCGTCGCCGAGCTCGCCTCCGTGCTCAAGGAGCGGGGGCGTACGCTCCTGGACCTCCTCGACGACATCGCGGTCGACCACGGACTGCACGCCACCGACCAGTTGTCGGTCCGGGTGGAGGACCTCTCCGTCATCGCGGACGCCATGCGCCGGCTGCGCGAGCAGCCGCCGACCGCGCTCGCCGGCCTCCCCGTCACCTCGGCCGAGGACCTCGCGCGGGGCACCGCACAGCTGCCGCCCACCGACGGACTGCGCTACCACCTTCAGGGCGCCCGCGTAATCGTCCGCCCGAGCGGCACCGAGCCGAAGCTCAAGTGCTACCTGGAGGTCGTGGTGCCGGTCGCTTCGACGGACGAGCTGCCCGCGGCCCGTGCGCGGGGTGCGGAAGTGCTCGCCGGGATCAAGCGGGACCTGGCGGCGGCGGCCGGGATCTGACCGCTCGCAATGATCGGCTTCATGTACGCATCAGGTAGGTGAAGCCGGTGTCCGGGCCCACGCGGGACCGGTGGGTCAGGCCGTAAGAGTGTCGATGTGTGGTCCCCCGGCGGTGGGCGGCCGGGCTGCCCGCGGCGGTGGGGCCGCGGCGCGGCGGCGCGGGCGTCGCACCGGCGGACGCAGGCGGTGGTCTCCCGGTCGGCGGGGGACGTCCGGGCGATCAGGCGGACGCGATGTGCTCACACACTCCGTCGCTGATCTTCCCGGGCCGTCCCCCGCTCCGTTTCGGGTCCACCACGTCGGCTACTTGATGTTGAGCAGCTGCTCCAGCGGGTCGATCGCGAAGTAGACGAGGAAGAGCGCCGCGGTGCTCCAGAGCAGCCAGTGGACTTCGCGGGCCTTGCCCAGGCACGCCTTGATGACCACGTAGGCGAGGAAGCCGGCGCCGATGCCGTTGGTGATGGAGTACGTGAACGGCATGACGGCGATGGTCAGGAAGGCGGGGATGGCGACTTCGTACTGGTCCCAGTCGATGTGCTTGACCTGGGTCATCATCAGGAACCCGACCGCGATGAGAGCGGGGGCCGCAGCCTGGAGGGGCACGATGGTGAGAACGGGGGTGAAGAAGAGGGCGAGGCCGAACAGGCCGCCGGTGATGACGCTGGCGAAACCGGTGCGTGCGCCTTCGCCGACACCCGCGGCGGACTCGATGTACGTGGTGGCGGACGAGGCGGAGGCGGCGCCGCCGGCGACGGCAGCCACACCGTCGATGAGCAGCACGCGGCCCAGACCGGGAACCTGGCCGCGCTCGTCGAGGAGTCCGGCTTCGGCGGTGACGCCGACGACGGTGCCCATCGTGTCGAAGAAGTCGGACAGGATGAGGGTGAAGACGAGCAGGACGACGGTCAGCACACTGACCTGACCGAACGAACCGAACAGATCGAAGTTGCCCAGGAGCCCGAAGTCGGGTGCGGCGACGGGCTTGTCGGGCAGCGAGGGCTCGGTCAGACCCCAGGACTTGACGTTGGCGATCGCGTTGATGACGACGGCGACGACGGTCATCACGACGATGCTGATGAGGATGGCGCCCTGCACCTTGCGGACCAGGAGGACGATCGTCATCAGCACGCCGAGACAGAAGACGAGCATGGGCCAGCCGGTGAGGGCGCCGGTGCCGATCTGAACGGGCACGGTGGTGTTCGCGGCGTCCGGGACGCGGGTGACGAACCCGGCGTCCACGAAGCCGATGAAGGCGATGAACAGACCGATGCCGACACTGATGGCCTGCTTGAGGGGTTGCGGAATGGCGTACATGATCGCCTCGCGCAAGCCGGTCATCACCAGTACGCAGATCAGCAGGCCTTCGAGCACGATGAGGCCCATCGCGTCGTCCCAGCTCATCAGCGGGGCGATCTGGAAGGCGGTGACGGCGTTGAGGCCCAGGCCCGCGGCAAGGGCGAGCGGCAGGTTGCCGCCCACACCCATGATCACTGTCATCACGGCGGCCACCAGGGCCGTGGCGGTGGCCAGTTGGCCGGCGTCCAGCTGGTGGCCGAACTTGTCCTCGGTACTGCTGAGGATGATCGGGTTGAGTACGAGGATGTACGCCATCGTGAAGAAGGTGGCGAATCCGCCGCGTATCTCACGGCCGTACGTCGAGCCGCGTTCGCCGATGCGGAAGAACCGGTTGAGCGGGCCACCGGGTCTGGTTGTCGGCGCTTCGGCCGGGCCTGTCGTGCTGGTGTGCATGACTGCGTCTCCTGGACCTGCAGGTGCGAGGGAAAACATGGCAGTGGCGCCGAAGCGTGTGCCAGTTGTACGAACACACATACGGCGCCTTGCGAGCGGATCATACGCGGCAAAGACGTGATCTCAATCGCTTTACGGAATCGGTTAGTTGACCTTTTCGCACCGCCCCTGTCGGTTCCTCCAAAATCACCGGCGACCTATCCAGCCAAACCGGGATGCGGGCGACAGCGGCCATGGAGTTCACCCCGGGTGACTCCTTACTCTCAGTCCGTGCATCCACCGCTCCCCTTCAACGCGCGCGCCGCCCGCATCCTGCGCGAGAAACTCGGGATGGCCCCCGGCCACGTCGCTTACGGCATGCGCGCCTCCTACGGCACAGCCCACATCACCCCCGACCACATCACCGCGTGGGAACGCGGCACCGCACTGCCCACCGCCAGCGAACTCACCGCCCTGGCCGGTGCCCTGTGGTGCAACCCCCGCGAACTCATGGGCGCTCCCCGCACCCTGCGGGAACACCGTCTCGCCCGCAGACTGGCCGCCGAGGACGTCGCCCGCGCCACCGGCCTCACCCTCGACGCCTACCACCACATGGAAGAAACCGGCCAATGGACCGGCGACAAACGGCAGTCCGCCAAACTCGGTGCCCTCCTCAACCTCCCCCCACGCGACTTCGTCGCCATCACCGGCCTCGAGGACGAACTCGCCCGCCTCCTCACCGAAGCCGTCTCCACCCGCTGGCAGGCCCACATCCGCGCCATCGCCCGCCTCGTCTCCACGGAACGCCGCGACCTGCAGGACCCCCTGCGCGACATGCACCACGAGTACCAGACCCTCATGGCCGCCACTCTCAGCCGAGCCGGCGGCACCACTGCCTCCGGCGAAAACGGGCGACGCTACCTCGACGACATCGTCAACCACTTCTGGGCCCGGCTCCCGGAGGAATAGGTCCTGTCCTGTCGATCGTCGCGGGCGCAGCCGCATCCGCGCGGCCGGCGCATCGGGAACGTGGTTAGGTAGACTGGTCTACCTAACCACGGGAGACAGACATGGGCGAGGCGAGCACCACCGGGCAGCAGCCGGGAAAGCGGCGGCGAACAGGGCCTGCGCGGGGACGGATTCTCGATGCCGCGGCGCGGCGGTTCTACGCCGACGGCGTGGCGGCGACGGGGATCGACACGATCACGGCCGAGGCGGGCGTGGCGAAGATGAGCCTCTACAACAACTTCGCCTCCAAGGCCGACCTCGTCCGCGCCTACCTCCTGGCCCGCCACGAGGAGTGGCTCGGCCTCTACCAGCGGCGCCTGGCCGACGCGCAGAGCCCGCAGGAGGCCGTACTGGCCGTCTTCGACGCCTACGCCGACCATGCCGATCTCGCCTACGAGCACGGCTTCCGCGGTTGCGGGCTGCTCAACGCGGCCGCCGAACTGCCGGCCGGGCACGAGGGCCGGGCGGTGGTGCGCCGCCACAAGGAGGAGGTCGAGAGCCTGCTCACGACCCACCTCCAAGAGCTGCTGCCCGGCCAGGACGAGCGGGCCCGGGCCACGGCGGAACACCTCGCGTTCCTGCTCGAAGGGGCCATCGTGCGCGCGGGCCTCGAAGGGGACGGCGTACGCATGCGGCGCGCCCGCGAGATGGCGGCTCGTCTGGTGGACGGCCTGTGACGCGGCCTGCCGGGCGCGCCGCCGGCCCGGGCGTGGGCGCGCTCGCCGTGCTGCTGGCCTCGGTGCTCTGGGGCACCACGGGTACCGCGGCAACCTTCGCGCCGCAGGTGGGGCCGCTGGCGATCGGCGCGGCGGCGATGGGCCTGGGCGGCCTGTTGCAGGCACTGATGGCCGGGCGTCGCATTGCGCGGGTCCGTACGGAGCTGAGGGCGCAGTGGCGGATCGTGCTCATCGGGGGAACGGGCGTGGCCCTGTACCCGCTGGCGTTCTACACCTCGATGCATCTGGCCGGTGTCGCGGCGGGAACGGTCGTCTCCATCGGCTCGGCCCCACTGGCATCCGCCCTGATCGAGCGGATCGTCGACCGGCGACGTCTGTCCCGGCGGTGGATGGCCGGTGCCGCGCTGGGCCTGGCCGGCACCGGACTGCTGTGTGCGGCGGAGGCGGCACAGTCCGGTTCCGGAACCGGTACGGGCTCTGCCGGGCAGACCGTCACCGGCGTGGGTCTCGGGCTGGTCGCCGGCGCGACGTACGCGGTGTACGCGTGGGCGGCGCACCGCCTCATCACCCGCGGCATCACGTCGCGCGCGGCCATGGGGGCGGTGTTCGGGCTGGGCGGGCTGATGCTCGTGCCGGTGCTGATGGCCACCGGCGCACCGCTGCTCGCCTCCTGGACGAACGCGGGCGTCGGCCTCTACATGGCGCTGGTACCGATGTTCACCGGGTACGTCCTGTTCGGCTTCGGCCTGTCCCGCATCCCGGTCAGCACCGCGACCACGCTGTCCCTGCTGGAGCCCGCCGTGGCGGCCGTGTTCGCGGTCCTGGTCGTGGGCGAACACCTGCCCACCCTCGGCTGGACCGGGGTCGTCCTCGTCATCGCCTGCCTCGGTGTGCTGACCGTTCCCTCCCGGCGTCGGCGTCTTCCCACCGTGCCGCAGGAAGACCGGACCGCGCCCGGTGGACCCGGCCCTGCGGCCGCCGGACACCGAATGCGCACGCCGCGGCGCGATGGATCGGGTCCGATCGAGCGGGCGCGATGATTTCGAGGGCGTGCGACAGGCTCTCAGCCGGTCGCGAGCAGCACCACCAGCAGCACCACGCCCACCACCGCCGGGGCGATCAACTCGTAGGCCCAGCGCACCGAAACCGAGGACGCCGAGGATTCCGAGGACGACGCCGAAGGCTGTGCGGCCGCACTCGCGCCCGCCCCCGTCCTGGCCCGCTCCATCAACTCGTGGAGGTCCGCCATGGTCTGGTCGGCCGACGCCATGCGGGACCTGCTGTCGCGGACATCGGCGTGCGCGGACGTCCGGCCGTACGGGTCGTCCAGCGACTGCCGGGCCTGCCGCCGGGCAGCCTTCTTCCGCTGCCGCAGCGACACCGGCACCGCCCACAGCTGGTACTTGGCGCCGTCCTCGGTGAACAGCTCGCTCGAATATCCGGCCCGCAGATCCGCGACCTCGGTCCACGGCGCGGTGATCGTCCGGAACGGGTTTCGGATCCGGATGCGCCGGTCGTTGGCGTACACGACGGGCCGCAGCGTGAACGCGGCGACCAGCGGCACCACGGTCAGCAGCCCGGCCAGCGCCAGCCACTGCACCCGGCCGCTGCCCCGGACCACGGCGTCCCCGCCGATCCAGCAGATGAGGAGAAGCAGCAGGACACCCCCGACGATCCCGGCGGGCGACCGGAAGGCCCGGTCGGCGTAGGTCGGCTCGGCGGGTGGTGTGGGGCTCGTCATGGGCCCGATTCTGCCTGACGTACGCAAGGGGCGCCGGGGCGGCCGCCCCGGTACCGCGCGACGCTCGGAGGGCCCGACCCCCTGTACAGGTCGCTACGCGCGTAGATATGCTCATCTGGTGACCATGCCCACCACAGCTCCTGCATTCTCCGACGCGACCGCGTCCGACAGTGCGCTGCGCCGCTTCCTGCACGGGCTGCCCGGCGTCGACGCCGTCGGCCTCGAAGCACGCGCCGCCTCCCTCGGAACCCGCTCGATCAAGACGACGGCCAAGGCGTACGCGATCGACCTGGCCATCTCGATGATCGACCTGACGACGCTGGAAGGCGCGGACACCCCGGGCAAGGTCCGGGCCCTCGCCGCCAAGGCCGTCCATCCCGATCCGACCGACCGCACGACCCCGCGCACCGCCGCGGTCTGTGTCTACCCCGACATGGCGGCGACCGCCGTCGCCGCGCTGGCAGGTTCCGGCGTGAAGGTGGCTTCCGTGGCGACGGCCTTCCCCGCCGGCCGCGCCGCGCTCGACGTCAAGCTCGCGGATGTCCGCGACGCCGTGGCCGCCGGGGCCGACGAGATCGACATGGTGATCGACCGGGGCGCCTTCCTCTCCGGCCGCTACCTCAAGGTGTACGAGGAGATCCTGGCCGTGAAGGCCGAGTGCGCGCGGGCGGACGGCGCCGACGCCCGGCTGAAGGTGATCTTCGAGACCGGCGAACTCTCCACGTACGACAACATCCGCCGCGCCTCCTGGCTCGGCATGCTGGCGGGCGCGGACTTCATCAAGACGTCGACCGGCAAGGTGGGCACCAACGCGACGCCCGCGAACACCCTGCTGATGCTGGAGGCCGTGCGCGACTTCCGGGCGCAGACCGGTGTACAGATCGGTGTGAAGCCGGCCGGCGGCATCCGTACCTCCAAGGACGCGATCAAGTTCCTGGTGCTGGTGAACGAGACCGCGGGCGAGGACTGGCTGGACAACCACTGGTTCCGCTTCGGCGCCTCCAGCCTGCTGAACGATCTGCTGATGCAGCGCCAGAAGCTCAGCACCGGCCGTTACTCCGGCCCCGATTACGTGACGGTGGACTGATCCCCATGGCATCTGCATTCGAGTACGCACCCGCGCCCGAGTCGCGCGCGGTCGTCGACATCGCGCCCTCGTACGGCCTGTTCATCGACGGTGAGTTCACCGACGCGGCCGACGGCAAGGTCTTCAAGACTCTCTCGCCGAGCACCGAGGAGGTGCTCTCCGAGGTCGCGCAGGCCGGCGCCGCGGACGTCGACCGGGCCGTGCAGGCGGCCCGCAAGGCGTTCGAGAAGTGGTCGGCGCTGCCCGGCTCCGAGCGTGCCAAGTACCTCTTCCGGATCGCCCGGATCATCCAGGAGCGCAGCCGCGAGCTCGCCGTTCTCGAAACCCTCGACAACGGCAAGCCGATCAAGGAGACCCGCGACGCGGACCTCCCCCTGGTCGCGGCGCACTTCTTCTACTACGCGGGCTGGGCCGACAAGCTGGACCACGCCGGTTACGGAACGAACCCGCGCCCCCTCGGCGTCGCGGGCCAGATCATTCCCTGGAACTTCCCGCTCCTCATGCTCGCGTGGAAGATCGCCCCGGCGCTCGCCACCGGCAACACGGTGGTCCTCAAGCCCGCCGAGACGACCCCGCTCTCCGCACTGTTCTTCGCGGACATCTGTCGCCAGGCCGGCCTGCCCAAGGGTGTCGTGAACATCCTCACCGGGTACGGGGACGCGGGCGCCGCCCTCGTCGAGCACGAAGGCGTCGACAAGATCGCCTTCACCGGCTCGACCGCGGTCGGCAAGGCCATCGCCCGCCGGATCGCCGGTACGGACAAGAAGGTCACCCTGGAACTGGGCGGCAAGGGCGCCAACATCGTCTTCGACGACGCCCCCATCGACCAGGCCGTCGAGGGCATCGTCACCGGCATCTTCTTCAACCAGGGCCAGGTCTGCTGCGCGGGCTCGCGCCTGCTCGTGCAGGAGTCGATCCAGGACGAGCTGCTGGACGCCCTGAAGCGCCGACTGTCCACGCTCCGGCTCGGTGACCCGCTCGACAAGAACACCGACATCGGCGCGATCAACTCCGCGGAGCAGCTCGCCCGGATCACCGCGCTCACCGAGACCGGCGAGGCGGAGGGTGCCGAACGCTGGTCCGCCCCGTGCGAACTCCCCTCCTCCGGCTACTGGTTCGCCCCGACGCTGTTCACGAACGTCACCCAGGCGCACACGATCGCCCGCGACGAGATCTTCGGCCCGGTGCTGTCGGTGCTGTCGTTCCGTACGCCCGACGAGGCGGTCGCCAAGGCCAACAACAGCCAGTACGGACTCTCGGCCGGCATCTGGACGGAGAAGGGCTCCCGCATCCTCGCGGTGGCGAACAAGCTCCGGGCGGGCGTCGTCTGGGCCAACACGTTCAACAAGTTCGACCCGACCTCGCCCTTCGGCGGCTACAAGGAGTCGGGCTTCGGCCGCGAAGGCGGCCGTCACGGCCTGGAGGCGTACCTCGATGTCTGACCGCTTGACTGTGCTGAAGACCTACAAGCTGTACGTCGGGGGCAAGTTCCCCCGCTCCGAGAGCGGCCGGGTGTACGAGGTGACGGCGAAGAATTCAGCCGCTGGCGCGGCGGGCAAGGGCAAGTGGCTGGCGAACGCCCCCCAGTCCTCCCGCAAGGACGCGCGTGACTCGGTCGTGGCCGCGCGCAAGGCGTTCGGCGGCTGGTCGGGCGCGACGGCGTACAACCGCGGCCAGATCCTCTACCGCGTCGCGGAGATGCTGGAGGGCCGCAAGGACCAGTTCGTCCGGGAAGTGGCGGACGCGGAGGGCCTGTCCAAGTCCAAGGCGGCGACCGTGGTGGACGCGGCGATCGACCGCTGGGTCTGGTACGCGGGCTGGACCGACAAGATCGCCCAGGTCGTGGGCGGGGCGAACCCGGTCGCGGGCCCGTTCTTCAACCTCTCCACGCCCGAACCGACCGGTGTGGTCGCGGTCCTGGCGCCCCAGGAGTCGTCGTTCCTGGGCCTGGTCTCGGTGATCGCCCCGGTGATCGCGACCGGCAACACGGCGGTCGTCATCGCTTCGGCGAACGCCCCGCTGCCGGCCCTGTCCCTGGGCGAGGTGCTGGCCACCTCCGACCTGCCGGGCGGCGTGGTGAACATCCTGTCCGGAAGGACCGCGGAGATCGCGGCACCGCTCGCGTCCCACCAGGACGTGAACGCCATCGACCTCACGGGGGCGGACTCCGCGCTCGCGAAGGAGCTGGAGATCGCGGCGGCGGACAACCTGAAGCGGGTTCACCGCGGCGACGGCGACGGCGCGTTCGACTGGTCGGCCGATCCGGGCACCCGCCGCCTGACGGCCTTCCTGGAGACGAAGACGGTCTGGCACCCGACGGGCGCGCTCGGCGCCTCGGGGTCCTCGTACTGACTCCTCGCACCGCCTCCTCGCACTGACCGCGCGAGGGCCGGTCCGGCCCACCCGCACGGACGCGGCCCGCTTCTCCGGATTCCCGGAGGAACGGGCCGCGTCCGCATCCGTCTCAGCCGTGCAGCCGTTGTGCGACCTGTCCCACCCCCGGCAGGTCCTTCAGCGCGCCGCCGCGGGTCACCGGGCCGGTGACGGCGGCCGTGGAGAGCGGCTTGAAGTCGGCGATCTGCGTCTCCACCGTGTTGTTCAGCGGGTCCATGCCCGTACCGGCCAGCGGGTCGAGCCGCTGATGCGTCACCGGTGCGATGCCGTTCTGGAGCGAGTGCCCGAGCGCCCCGGTGGCCGCCTCACCCCTCTCGCCGAGGCCGGTGTCGACGCCCGTGGCCGGTACGAGGGGCAGCGGCGCCGCCTGGGCGGCCGCACCTCCCGCGCCGAGTGCGGCGCCCACCGCGGTGACGGTCAGACCTGTCCGCAGCAGAGCGCGGCGCCGGGACCTGGAAAGTGCGTGACGTGCCATGGAGTTCCCACCTGATCGGGTCGATCGAGTAACCATTTGAATGCGTAGAGTAGTTGAGGTGTGATGCTCGATACCAACCCGACCTCCGGGGGATCCCCTGCGCGGGTCAATGCCTCACACTCGTGTCCTGTGAATTCCCAACCGCTCCCGACCCGCGTCGTGCTGCTCGCGGGCCCCTCCGGCTCCGGCAAGTCCTCCCTCGCCGCCCGCACCGATCTGCCGGTGCTGCGCCTGGACGACTTCTACAAGGAGGGCGACGACCCCACGCTGCCGCTCGTCCCCGGAAGCACGGACATCGACTGGGACTCCGCACAGTCCTGGGACGCCGATGCGGCGGTCGCCGCGATCACGCAGCTGTGCCGCACGGGGCGGACGAGCGTCCCGGTGTACGACATCGCCACGAGCTCCCGCGTCGACCACGAGGCCCTCCATATCGACCGCACACCACTGTTCGTGGCCGAGGGGATCTTCGCGGCGGACATCGTCGAACGGTGCCAGGAACTGGGCGTACTCGCGGACGCCCTGTGCCTGCGCGGCCGTCCTACGACGACATTCCGCCGTCGGCTGATGCGGGATCTGCGGGAGGGCCGCAAGTCGGTGCCGTTCCTGCTGCGGCGGGGGTGGCGGCTGATGCGCGCGGAGCGGCGGATCGTGGCCCGGCAGCAGGCACTGGGCGCGTACGCCTGCGGCAAGGAAGAGGCCCTGGGCCGCCTGGCCGCCGCGGCAGCGGGACGCTGTCGGCGGGCGCCTGCGGCGCGGGGGACGGCGTAGCGGAGGCGTACGAGGCGCGGCAGACGATGTAGCGGGGGCAGATGCGGGGGCTCGTCCCCGCCCACTGATGGCCTGTCCGGGAGGCCGCCCGCCCAAAGTGGCCTCCCGGACACCGGGGCCACACGCCGACGGGGCCGGACGAGACCCCCCGGCCCGTCCGACCCCGCAGCATTCCCCCGTTTTCCGCCACCTCCCCCGAAGCAGCGGCCCCGTGTTCCCCCGTATCCCCCGTCCCCTCAGGCCACCAGCTCGCCGAAGGACTCCTCCTGGTCACGGCCGAAGCTGAGGACCTCGTCGTCGCGCAGCCGGCGGAGCGACCGCCAGATGCTGGACTTCACCGTGCCGACACTGATGTCGAGAATGGCCGCGATCTCCGGATCGGTGCGGCCTTCGTAGTACCGCAGGACCAGCATCGTGCGCTGGAGTTCGGGCAGCCGCGCCAGCGCCTGCCAGAGCACGGCGCGCAGTTCCGTGCCGCGCATCGCGTCCGTGTCGCCCGCCGTCTCCGGCAGCTCCTCGGTCGGGTACTCGTTGAGCTTGCGCCTGCGCCAGGCGCTGATGTGCAGGTTGGTCATGGTACGGCGCAGATAGCCGCCGACCGCCGCCTTGTCGCTGATCCGGTCCCATGCCCGGTACGTCGAGAAGAGGGCGCTCTGCAGCAGATCCTCGGCCTCGAACCGGTCACCGGTCAGATGGTAGGCGGTTGCGTACAGGGAGGCGCGGCGCTCCCGGACGTAGGCCGTGAACGCCGTTTCGGCGTCCTCGGACTGCGCCGGGGCCTTCCGCTCCCCCATGACCTCCCCGTACGCGGATCCCCCGTTGCTTCCCCCGTTGGTCCCCACCGGCGCGTCGACCACCGTCATGTACGACGTGTGCTGACGCCCGACGCCACGAGCGCACCCCCGCGCGTTCGCAGCCCCGGACCTCTCGGTGCTCCGGCCGACATCGTGGAGACGCGTGACAACTGCGCTTGCGGTGGTGCTCTGAATCGCGTTCATCTCGCGCCCCCCATCGGTGGAGTCCGTCCGTACCTTGTGCCAATGAGCTTGCCGGGGCAGTTTCATGGGGCTGTCCGCCGACTGTCACAGGCCTGTCACAGGGCCTGCCGTCGGTGCTCCGGCGGGGCGCGGAATGTATGAGTCACCCCCAACTGTCGAACTGGGGCTCCCCCATGGGTCAGAATGACCAGCGTGCCTTTCCTGTTGCTGATCGAGGACGACGACGCCATCCGCACGGCCCTCGAACTCTCGCTGTCACGCCAGGGCCACCGTGTGGCCACCGCGGCGACGGGAGAGGACGGCCTGAAACTGCTGCGTGAGCAGCGGCCCGATCTGATCGTGCTGGATGTGATGCTGCCCGGCATCGACGGTTTCGAGGTGTGCCGGCGCATCCGGCGCACCGACCAGCTGCCGATCATTCTGCTGACCGCGCGCAGCGACGACATCGACGTCGTCGTCGGGCTGGAGTCCGGTGCCGACGACTATGTGGTCAAACCCGTGCAGGGCCGGGTGCTCGATGCCCGCATCCGGGCGGTGCTGCGCCGCGGCGAGCGCGAGTCCACCGACTCCGCGTCCTTCGGGAACGTGGTGATCGACCGTTCCGCGATGACCGTGACCAAGAACGGCGAGGATCTGCAGCTCACACCGACGGAGCTGCGTCTCCTGCTGGAACTGAGCCGCCGGCCGGGCCAGGCCCTGTCACGGCAGCAGCTGCTGCGGCTGGTCTGGGAGCACGACTACCTCGGCGACTCCCGGCTCGTGGACGCCTGTGTGCAGCGGCTGCGCGCCAAGGTGGAGGACGTACCGTCCTCGCCGACCCTGATCCGTACCGTTCGGGGTGTGGGCTACCGGCTGGATTCTCCTCAGTGAGCGATGCCATCGGGCGGAGCCTGCTCACCGGGCTCCGCTGGACGAGTCTGCGACTGCGTCTCGTCGTCGTGTTCGCGCTGGTGGCACTGACCGCCGCGGTATCCGCCTCGGGGATCGCGTACTGGCTGAACCGCGAGGCCGTACTGACGCGTACCCAGGACTCGGCGCTCGGGGACTTCCGCCAGGAGATGCAGAGCCGGGCGGCCTCGCTGCCGCTGCGGCCCACCAAGGACGATCTGCAGAACGCCGCAGTGCAGATGGCGAGCAGTTCGGCGGACTACAGCGTGCTGCTCGTCGACGAGCGCGACACCGGCAAGCCGATCGTCGGCAACTCCGATCTGGACACCTTCACGCTCGACAACGTGCCGCTGTCGCTGCAGAAGGCCGTCAACGAGAAGCAGCCGGTCGAAGCGGGAAACAAGTACAAGTACCACCTGTTCTGGCAGCGGGTCAGCATCCGCGGTACGCCGTACCTGGTGGGCGGTACGAAGATCATCGGCGGTGGCCCGACCGGCTACATGCTGAAGTCCCTCGACCAGGAGCGGCAGGACCTGAACTCCCTGGCCTGGTCGCTGGGGATCGCCACCGGGCTCGCCCTGGTCGGCTCGGCGCTGCTCGCGCAGGCCGCGGCGACGACCGTGCTGCGGCCGGTACAGCGGCTCGGTGACGCCGCCCGCAAGCTCGGCGAGGGCAAGCTCGACACCCGGCTCGTGGTGTCCGGCACCGATGAGCTGGCCGATCTCTCCCGTACGTTCAACAGGACGGCCAGTTCGCTGGAGAAGAAGGTCGCGGACATGAGCGCGCGGGACGAGGCGAGCCGGCGGTTCGTCGCCGACATGTCCCACGAACTGCGCACCCCGCTCACCGCGTTGACCGCCGTCACCGAGGTGCTGGAGGACGAGGCGGACAGCCTCGACCCGATGATCGCGCCCGCGGTGCACCTGGTGGTGAGCGAGACCCGACGCCTCAACGACCTGGTGGAGAACCTGATGGAGGTCACGCGCTTCGACGCGGGTACGGCCCGGCTCGTCCTCGACACCGTCGACGTCGCCGACCAGGTCACCGCCTGCATCGACGCCCGCGCCTGGCTGGACGCGGTGGATCTGGACGCCGAGCGCGGCATGATGGTCCGCCTCGACCCGCGCCGGCTGGACGTGATCCTGGCGAACCTGATCGGCAACGCGCTCAAGCACGGCGGTTCGCCGGTAAGGGTCGCGGTACGGACCGAGGGCGACGAACTCGTCATCGAGGTCCGCGACCACGGCCCCGGTATCCCCGAGGACGTCCTGCCGCATGTCTTCGACCGGTTCTACAAGGCCAGCGCCTCCCGTCCGCGCTCCGAGGGCAGCGGTCTCGGTCTGTCGATCGCCATGGAGAACGCGCACATCCACGGCGGTGACATCACGGCCGCGAACTCGCCGGACGGCGACGGCGCGGTGTTCGTCCTGCGGCTGCCGCGCGATGCCGAGCCGCTCACCGGTTCCGCGGGGGGCGCCGGGAGTGCCGGAGATCGCGACGCGGGGGTCCGGGACGAGGAGGGCGACGCGACGTGAGGGGCAGCAATCGCCGGGGGCGCCGTTCGGCCGTGGCGCTGGCCGGTGCCGTGACCGTGGCCGCGCTGGCCGCGGGCTGCGGGATCAGGACCACCTCCGTACCTGTGGACGCCGGGGCCGCACCGTCGCAGGTGCCGTGCTCCATGTCCGCGGAGGACGTCGCGACCCCGACCCTCCAGGGCGTCCCGGTACAGATCTATCTGGTCTGCTCCTCGCAGCTGGTCACGGTGGACCGTACGGTGCGGGTCGACGAGGCGAAGTCGGACCGGGTCCGGATCGCGCAGGCCCTCCTCGACGAGCTGGAACAGAAGCCGCCCACCGATGAGCGGCAGGCCGGGTTCTCCACCACCGTGCCGGCGACCCTGCAGGTCAGCGCGGCCCGCGGCGGCGACCCCCGGGGCACGCTACGGCTCAGCGAACAGCCGGAGGACCTGCCTGCCGAGGCGCTGGCGCAGATCGTGTGCACGTACGCGGAGAGCGAGACGCTCGCCCCGGACGGCAGGGTGGTGCTTGGCGGGCCCGGGAGCTATCGGCCGCACGGATATCTGTGCACCACGGAGACGAAGACCAGACCGAAGACGGTACCGACGCCGGGCACCGCGACGGGGGCGGGGACGGGGATGGCGACAGGGTCGGGGGCCTGACCGGGAGGAGCGCGGGGAGCGGTCCTCCCGCCCGGGTCCGGGCCGGGTTCCGTCCGGAGCCGGGCTTGGTTCCGGCCGGGCGGAACCGATCCTGCCGCCCGGCGCGTCTTGGGGTGCGTGCGTCAAGGTTCGGGCAGTCAAACTGTCATCCGCTTCCGCGCGGCCGGGGTCTTTCTCCTCCTCGCGCATCTGCTGTTTGTCGGGTGGCTGACTCTGCGCCCCCTCGACGTGCCGTGGACGACCGCCTCGAATCTTCATCCGCTCGCAGGCATCAGAGCGGACCTGTCCCTCGGCCCGGTCGAGGCCACCCGCCGTATCGGTGAGGGGCTGCTGCTGCTCGCCCCGCTGGGCGTACTGCTGCCGATGGCCGGAGGCCGGCTGTTCGTCTCCCCGTGGGCCTCGCTGGCGCGTACCGTCGCGGCGGGGGCGCTGATCTCGCTGGCGATCGAACTGGCGCAGACCGGCGTTCCGGGACAGGTCGTCGACGTCGACTCACTGCTGCTGAACACCACCGGCGTGGCGCTCGCCCATCTGCTGGTCGTACCCCTGGGCCGGGCGCGGCTGCGCCGCAGGAAGCAGCAGCGGATCAGGGTGCTGCCCCGCTCCAGGGACGAGGCACCTCAGGGCTCGACCCCGACGATTCCCAGGGTCGGTATCGCACCGTAGAGCGACGCTTTGCCCCCGTTGGTCGGGCGACCATGGACGCATCGGGAGCACGACGGAGCTGCTCCCTCGGTAACGGTTCGCGAAGGAGCCCACCATGGCCGCACTTGCCCGCCCCCGTGACGGACGCATGATCGGCGGAGTGTGCGCAGCGCTGGCAAGGCGCTTCGGCACCTCCGCGGGAACGATGCGCATCATCTTCCTGGTCTCCTGCCTGCTGCCGGGGCCGCAGTTCCTTCTCTACCTGGCGCTGTGGGTGCTGTTCCCGTCCGAGAAGACGGCGTCCACCGCCTGGTGACCCGCGTACGCACCACACGCCTGTGGGCGGACACCCGGTCCGGGTGTCCGCCCACAGGCGTGTGTACGGGGATCGCCCCCGGAACGGGGGTCAGCCGCCGAGCGGGAGACCGTTGGTCGTCAGGCCGCTGGTCTGCACGCCGCCCGCGGGCAGGCCGCCGAGCAGGCCCTTGACCGGGGTGGCGGCGTCGCCGACGAGCTTCTGCCGGTCGGCGCCGACAAGCTTGGTGGCCGTGTCCTGGACCGGCAGGGACCGGGTCGCGTTCTCCAGCGCCGAGCCGGCGGCCGGCAGTGCGGTGGCCGCGGCGTCGGCCGGCAGCACGGTGGCGGAGGCGGTACCCGCGGCGGCAGCGGCGAAAGCGGCACCGACAGCGGCGACGCCGAGAGTCCTGACAGCAGACTGCTTCATGTGAAATTCATCCTTGGGGAGAGGGATGTGGGGGGTCTGAAACGTAGTCAGCCCACTGCCCGTCCCGCAAACCTGCCGGATACGGGAAACGGCCGGGAATCCGCCGTCCCGGCCGCTTTCCGAAGGGGTGCCGGTCAGCCCGCAGAAGCGGAAGAAATGCTGGTCGTAGCGGTCTGCTCGAAGAGCCACTCGGACTTCAGTTCGGCGTATCCGGGCTTGATCACATCATTGATCATCGCCAGACGTTCATCGAAAGGAATGAATGACGACTTCATTGCATTGACGGTGAACCACTGCATGTCGTCGAGCGTGTATCCGAAGGTCTCGGTCAGCTTCTCGAATTCCTGGCTCATACTCGTACCGCTCATCAGCCGGTTGTCCGTGTTCACGGTGACCCGGAAATGCAGCCTCCGCAGCAGCCCGATGGGGTGCTCGGCGTAGGAGGCCGCGGCGCCGGTCTGGAGGTTGGAGGTCGGGCACAGCTCCAGCGGGATGCGCTTGTCCCGTACGTAGGAGGCGAGCCGGCCGAGCTTCACGGCGCCGTCCTCGGCAACCTCGATGTCATCGATGATGCGGACGCCGTGGCCGAGCCGGTCGGCGCCGCACCACTGGAGGGCCTGCCAGATCGACGGCAGACCGAAGCCCTCGCCGGCGTGGATGGTGAAGTGGTTGTTCTCGCGCTTGAGGTACTCGAACGCGTCGAGGTGCCGGGTGGGCGGGAAGCCCGCCTCCGCGCCCGCGATGTCGAAGCCGACGACGCCCTGGTCGCGGTAACGGTTGGCGAGTTCGGCGATCTCCAGGGAACGGGCGGCGTGCCGCATCGCGGTGAGGAGGGCGCCCATACGGATGCGGTGACCGTCCAGGCGGGCCCGGCGCTCGCCCTCCCGGAAGCCCTCGTTGACCGCCTCGACGACCTCTTCGAGGGTCAGCCCGGCTTCCAGGTGCTGCTCGGGGGCGTACCGCACCTCGGCGTACACGACACCGTCCGCCGCCAGGTCCTCGGCGCATTCGGCGGCCACCCGGACCAGGGCGTCACGGGTCTGCATGACGGCGCAGGTATGGGCGAAGGTCTCCAGGTAGCGCTCCAGCGATCCGGAGTCGGCCGCCTCGCGGAACCAGATGCCGAGCTTGTCGGGCTCGGTCTCGGGAAGTCCGTCGTATCCACTCGCGACGGCGAGGTCGACGATCGTTCCCGGGCGCAGGCCGCCGTCGAGGTGGTCGTGGAGAAGGACCTTGGGGGCACGCCGGATCTGATCCTGGCCGGGCACATGGAGGGTCGGGCTCATCATTGGGGCACTCTAGCGCCTACGCGCGTAGATTGTCGCTTGCCGATGCGTAACAGTGACCGCGAATATGGGTGGAGTACACGCGTCCTTCTGACACTGTTCTGTCATGGCACAGCGCGCACTCCCCCTGCCTGCTGCGAGGCTGGGACGGGCCGTCACGACGGCCGGAGCACCAACAGCGGTCAGCGGCGTGGTTCTGCTGCTCCCGGACGGCGAGGCCGACTCGCACCGCCGCCCCTCCGCCCTCTCGTACGCCCTCCAGCTTCCGCTGGCCCGGATCCTGGCCCGCGCGGGCCGGGAGGACGGGCTCACCGCGCATGTCGTGCGCTACCGCTGCCGCGGCTGGAACGCGACCGACGCGCAGCTCGCGGCGGACGCACGATGGGCGGTGGACGAGGTCGTACGACGCTACGGCGACGTCCCCGTCTGCCTCGCCGGCCACGGCATGGGCGGCCGCGCCGCCCTCCGCGCGGGCGGCCACGCGGCGGTCAACTCCGTTCTGGCGATGGCTCCTTGGCTGCCCGAGAACGCGACGGGCGAGCCGGAGCCGGTGAAGCATCTGCTCGGCCGGCAGGTCCTGCTCGTCCACGGTACGAACGATGCCCGCACCGACCCCGAGCTCTCCTTCCGCCTGGCCGAACGCGCCAAGAAGGCCAACCGCGACACCTGCCGCTTCGAGGTCCACTCCGACGGCCACGGACTGCGCCAGCACCGCGCCGAAGTAGCGGCCCTGGCAACGGACTTCGTCCGCGGTTCGCTCTTCGGCCGCGCCTACGCCCGCCCGGTCGCCGACGCACTCGCGGCACCGCCGCCACTGGGGTTGCGAATGCCGCTGGCGGCGGGGTTCGGGAAGTCGCTGCGGGGGTGAGGGGCGGCCCCGCGAGAAGGCTCCGCCGCAGGCGCCGCCCACCGTCGGCCACGCCGGACAAGTGAAAGCAGGCACTACCGAATGTTCTTTGAGCAGTCCGGCCCGTCCCGCCGCGCCTTGCTGTCAGCAGCAGTTCTCCTGCCGCTGGCGGGGTGCGACGCAGGCGATCGCTCAGCCTCCGGGTCGTCCCCGGCGCCGAGTCGCCGCTCCGCCGGCTCCCGGGACGGTGCGCGGTTCGCGGCGCTCGAACGCAAGCACGGTGCCCGTCTGGGCGTGTACGCCCTGGCAACCGGTAGCGGCGCCTCGGTGGCCTACCGTGCGGACGAGCGTTTCGCGTTCTGCTCCACCTTCAAGGCCCTCGCCGCGGCGGCGGTCCTGCACCGGAACCCGCTCGGTCACCTGGACAAGC
Organism: Streptomyces sp. NPDC111516; assembly: GCF_055635345.1. Taxonomy (NCBI): domain Bacteria; kingdom Bacillati; phylum Actinomycetota; class Actinomycetes; order Kitasatosporales; family Streptomycetaceae; genus Streptomyces; species Streptomyces sp. NPDC111516. Next base: position 393,243 of record NZ_JBVKBV010000004.1, on the reverse strand, counting down.
GCGTCACCTACACCCAGGCCGACGTCAACTCCATCTCGCCGATCACCAAGGATCACATCACGACCGGAATGACCATCAGGCAACTGTGCGATGCCGCCATCCGTTACAGCGACGGAACGGCCGGCAACCTGCTGATGCGCGACATCGGCGGTCCGGCGCAGCTGACCGCCTACCTGCGCGAACTCGGAGACACCACCAGTCGCATGGACCAATACGAGCCCGAGCTGAACAGAGACCGCCCACAAGACCCGCGCGACACCACCACTCCGCGGGCGATCGCAGCCGACTACCAGAAGCTCGTGCTCGGTGACGCGCTGACCGCCGGCAGACGCACGCTGCTCAAGGACTGGCTCGAACGCAACCTCACCGGCGCCAGACGCATCCGGGCCGGGCATCCCGAGGGGTGGGCGGTGGCCGACAAGACCGGAACCGGCGACTACGGCAGGGCCAACGACATCGCCATCGTGTGGCCGCCTCACACCACCCCGCTCGTGGTGGCCATCATGTCCGACCGTCCCGGCTACGGCACCCCGCCCAAGGATGCCCTGATCGCCGAAGCCACCACGCAGATCGTCGCCGATCTGACCTGACCCGCTCCACCGAGCCGACCGGGGAACCGGACGTGCGGTGTACGCGGCTTCGCCGGGCGGGTCGTGGCTGGTGGGGCGGTCGTGACCGGGCCGTAAGCGCGGCCGGCGGCAGTTCGCACGGCGCACGGTGACGCCCGGGCACGAGGGCGGATTCCAGGGGTCACTGCGGAACCGAGGGCGGACCCGGAGCGGAACGGGGTCGCCCCGCCCGCCGCCTCACGTCGCGTTCAGAGCCACCGTCGGGTGGAGACGGGAGGCGCGGATCGCCGGATAGAGGCCGGCGACCACGCCGATCAGGAGGGTGGCGGCCAGGCCGCCCGCCAGGGACCAGGGCGGGATCACTGCCGTCCACCCCTGGACCTGCGCGAAGCCGTACGTCGCCGCCGCGCCCAGCAGCGCGCCCGTCGCCCCGCCCAGCGCCGACAGCAGCAGCGACTCGGTCAGGAACTGGAGCCGGATCGCGTTGCGGGTCGCGCCCAGCGAGCGGCGCAGGCCGATCTCCTGGCGGCGCTCCAGGACGGAGATGACCATGGTGTTGGCGACGCCCACACCGCCGACCAGGAGGGCCACCGCGCCCAGGCCGAGCATCAGGGTCGTCAGGCCCTCGTCGGTGGCCGCCTTGGCGGCCAGCGCATCCGAGGGGCGGGAGACCCTGACGGCCGCCTCGTTGCCGGGGCTGATGGTTCGGGCCAGGATCGTCCGTACGTCCTCCACCGAGGCGTCCGTGGAGCGCTCGAAGATGGTGGTGGGGTGGCCGTCGAAGCCGAAGTAGCGCTCGGCGGCGGGGAATCCGACCATGGCCACCCGGTCCAGGGTGGGGACCAGCTCGATCGGTTCGAGGATGCCGACGACGACCACGCGCGTGTCGTTCATCATGATCGTCTCGCCGGTGCGGGTGATGCCGAGGCGTTCCGCCGCCACCGCGCCGAGGACCGTCACCGGGAGGCGTTCCGCGGCCGGATTCAGCCAGGCGCCCTTGTCGACCTCGCCGCCGAGCGTGGACAGCAGGTCGATACGGGCGGCCTGGGTGGTGACACCGGCGGTGCGCTCCTCGGGGACCACGTCGCTGCGGCGGATGCGGGCGTCGACGTCGGCGGTGGCCGTGGCATGCTGCACCGGGCCGACGCGCTCGACCATCGCGACCGCGTTCTTGGGGAGCTTGACCGGCTTCCCCATGGGATCCTCGCTCGCCTCGGCGGTGAGGAGGTTGGTGCCGAGGCGATCGAGCTGAGCCATCAGGTCCGCGCGGCTCGACTCGGACAGACCGACGACCGCGACCATGGTCGCGATACCGATGGCGATGCCGAGCGCCGAAAGCACCACGCGCGCGCGGCGCGCACGCAGGCCGACCGCACCGACGCGGAGGATGTCGCGGGGGGAGAGACGGGAGGGCTTGAGGTCGTTCTTCATGAACCGACCTCTTCCGTGCGGGAGGCGGAGCGCGTGCCGGACCGTGCGTCCGAGACGATCTCGCCGTCCTTGAAACGGACCCGGCGCGGCAGCGAGTCCGCGATCTCGTTGTCGTGGGTGATCACACAGATGGTGGTGCCGGACGCGTTCAACTCGTGCAGCAGCTCCATGACGATCTCGCCGGACGCGGTGTCCAGCGCCCCGGTCGGTTCGTCCGCCAGCAGCAGCCGGGGCTCTCCCACCAGGGCGCGGGCGATGGCCACGCGCTGCTTCTCGCCACCGGACAGCTCGTTCGGCGTGTGCGAGCAGCGGTGGTCCAGTCGCACCTTGGCGAGCGCTTCCCGCGCACGCGCACGCCGTTCCTTCAGCGGTACGCCCGCGTACAGCAGCCCGTCGGCGACGTTGTCCACCGCATCGCGCCCCGCCGCCAGGTGGAAGTGCTGGAACACGAAGCCGATGTGGCGGGCGCGCAGTGCAGAGAGCCGGGAGTCGGAGAGCTCGGACACGTCGTACCCGGCGACCCGAAGGGTGCCCGTGGTGGGCTTGTCGAGGGTGCCCATGACGTTGAGCATCGTGGACTTGCCGGAGCCGGACGGGCCGACGACGGCGAGCAGTTCGCCCGCTTCGACAGTGAGGTTCACTCCGCGCAAGGCGTGGACGCCGCCGGGGTACGACTTGGTGGCGTCTCGCAGTTCGATCACCGGGGCCGACGTCATGACTTCGCCACTCCGACCTTCATGCCCTCGCGCAGGTCCGGGCCCGATACCTCGATCTGCCCGTCGGCGGTCATGCCGGTCTCCACCCGCACCATCCTTGAGGTGGCGCCCTGGACTACTTGGAGGCCGTAGCCGCCGTTCTCGCCGCGCAGGGCGACGACCGCCTCGACGGGGACCGCGAGGACCCCCTTGCGCGCCTCGCTGACGAACTTCACGCTCGCCGACGCCTTGACGTCCTCGCCGGACGCGGCGCTCGCCCCGCCGTCCAGAACGACTTCGACGGTGATGCCGTCCTGGGCGCCGGCTCCGACCCCGGATGCGGGCGCCTCGGGGCGCACCGTCCCGGCGACCTTGCCGGCCACGGTCTTCCCGCTCGGCAGCGTGACCTCGACCTTGGTGTTCTTGGAGACGAGCGCGCCGTCGGTCTGGTCCAGTTCCGCCCGTACGACGGGCTTGGTGGAGGCGATCGTCAGGACCGGGGTGTCCGGCCCGACCTGATCGGCGAGCGCCGCGTCGGCTGCGACCACCTTGACCTGGCCGGGCTGGAACACGACATCGCCCCTGCCGACCCTGCCGGTGGTGTCGCGATTCAGGGACTTCTGCCACAGCTTGACGGCGGCCTCGGTGTCCTCGTCGTACCGCGTGTCGATGTACAGCTTCGACCCGTACCCGAGGTCGCGCAGATTGCGCTCCAGTTGGAGTACGTCGCTGCCGCGGTCGCCCACCTTCATCTCGCGGAACATCGGCACCGGCCCGTAGAGGAGGATGACGGGCTTGTCGTTCAGCTCGTACAGTGCCTGCCCCATGGTCAGCGTCCTCCCCTCGGAAGCGGCCACCGTGACGGTGCCCTCGACGGGGGACTTGACGGCGCGGCGCTGCGCGAAGTCGAGCTTGCCGTCCACCGTCTTGGACTGCACGAGGTCGGTGCGTACGACGGTCACGGTGGCGGGCGGCAGGTCGCCGCCCCGCCCGGAGGCGCCCGCGTCGCCGCCGTCGCCGAGGAACAGGGCGCCCCCGGTGACGGCGGCGGCGAGGGTCGCCGCGCCGAGCATGAGGAAGGCGGTGCGGTGCTTCACTGCATGCCGTCCAGACCGTCGAGCAGCTTCGTCTTGCACGCCTCGCGAGCCTGCTTGTACGACGGTGAATCCAGGTCGATGGACGGGGACCCCGGGTTCGGGTCACCACCGGGGACCGCGTTGCCGCCGCTCATGGTCGGGTTGGTGAACCTGGAGACGCCGTTGTCCCGCATGCACTTGGCGTGCGCGAGCATCGACTCGTAGGACTTCTGCTGGTCACGCTTGGGCTCGACCGCCATGACGGCCTGCATCTCGGGCAGGCAGACGTTGTTCTTGCCGGCCTTGATGCCGGCGTTGCGGCCGGGCTGGGAGCCGATCTCGCTGATTTTCGTCCAGTCGAGGTATCCGCTGAGTTTGGGGTCGGGGTATTCCTTGTAGCCGCCCTTGGCACGCATGCACTGGACGAACTGCATCTGTGCGTCGTAGAAGGCGCTCTTGCCCGCGGACCGGGTGTTCGGCTCGCTCTCGCCCTTCGCGGCGCTCGCAGTCGGCGCGTCCGGTACGTCGGCGATCGCGTCGTTCTTCTTCGCCCCGCCGGCGCTGTCGTCACCGCCGTCGCAGGCGACGGAGAAGGCGAGTACGGGCAGGGCCACGAGGGTGACCATGCGCAGCCCGGCGGTGGCACGGGGTTTCGTCCTGAGGAAGCTCATGCGCTTCACGTTCGCCGCCGCGGATGATGGCCCGTCCATGGCGACATGATGGGAACGTAACAATGCCCCCGACCTGCGCGTCCACCCACGTACGGGGCGGGCGGAAACGGTCCCGGCATGCTCATAATCGGTCCCATGCCGCATGTGCTTCTGATCGAGGACGACGCGTCCGTACGGGACGGAATGGAGCTCGTGCTGCGCCGTCACGGGTACGGCGTGGACACCGCCGCCACCGGCGAGCAGGCCCTCGCCCTGCTGGCCGGGGAGCGGGGCGCGCGGGTCGAACTGGCCGTACTGGACCTGATGCTGCCCGGCATGGACGGCTTCGAGGTGTGCCGCCGCATCCGCGCCAGGACCACTGCCATGCCGGTCATCATGCTGACCGCGCGCGGCGACGACTCGGACATCGTGACCGGCCTGGAGGCGGGCGCCGACGACTACGTCGTCAAGCCGGTCACCGCCCCCGTGCTGGAGGCCCGCATCCGGGCCGCCCTGCGCCGTGCGGAGCCGTCCGCACGGCGCGGTTCGGACGCCGATCTCGCCGGGCTGGTGATCGACCGCGCCGGACTGACCGTCACCAAGAACGGCACACCGGTCCCGCTGCCGCCCACCGAACTGCGGCTGCTGCTGGAGCTGTCGGCCGCCCCCGGCCGGGTCCTCAGCCGTGAGCAGCTCCTCGAATCCGTCTGGGACCACACCTTCCTGGGCGACTCCCGGCTCGTGGACGCGGCGGTCGGCCGGCTGCGGGCCAAGATCGAGGACATACCGGCCAAGCCGCGGTACGTACAAACGGTGCGCGGCTTCGGCTACCGCTTCGGGCCGCTGTGAGCCGTACGAACCGGAGCAGGCACGGCGCCGCCTCGAAGACGCGCTCCCGGCGGCTCGTCGGCGGGCTGCGCACCCGGCTCGTCGTCACCTTCGTCGCCGTCGCCCTCATCAGCGCGGTGACCGCGACCGCCCTCGCCTACCGGGACGCCCGCACCGCCGTCCTCCAGCGCACCCAGAACACCGCCGTGAACGGCCTCCGGGAGCGGGCCACCGCGGTCGCCGCCGACTTCGACGTGCCGCCCGACCAGCACTCGCTGTCCCGGTTCGCGGCGAAGATCTCGGACGGCATCGGCGCCCGCCCCGTGGTCGCCCGCTACCAGGACCTCGTCGCGGTCTCCGACTCGCTCGCCGACACGGAGGGCCGGATCACCACCGAGCTGCGCGCCGCCGTGCGCGCCGGGGACGAGGCCCGGTTCCAGCGGGTGGTGTGGCGGGGTGAGCCCTATCTGGTCGTCGGCATGCCCGTGCGGTATGCCGACGGGGACCACCGCACCTCCGGCCTGGAGGTCTTCGCGATCAGCGATCTGCGGGCCGAGCGCGACGACACCGCCGCCCTGCTGGCCTCCGTACGGGCGGGCACCGTGCCGGTGGTGCTGCTGGCCGCCGTCCTGGCGCTGCTGGCCGCGGGGACGGTCCTTCGTCCGGTACGGAAGCTGGGCCGGGCCACCCACGAGCTCGCGGCCGGAGACCTCGGCAGCCGGGTCGCCGTCACCGGACACGACGAACTCGCCGACCTGGCAAGGACGTTCAACGAGACCGCCGACGCACTCCAGGCTTCCGACGCGGAACTGCGCGAGCAGGAGGCGAAGGCACGCCGCTTCGTGGCGGACGTGTCGCACGAACTGCGCACGCCCCTCGCGGCGATGACGATGGTGGCGACCGTCCTGGAGGAGGACGCCGACCAGTTGCCGCCGGACGCGGCGCGGGCGGCCCGTACCGTCGGCGCGGAGACGGCGCGGCTGTCCCGGCTGGTCGAGGACCTGATGGAGATCTCCCGCTTCGACGCCAAGGCGGTCCGGCTGCACGCGGCCGAGACGGACCTCGCCGACACCGTACGGTCGTCGCTGGCGCTGCGCGGCTGGACGGACCGGGTGCAGACGCACCTCCACGAGGGTGTACGGGCGGTGGTCGACCGGCGCCGCATCGACGTGATCGTCGCGAACCTGGTGGGCAACGCGCTGCGGCACGGAGCCCCGCCGGTCACCGTGACACTCGGGACGGCCCGCACGGCGGACGGGGAGTGGGTGACGCTGGAGGTCGCCGACCACGGTCCCGGGCTGCCGCCGGGGGCCCGGGAGCAGGTCTTCGACCGGTTCTACAAGGCGGATGCGGCCCGCACGCGCGGCGCGGTCGACAGCGGACAGGGCAGCGGCCTCGGCACGGCGATCGCGCTGGAGAACGCACGGCTGCACGGCGGCACGATCGACGTGGCCGACGTGGCCGAGCAGCGCGGCGCGGTGTTCACGCTGCGGCTGCCCCTGCGACGTACGGGAGAAGGCACGGAGTGAAGGTTCGGCAGGCGGGCGTGGTCGCCGCGCTGGGGATCGCCCTCATGGGCTGCGGCGTCCAGCCGACCGGAGTGATCGGCGCGGGCGAGCCCGCGTCCGGGCCGACGCGCGGAATGCGGCTGTACTTCGCGTCCGACAGCGGACTGCGCGGGGTGCCCCTGCTCGACAAGGAGATCGAGAACCTCGACGCGGTGATGAAGCTGCTCCTCGACAAGGGGCCGTCACTCGCCGCGCAGCGCGACGGGCTCACCTCCCTCGTCCACCTCGACGGCTTCTCGGTGACCGGGACGGGCACCCGCGTCACACTGCGCCTCGACGGCCCCTATACGGGGACGGGGCGCGACCAGGGCACTGGGCAGCTGGTGTGCACGCTGGCGCGCGCCCAGTCCGTACTCGACCCGAAGGTCAGGACCGACGACGTCGAGGTCACCCTGCGGCCGTCCGGAAGCCCTGTGCTGGGCCCCTATCGGTGTGCGGAGTTCCTCAACGGGTGAGGCGGGCGCCGAGCATGTGCGCGGCGGCACGTGCACCTGTTCCGGCTCCCCCGGCCGGACACGTGTGAGTGACGGTCCCGATGGCGGAGCTGTCCCACAGCGGTTCCGGCCCTCGCCCATCTCGTCGTCCGCGACGGACGCCCGCGGCCGGCTCCCGCCGATCCGCCCGGCGGTCCTGCCCGTCCCGATCCCGTGGTTCCGGAGCCCCGACCCCGGCTCAGTCCGGCAGCAAATGCCCCCGCCTCGACAGCAGGAAGCGCTTGAAGGCGGCCACCGGCGGCGTGTCCGGATGGCCGTCCAGCCAGGCGACGCCGATCTCGCGTGCCGCCCTCGGGGCCGTCACGGTGAGTTCGACGACGCCGGGGCGAGCCACCGCGGGCGGCGGCAGCAGGGCCACGCCGAGACCGGCCGCGACCAGGCCGCGCAGGGTCTCCGCCTCCTCGCCCTCGAAGGCGACACGTGGGGTGAATCCCGCCTCCGCGCACAGGTCGTCGGTGATCCGCCGCAGGCCGTACCCGGGCTCGAGGGTGACGAACTTCTCGTCGGCGGCCTCCGCCAGGCGGATGCGGCGGCGCGAGGCGAGCCGGTGGTCCTCGGGGACGACGAGGCGCAGTCGCTGTTCGTCGAGGCGGCGGGCCACGAGGTCGGGGGCGTCCGGGACGGGTGAGGTGAGGCAGAGGTCGAGGCCGCCGGCCCGGAGGCGTTCGATCATCGCCTCGCCGTAGTTCTGCACAAGTTGGAAGCGGACCCGGGGGTGGTCGGCGCGGAAGGCGCGGATCAGGGCGGGCACGGTCTCGGAGCCCATGGTGTGCAGGAAGCCGAAGGCGACCTTGCCGGTGGCCGGGTCGGCGTCGGCCCGTACCGAGTCGGCGGCCTTCTCGACCTCGGCGAGGGCCCGCTCGGCGGAGCCCAGGAAGGTGCGGCCCGCGGGCGTGAGGGAGACGGTACGGCCCTTGCGGGCGAACAGGGCGACTCCCAGGTCCTGTTCGAGCCTGACCATCGACCGCGAGAGCGTCGACTGCGGAACGCCGAGCTCGTGCGCGGCTCGGGTGACGTGCTCGTGGCGGGCCACCGCCTCGAAGTGGGCCAGTCGTGGCGCGAGGACGGCGCGAATGTCTTCTTCGTAACTACTGGGTGACAGCCGCGGCTGTGACCTGTGTTCATGCACCATGGGATTGATTATCGCCACTTCGTGCATTGGACGCATGAAGCCGCGAGGCCTACTTTCGAACCATGCCTCCTGCCAGTACCGGGGCGTCCACCCTCACCGTGGCCGCCTCGCCCCAGCCGTCCCCCGTCGCCGCCGCTGCCACTGCCACCACCACCAGCACCGCCGCCCCGGACCGTCTCGAACCCGGCCGCCCCGGCTACCGCCGGATGAGCTTCGCGCTCTTCGCCGCCGGTGTCGCGACGTTCGCACTCCTCTACTCCACCCAGGCCCTGCTGCCCGCCGTCTCCGCCTCCCTCGGCGCCACGGCCGGACAGGCCAGCTGGACGGTCTCCGCCGCGACGGGCGCGCTGGCACTGTGTGTGCTGCCGATGAGTGCGCTGTCCGAGCGGTTCGGGCGGCGGCAGATGATGACCGCGTCGCTGACGGTCGCCGTACTGGTCGGGCTGCTCGTGCCGTTCGCACCCTCGCTGGGCTGGCTGATCGCGCTGCGCGCCGTGCAGGGCGCGGCGCTGGCCGGACTCCCCGCGTCCGCGATGGCGTATCTGGCCGAGGAGGTACGGCCGAAGGCGCTGGTCGCCGCGATCGGACTGTTCGTGGCGGGTAACAGCATCGGCGGGATGAGCGGCCGCATCCTCACCGGCTGGATCGCCCAGCTGTGGGGGTGGCGGGCGGCGCTCGGTGCGGTCGGGCTGCTGGCCGTGGCCTGCGCGGTCGTCTTCCACTTCATGATCCCCAGGGCCCGGCACTTCACCCCGGGGTCGCTGAACCCGAAGGCCCTCGCGAAGACGGTGGGTGGGCACCTCGCCGACCCGCTGCTGCGCCGGCTGTACGCGATCGGCGCGCTGTTCATGACGGTGTTCGGCGCGGTCTACACGGTGATCGGCTACCGCCTGGTGGAGGCACCGTTCAACCTCCCGCAGGGCGTCGTCGGCTCGATCTTCCTGGTCTATCTCGTCGGTACGGTCTCCTCCGCCGCGGCCGGCAAGCTGGTCGCCCGCCTCGGCCGACGGGGCGCGCTGTACCTGGCCGTCTCCACGACGGCCGCCGGTCTGCTGCTCTCGCTCGCCGACCAGCTGGCCGCCGTACTCCTCGGCCTCGTCCTGATCACGGCTGGATTCTTCGCCGGGCACGCGGTCGCCTCCTCGTCCGTGAGCCGTACGGCGACGAAGGGCCGGGCCCAGGCATCGGCGCTGTACCAGTCCGCGTACTACCTGGGCTCCAGCGCGGGCGGCACGCTCGGCGCGGTCGCCTTCCACGCCGGGGGCTGGGCCGGGACCGTGTCGCTGGGGCTGCTCGCGGTCCTCGGCGTCGTCTCGGTCACGCTGTACGGCTCGCGGGCCGCGCGCGCCGAGCGGCGGCGGCTCGTACCGGTGACGGCCGTACCGAACTGAGACGTACGGCGCACAACCATCCACTCCCCGACGCGCGTCTAGCAGGCGGAATCACCTCACGGCGCGCGAAGGGGAGTTGGCGTACATGAGAATCGCAGGAAACATACGGGCGGTCAGGTCGCGGCGGGCGGTCGCGTTGTCCGTCGCCGGTCTGATGGCGGCGCCCGCCCTCGTCGTGGGCACCGGCGGATCCGCTCAGGCGGCGTCCTGCACGACGTCCACCGGGCCGTACCAGAAGCAGGTCGAGAAGTATCTCCACCGGCCGGTCGACGGCAGGCAGTCGGCCGCCGACTGCAAGGCGATCCGGTCGTTCCAGACCACCTACGGCGTCACGCCCACGATCGGTTACGCGGGTCCGGTCACCTGGCGCACCATGAAGACGCTCACGGCCCAGAAGGCGGCCGGCAAGAACCCCAACAAGGACAGGAAGTGCCCCACGAACAAGGGGCGCATCGCGTGTGTCGACCTGACCCGGCAGCTGAGCTGGATCCAGGACGGCAGCAAGCTGAAGTTCGGTCCCGTGCCTGTACGGACCGGGCGGAACGGGTACGAGACCCGCACCGGGGCGAAGAAGATCTACTGGCGGCACCTCAACCACGTCTCGTCGATCTACCACGTGTCGATGCCGTACTCCCAGTTCTTCGACGGCGGGCAGGCGCTCCACTCGGTGGGCCTGAAGATGTGGAACCCGCCGGGGTCGCACGGCTGCGTCAACATGCGGCCCGCCGACGCGAAGTCGTACTGGAATCTGCTGAAGAACGGCGACGACGTGTACGTGTACGGGCGCAAGCCCGGAACGTGACCGGAACGTGCGCGGCTTCAGCACTTCCCTCCCGTTGTCAGTGGCCTGCTGTAGCTTCCGAAGTGCTGGGTGAGCGGTGTCACAGCACAACAGGGGTGGAGCGATGAGTGATCTGAAGGCGACGGCGGACATCGACAGCCGTCTGGAGGGACACCGGGTCGAGCTGACCGGCTACTGCTACCGGATGCTCGGTTCGGCCTTCGAGGCGGAGGACGCGGTCCAGGACACGCTGGTGCGTGCCTGGCGCAACTTCGAGAAGTTCGAAGGGCGTTCCTCGCTGCGGTCCTGGTTGTACCGCATCGCCACCAACGTCTGTCTGGACATGCTGAACGCCGGCAAGAAGCGGGCCCGTCCGGTCGATCTGACGGGCCCGACGCCGCTCGCCCGGGCGGCGCTCAACCCGCTGCCGGAGAACACCTGGCTGGAGCCGATGCCGGACGGGCGGATCCTGCCCACGGTCGCGGACCCGGCGGAGGCCGCGGTGGCGCGGGAGTCGGTGCGGCTCGCGTTCGTCGCCGCGTTGCAGCATCTGCCGCCCAAGCAGCGGGCCGTGCTGATCCTGCGCGAGGTGCTGGCCTGGAAGGCGAGCGAGGTCGCCGAGCTGCTCGACACCTCGGTCGCCTCGGTCAACAGCGCCCTCCAGCGGGCGCGCGCGACCCTCTCGGAACACGAGGGCGAGGCCGTCGACACCGCGAATCCGCTCGACGAGGAGCAGCGCAAGCTGCTCGAGCGGTACGTAGCGGCCTTCGAGGGCTACGACATGGCGGCGCTGACCGCGCTCCTCCACGAGGACGCCGTGATGACGATGCCGCCGTTCGACCTCTGGCTCCAGGGGCACGACGACGTCACCGGCTTCATGCTCTCCATCGGCGCGGGCTGCGCGGGCTCCCGCCTGGTGGCGACGTCGGCGAACGGCACCCCGGCGTTCGCGCACTACAAGCCGAATCCGGACGGGCCCGGGTTCGTGCCGCAGGCGGTGCAGGTCATCGACATCTCGGAGGGCACCATCACCGGGATGCACTGCTTCCTGGACACACCCCGCTGGTTCCCGCTGTTCGGCCTGCCGGACCATCTCGACGACGACGCGGCGTGAGGCGGGGCTCACTAAACGGGCAAGGCGGCGGGCCGGGGGTGCTGGTGGCCGACGGGTGAGTCCTCCGCCACCGACGGGCCGGGGGCGCTGATGGCCGACGGGTGAGTCCTCCGCCACCGACGGGCCCGCGCCCGGGCCCCCGTGCCCGCTCACTCGTGGTTTCCCACGCCCACTTCCATCGCATCGGCCAGCCCCACCAGGTCGAGCAGGCTCCGCAGTTCGGGCGGCACATTGCGCAGCCGGAGCCGTCTGCCGCCCGCACGGCGTGCGACGAGCCCCAGACGCGCTATCGCCTCCACCAGGGCCAGGTCCGCGTGCACGACCCCGCCCACGTCGCAGTCCACCCCGGCGTCCGGGTCGCGAAGGGCCCCCTCGGGGTCGTACAGCAGCGACTCCAGCTCGGCGCAGAGCCCCGGCACCATGGCCCGCGTGACGCGGCCGGTGACGACGAGAACGATCGGGGTCATGGCTTCCACATCAGGGAGACCGGAGCGGCGGCCGAAACTCATCGTTGCCCGCCCCTGTGCGCATTCCCCTCTCCCGACCGGTGTCCCGGCACGGTGCCCGCCCCCGCGTCCGACCCCGTACCCTGCCCAGCAGCCGCGCCCGCGCCCCTCGCCCCTGGCCGGCAACCGGCCGACGGCTGACCGGCAACTCGCCTGGAGCCCGCCCCTCCGATCGGCTCCGGACCGATGAACTTCCGTCAACTCGCGGCATCTGTACGGTTGCTGTGAACCACACCGATCAATTCCCCCTCTAGGTACGTGAACCGGCCGGTACCGGCGTCCCATCCGGGCCGGCTGACCAGTGGCCCCTCAGCGGGCCGCCTGATTCTCCAGGGGGAGAGTTGCGCAAACACGTGAGAAACGCGTGTGTATCGACCATCGCCACGGCGGCCGCCGTGGCACTCGCGGCCGGACTGACCACCCCGGCCATGGCACAGCCCGACGACGCCCGGCCGACGGGCACCAAGTCGGTGGCCCAGCACCAGCTGACGCTCATCACCGGAGACCGTGTCTCGGTCGACGCCAAGGGCCGGGTCCTGGGCTTCCGGCCCGCCAAGGGGCGCGAACACATACCCGTGCAGCGTCAGATACGCGACGGGCACACCCTGCTCGTCCCGGCCGACGCACACCGGCTGATCAGCTCCGGCAAACTGGACCGTCGGCTGTTCGACGTCACCGAGCTGAACCGTGCGGAGAACCGCAGGGCCCAGAAGGCGGGCCTGAAGCTGATCGTCGCCTACCGGGGCGCCCGGGCCGCGGCCGCGAAGGCGGAGGTCCGTGACGCGGGCGCCACCCGGGTCGACCGGACCCTGAAGTCGCTGAACGCCGAGTCGGTGAGCACACCGGAGCGCGACGCCCAGGACATCTGGCAGGCGCTCACCAGCAAGCCCGCGCAGGGGGCCCAGCGCACCACGACCGCCGGTATCGACCGGGTCTGGCTGAACGGCGTACGCAAGGCGAGCCTCGACAAGAGCGTGCCGCAGATCGGTGCGCCGACCGCGTGGAAGGCCGGTTACACCGGAAAGGGCGTCAAGATCGCCGTCCTGGACACCGGTGTGGACGACACCCACCCGGACCTCAAGGGCCAGGTCCTGGAGGCGAAGAACTTCTCCGCCTCCTCCGACACCAAGGACCGGTTCGGCCACGGCACCCACGTGGCATCGATCGCCGCCGGTACGGGCGCCGAGTCGGGCGGGAAGTTCAAGGGCGTGGCCCCGGACGCCAAACTGATCGCGGGCAAGGTGCTCGACGACGACGGCTTCGGCGACGACGCCGGCATCCTGGCCGGCATGGAGTGGGCGTTCGCACAGGGCGCCGACGTCATCAACCTGAGCCTCGGTGGTACCGACACCCCCGAGATCGACCCGCTCGAAGCGGCGGTCAACAATCTCTCGGCCGACGAGGGCGTCCTGTTCGCCATCGCGGCGGGCAACGAGGGCGACGACGCCGGCACGGTCGGCTCCCCGGGCAGCGCGGACGCCGCGCTGACCGTCGGCGCGGTCGACGACAACGACAAGCTGGCCGACTTCTCCAGCCGCGGCCCGCGCATCGGCGACGGCGACGGCGCGATCAAGCCCGATGTCACCGCCCCCGGCGTGGACATCACAGCGGCGGCGGCACCCGGCTCCGTCATCGACCAGGAGGTCGGACAGAACCCGCCGGGCTACCTGACGATCTCCGGTACGTCGATGGCGACCCCACACGTCGCGGGCGCCGCGGCGCTCCTCAAGCAGCAGCACCCCGAGTGGAAGTATGCCGAGCTCAAGGGCGCGCTCACGGCCTCGACGAAGCCTGGCGCGTACACGCCGTTCGAGCAGGGCTCGGGCCGGATCGCCGTCGACCGGGCGATCGCCCAGACCGTCGTCGCCGACCCGGTATCGCTGAGCTTCGGTGTGCAGCAGTGGCCGCACACCGATGACACCCCGGTCAGCAAGAAGCTGACGTACCGCAACCTCGGTACGACCGACGTCACCCTCGACCTCGCGGTCACGGCCACCGGGCCGAAGGGCAAGCCCGCCCCGGCCGGCTTCTTCACCCTCGGCGCCGACAAGGTGACCGTCCCCGCGGGCGGCACCGCCGACGTACCGCTGACCGTGAACACCAGGCTCGGCGGCACGGCCGACGGCTCCTACTCCGCGTATGTCGTCGGGACCGGCGGCGGCCAGACCGTCCGCACCGCGGCCGCGGTCGAGCGCGAGATCGAGTCGTACGACCTCACGATCAAGACCATCGGACGTGACGGCAGGCCCGCCAAGTTCCACGAGTCCCAGCTCTACGGCCTCTCCGGCACGGCGAGCGGCGTGTGGATGTCCCCGACGGCCACCGACGGAACGGCAAAGGTCCGTGTTCCCAAGGGCGGTTACGTGCTGAACTCGGCCGTCTACGTCGACCCGGAGAACGGCGCCAAGGGCACCGACTGGCTCACCCAGCCGAAGCTGGACGTCACCAAGAACGTCACCGTGGCGCTCGACGCGCGCAAGACGAAGCCGGGGCAGTTCACCCTGCCGACCACTGGCGCGAAGGAGCAACTGGCTGGTGGCGATATCCAGTTGGACAGCAAGGACGGCGGCTACGGCTACGGTTGGGTCCTCAACTCGTTCCAGGGGTTCCGCACCGCGCACGTCGGCCCGAAGGTGACTGACGGCACGCTCTCCCAGCACTGGCTCGGCAGCTGGACCAAGGGTTCCTCGACCCGGTACGACATCGCGGTCGGCGGTCCGGTGACCCAGGCGGCGACCGGTTACAGCCGGAAGTTCACCACCGGCCAGATGGCCAAGGTCCAGACCTCTCTGGGCGCGTCCGTCAAGGGCAAGACCGGCGAGATCGCGGTATGGGGCTCGCTTCCCGGTTCGCTCGGCGGCTCGAGTTCCGGGTCCAGTCAGAAGCTCCCCGGGATCAACACCACCTATGTCTCCACCGCCGACAAGGTGAAGTGGGGCATCGACTTCAGCCAGGACGGCGGAGTCGACGAGGACGGCTTCCCGATCTCCGAGGCGCAGTACTCCCTCGGTGCCCCGCAGACCTTCAAGGCGGGCAGGACCTACACGAAGAAGATCAACACCGCGGTGTTCGGCCCCGCAGTCGGTTCCGACTACGGGATCATCCGCGACGGCAACGACATCGTCGGGGCGCTGCCGCTGGTGGCTGACGGAAGCGGCAACGCCGGCTACTCCATGTACAGTTCGGTCAAGACCGTCCTGTACCGCAACGGCGTCAAGCTCGCCGAGAACGCGGACCCGCTGGAGGGCTGGACCCCGATCGCCGTGCCGTCCGGTGCCGCCCGCTACAAGCTGACCACCTCGGTGCAGCGCAGCCCCAAGGTCTCGGCCGTCTCCACCCGGATCGACGCGAGCTGGACCTTCCGGTCCAAGAAGACCGCCGCCCCGACGATGCTGCCGGTCTCCACGGTCCGCTTCACGCCCAATGTGACGCTGGACGGCAGGGTGACGGCGGGTAGGACCGCTTCGGTGCCGGTGACGGTGCAGGGTGCGGCCGCCGGAAAGAACCTCAAGTCGCTGACGGTGTACGTCAGTTACGACGGCGGCAAGACCTGGAAGAAGTCCACGGTCAAGTCGGGCAAGATCTCCGTGAAGAACCCGGCCAAGGGCAAGTCCATCTCCTACAAGGCCGATGTCACGGACAAGAAGGGCAACAAGTCCTCCGTGTCGATCTACAACGCGTACTTCGGCAAGTAGGCACCCCGACCGCATGACGGCGGCCCGCCCGGACAGATCTCTCCGTCCCGGCGGGCCGCTCGCACACGCGCGGGACCGGCGCGGCGTTGCTTCTCAGCCGGCCGGAAAGACGCCGGTGTCCAGCACCAGCGCGAACGGCTCGGGAAGCGTCAGCTTCTCCCCGTACTCGACCGCGTCCAGAACCCGGTAGGTACCGTCGGCGGGTTCCCCGTACAAGGTGGCGGTGGGGCGGCCGGAGTGCCAGGGGTCGAGGAGCAGGAAGAGCTCGACACCGGCCTTCGCGTATCCGTGCGCCTTGCCGATGCGATCGTGGTTGGCGTTGGCCTGTGAGGTGATCTCGACGACGAGCCGGGCCTCTTCCGCCGGTACGCGGTTACCCGGCCCGGTCGCCACGGCACGCGGCACGACGACGAGATCGGGGATGTAGAGCCCGGCCCGGCCCGGCACGGAGACGCCGAGCGTCTGGTAGATCTCCCAGTCCTCCGGGATCACGGTGTAGAGCCTGCGCTGCAGCAGCGCCGCGGTGGTGTTGTGGTCCTTGGACGGCGGTGGCGACACGGTGACGATCCCCTCGATGATCTCCACCTTGCAGCCCTCGGGTGCGTCCGTCTCCTCCCAGATCCGGACGAGGTCGTCCCAGTCCTGGCCGTGGCCCGGCACGGGGTCGACGGTGAGTGCGCTCATGGCGGTCTCCTCTATCGGTGCGTCACCGAGTCCAGCATGCCGAACGGGACCGGCGGCAGTCCACCGGCCCCGTTCACCCGGACGAGTAAGCCGCAGGTCAGGCGATACGTTCCCGCACCACGGGGGTGGCCGTGAAGGCCGTGCCCTCCGGGGCGATGTCGTACGCGGAGGGCAGGGCCTTCAGCGCGTAGCCGAACTTCTCCGGGGTGTCGGTGTGCAGCGTCAGCAACGGCTGTCCGGCCGTGACCGTGTCACCCGGCTTGGCGTGCAGTTCGACGCCCGCACCCGCCTGCACCGGGTCCTCCTTGCGGGCCCGGCCCGCGCCGAGGCGCCAGGCGGCGACGCCGATGTCGTACGCGTCCAGGCGGGTCAGTACGCCGGTGGCCGGGGCCGTCACGACGTGCTGCTCGCGGGCGACCGGGAGCGGGGCGTCGGGGTCGCCGCCCTGGGCGGAGATCATCCGGCGCCAGACGTCCATCGCGGAGCCGTCGGCGAGGGCCTTCTCCGGGTCGGCGTCCCCCAGCCCGGCCGCGTCCAGCATCTCGCGGGCGAGGGCCAGGGTGAGGTCGACGACGTCCTTCGGGCCGCCGCCGGCCAGCACCTCGACCGACTCGCGCACCTCCAGGGCGTTGCCCGCGGTCAGGCCGAGCGGGGTGGCCATGTCGGTGAGCAGCGCGACCGTCCGCACCCCGCTGTCGGTGCCCAGCGCGACCATGGTGGAGGCCAGTTCACGGGCGTCCTCGATGGTCTTCATGAAGGCGCCCGAGCCGACCTTGACGTCCAGGACGAGTGCGCCGGTGCCCTCGGCGATCTTCTTGGACATGATCGAGCTGGCGATCAGCGGGATGGCCTCGACGGTTCCGGTGACATCGCGGAGCGCGTACAGCTTCTTGTCGGCGGGGGCGAGACCGTCACCGGCGGCGCAGATGACCGCGCCGGTGGTGTCCAGGACGCTGAGCATCTCCTCGTTCGAGAGGTGCGCGCGCCAGCCGGGGATGGACTCCAGCTTGTCGAGCGTGCCGCCGGTGTGGCCGAGGCCGCGCCCGCTGAGCTGCGGCACGGCGGCGCCGCACGCGGCGACCAGCGGGGCGAGCGGCAGGGTGATCTTGTCGCCGACGCCGCCGGTGGAGTGCTTGTCGGTGGTGGGCCGGGAGAGCGACGCGAAGTCCATGCGCTCCCCGGAGGCGATCATCGCGGCGGTCCAGCGGGCGATCTCGGTACGGTTCATGCCGTTCAGCAGGATCGCCATGGCCAGCGCGGACATCTGCTCGTCGGCGACCTCACCGCGGGTGTACGCGTCGATGACCCAGTCGATCTGCTCGGGGGTCAGCTCGCCTCGGTCCCGCTTGGTGCGGATGACGGAGATGGCGTCCATGTCCTGGAAGTCCTTCCGGCCGGTACGTGACGTACGCAAGAGTCCCGTATGACTCTACGCGCATAGAGAGTCGAGAGGGGGGTGGCCCTCCCGGCGGGCGGGAGGGCCACGGTGGTTCTGCGGCGGTTGCCGCCTACTTCAGATGGTCCGGTCCGAAGGCCTGCGGCAGCATCTCATCGAGCGTGCGCAGCCCGTCCGGCGTCTCCAGGACCAGCTCCGGCCCGCCGAACTCGTACAGCAGCTGCCTGCACCTGCCGCACGGCACCAGGATCTCGCCCGCCCCGTCCACGCAGGTGAAGTGGGTCAGCCGGCCGCCGCCGGTGGCGTGGAGCTGGGAGACCAGGCCGCACTCGGCGCACAGCCCGATGCCGTACGAGGCGTTCTCGACGTTGCAGCCGGACACCGTACGCCCGTCGTCGACGCGGGCCGCCGCGCCGACCGGGTAGTGCGAGTAGGGGACGTACGCACGCGTCATGGCGGACCGTGCGGCGCTCCGCAGCGCCGCCCAGTCGACCTCCGCGGTGGCCGTCACTTGCCCTGGCCCTTGCGGTAGACGAGGCCGTCCGCCTTCGGCATGCGCAGCCGTTGCGCGGAGAGCGCCAGCACGAGCAGCGTCGTGACGTACGGGGCCGCGTCGACGAACTGGCTCGGGACCTGGTCCGTCAGCGCGTACCAGGTGAAGAGCAGTACGGAGACGGCTGCCGAAATCACCGCGGCCACGTACTTCTTCCGGTACAGCTTCCACAGCACCACGACGACCAGCAGGATCGCCAGCAGCAGAAGCATCGCGTGCACGTTCTCGGCGCCGCCGCGCAGCTTGAGGCTGTCGGTGAAGCCGAAGAGGCCCGCGCCCAGCGCCATACCACCCGGCATCCAGTTGCCGAAGATCATCGCAGCGAGACCGATGTAACCGCGGCCGCCGGTCTGGCCCTCCTGGTAGATACCGGTGGAGACGATCGCGAGGAAGGCGCCGGCGAGTCCGGCCATGCCTCCGGACACCACGACGGCGATGTACTTGTACTTGTACACGTTGACGCCGAGCGACTCGGCGGCAACCGGGCTCTCGCCGCAGGAGCGCAGCCGCAGACCGAACGAGGTGCGCCACAGCACCCACCAGGTGCCGGGGATCAGCAGCAGTGCGACCACGGTCAGCCAGGACAGGTTGGTGATCAGGCCACCGACGACTCCGGCGATGTCGGAGACGAGGAACCAGTGTTTCTGCTGGAGATCGATCAGCCAGTCCGACAGGCCCGGAATGGTGATCCGGTCGATCGCCTCGATACGTGGGGACTGCTTGGAGGAACCTCCCTCGACACCGTCGAAGGCGAAGTTGGAGAGGTAGCGGGTGAGCCCGGCGGCGAGGATGTTGATGGCCACACCGGAGACGATGTGGTTCACCCCGAAGGTGACGGTGATGATCGCGTGCAGCAGGCCACCGAGGGCGCCGCCGAGGATGCCGAACAGGACACCCACCCACGGGCCCCACTGGAACCCTGCCCAGGCGCCGAACCAGGTACCCAGGATCATCATGCCTTCGAGGCCGATGTTGACGACACCCGCGCGCTCCGCCCACAGACCGCCGAGCCCGGCCAGACCGATCGGGACGGCCAGTTCGAGGGCGCCGGCGACCTGGCCCACGGAGGTCACGTCGTTGGCGCCGCTGATCAGGCGGACCAGCGAGACCAGGGCGAGCCCGCCCGCGACGATCAGCATGACGACGGGCAGGGTGAGCTTGCGGCGACCGCCGCCCTTCTTGGGGGCGACGCTTGCGGCGGCGACTTTGCTGGCGCTCACAGTGCGGCCTCCTTCTCGGTCGTGAGGGCATGACCGGCGGCGAGTTCCTCGCCGACCTTCTGCTGCTGGCGGCGGGTGCCGTAACGGCGGACGAGTTCGTAACTGACGACGACCGAGATCACGATCAGGCCCTGCATGATCGTGGCGATCTCCTTCTCGTACCCGAACTGGTCGAGAGAGGCGGACGTCTTGTCCAGGAAGGCGATCAGCAGGGCGCTGAACGCGATGCCTATCGGGTTGTTCCGGCCGAGCAGGGCGATGGTAATGCCGGTGAAGCCGATTCCGGTCGGGAAGTCGAGGCTGTACGTGTGCGTGTCACCGAGGAGCGTCGGCATGCCGGCGAGGCCGGCGACGGCTCCGGATATCAGCATGGAGGTGAGCACCATCTTCTTGGCGTCCACTCCGGACGCCTGCGCGGCGCTCTCGCTCTCTCCCGTGGCCCGCAGGTCGAAGCCGAAGCGGGTGCGGTTCAGGACGAACCAGTAGACGACACCGCAGGCGGCCGCGACGAAGGTGAACCCGTAGATCTCCCCCGCCTCGGCGCCCATGGACAGACCGGGGAACCAGCCGGACTCCGGGATGTCGCCCGTGGTCAGGTTGTTCGAGCCGGCGGGCTGCTCACCGAAGTTCTTCGGCAGGATCAGCCAGGCGATCAGTGCGGTCGCGATGGAGTTGAGCATGATCGTCGAGACGACCTCGCTCACCCCGCGGGTGGTCTTGAGGAAGCCTGCGATGCCCGCCCAGAAGGCGCCGACCAGCATCGCGACGATCACGATGAGCGCTATCTGCAGCGGCCCCGGCAGATGGACGCTCGCGCCGACCAGCGCGGCCATCATCGCGGCGAGCCGGTACTGGCCGTCGACACCGATGTTGAAGAGGTTCATGCGGAAGCCGATGGCGACCGCGAGGGCGGCGAGGTAGTAGGTACCGGCCTGGTTGATGATCAGCACCTGTACGTCGGCGTACGTCGCCGAGTCGAACATCAGGCTGTACGGCTCGAACGGGTTCTTGCCCGAGGCGAGCAGCACCACGGTGGTGAGCGCGAAGGCGACGACCAGGGCGAGAACGGGGCCGGCGAAGCCCAGGATCAGCCGGTCCTTGTCGAATTTCTTCATCAGGCCTCGTCCTCCGGTGCTGCCTCGAGATGACCGGTGGCGGCGCCGGTCATGGCCGAGCCCAGTTCCTCCGGGGTGATGGTGCCGGGGTCGGCATCGGCGACCAGCCGGCCGCGGTACATGACGCGCAGGGTGTCGGAGAGCCCGATCAGCTCGTCCAGGTCCGCCGAGATGAGCAGGACGGCGAGACCCTCGCGGCGCGCCTCCCGGATCTGGTCCCAGATCTGCGCCTGTGCACCGACATCCACTCCGCGGGTGGGGTGCGCGGCGATCAGCAGTTTCGGAGCGTGGCTCATCTCCCGGCCGACGATCAGCTTCTGCTGGTTGCCACCGGAGAGGGAGGCCGCGGTGACCTCGATGCCCGGGGTGCGGACGTCGTACTCGCGCACGATCCGTTCGGTGTCGGCTCGGGCCGCCTTGATGTCCAGCAGCAGGCCCCGGCTGTTGGGCTTCTCCGTGACGTGGCCGAGGATCCGGTTCTCCCAGAGCGAGGCCTCCAGCAGCACGCCGTGCCTGTGCCGGTCCTCGGGGATGTAACCGATACCGCTCTCGCGTCGCTTGCGCGTGGGGGCGTGCGAGATGTCGTCGCCGTCGAGGATGATCGCCCCGCTGTCGGGGGCCCGCATGCCGACCAGCGCCTCGATCAACTCGGTCTGGCCGTTGCCCTCGACACCGGCGATGCCCAGCACCTCACCCTTGTGGATGGTGAAGTCGATGCCGGCCAGCACGTCACGTATCGCGCCGTCCGGGTCGGTGACGCCGAGCGCGAGACCCTCGACACGGAGCATCGGAACGTCCGTCACCGTGGATTCCCGGGTCTCCGGCGAGGGCAGTTCGCTGCCGACCATCAGCTCGGCAAGCTGCTTGGTGGTGGTGTTCGCCGGGTCGGCGGTGCCGACCGTCGTGCCGCGGCGGATCACCGTGATGTCGTCGGCGACCGACAGCACCTCGCCCAGCTTGTGCGAGATGAAGATGACGGTCAGGCCCTCTGCCTTGAGCTCACGCAGGTTGTCGAAGAGCGCGTCGACCTCCTGCGGAACGAGCACGGCTGTCGGCTCGTCCAGGATCAGAATGCGGGCGCCCCGGTAGAGGACCTTGAGGATCTCCACGCGCTGCCGGTCGGCGACGCCGAGGTCCTCGACGAGCGCGTCGGGCCGGACCCCCAGACCGTACGCGTCCGAGATCTCCATGATCTTCTTGCGTGCGGCGGAGCCGATGCCATGCAGTTTCTCGCCGCCGAGAACCACGTTCTCCAGGACGGTGAAGTTGTCGGCGAGCATGAAGTGCTGGTGCACCATGCCGATGCCGCGCCCGATGGCGTCGGCCGGGCTGCCGAACGCCACCTCGGCCCCGTCGACCGTGATGGTGCCCTCGTCCGGCTTCTGCATGCCGTAGAGGATCTTCATCAAGGTGGACTTGCCGGCGCCGTTCTCACCGACGAGGGCATGAACAGTGCCCTTACGGATAGTGATGTCGATGTCGTGGTTGGCGACGACGCCTGGGAAACGCTTGGTGATGCCGTGCAGTTCTACGGCGGGGGGGCTGGTGGACGCGTTGATGACGCACTCTCCTTGGCCGGACAGGAGCGGGGCAAAGGGGCAGGGGCGGGGTGAAGCTATCGCGCCGGAGGGCCGTCTACACGCGTAGCGCTGTCGAATCGTAAGGCAGCACACATCATCGCGAAAGACTTGGTCCTGGGCCTGTGCGGCTGTTGCCGGGAGGGGCACCGGGACGCTGTGACGGGCGGTACTTCTTCGATGAACACCCCGTGAGCCCGGAGCGGCAGGACTGCGCGCTCCGGGCCCGGGGAAACCAGCCGTACGGCAGTTGCTGTTACGGGGTGGTCTTGACCTTGACCGTGCCGTCGACGATGGCCTTCTTCGCCTTGTCGACAGCGGCGGTGGCCTCGGTCATCTTGGTGAAGGCCGGGTTGGAGCCGGCCAGGCCGACACCGTCCTTGTCCAGGCCGAAGCGGATCTCACCGGTCTGCGGCTTGCCGTCCTTGACCGACTTGATCAGGTCGAAGACGGAACCCGGGACGTCCTTGGTGACCGAGGTCAGGATCTGCGCCTTGTAGGCCGCCAGGCCCTTCTGGTTGTACTGGTCGGAGTCGACGCCGATGGCCCACTTGCCCGCCTTGGCCGTGGCCTCGATCGAGCCCGAGCCGGCGTTACCGGCCGCGGAGTAGATGACATCGGCCTTCTTGTCGAGCTGCCCCTGAGCGGCGGCCTTGCCGAGGTCGGGCTTGGAGAAGCCGTCGAAGTTCGGCGGCTGGGTCAGGTACTGCGACAGGACCTTCACCGACGGGTCGGTGTCCTTGACGCCCTGCTCGAAGCCCGCCTGGAACTTCTTGATCAGCGGGGTCTCCACGCCGCCTATGAAGCCGACCGTCTTCGTCTTGGTGACCTTGGCGGCCGCGACGCCGGCGAGGTACGAGCCCTGCTCCTCGTTGAAGACCAGGTTGGCGATGTTCTTGCCGGTCACCGAGGCGTCGTCGATGATGCCGAAGGTGGTCTTCGGGAACTTCGGCGCGACCTTCTTGATGGCGGGCGCGTACGCGAATCCGACGCCGATCACCGGGTTGTTGCCGGCGCGGGCCAGCGTGGTCAGCCGCTGCACCTTGTCGGCGTCCGACTCACCGTCGGACGGTTCGGCCTCGGTGCCCTTGAAGCCGAGTTCCTTCTCGGCCTTGACCAGTCCGGCGTAGGCGGCGTCGTTGAACGACTGGTCGCCACGGCCGCCGACGTCGTACGCGAGGGCGGTCTTGGATTCCTTGGAGTCGGAACCAGCATCCGACGAGGACTTACCGCCGCAGGCGGTGGCACTGAGCGCAAGCGCCGCGGACGCAAGGCCCACGGTGGCAATCCGGGTGATCCGGCGCAAGGGAAGGCTCCTTCAAACCTGACCGAAGCGCCTCTTCCGGCGCTGGTTTCGCGGCGATCGTAACGCGCGTAGATGTCAGATAAAGCCCTGTACGGAAGCCGTTATCGGATCGTCGCGAACCAGGGGTTACCTGTCTGGTTACAGATGGTTGCCGTCCAGCAACGCGGAGGCGGTGAAGAGCTCCACCGCCACCGTGATCGCCTCCTCGTCGGCGTCGAAATCGCCACGATGCAGGTCAAGCCGGGCAGTGTCGCCGGGCGTGCGGACCCCGAGCCGGGCCATGGCTCCCGGGACGTGTTCCAGGTACCAGGAGAAGTCCTCGCCACCGAGGCTCTGCTCGGTGTCCTCGATCGCAGACGAACCGCGGCGTGCGGTCATCGCCTTCGCGAGCAGATCGATCACGGTGGCGTCGTTCACGACGGGCGGGACGCCCCGGACGTAGTTGATCACCGTCTTGGCCCCGTGCATCCCGGCCACCTCGTCGATCGCCGCGTGCACCAGGTCCGGCGCCTCCCGCCAGGCCGCCAGGTCCAGGCAGCGCACGGTGCCGGAGAGTTCGGCGTGCTGCGGGATCACGTTGCAGGCGTGCCCGGCCTCCAGCCGGCCCCAGGTGACGGCGAGCCCGGCCCGTGCGTCGACCCGGCGGGCCAGCAGCGCGGGCACCTCGGTGGCGACCTTGGCGGCGGCGGTGACGAGGTCGGTGGTCAGATGCGGCCGGGCGGTGTGCCCGCCGGGGCCGTCGAGACCGACCTCCAGCCGGTCGCAGGCCGAGGTGATCGCCCCGGTCCGCAGCCCGATCCGCCCCACGTCCACCTTCGGGTCGCAGTGCACCCCGATGATCCGCCCGACACCTTCCAGCGCCCCGGACGCGATCGTGTCGGGCGCCCCGCCGGGCAGCACCTCCTCGGCCGGCTGGAAGATCAGCCGCACCGGCCGCGGCAGCATCCCCTGCCGGTCGAGCTCGGCGAGCACGAGTCCGGCGCCGAGGACCGCGGTGGTGTGGATGTCGTGCCCGCAGGCATGCGCCCGGTCGGGGACCGTGGAGCGGTACGGGACGCCGGCCTTGGTGTCCGGGATGGGCAGGGCGTCGATGTCCGCGCGCAGGGCGAGCACAGGCCGCGGGTCGCCGTCCCTCCCGCCCACGTCACAGACGAGCCCGGTCCCCGTGTCCAGCACCCAAGGCTCCAGCCCCGCCCTCTCCAGCCGGGCCTTGATGGCCGCGGTGGTACGGAACTCCTGGTTGCCCAGCTCGGGGTGCATGTGCAAGTCACGCCGGAAGGCGATCAGTTCGGCACGCAAGGCCTCGGGCAGGGTGCCGGACAGCGCCTCGCCCCCGGGCAGCTGGGCATCGGAATCACGGGACGTCAACTGGTTCACCTGGTGAAGGGTAAGGCCCTTCCCCCTTCAACTGACCATGAAACAAGAAAAGTTCAGCCACATAGACGAATAAATGACTGCGTCGCGGCGTGTGAGGTGGTGGCAGGGTGGGTAAACTCACCCATTTTCCCCCACCGCGCCTACCGCCCCGTGGCGGAGGGCACCCGCCGCCCGGAACCACGCTCCGCGGCTCCCCGTCCCGGCGTCCTGCGGCGCACCGTCTCCAGCGCCACCCCGATGCACAGGGCCCCGACCGCCAGCAGGTCCAGGCTCACGGCCATCAGTACGGTCCCGGCCAGCACCAGCACCGGAACCCACGGCCGGACCACGTCCCGGCGGTGGACCGCTAGCAGGGTGACGAGGGCCAGCAGCCCGACCCAGAACAGCAGGGGCACGACGGTGTAGACGAGCGGCATCACCCCGGGGACGTCCTGCACCCGCTCGAACAGGTCGCTCATGGCCTGCTTGTCCGCAGCGGTGAACCCGACCGCGAGGTCGATCACCGCCTGCACCGCCACCGCCGCCGCCCCGACCAGACCGGTCCAGGCAGCGCCCCGGACGGCGACCCTTCCGCCGCCCCGCGCCACTGCCAACTGCTCCAGCCCCCGGAACACCGCCGCGAACACGACCACCCCGGCCAGGAACAGCAGATGCGCCACCGTCCACCACACGCCGGGCCCGTAGTCACCGACCGCCCGCCCGACCAGTCGCACCACGCCGTACCCGGCCATCAGGGCGGGCCCGACGAGGTATGCCGTCGTCGACCGCTCTGCCCACTCTTCCGTCAACTCCCGTATATCCATGCCCAGATGCTCGCCCCTACCCGCCCCTGCCCGCTATCGGGGATGGCCCCCGACGAACCCTGAAGGTCCGGTGGCCTCCGGGTCAGGGGCGGGACACCGGCAAGCCGCCCGCACGTGAGAGCCACGATCGGGTGATGCTCCGGCCCGGCGTTTCGTGTTCGGAGTGTTGCGGCCGGACGAGGGACGAAGATCGTTACCTTGGGCTCCCGGTTCTTCCGGCTGTGTTCCTGACAGGCGCAGCCGTGATGGGCCGGCCCGGTGTGCAGTCGTCCGTTTGCCGGCTCGACGAAGCACCGTTCCGTCATGACGCGACGTCGCTGGCAGGGCCGGGCCGTGCGCCGGCCTTCGCATGAAGGAGAGTCTGTGATCTCGAAAAGCAAGAGGGCCGTCCGTTCCATGGCCGTGGCGCTCGCCGCAGCCGCGGCGTTCACCGTCACCGTGCCGAGCGGCAACGCCTTCGCCATCGACCACGTCCAATGCGTCGGCGGCGAGAACTTCTTGAAGATCTGGTCGCACCTCGACGGCCGTGAAAGCGTCGACTGCTACGCGAACGCCGGAAAGACCGACTTCGGCGGGTGGTGGGTCGACCGGATCTCCACGGGCAACAACGACCTGATCTACTACGACGCCAACGGTGACTCGGTGAAGATCGAGCGCTGGCACGACATCACTTTCCCGAACCGCGCGCCGAAGGTCGTCGCCATCCAGATCCTGTGACACGTCGACATCCGGTTGCCCCGGGAATGGCCGGCCCGTCACGCCCTTGCAGGTGTGACGGGCATCGGCATGTGCCACAGGCCGGCCAAGGCGGTCCTTGGAGGAGCTCACAAAATGGGCGCCCGGTTCGCGATCCGGGCGCCCATTTTGTGAGCTCCTCCTATGCCTCCGTCACCGCAGTCGCCCGCCAGGGCGCCAGCCGTTGTACGTCGCGGGCGGTCTCCGTGACTCCGGACAGGAAGCCCTGGGCGCGGGGCGAGGCCGTCTCGCGGAGCCATTCCGGGGCTATGTCGCAGACCGCGACCTTGACCTCGGTGCCGGCCAGGGCCAGGGGCAGGGTGTGGACGACGGTCGAGGGGAAGCTCAGGACCGTACGGCCGACGGGGCCGCGGCGGGCGATGAGTTCCAGGGGAAGGTCGGGGCGGACGATCTCCAGGCCGGTGGCGGCTTCCAGCGCGTGGAGCTTGTCGGTGGACTCGCGGCGGTGGGCGAAGTAGCGGGTGGCCCCATGGGTGCGGGCGAGGGCCGCGACGGCCTCCAGGTACTGGGCCCGGTCGACCACGCCCGTCTCGACGAGCGACGTACCGACCAGGTCGGTGCCCTTGGTGAGCCGCGGCGGGCCGAAGCGGGCCCGGGTCCAGGCGAAGGTGTTGGGGGTGACGGTGACGCCGGACGGAGCCTCGACCGGCATCGCCGTGAAGACCTCGACCGTGCGGGTGGCGGACGGGGTGAAGCGACTGCGGGCGCGGGCCGTGACCGGGGCAAGGACGAGTTCGCGCGGGCCCGAGCCGCCCTTGCGGTGCCAGCGCACCAGGCGTTCACCGCGCGCCAGCTGGGCGACGAACTCCATGGTGGCCGTGCCGTCGTCGACCACGGTGAGGCGGCGGGCGCGGACCATGGTGAGCAGCAGCTGGACGTAGCGGGAGAACGGGTCGCCGATCACGATGCGCTCCGCCCTGCGCAGCAGGGCGGCCAGGGAACGCAGGGTCTTCAGGGGCGCGCCCGCGCCGCCGCGCGCCTCCTGCCAGCGGACGTTGACGCCCTCGTCGCGGGCCAGCTCCGCCATCCGGCGCAGCTGGCCGCGCGACATCGGGTCGACCGGGGGGAGGACGACGACCGTGATGTCGGTGAAGACATGGTCGTCGCCTCCCTCTGTGTAGGCCCACTCCAGGACGTTCAGGAGCTGGACCGGGCTCTCGACGAAGGCGAGGTTCACCGGTCGGCCCGTCAGACCGCGACCGGCTCGGCGGCCGGGGCCGCCTCGGCGTTCTCGGCGTTCTCGGCGACGACGCCCGCGACCCGGCGGAGCTTCTTCATCGGGCCGAGCTCGGACTCGTACACCTTCTTGACGCCGTCGCCGAGCGAGGCCTCGATGGTGCGGATGTCGCGGACGAGGCGGGTCAGGCCCTGCGGCTCGACGGAGGCGGCCTGGTCGGAGCCCCACATGGCGCGGTCGAGGGTGATGTGACGCTCGACGAACGCGGCGCCGAGGGCGACGGCGGCGAGGGTCGTCTGGAGGCCGGTCTCGTGGCCGCTGTAGCCGATCGGGACGTTGGGGTACTCCTGCTGGAGGGTGTTGATGACCCGCAGGTTCAGCTCCTCGGCCTTGGCCGGGTACGTCGAAGTGGCGTGGCAGAGCAGGATGTTGTCCGATCCCAGGACCTCCACCGCGTGGCGGATCTGGCGCGGGGTCGACATGCCGGTGGAGAGGATGACCGTGCGGCCGGTTGCGCGCAGCGCCCGCAGGAGTTCGTCGTCGGTGAGGGAGGCCGAGGCCACCTTGTGCGCGGGGACGTCGAACTTCTCCAGGAAGGCGACGGCCTCGGTGTCCCACGGGGAGGCGAACCAGTCGATGCCGCGCTCGGCGCAGTGCTCGGAAATGGCCCGGTACTCGGCCTCGCCGAACTCGACGCGGTGGCGGTAGTCGATGTACGTCATCCGGCCCCAGGGGGTGTCGCGCTCGATGTCCCACTGGTCGCGCGGGGTGCAGATCTCCGGGGTGCGCTTCTGGAACTTGACGGCGTCGCAGCCGGCTTCGGCCGCCACGTCGATCAGGGCGAGGGCCTTGTCGAGGTCACCGTTGTGGTTGATGCCGATCTCGCCGGTGACGTAGACGGGGTGGCCGGGGCCGGCGGTGCGGGTGCCGAGGGTGCGCAGACGGGAGGTGCTCATGTGTTCTGTTCCTTACTCGGGGATGTACGGGATGTACGGGGCGTACAGGACTTACGGGATTTGGGGGACTTGAGGGATTCGGCTGGCGCTTTGGGGACTTGAGGTCGGGGCTTGGGGGTCCCGGATCACTCGGGGGACTGGGTGGGAGTCGTGGTCGTGAGGGTGGGTCCGAGCAGCCAGGCCGCGATCTCGCGGATGGCGCCGAAGCCGCCGGGGGTGGTCGTGACGGCGCGGGCGGCGGCCCGTACCGAGTCATGGGCGCTCGCGACCGCGACCGGCCAGCCGGCGAGTGCGAAGCAGGGCAGGTCGTTGACGTCGTTGCCCACGTAGAGGACGCGTTCGGGAGCGATGGACTGTTCGTCGCACCACTGCTTGAGCGCCAGGTCCTTGCGGTCGATGCCGTGCAGGACCGGGATGCGGAGCTTGTGGGCGCGGGCCGCGACGACGGGGTTCTGTTCCGTGGAAAGGATCAGCAGCGGCATTCCCGCCTTGCGCAGGGCGGCGATGCCCAGGCCGTCGCCGCGGTGGACGGCGACGATCTCGCGTCCGTCGGCGTCGATCAGGACCCGGTCGTCGGTCTGCGTGCCGTCGAAGTCGAGGACGACCGCGTCGACGTCGTCGAGGGTGGGCAGCGGGGAGGGGTCCAGGAGCGGGGCGAGGGCGCGGGCACGGGCCAGGTCGTGCGGGTCGTCGATCTCCAGGACCCGGGCGGCGTCGGTGCGCACCAGGGCGGTGTGGCCGAAGAAGCGGTGTCGGTGGGTGCGGAAGCCGGCCGCGTTCATGGCGTACGCGGTGCCGGTCTCCAGCAGGTCCTCGGGCCGGTCCTGGCGCATCTGCCGGACGGACTTGTCGTGGTTGACGCCGTGGTTGCCCTCCGCCGGCGCACTGCCTTCCCGCCAGAGGAAGCCGTGGAAGGGGGCGACCGTGACCGCCGTGTCGGCGCCGTCGCGGGCGACCGCAGCGGCGACGCCGTCGATGTCCTCCCGTATGACGAAGGGGCTGGTGCACTGGACCAGCAGCACCACGTCGGCCGTCCGGTCGTGCATCGCCTCGTACGCGTCCAGGGCGTGCAGCACCGCGTCCTCGCTGCTCGCCTTGTCCCCCGCTATGGCCTGGGGGCGCTGGACGATGTGCACCCGCTCCGTAGCACCCAGCGTGTCGCCCGCGGCGCGGGCGGCGTCGGCGATGGCCGCGTCGTCGGTGGTCACGACTACGTCCGTGACCTCACGGGAAGCCAGGCAGGCGCGTACGGCGCGGGCGACCAGCGGTACGCCGCCGACCTGGGCGAGGTTCTTGGCGGGGACGCCCTTGGATCCGCCGCGGGCGGGGATCACGGCGAGCACGGTCGGGGTCGGGGTCATCTCTGCTCCTGAAGTGGTGTTCACAGCTCGCCCATCCGTCGGATCACCGGGGCGACCCGCTGGACGCCCTGCCGGTACGCGCCCCGCGCCGCCTCCCGGACCGCGTCGCGCACCGCGCCCCGCACCCCGCCGGTCTCGCGCGGCCGGCCGGTGCCCGGCAGCGGGTGGCCGTCGGGGGCCAGGTGGTGGCGGGCGAGGATGCCGGGCAGGTAGCCGGGGGCGGTGGCAGGTGTGTAGTACGGGGCTATGTCGGGCAGACGTGTGGCGCCGAGCAGGGTGTCGACGCGGGCGCGGGCGTGGTCGTAGGCCGTGGCGTAGGTGCCGTCGGCTGCCACGCCCTGGCCGGCCAGCCATTGCCCATCGGGCTCCGGGCGGAAGCCGCCGTCCAGGTGGTCCCAGGAGGTGAGCAGGCCGGAGCCGATGAAGTGGTGGTTGCCGAGGGTCTCGCGGACGCCGAGGTCGGTGAGGACCGCGGTCGGAACGCGCCGGTGCAGGGACTCCAGCGCGGCGGTCGAGGAGACCGTGACCAGCAGGTCGGTGCGGTCCAGGACCTCGCCCATGTGCCCGTACACCAGGCGGAAGTTGGGCGGCAGTCCGCCGGGCAGCTTCTCCGCGAGCCGCTGGTACGGGAGTTCCTCGATGTGTGTGGTGTGTTCACCGGGCTTGGAGCGCAGCTTCAGCAGCACCTCGCGGTCCGGGTGCAGCCTGGCGTGCTCGACGAGCCTGCGCAGCAGGTACGTACGGTCGGCGCGGGAGGCCGGTACGGAGGGCTGAGCGGCGAAGACGACCGTGTCGCGGCCCTCCTGCGGGCGGTGCGGCTCGCCGCCGAGGAACGGCAGGGCGGCCTCCGTGACGGCCGAGGCGTCGGCGCCCACTCCCTCGTACACGGCGCGGAAACGCTCCGCGTCGTGGCGGGAGTTGGCGAGGACGATGTCCGCGCCGTGCCGCAGCAGCAGTCCGTCGGCGAGCTTCTCGTAGACGACGCCGACGTAGCCGGTGACGACGACGGGCCTGGCCGGCAGCCGCAGCGCGGCCAGGCCGTGCAGCATCGCCTGGACGGCTCCCCCGACGAGGGCGAGGACGATGACGTCGTACCCCTCGTCCCGCACGGTGTGCAGGAATTCGACGGCCGTGACCTCGCGCACCCGGTCGGCGTCGATACCGACGTCGCCGACCTCGGCGAGCTGGCGCGGGGTCGGGGTGGCCCGGCCGCGCAGCAGGAGTCCGCTGATCTCGACGCGCTGTGCCGAACCCTCGGAAGCACCGGTGGTGAGGCGGCGCGCGGTGAGCGCGCCCCATTTCCACCGGGTGTCGGAGTCGGCGAGTACGGCTACCCGGAGGGCGGTCGTTTTGCTGGTACGTGGGGGCACGTCTCAGAACTTAGGAAGGCATTTCGATTCGCGGCCCAACGTGACGGCAACAGATGGTTAACAGCCTGCCGACGGGCGGCAAATCAGCCTCACAAATGCCCACCAATGGGCAGGGAATCGATTCGGTTCATCATTCCGACATTCTTCGTTCACCTGCTGTCCTTTCCGGGGCCAAGGCAAATGCCGCGCCCCGGCCTAGCGTGTGACTCGTGGTTAAGCTCTCCGTCATCGTGCCGTTCTACAACGTGCAGACATATGCTCCCGACACCCTGAGAAGCCTGCGGGCAAACGCCCGCGAGGACTTCGAATTCATCCTCGTCGACGACTGTTCGACCGACGGGACACCGGAGATCCTCGAGCGCGCCGAGCGCGAGCTTCCCGGTGCCGTCCTGGTCAGACACGAGAAGAACGGAGGCCTGGCCACCGCACGCAACAGCGGTATCGACGCGGCACGCGGCGAGTACCTCACCTTCCTCGACGGCGACGACTGGGCAGCTCCCGGCTACTACGACCGGCTGCTCGCCGCCATCACGGATCTGGGCTGCGATTTCGTACGCACGGACCATGTGCAGTTCACGGACCGGGCGCGCACCATCCACCGGGTCCCGCACGGCCTGCGCGGCACCGTCATGCGGCCGCGCGACGTGATTCTGCCGTCCGACAAGTCGACGCCCGTGGACTACGCGTACGCCTGGGCCGGCGCCTATCACCGCAGGCTCGCGGATTCAGGGCTGCTCCGCTTCCGGGACGGGTTGCGCACGGCCGAGGACCGGCCCTGGATCTGGCGCCTGCACCGCGAGGCCGACTCCTTCGCGGCTATCGGCCTGCTGGGGGTCTTCTACCGGCGCGGCGTGGCGTCCTCGCTCACCCAGATCGGCGATGTGCGGCAACTCGACTTCATCCGGGCCTTCGATCAGGTACTCGAGGAAACGGCACAGGACCCGGAGGCAGAACGTCTGCTCCCGAAGGCAGTACGGACCTATTGCGCTGTCATGGCACATCACCTGGAATCCATCGAAAGGTTCGAACCAGCAGTGGCACGGAAATTGCGCTCCATGAGCGCGGCGTCCTTGCGGCGTATGCCCCAGGAGATTCTCACCGATACGCTGAATTCACTGGGTGACCGCCGTGCGGCCCAGTTGCGCCGCGTACGCCGTCGCTCCGTGTCCCGGGAGGTCGCGGCCTGATGGCTGGCACGTACACCGCGCCGGCCGGCCGGTTCACCACTCAGATCTTCTCCGCGTGCACGCAGTACGCCGCCGCCACGGTCGTCGCGGCTTTGCGCGCGGGCCGGTTCGGTCCGCGGTCCGAGCACCGGCGCATTCTTGTCGTGAGCGACACCTCCCCCTCTCCCGAGTTGGGCACACCGCTCCATCGCAGGCCCGGATTCGAGGAACTGGAGTCCGAATTCGACGCGGTGCATTCCTGGAACGAGTTCATCCAGCCGTTCCACCCCGCAGGCTGGTCCCCCCGGGACCAGGATGCCTCGCTGTGGGAACGGGCCGTGCGCAAGGCCTGGAACCTCGGGGACGAACCGGTCGAGATCGCCTGCGAGTCCATCCAGGCCAACCCGTCCCACGCTCTCGCGGTGATCTTCGGCGAGAGCCCGGTGCACATCTACGCCGACGGTCTGATGAGCTACGGTCCGACCCGTAGCAAGATCGACCCGTTGATCGGCACCCGCATCCGCAGGCTGCTCCACCTGGACCTGGTGCCGGGCCTGCGGCCGCTGCTGCTCACCGAGTTCGGCGTCGAGTCCGAGGTCGTACCGACCGAAGTCTTCCTGAAGGTGCTGGACGAGCTCGCCGGATCGACGGACGCCCGCGATCCTTCCGACCCCGCGCCGGCCCTGCTGCTCGGCCAGTACCTTTCCACGCTCGGCATCCTCACTCCTCAGCAGGAGGAGGAACTCCACGCGCGGATGCTGCGCGGCGCCGTCGCGCTCGGCCACACGCGGGTCGTCTTCAAGCCGCATCCCAGCGCACCGGCCCACTGGGCACAGCTGCTGGAGCAGGAGGCCGAGCGGCTCGGTGCCGATCTCACCGTTCTCGACAGCCCCGTGCTCGCCGAGACGCTCTTCCGGAACATGCGGCCGGCCCTGGTCATCGGCTGCTTCTCCACCGCGCTGTTCACCGCCGCCACGTTCTACGGGCTCCCGGTCGCCCGCGTCGGCACGGACACCCTGCTGGGGCAGCTCACCCCCTACCAGAACAGCAACCGCATCCCGCTGACCGTCGTCGATGCGCTGCTGCCCGATCTGGAGGACGCGTCCGCCGTCACCGGCTGGTCGCTGCCCTCCGCCGATCAGGTCCGGGGTGAACCGACCGACCTGGTCAGCGCTGTCGGCTACGCCATGCAGCCGCAGATCCAGGCCGGACTGCGCCCCGACGCCGAGCGCTACCTCAGCCGGCACCACAGCAATATCTGGCGCTATTTCAAACGGCGCCGGCTGACCGCACTGGGGCTGCCCGGCGCCGTCCCCGCACAACTCGCCTTCATCCCGCGCAATGCGACGGTTCGCCGGATCGCCCGCAAGGCCCGCACCTTGAAGCGAGCAGCGGCGAGCTGATCCGTGCTCGCCCCCTTGAAGCGAGCGGCGAGCTGATCCGCGCGCTTCCGCACCTCCATGACGGCAAGGGCCCTGGCTGCTTCCGGTTACGGCGGAAATTCCGGCCGGATACGCGAGCGGCCCGGTGCCCGCCGGTTCCAGCGAACCCACAAGTCCCGGCCGGTTCCGGGAAAGGAGCGTCCCCGTGGCCGAAGCGCCCACAACACCCGCGCCCCCAGCGGCTGCCGTCATACCTGCCCCTTCCGCTGCTCCCTTCCCGGCCCCGCGGAGCCCGCGCTCCGGCAGGAGCGGAAGCCGTATGCGGGCCCTGGACGGACTGCGCATCATGGCCGCGCTCATGGTCTGCGCGTACCACTACGCGGGGAAGGGAGGGCCGGTCGCGCAATCCTGGGGACAGTCACCGGCCCATATCTTCCCGACACTTTCCCAGGCAGCGGTCTACGGCTGCCTCGGAGTGCAGTTCTTCTTCATCATCAGCGGATTCGTCATCTGCATGAGCAGCTGGGGGCGATCGGCGGGCGACTTCTTCCGGTCCAGGGTCGCGCGCCTCTATCCGGCGTACTGGGTGGCGATCGTCCTCGTCACGGCGGCCGCATGTGTACTGCCGGTCGTGGTCAAGCCATTGCGCTCGGACGAACTGCTGCTCAACCTGACGATGCTGCAACAACCCATGGGCGCACACCGGGTGCTGGGCGTGTGCTGGACGCTCTGGGTGGAGCTGCGCTTCTACGTACTGTTCGCGCTCTTCGTGGTCTGGCGCGGCGTCACCTACCGCAGGGTGGTGGTCTTCTGCTGCCTGTGGACGTTCGCGGGCGTCCTCGCGCGGGTCGCACAGACCCCCCTGGCCGACGAGCTGGTCATGCGTGACCACGCACCGTACTTCATCGGCGGCCTGGCCCTGTACCTGATCCACCGGTACGGCAGCGACCTGCTGTTGTGGGGAATAGTCGTGATGAGCTTTCTCCTCGGCCAGCGCTACTCCGTCACGGCGCTCTGGCACCCGGGCATGGACGGCGACTTCCACCGCTCCCCGTACGTGATCCAACTGATCGTCGCCGCCGCCTTCCTCTCGGTCGCAGCGGTGGCGCTGGGGTGGCTGCGCTGGGCGAACTGGCGCTGGCTCACGGTCGCCGGCGCCCTGACCTATCCGTTCTATCTGGTGCACGAGCATCTCGGCTGGTTCTCCATCCGAATCCTGCACCGCGCCTGGGGTCTGCCACCGGTCCCGACGCTGATCATCACGGTCGGCTCGCTGCTGGTGCTGGCCTGGCTGATTCACCGGTACGCCGAGAAGCCGGTCGGCCCGCGCCTGAAGCGTGCCATGACCGCCCAGAGCGCCCGGCTGCACGCGGCGTTGCGTGCGGGCGCGTGAGCGGGGGGGCACGACGGGGCCAGGGCATGGCCTGAGTAGCCGAAGCAAGTTCGACCGGAAGGAGATTTGCAGGGCGCCGCAGAGAACGGGCCGTCCAGCGTTTCGTATCGGCGTGCCGGCCTCTGCGGAGTCAGGCGCCCGACGCCGGTACTTGACATTGCCGACCGGCCCCGTAGCCATCTGCTCACGACTTCCGGCGCCGCGGTACGCCGCAGAAGCACATCAACTGCGGGCTGTCCGGCAGATACCCACCCAAGGCAGTGGCCCACCGCCGTGCGCAGGCCGGGAACGGCGACCGGCCGCAACAACGCGGGGACGGACCGGGCCATCCATAACGGTGGAGGCCTGAGCAAGAGGGTCCCTCGTCGGTCGGGCAGCTTCGCCGGACCAAGGTTCTCCGGGGGACGCCGAGGCGAATCAACCGGACCACGTGTTGCAACGCCCCCCGGAATCCGCCTGCACCCGGCGAGGCTTCCAGTTTGTTGTCGCTATACGACGCAGCGCTTGCTTACTAAAGGCTTGTCCCGTAATGATCTCCGACGTGTCCGGAGCGTGGTCTGCTGCCGGGGCCGAACGCCTGGTCAGGCTTCGTGGACTCGGGCGTGCAGATGCATGTCGTGCCAGCCATCGGCGTGGAGCAGTGCTTGACGCCGTACGCCTTCCAGGGCAAAGCCTGTCTTTTCGGCGATGCGGCAGGATGCGATGTTGGCCGGCGAGTGGCCGAGTTCGAGTCGGTTGAAGCCGGCCTCTTCCAGTGCCCAGCGTGACACCCGGGCCACTGCGCGGGAGCAGACGCCCTTGCCTCGGGACTCAGGAGCGGTCCAGTAGGAGATCTCGGCTTGGCCTCCGACCAGGATGATGGACTGGAGGGAGACCCGTCCGAGGACCCTGTCGCCGCTGGCATCGGCCACGGCCCAATGGCAGGCGGACTCGCTCTCCCAGCCACGTCGCCACTGTTGGATCCACTCTTGAGCTTCGTCTTCGGAGCCTGCCTTGCGCAGGTGCCAGAGCTGGATCGCCCGGTCCTGGAACACTCGCGCGACGGCGGCTGCGTCCGAAGGCACCCACGGCCGCAGCAGCAAGTCGTCGTCGATCGACAGCGTCGGCTGAGGAGAGGCGTTGAGGCTGCCAGGGGACAGGACAGGAGTGACCAGAGAAGGCATGGCCAACATCATGGCAAGCCCGCCTCTGGGGCCGCGAGCAATCGCAGGAGGTGCGGGCTCAGTTCGCCGTTGCCGTTCGAACCCCCAGGGCTACCAGCACTGCTCCCGCCAGACGACTCGTCCCACGTCGGAATCGAGGCGTGTCGATCGCCGCGTGCGCAGAGGCGACCACAAACGTCCAGATCAACAGCCACACCAGCACCATGGCCACATGGACAATCGCAAGCGTCGCGATCTGTGGCGCGATGGGGCGGCTCGACGTGAGGAACTGCGGTACCAGGGTGAGATAGACCGACGCGGCCTTCGGGTTGAGGACGTTGGAACACAGCCCCTGGCCAAAGCCTCCGACCCGAGCCCATGGCAAGCGCCATCGCCTCCGTGTCGTTGGTTCGACGCCTCGGCGCGTCGACCGCCACGTCGTCACGCCCAACCAGATGAGATAGATGCCGCCCAGGAGCTTCACCACCGCCAACGCCTGAGCCGACGACATGACGAGGGCCGACAAGCCAATCGCGGCGAACGTTGCGTGCACCAAGAGCCCGCACGCTGAGCCAAACGCGGCACGCACACCGTCAAACCGCGATCCCGCGATCACCTGTTGCGTAACCAGCGTGAAGCTCGTGCCGGGAATCAA
The DNA here is from genome assembly GCF_055635345.1 of Streptomyces sp. NPDC111516. Taxonomy (NCBI): domain Bacteria; kingdom Bacillati; phylum Actinomycetota; class Actinomycetes; order Kitasatosporales; family Streptomycetaceae; genus Streptomyces; species Streptomyces sp. NPDC111516. The sequence continues at coordinate 355,924 of NZ_JBVKBV010000004.1, read as the reverse complement.
TGTGAGGGGTGTGACTGCGGCCACGAAGCCGAGTACCTGATGCCACTGCACGCAACGAGCCTATGCAACGAGCGTGCTCCAAGTCACCGATTCCCCCGCCTTACTCGGAGCAGGCCGGACCCTGCCCCACATCGACTCGGAGATCATTTACGGGAGCGCCAACGGGAATTCGTTTCAGGCGTCCTTCGAAGCGGCCGCCACCGTGCCGACCGCCTTCACCGAGCGCACCCCGATGCCCTGCCTCCGGCCCCGCTCGGCCTCGCCGCAGTCACACGCTGCTGAGCGAGAGCTTCGCCGCGAACCCCAGGAACAGCAGACCGGCCGCCGAGGTGGCCCCCGCGGACAGCCGCTTGCGGCGGCTGAACGCGGCGGACAGCCGGGTGCCGCCGAATATCAGCACCGACAGATAAAGGAAGCTGGCGATCTGCAGCAGGGTACCCAGCACCAGGAACGAGAGCGCCGGGTAGGCGTAGCCGGGGTCGACGAACTGCACGAAGAACGAGATCAGGAACAGGATCGCCTTCGGATTGAAGAGGCTGACCACCAGCGCCCGCCGGTATGGCCGCTCCATCGCGGCGGCAGCCTCGGGACCGGCGCTCTCCTCGGTCAGCTCGGCCACCCGCCGGTGCCGCTCGCGCCACATGGCCACCGCGGCCCGCAGCATGCCGATCGCCAGCCAGGTCAGATAGCCCGCACCCGCGAACTTGACGACGGCGAAGAGCACCGGAGTCGTCCGCAGCAGGGACGAGGCCCCCAGCGCGGACAGCGTCATCAGCACGGTGTCCCCGGTCCACACCCCGGCCGCGGCCACATAGCCGGTCCGCACACCACGCCGGGCGGCGACGGACAGCACGTACAGCGAATTCGGTCCCGGCAGAAGAACGATCAGCACCAGGCCGGCGAGATAGGTCGGAAGATCGGTGACACCCAGCATGAACCGGAGTGTCGCACGTGGGTACGACACTCCGTTCCGGGGGTTCGGAAAAGGCTCGGGGTCAGTCCTCGTCGCCGTCCAGGAGGCGGTCCACGGAGAGCTTCATCTCGACGCCGACCACGTCCGGCACGGTGAACGAGGTTCCGCGCTTGTGGGGCACCTTGTTCTTGTACTCGCCGCTCCGTGGGTCGCTGCAGAGCAGCACCTGGTCATGCTTGCGATCGACCACGAGGTAGACCGGAATGCCCGCCTGGGCGTAGTCCTCGACCTTGGGGCCGAGATCGTCGGACCAGTTGGTCGAGGTCACCTCCACCACCATGCGGAAGGCGTGGGCGGCGTAGCAGTTCTTCATCGCATGGGCGTCCCGAAAGTCTGCCTCGACGACCGACAGATCGGGAATCGCGTAGTCGTCCGGGCCGGTGGGCAGCCACAGGCCGACCGCCTGGACGAGCCTGAGCCCCACCGCGCGCGCCCTGGCACCGAATTCCTCGCTGAGCCAGGACAGCGCCAGCGCATGCGTTCCGTCCGCCAGTGGTGTCGCAGTGAGCCTCCCCTGGAGAATCTCCACTCGATGCCCGGGCAGCGCGCGTGCGAGCTGCTCGGCTGCCTCGCGGAGCGTCAACTCGGGCTGTTCCTGCTCCTGCACCTGCTCCTCGTGCTGTACGACAGCCACGGCATCCTCCTCCGGGGACCACTGTTCACGAGCTCATCCGTGGCCACGGACATTCGGCGAGAGATCACCCTTACGGGTACACATCGCCTCAGAACGCGTCCGACGGCACGTACGCCCCCCACACCTCGCGCAGCGCACCGCAGACCTCGCCCACCGTCGCCCGTGCCCTGAGAGCGTCCTTCATCGGGTACAGGACGTTGTCCGTGCCCTCGGCCGCCTTCTTCAGCCGGCCCAGCGCCTCGTCGACCGCGCCCTGGTCACGCTCGGCCCGCAGCTTCGCCAGCCGCGCCGCCTGCTGGGCCTCGATCGCCGGGTCGACGCGCAGGGGCTCGTACGGCTCCTCCTCGTCGAGCTGGAAACGGTTGACGCCGACCACCACACGCTCCGCGCTGTCGGTCTCCAGGGCGATGCGGTACGCGCTGCGCTCGATCTCGTTCTTCTGGAAGCCGCGCTCGATCGCGCTGACCGCCCCGCCCATGTCCTCGACCTTGAGCATCAGGGCGGCAGCCGCAGCTTCGACGGCATCGGTCATCGACTCAACAACGTACGAACCGGCGAACGGGTCGACGGTCGCGGTGACGTCCGTCTCGTACGCCAGGACCTGCTGGGTGCGCAGGGCGAGGCGAGCGGACTTGTCGGTCGGGAGGGCGATCGCCTCGTCGAAGGAGTTGGTGTGCAGCGACTGCGTACCACCGAGGACCGCGGCCAGGCCCTGGACGGCCACGCGCACCAGGTTGACCTCGGGCTGCTGGGCGGTGAGCTGGACGCCCGCGGTCTGGGTGTGGAAGCGCAGCATCATCGACTTGGGGTTCTTCGCGCCGAACTCCTCCTTCATCACTCGCGCCCAGATCCGGCGCGCGGCACGGAACTTGGCCACCTCTTCGAGGAGCGTCGTACGGGCGACGAAGAAGAACGAGAGCCGCGGGGCGAAGTCGTCGACGTCCATGCCGGCCGCGACGGCGGTACGGACGTACTCGATGCCGTCAGCGAGGGTGAACGCGATCTCCTGCGCGGGCGAGGCACCGGCCTCCGCCATGTGGTAGCCGGAGATCGAGATGGTGTTCCACCTCGGGATCTCGGCCTTGCAGTACTTGAAGATGTCGGCGATCAGCCGGAGCGAGGGCTTGGGCGGAAAGATGTACGTGCCGCGCGCGATGTACTCCTTGAGCACATCGTTCTGGATGGTGCCGGTCAGCTTGTCCGCCGGGACGCCCTGCTCCTCGCCGACCAACTGGTAGAGGAGGAGGAGAAGGGCGGCGGGCGCGTTGATCGTCATGGATGTGGAGACCTTGTCCAGCGGAATCCTGTCGAACAGGACCCGCATGTCGTCGATCGAGTCGATCGCGACCCCGACCTTGCCGACCTCGCCGGACGCGATCGCCGCGTCGGAGTCGTGGCCCATCTGGGTGGGCAGGTCAAAAGCGACGGAGAGGCCCATGGTGCCGTGGGCGATGAGTTGCCTGTAGCGGGCGTTGGATTCCGTGGCCGTACCGAAACCCGCGTACTGGCGCATCGTCCACGGCCGGCCGGTGTACATCGTCGGGTAGACACCGCGCGTGAAGGGGTAGGCGCCCGGCTCTCCCAGCTTGTCGTCGGGGTTCCATCCGTCGAGTGCGTCCGGCCCGTACACCGGCTCGATGGGCTGTCCCGACTCCGACTCGCGCGTCATCTGCTGTGCCTCCCGCTGAAGCTGCCCAGTGAATCTACTTACTGGTAACCAAGGATTTCCGCGACGGACTGTAGCGGCGGGCACCGGGACCGGTGGAGAGTCACCGGCCGGGACCTTGCTCACAGCCCTTCCGGACGGCCCGCGCCGCCGCTCCCCCCATCATGCGCGGGCTTTGGCAACCGGGCAGAGCGGGAATCCGTCCAATGGGACACCGGAGAAACCCGGAGAAGCAGGGGGCCGAGATGATACGCAGCATCAGCGGAAGTACGTCACGGGGCAAGGTGCGGGGCGGGGCGCGAGGCCGGGCGGGGCACGCGGTCACGGCGGCACTCGCCGTTCTCGCCGTGACCGCCATGACCGCCGCGACCGCCGGCTGCAAGGCGCAGCCCGCCGCCGACGCACCGTCGGCACCACCCCGGGCCGCGGCGACCGACGACGCCAAGCCCGCCGCCGGCCGTTCGCCCACGCCGGACGCGTCGTCACCGTCACCGTCCTCGAAGCCCCCCGCGACGCCCACGCCGAAGCCGGACCCGCAGGGCACGACCCTGATGGCGAGCGGCTCCCAGGGCAAGCAGGTACGGGAGCTGCAGGCCCGGCTGCGACAGATCGGCCACTTCGACCACTCCCCCACCGGCTACTACGGCACTCTCACGGCAGCCGCCGTCCGGTCCTTCCAGGGCAAGCGTGGCCTCTCCACCACGGGCAGGACGGACACCGTCACCTGGCAGAAGCTGCTCGGCATGACGCACGAGCCGACGGCCGCCGAGCTGAACCCGCCGACCACCGTGCCCGTCGCCAAGCCGGACAAACGCTGCATGACGGGCCGGGTGCTCTGCATCAGCAAGAACAGCCGGACGCTGTCATGGATGATCGACGGCCGCGTCGTCTCGTCGATGGACGTCCGCTTCGGCTCCCAGTACACGCCGACCCGCGAGGGCACCTTCTCCGTCTACTGGAAGTCACGGCACCACGTGTCGACGATCTATCACACGGCCATGCCGTACGCGATGTTCTTCAGCGGCGGCCAGGCCGTGCACTACTCGGCGGACTTCGCGGCCCGCGGCTACCACGGCGCCTCGCACGGCTGCGTCAACGTCCGGGACGAGGGAAAGATCGCCTCGCTCTTCGCCCAGGTGAGGACGGGCGACAAGGTCGTCGTCTACGGGTAGGGCGGGCCCGGCCGGAGGGAAAAGGGGCGCGGACGGGACCGGGGGAACGTGTCCCGCCCGCGCCATTGCGCTGAGCCGCAGGTACGGGGGGAACCCCGGCTCTGTGCGCTGCCGATGACCAGTCGGCTCATTCAGTACTGCGTCACGGCCTCGAAAAACGTCACACCCGGATGTCGCACCTGGATGTCGCACCTGGTGGACGGCGGGAAAAGGACTGGCGCGTCCGGCTCTCAGCGGAGTCGGCCCGTGGCCGCGCCGGCCGACCGGGCAACCGCCGACGGGACGACCGAGGCGGAGTTCGAGGCCGAGTTCGAGGCCCACAGAGAACGCGCCGGCGAAGGCGAAGGCGACGAAGGCGACGAAGGCGACGAAGGCGACGAAGGCGACGAAGGCGACGAAGGCGACGAAGGCGACGACGAAGGTGACGACGAAGGCGGGGTGGTGGTGAACCAGATCGGCGGTAGCGTGCGGGAGTTCCCGACACCGTCCCCGTTGGAATCGCCGTCGCCCTGGTCGTCATCAGTGCCCTTGTCGCTGCCCTGACCGCCCTGACCGTTCTGGCCCTTCGCGGCTCCGGCGGCCACCCGGTCGCAGAACCGGTCCAGATTGCGGGCGCCCTTCGCCAGCGCTTCGAGCTTCCGCCGGCTGTCGGCGTCCAGCTTGCCGTTGCGGTAGTCGCGGCAGGCCTTGAGCGTCTTGGCGTACCACTCGCCGGAGGTGTCGCCTCCGGAGCCCTTGGGTGTCTTGCCGCTCTCGGTACCGGTCGAGGAGCCGCCTTCGGCGCCGTCGGACTTCCGGTTGTCGTCGCCGTCCTTGCCTGTGTCGCCCTTGTCCGTTCTGCCGCTGTCCCGGCCGCCCGTGGGGGCGGAGGGGTCCGCCGGGGGGACGGAGGGTTCTGTCTCCGGGGAGACGGGTGGCGGGCCCGCGTCGGTTCCGGACCCCGAGCCGAGCTCGTCGGGCGTCGCCGCGACCGAGACGGACGTGGCCGGTGCGGGGGCGTGCCCGCCGAACGGTCCGGGGAGCATCCCGGTGCCCGCGGCCACGGCCACCCCGCCGAGCGCGCAGCCCGCGAAGGAGGCGGCCAGGCCGAAGCGGATGGGCCGGCTCCAGCGCAGCGGACGGGTCCGACGGGTGCCCGCGGCCGAGGTGCTCGGCACGGTGCCGCCGGAGGCGGGCCCGATGCGCACCGGGCCGAGTACGCCGGTCCGTGACTGCTCGACGGGCTGCTCGGCGTACCCCTTCGCCTGTGGGTTCGCCGCCCGTGTCCTCGCGCGCGCGAAGTGCGTGGCGGTGCGGAAGGCAGCCAGCGCCGCGGCCTCGCCCGGTAGTTCACCGGTGGCCGGGCGGGCGGCTCGCGCTGCGGCATCCAGCGCTGCCGCGAGCATCTCCGCTTCCGTACCCGAGTGGCCGCCGACGGGATCGACCGGTTCGCCGCGGAGCAATCTCTCCGCCGCGCCCTTGTCAAGCCATTCGTAGTACTCGTCGGCCATCACATGTCCTTCTGCGTCGATAGACGCGAATGCGTCACACCGGCCGGCGCCGCCGGACCGCTGCGGGAGACGCGCTGGGCGGGCACGGCGCCGAGTTCCGCCGTCCGGCCTGCCGCGCCGTCGCGAGGGGCGGCAGGATCCGCCGGATCGTCCGCGGTAGCCCGGTCCACGGCGCCGCCCGCGCCGCCGTCGGGGACTGCGCCGTCCTCGCCGTCCCTGTCGCCGGGAGCGCCACCAGCCTTGCCTGAACCGCCTGCACTGTCCACACTTTCGGCACGCAGCAGCTCCGCCAGCCGCTTCAGTCCCCGGTGCGCCGCGGTGCGTACCGCCCCCGGCCGTTTGCCCAGCGTCTGCGCCGCGCTCTTCGCGTCCAGGCCGACGACCACCCGCAGCACCACGGCCTCGGCCTGGTCCTGCGGCAGTTGGGCGATGAGCGACATCGTGCGGCCGGTGGCCAGGGCCTCCATCGCCTCGTCGGCGGTGTCGGATTCGGCGGGCCTGTCCGAGAGCTCCGACTCGTCGCCGCCGATCGCGGGGCGTCTGCCGCGCATCCGCAGATGGTCCAGGGCACGGTTACGGGCTATCCGCGCCGCCCAGCCACGGAAGCGGTCGGCGTCGCCGCTGAACCGGTCGAGGTCACGCGCTATCTGCAGCCACGACTCGGACGCCACGTCCTCCGCGTCCGGCTCCCCCACCAGCGTCCGTATATAGCCCAGCAGCCGCGGCTGCACAGCGCGGTACACAGTACGGAAGGCGTCTTCGTCCCCGTCCTGCGCCGCGAGCACCGCGGCAGTCAGCTCCGCGTCGTCCCCCAGCACTCCCTCAACCCGCCCTGCTGTCCTGAGTCGCAGCTGGTCATCACTGCCGCGCCACCCTGCGCGATTCAGCACGCTACGTCCTTCGCGGGGTTCGCGTCCATGGCTTGTACAAGCTGCAACGTTCTCCCGGCACAGTGCGGTGTGACAGAAAACGCAGCGACGGCGCTGAGAGAAGTACGGGGTCGTCCTACGGCCCCGCGGAAGACGACCGGGGCCTCTCCTGTGGGGGGTGGCGGCCCCGGTCGTCCTCGTACCCTCCCCCGTTCTGACCAGGCATTATCCAGAGTGCGGGGCCTCTCCGGGACCAACCGCCTGACCAACAGCCGGAGACTCACCCGATCCTGCCCAGGCCGATGCGCTTTTCGGACACACTCTGGCCGTTCTTCACTGTGCGCCTGCGTGAGTGCGCAGATCGGTGGGGCAGTCGGCGCACACGGGTTGTTCGCCTACGGGGCGGGCGTTGTCTGTCGCTCGGCATCGCGGATGGCGCAGGCGGCGTTGATGAGCCCGATGTGGCTGAAGGCCTGGGGAAAGTTGCCGAGGGCTTCTGCCGTGGTGAAGTCGGTCTCCTCGGCCAGCAGGCCGAGGTCGTTGGCGTGTGCGAGGGCGGCTTGGAAGACATGTCGTGCACGGGCGGTGTGGCCGGTGAGGGCGAGGGCTTGGGCAAGCCAGAAGGTGCACAGCAGGAAGGCGCCTTCTTCTTCCTGCAGTTCGTCGGTGAGGTAGCGGCGGACCAGACCGTTGCGGTCGGTCAGTTGGGTGGCAATGGCCAGCACAGTGGACTGGACGCGCGGGTCGTGCGGCGGCAGGAAGCCGACGATGGGCAGCATCAGCGCGGAGGCGTCGAGGTCGTCACTGTCGAATGCCTGGGTGAAGGCGCCCAGGCCGGGGTTCCAACCGTGTTGTTCGATGGCTTGGCGGATCTGATCGCGCTCGTGCTGCCAGTGGGACAGGCGTTCGTCGGCCTGGAGGGCGGCGGCCATGGTGATGGCGCGGTCCAGGGCGACCCAGCACATCAGTTTCGAGTGGAGGAAGTGTCTGCTGGGGCCGCGTCTTTCCCAGATGCCCTGGTCCGGTTGGGTCCACCGCCGGGCGGCTGTCTCGGCCGCCTGGAGCAGGAAGGTGCGGGTGGCCGGGTCGAGCGGCTGACCGGGCGGAAGGGTCTGGTGGGCGGCGTCGAGGAGTTCGCCGTAGACGTCGAGTTGGCGTTGGCGCCAGGCGTCGTTGCCGATCCGTACGGGGCTGCTGTTGCGCCAGCCGGTCAGGTGGGGCAGGAGCCGCTCGCTCAGGTCGCGTTCGCCGCCGATGCCGTACATGATCTGCAGGTCTACGCTGCGGTCGAGTTGGGTTGCCGCGGCCCGGGTGAGGAAGTCGAAGAACCTGTTCTTCTCCTTCTCGCAGGCGGCCGTGGCGAGGGCTTGCAGGGTGAAGCTCGCGTCGCGGACCCAGGTGTAGCGGTAGTCCCAGTTGCGCATCCCGCCCGTTTTCTCGGGCAGGGATGTGGTGGCCGCGGCGACGATGGCCCCGGTGGGAGCGAAGGTCAAGGCTCGCAGCACGCGTCCGCTGTGGCCCACCTCGTTCTGCCAGGGGCCGACGTAGCCGCGGTGGAGCTTCGACCAGGAGCGCCAGCCTTCGATGGTGTCGGTCATGCGGCGCCGGATCCGCCCCGCCCGCCAGCCCACCGGCTCCCTTTCCCACGCCTGCCCGACGTGCAGGGCGAATCCGAGGCGATGCCCCGCCGAGAGCGGGATCCGGCCGTGCGCTGTGGAGCCGCTTACCCGCAGGTCGACGGAGGTCGACAGGAGCAGAACATGGGCGCCCCCGTACGCCGCGAGCCCGCCTCGCACGGCTGAGAGGAGTGGCTGGATGAGTCCGTACTCCGGGCGCGGCGCGTAGGCGATCTCGATGTTCACCCGCCCTTCGGTGCAGGTGATCTGCCGCAGGAGCGTTCCGGGGGACGCTGTGCCGAGCGCGTGCCCGCGTTCGCGCCGCCCCAGGGCAAGGGCATCGCGCAGGACCGCCGTACCCTCGGTCGTTCGGAAGGTCGTCTCCAGAACAAGGGTGTCTTCGACGTAGCGGCGGCTGATGTCGATCGGGCCGGCAGGGCGGATGGACCAGTAGCCGGCATCCTCGTCGAGGAGTCGGGCGAAGATTGCGGGGCTGTCGAATCGGGGGAGGCACAGCCAGTCCACCGATCCGCCTGAGGTGACCAGCGCGGCCGAGCGGCAATCGGACAGCAGGGCGTGGTCACCGATCGGTCGCGTACTCATGCGTTTCAGCCCGTCCACCTCGGGCCGGACGTGGCCCGGCTGGGACGATGTGAGCGGTCGCCTGCGCCGCAGGTCTCTCCAGATGCCTGACCAGTGTCATTCGTCCCAGCCTCCCTGCACGGTGGACTCACCCCCACCCAATCAGCACGATCGGTGGATCGCACGTGCCGGCCGCCGGTGGTTGCCCCGACGGGCCGGCACGACCTGGTGCCGCGTCCCGCACTCGCCGTACGGTCGGCGTACGTCGTGTCTCCTCGTCACCGCGTGGTCACCCCCGCCTCGGCAACGACGTCCCCGTGGTCGTGTCCTGGTGACCGAGGGCGAGGAAGCACCGGTGGCCGCATCTCCACTGGTCGGTGACGCTGAGGGCAAGGTCCTCGGCGATTCTGCGCAGTGCTGGTGCTCCCAGACGTGCCCAGGGAAACGGCGGACCTTCGTGGCCATGGCTGTCTTCGAATTGTGCGGTGCAGCATTCCTCGACATCGTCGGGGTCGGCCTCGATGAGGAGAAGACCCGTCGGGGCGGTGACCTGGATGCAGCGGTACAGCAGGGCGCGCGGGTCACCGCCGATACCGATGTTGCCGTCGATGAGCAGGACGGTCTGCCAGCCTCCCTCGGCCGGTAGCCGGTCGAACACCGATCGGCGCAGTGCGATTCCGCCGAGAGCGATGGTTTGGGCCACCGCGCGGGGAGCCACATCGACGCCGAGCGCGAAAGCTCCGCGACCCAGGAGTGCCCTGCACAGCCGGCCGGGCCCGCAGCCGACGTCGAGAACGGGGCCGACGCAGCGATTGAGCACGGATTCGTCGGCCACGGTGGGATGTGCGTACCAGCGATCCACCGGCATCCGGATCCGGCGCCCGTCCGCCAGCCGCAGGTACACCAGTTCGTGGCCGCTGCGCAGGGCCAGTGCATAGGGGTCTGCGCGGGCGCGGGGCGACCGCTCCTCGCCGGACGTCATGATGCGGCGTCGTGACCCGTTGCGGGTCGTTCCTCGTCGGCGCGGGCGGCCCGCCGGAGGCGGCGGAGCTTGAGAGCGAAGGCAAGGGCGGAGGCGCCGAAGAGCACGGCGGTGATGGCCAGCCATCGGCCGAGGTAGACGCCTTCGGACAGTCGTGCGGCATCGGGGTAGGGGATCGCGAGGTCGAGGATGAGGGGGAACCAGACGAGCAGGAGCACGCCGGAGAGGAAAGTGGGCACCCGCAGGTAGTTGATCCACGGCGGTTCCGGCATGCGGGTGGCGCGATGCCGCAGGACAGCTCGTGCCGACAGATCGGCGAGTGAGTACAGGGGGAGCAGGATCAGGTCGTGGACGATCGCCGCGCCGACGAACCAGATCGCGACCTCGAGCGGGCGGACGGCGAACAGTCGCACCAGGGCGTAACCGGTGAGGGCGAACGAGGCGATCAGGACGAGAAGATGGAGGGGGCCGGAGCCGTACCAACGGACGAAGCGCGCCATGGTCACGTCCTGAAGGTGAGCCGGTGCACCCACTTGGTGTTGTTCACGCCGGGGTTGGCCGGGACGATGACGCGGGCCGGGTGGCCGTGGTCGAGCGAGAGGTCCGCGCCGTTGACTCGCAGGGCGAGCAGCGATCGGAGGTCGTGAATCTGGTTGCCACGCAGTACCACCGAGCTGTAGGGGCCGGGGGGTTGGACAGACTCGACCAAAACGCTGCCGGCGTCCGGGAGACCCGCCAGGGCGGCCAGGCCGGTCAGCCGAAGGCCGCTCCAGTGCTGGTCCTCGGTGGACCATCCCTCCACGCAGGCGATCGGCAGTGCGGCGGCATGCTGGGGCATCGCGAGGAGTTGTGCGCGGGTGAAGACGAGCGTCGGCCCGTGGCCGCGGACCTCCAGCCGCCAATCCGGCCCGACATGGGCGGGGGTGACGCCGACGGAAGCGGCCGTCTTGTTGACCTGGAAGTCCTTCGGGCCGCCACCCGGGTCACGGTTGTGCGGCGCGAGGAGGGCGGTCCTTCGCAGCCGGCCGCCGATGCTCTGTCCCGCGGTGACCACCAGGAGGAGCAGCGACCCACCGCCCACCATGGCGAGTGCGCCGCGCCGGGACATGGTGGGCGCCGCGGGCTCGAGCGCGACCAGGCCGTCCGGGTCGGGTGGCTCCGGCCGGGTGCCGGCGAGCCCGGTGCGCAGCTCCGTCAGCAGGTTGCGGGAGCGCAGGGAGCGGGTCATCCGGCCGAGTTTCAGGCTCACATGGACGACGAACGCGGCGATGAACACCCAGGCGCCATAGAAGTGCAGGGTGTAGAAGGAGCCCGGGAAGACGTAGTAGAGCTGGATGTTGAGGATCCCGGTGACGAACTCGAAGACGACCCCGCCCACCAGCGCCAGCAGCGACAACCGCTCCAGCGCATGGGCGGCGCTGCGGACCGGCAGCCACTCGAACAGCTTTGGGATCACCGACCACAGTTTGGCCAGCACCACCGGCACCAGGACCACGCCGAGCGTCACGTGCACGCCCTGGGTGAGCCGGTACAGCCAGTAGGGATGTGTGGGCCAGTCGAACAGGTAGAAGCCCAGCAGGCCCTTGTCCGGGGTCTGGTCGTTGAGTGCGCCGAGGCCGGGGTTGTAGGCGGCGTAGGACAGCGCGCCGGTCACGAAGAGCAGCGGGATGCCGATCAGCAGCACCAGACCGAACACGGACGTCAGCCAGGGCCCGCGGATGGGACTGCGCCAGAAGCCGGGACGGAACGGCCCGGGGGGCGGAGGGGTCTGCTCGACCCGTCGTACGAGGGCCCGGGTACGGGCGGCCCCCTTGGTGACCCGCGCCGCCGCGGCAGCGCGAACGCGCTCGAGGCGCCCCTGCGCGTGATCCTCGTCCGATCTCGGGCGCCGCGGCCCGTCGGAGCCCGGGGCCGGCGGCCGTCCGCCACTGCCCATCGGCCGCCTCCCCTGTCTCCGTGCTGACTCTCGAGGGGGTGGATCGAACCCCACCCGCTCCGTCATGCCTGTTGGGTCGTCAGCCACAAACTGGCACAGATCGGGGCGGCTTTCCGCGCCTGGCGTCCATGCGGGTGCCCGTCGCCAGCCGAACGGCCGAACGGGCGCTCCGCACGGCTCGACGGGTCGCATGGTGGCCTCATGATGGTGGGGTGCGACGCCTCAGCACACAGCGCAGCGCCTCCACCCGGCCCGGCCGCACCGCGCTGACCAGGGAAGTGTTCTGGTTCGTCGTGATCGGCGTCGCCTCCACGGTGGCCCAGGCCTTGCTGTACTGGGTTCTGCGCCACTGGTCGCCGCCCGTCCTGGCCAATTTCGCCTCCCTTCTTGTCGTCACCGTCCTCAACACGGAGGCCAACCGCCGGCTGACCTTTCGCGGGTCCCCGGTCCGGGTCCTCCAGGCGCATCTGGCCGCGGGGGGCCTTTTCGTCCTGGCGTACCTGGCCACCTCAGGCGCTGTCCTGCTCTTCCGCCACTACCGGCCCACCGCCTCACCAGCGGCGGAGACCCTGGTGCTCGCACCGAGTTTCGCCCTGGTGACCGTGGTGCGCTTCACCGTCCTGCGGATGGTCGTCTTCAGACGCCGCCACCGATGACCCGCTCGCGCCCGACGTGGTCGACACGCCTGCCCTCCCGTACCGTCCCGCCGTCTGTCCCCGCCGCCACGCGCCCACGCCCGGACGAGTGCACCAGCGAGCACCGCCACAGCGGCCATCCCGTACGCAACTGTCTGGACGCCATGCCACTGCAGTGCGTCCGCGACATACAGCACGGTGCCCGCGGCAGCGACGGCGAGCCACTCCCCCGGGCCGCCCATTGCCACGAGAGCCACGACGAGCAGCGCATACCAGTAGTACGCCGGCGAGGTGAGCAGCAGCGCAGTGCCCGTGACCAGCAGCGATCCGTGCCACGGCCGCTCTGGATCGCCGCACCGCAGGACGTACCAGGCACTGAGCGCCACCAGTGCGACAGCGGCCGGACCGGCCCACGCGTCCGGCAGCACCAGCCGCAGCAGCGCAAACCGGCCGACGTGACCTGGCTCGTACCCCTCCTCCCGCAGATAGCCGGGGAGATAACCCACGACCGTGGAACCGGATGCCAGCAGGTACGGGAGGTAGGCGAGCGCCACGACACCAACGGCGGCGAGCAGCACGCTCGCTGTCTCCCGCAGCCGGGTACGCGGGCTGCGCCCAGGGGCCAGTACCCCCGACAGTGCGCCCGGAAGGGTGAGTGCGGGCAGCAGCTTGACGGCGATCGCCGCCCCGAGCAGCGCTCCACGGCGTGCTCCCGCGGCCATGCCGAGCGCGGCCACCGTGAGCAGCACTCCGACAGTGTCCACATGGGCGTCGTTGACCGCGGCGAACGGCACCGCCGGACACCATGCCCACAGTGCCACCTGCCGCGTGTCACCACACGTACGCCGCTGCACCAGCAGCAGCGCCACCGTCGTGGCGACGGAGAGCACCGCACCGGCGAGTTGCAGGGGCTTGTGCCGCGCGCCTGCCGGGGAGACGGCGTGCACCAGCAGGAACCATCCCTCGGCCGCCGGCGGATAGATCGTGGGATCGGACGGCCTGTTGATGTGCGTGCACACCGCCGCCGCTGAGTGGAGGTCCCACCCGCGGCAGGCGGTCCCGGTGGGGAAGAGCCACGGATCACGCAACCGGGCAAGCTGTGGCGCGTCCGGCGGATAGGCGTACGGGGAGATTCCCGTGGCCTGCACGCGGCCGTCCCACGCGTAGCGGTACATGTCGTCGCTGGTGCGCGGCGGAGCCGAGAGCGCTGCCACGCACAGGGCGATCCCCCCGGCCAGGATCAGCGCCACGGCGGTGCGCACCGGCACGCGCCGCACTGTCCACGCCGCTCCGGCGAACAGCACCCACGCGGCGGCGTACCAGTACAGCAGCGCAGCCGGATGGCCGAGATCACCGCCTGAGCGGACCGTCGCGGCGACGACGGCGACAAGGGCGGCGAGGAGTGCCGTGGCGCAGAGCGTGCGTACTCCCACACCCGCCATAGTGGCAGCCGCGAGCACAGCGGACGGACTCGCAGCGCCGTGTGTCGGATCCGGCCGTAGCCTCGAGGCATGCTGGTGCTTGTCACAGGAGGGGCCGGATTCATCGGCTCCCACGTCGTCGGTGCGCTGGTCGAGGCCGGACATGAGGTGCGCGTGCTGGACGCGGTGCTGCCCGCGACGCACGGCGCGGCGGCCTTCCCGCCCTCACGGCCGCCCGGTGTTGCGTTCGTGCGCGGCGACGTGCGGGACCGGGCGGTGGTCGAGGAAGCGCTGCGCGCGGTGGACGCGGTCTGCCACCAGGCAGCCATGGTCGGCCTGAGCCGGGACTTCGACGACGTGCCCGCCTACGTGGGGTGCAACGACCTGGGCACCGCCGTCCTGCTCACGGCCATGGCCCGGCTGCGGGTGAGCGAACTCGTCCTGGCCGGCTCGATGGTCTACTACGGCGAGGGTCGCTACGAATGCGCCCGCCACGGGACCGTCCGGCCCGGCCCGCGCCGGGTCGCCGACCTGGACGCCGGGCGGTTCGACCCCGTCTGCCGGCGCTGCGGCGATCCGCTCACCCCCGGCCTGGTGCCGGAGGACGCGCCACCCGACCCGCGCAATGTCTACGCAGCGACGAAAGTCGCCCAGGAGCACCTGGCCGCCGCCTGGGCGCGGGCCACCGGCGGCCGGGCGGTCGCCCTGCGCTACCACAACGTCTACGGACCAGGAATGCCACGCGACACCCCCTACGCCGGGGTCGCCTCGCTCTTCCGTTCCGCACTCGCCCGCGGCGAGCCGCCCCGGGTCTTCGAGGACGGCCGTCAGCGCCGGGACTTCGTCCACGTCGCCGACGTGGCCGCCGCCAACCTGGCAGCGCTCGGCGCGGTCGGCGCCGCGATCCCGGATGGCACACTGCGCGCCTACAACGTAGGCAGCGGAAGCCCGCACACCGTGGGGGAGATGGCCACCGCGCTCTCCGCGGCCTACGGCGGGCCCGCGCCGGTGGTGACCGGTGAGTACCGCCTGGGCGACGTCCGCCACATCACCGCCTCCTCGTCACGGCTGCGCAAGGAACTCGGCTGGCTGCCCCAGGTACCGTTCGCCGACGGCGTGCGGGAGTTCGCCAAAGCCCCCCTGCGCGGCCGGGCATCGATGCCTCGGTAACGCGCGTGCGGGAGATGGCCTCGAACCCGCGGCCGGCGCAGCCGTTGCGGCCCGCACCGGTTCGAAGCACCCGCTGCCCGAACCCCGTGCCGCCATCGAAGACGGCGACGCCACCCGCCCACGCCATACGGCAACGGCCGAGCGCACCAGGCGATCCGCGCGCATCACTCCATTTCCGCCCATACATCGATATCCGTAGGCTGAAAGACATGACCGAGAGGCATCGGCCCCTTGTGGACGTCGTGCTGCCCTGCCTCAACGAAGCAGCCGCCCTTCCCTGGGTGCTGGAGCGGATACCGCCCGGGTGGCGTGCCGTGGTGGTCGACAACGGCTCGACCGACGGCTCCGCCGAACTCGCCGCGTCGCTGGGCGCGCATGTCGTGGGCGAACCGGTGCGCGGCTTCGGTGCCGCCTGTGCGGCCGGGCTGCGCGCCGCCACAGCGCCCGTAGTCTGTCTCTGCGACTGCGACGCCTCCCTCGACCCAGGGCTGCTGCCGTCACTGGCCCACGCCGTCCTGGACGGCGAGGCGGACCTGGTACTCGGGCGGCGCAGGCCGACGACACGCCGCGCCTGGCCGGTGCACGCCCGGCTCGCCAACCGCGAGCTGGCCCGGCTGATTCGCCGCCGCACCGGCCTGCGCCTGCACGACCTCGGCCCGATGCGGGTGGCCCGCCGGGAGGCCCTGCTCGCCCTGGACCTGACCGACCGCAGGTCGGGATACCCGTTGCAGATGGTCATCCGCGCCGCCGACGCCGGATGGCGGGTGCGCGAGGTCGACGTGCCCTACCATCCGCGCGCCGGTCGCTCCAAGGTCACGGGCACCTGGCGTGGCACCTGGTACGCGGTGCGCGACATGCGCGCGGTCCTCAGCGAGCCGCCCCGGCGTCCGGCGGGAGCCCCCCGGTGAGCGGCCCGGTCGGACCGACCGCGCTGCTGGTGATAGCCAAGGAGCCGCGGCCTGGACACGTCAAGACTCGGCTTACGCCGCCGTTCACCCCCGCCCAAGCCGCCGCCCTCGCGGAGGCGGCGCTCGCCGACACCCTGGAGACCGTGCTGCGCTGCCCGACCCGCCGCCGGATGCTCATCCTGGACGGCGCGCCCGGACACTGGCTGCCGCCCGGCATCGAGGTGATCCCGCAGGCGTCCGGCGGCCTGGACAAGCGGCTGGCCGCGGCCTTCGCCGCTGTGACGGACGGCCCCGCCCTACTGGTCGGCATGGACACCCCCCAGCTCACCCCGAAGCTCCTCGCCCCCGTACTGGATCCCGGCGCGTGGCTGGAGTGCGACGCGTGGTTCGGCCCGGCGGAGGACGGCGGATTCTGGGCGCTCGGCCTGGCCGCGCCCGACCCGGCGCTGCTGCGAGGCGTCCCGATGTCCACCGCATACACCGGCGCCGCCCAGCGCGACCGCCTCACCGGGGCGGGCCTTCGGGTTCGCGACCTGCCGCTCCTGCGCGACGTGGACACAGCGCCCGACGCCGCCGCGGTGGCGGCCGCAGCGCCGGGATCGAGGTTCGCCACCCTCTTGGAGCGCTACTCTCCCGGCCTCGTCTCATGAGACGCCCGTGAGCGTCAGTGACCTCGCTGCTACCGCGTTCAGCGCCGGATGGCTCAGAAGCGCCACCGGGGAGGCCGAACAGCATCGCTCCGCGGGCGCGCCCCGCTACCCCTGGGCGCCCAGGGGATACACACCGAGGGCCGCCCGCTCCCCCTGCATCCGGGTCAGCTTGCGTACGAAAAGGATCGCGAGCACCGCGGCCACGATGTCGAGGGCGTCGGACGCCATCACCAGCCCCGTCGCGTCGATGATCTCCTGCGTCTTCTCCGCCCTCATGTACTGCCGGGACGTGACCCAGGAGAAGGCCAGCGAGCAGACCCACGCTCCCCACCACAGATTCATCGTGGTGGCCGGGACCGTGCGCCAGCTGCCATCGGGGTTGGTCTGGGCGCTCGCCGTCCAGATACCGCCCGCGATCCGGCGCGGCAGGAAGAGGTTGGCGACCGGGACGAACCAGGCGCCGACCGACCAGCCGGGCGACATCGGCTGCACGCTCGGGTCGAACACCTCGGCGTTCATCCGCAGACGCCGGAACCAGATGATGAAGACGATGCCGGTGGCCAGGGTCATGACACCCTGCAGCGCACCGGCGGACCCGTACAGATTGTCCGCGAGGGTCGCCTCCGCCTCGTCGTACGTGGCGAAGTCGTTGTCCTGCGCGTCCCCGAGCAGGAGGCGGATGTTCAGCCCCGCTGCCACCGCGAGCAGATCCGCCACCGCGACCGCCATGAGCAGGACGACGACAGCCTTCGCGAGGCCGTTCGGCGAGCGCAGGTACTGCTGCGGAGCGACAAAGATCGGGGCCGGTGGCATCGGGGCCGCCTCCCCGGCCGGTCCGGCGCAGAGAAGACAGTGCCCGTCCGCGGTGACCGGCGGTCTGAGACGACAGGTGGAGCACAGCACGATGTAGAACCCCCCATGATTCTGAGCTCGAAACGCAAGGAACGCGCGCCCCTCCCCCCGGAGCGCGCGGCATGCGAACGTAATCCCCTGCCCACCCCCCTGTCCACGGGGAATCCGGCCCGGCCCGCTCAGCCCGCCCCGTCGATCCGCGCGGCCAGCGCCCGGAACTGATCCCAGCTCAGCTCCGGCTTCCGCGGATCCCACAGCTTCTGGCTGATCGCCCGCAACGGCATCCGGATGCCCTGCGCCACCTGCGCCGGGGTCTGCGCGTTCGGGAGGTCGCCCCAGACCGCGAACCGGCCACCGAGGATCTGGCCGGAATAGCCCGCCGGGACGGGCCGGGTGCCGCGCAGGACGAGCGGGGTCCACTGTTCGTAGATCCGCTTGCCCGTGGGGTAGACGAAGTTGTTGGGCTGGCCGAGTACGTAATAGAGGAACTCGTCGTTGAGGTTCACCACCCGCCGCCCTTCGCGCAGGTACTCCTCCGGCGGCCGGGCACCGTACTCCCTGCCCGTCCAGTACTCGACCTCGATGTCCTTGTCGGCGTGGACGACTCCGTCGCGGAAGAAGCCGTCGTTCCACGCCTTGGGCCGCTTGCCGTGCGGGCGCACCACCGCCGCGCGGTCGTTGAGCCAGCCGGTGGCGAGGTCCTTGATCCCGGCCCGCGGTCCGTACTTCTGCTGGGCGGCGCGTTGCAGCTGCGGGTACGAGGCGGCCGGGTCCCGGGCCATCAGCGCGAGGTACTCGTCGGCGCCGAGATGCCAGTAGCGGCCGCCGAACAGCCCGGTGAACTCGCCGAGGAGTTCGTCGATGAGCTTCGCCGCCCCCGGTTTGGAGATGTCGAGCGATCCGGGCGAGCGCACCCCCGACACGTTGCGCAGCTGGAGGTCGGGGTGGGCCCGCAGGACCGCGCCCAGATGGCCGGGGGAGTCGAGCTCGGGGACGACCTCGATGTGCAGCCGGCCCGCGAGGCCGAGGATCTGCCGCACCTCCGCCTTGGTGAGGTGCTGCGGCGACACCACCTCGGGGTGGGTGTCGGACTGGATCCGGAACGCCTGGTCGTCGGAGAAGTGCAGGCCGAGCTGGTTGAGCTTGAGGTCGGCCATCTCGCGCAGCCGGTCCTCGATCCAGGCGACGGTGTAGTACTTGCGCGCGATGTCGAGGTTGAGGCCGCGCTGCGGCCGGTCGGGGTGGTCGCGCACCTCACCCTCGGGCATGGCGCCGTCGGCGCGCACCGACTGTTTCAGGGTGCGGGTTCCGTAGAAGACACCGGCCTGGTCGGGTCCGCTGATCGTGACCCGTCCGTCGTGGGTCCTGAGGGTGTACGACTCGGGGGTGCCCTTGCCCGGGGTGAGAGCCAGCTCCACGTCACCCGCGCGGGCGGGGACGTCACCCCGGTAGTGGATCTTCAGCTCCTGGGCGAGCAGCTGCCCCTCGTCCGCGAGCGCCCCGCTGCCGGGAGCGATGACGACCCCGGCGGCCGAGCCCGGCCGCCAGCCGGGGCCGCGGGCGGCGATGTGTTCGCGTACGGCGGGGATGGTGCGGGGCGGGGTGGAGAGCGGGTAGCTCCGGGTCGGCGAGGGGGCGGCCGAGGAGCCCGAGGGGGTGCTGGACCCCGACTCCCCCGCGGGTCCGATGTCGGAGCTTTCCGACCAGACGACGACGGCGATCGTCGCGGCGGCCGCCGCGGTGAGGACCGCACCAGCCACGAGGGCGCCGCGTGAAGGCGACATCGGTCAGAAACCTCCTATACGAGGGGAAAGTTGGGCAGAAACAAACAGAGCAGAAATAGTCGGAAATAGGGAGTAAGCCAGGCATTCTCCTGGGCTCATGACCCCTCAGGCGTTCCGAAACTCTCCCGTCCGGGTGAAGTTCGCGTATCCGACGGGCGGCCGTTGCCCTGCCTCGCTAGCTTTGAGGCACATTCGTCTCTCCCCTCACCCTGCAACACTCCTTTCACTCCGCAACTCTTTCTTCACCCTGCATCCGCCTGGGCTCACCCGTCCCGTCCCACTCCGGACCCCAGGCTCACGGATGCCGCTGATTCGAGGAGCCCCACGCTGTCCAGGTCCAGCGAGTCCCCCGCCGGCCCGCCGAAGCGACTGAGGCAACCGGCCACCCGGACGGCCGCACCCGTCCAGGCTTCCGGGCCGGCGCCGGACCGGGCCGGCCACCCGGGCCTCGACCGCTTCAACGCCGCGCCGGCCGCCGAGGCCGAGGCCGCCCTGCTGGAGTGCTCCGGCAGCCGCCGCTGGGCCTGGCGGCTGGCCGCCCACCGCCCGTACCCGGACCTCGACGCGCTGCTGGCCGCCGCCGACGAGGCGGGCTACGACCTGTCGCCGGCGGATCTCGCCGAGGCGCTCGCCGCCGAGGCCTCCCCCGGGCTGCACCACGCCGCGCCGCACTCCGCCCACCTCGCGCTGCGGGCCGCGCACGCCGCGTACGAGTGCCGCTTCGGCCATGTCTTCGTGATCTGCCTGGACGGCTTCGAGCCCGCCGAACAGCCGGACCAGGTGCTCGCCGGAATCCGGGCCAGGCTGAGCCACGAGCCGGACCAGGAGCGGGTGGTCACCGCGGAGGAGATGCGGCGACTCGCCCGGGGCCGCATCATCGAGCTGATATCGGGTTCATAACGGAACGGGGCCGGTCAGCGGTGTTCACCGGTCCGCTATAGCCCGTCCGTGGCAGTTTGATTGCCGCTTTGATCACACCAGAGGCCCCCGCGCGAACGAACCGACAAAGCGTCGCTACGATGGCCGGGGCCGGTGGACCGTACCCGGCCGGGTCAGACCGACAGTCAAGCCGGCCGACCCCAATCCCTGCTCCCGGAGGGTTCTTCCGTGCCGGCTGGAACGCTGTACCGCGGCCGGGAAGGCATGTGGTCCTGGGTGGCTCATCGAGTCACCGGTGTCCTCATTTTCTTCTTCCTGTTCGTACACGTCCTGGACACCGCTCTCGTCCGCGTTTCCCCCGAGGCATACGACAACGTCGTGGCCACGTACAAGACGCCGATCGTCGCGCTCCTCGAATACGGCCTCGTGGCCGCCATTCTCTTCCACGCGCTGAACGGTCTTCGCATCGTCGCCGTGGACTTCTGGGCCAAGGGCCCGCGCTACCAGAAGCAGATGCTCTGGTCCGTCGTGGGCATCTGGATCGTGCTGATGGTCGGGGCCCTGTACCCGGTCCTCGGCCACGCCGTACGCGCAGTCTTCGGGAGCTGAGGCCAATGTCCACCGAGTCCCCCGCCGCGATCGGCTCCGTCGAGGGCGTCACTCTTTACGACGTCGAGAACCCGGCCCCGGTCATCGAGCCGCCGCGCACGCGGACCGGCAAGACCCCCAAGGGTTCGCGCACCAATTTCGAGATGTACGCCTGGCTCTTCATGCGCCTGTCGGGCATCGTCCTGGTCGTCCTGGTCCTGGGCCACCTGCTGATCCAGCTGGTGCTGGACGGCGGCGTCTCCAAGATCGGCTTCGCCTTCGTGGCGGGCCGCTGGGCCTCGCCGTTCTGGCAGCTCTGGGACCTGGCGATGCTGTGGCTGGCCATGCTGCACGGCGCCAACGGCCTCCGTACGGTCATCAACGACTACGCCGAACGGGACAACACCCGCTTCTGGCTGAAGATGCTGCTGTACACCGCCACGGTGTTCACCGTCCTGCTGGGCACGCTGGTGATCTTCACCTTCGACCCGAACATCCGCTAGGCGCCGGGCCAGAGGGACCAGAGGAAATCATGCAGATCCACAAGTACGACACCGTCATCGTCGGCGCCGGCGGCGCCGGTATGCGCGCGGCCATCGAGTCCACGAAGCGCAGCCGTACCGCCGTGCTCACGAAGCTCTACCCCACCCGCTCCCACACGGGCGCCGCGCAGGGCGGCATGGCCGCCGCGCTCGCCAACGTGGAGGAGGACAACTGGGAGTGGCACACCTTCGACACGATCAAGGGCGGCGACTACCTGGTCGACCAGGACGCCGCCGAGATCCTGGCGAAGGAGGCCATCGACTCCGTTCTCGACCTGGAGAAGATGGGCCTGCCGTTCAACCGCACCCCCGAGGGACGGATCGACCAGCGCCGCTTCGGCGGTCACAGCCGTAACCACGGCGAGGCCCCGGTCCGCCGGTCCTGCTACGCCTCGGACCGCACCGGCCACATGATCCTCCAGACGCTGTACCAGAACTGCGTCAAGGAGGGCGTGGAGTTCTTCAACGAGTTCTACGTCCTGGACCTCCTGCTCCAGGAGGACCCCGAGACCGGGCTGAAGAAGTCAGCGGGCGTCGTCGCGTACGAGCTGGCCACCGGCGAGATCCACGTCTTCCAGGCGAAGTCGATCATCTTCGCCTCCGGCGGCACCGGCAAGTTCTTCAAGGTGACGTCGAACGCGCACACCCTGACCGGTGACGGCCAGGCCGCCGCCTGGCGCCGCGGCCTGCCGCTGGAGGACATGGAGTTCTTCCAGTTCCACCCGACGGGCATCTGGCGCATGGGCATCCTGCTGACGGAGGGCGCCCGTGGTGAGGGCGGCATCCTCCGCAACAAGGACGGCGAGCGCTTCATGGAGAAGTACGCGCCCGTCATGAAGGACCTCGCGTCCCGTGACGTCGTGTCCCGCTCCATCTACACGGAGATCCGTGAGGGCCGCGGCTGTGGTCCCGAGGGCGACCACGTCTACCTCGACCTCACGCACCTGCCGCCGGAGCAGCTGGACGCCAAGCTCCCGGACATCACCGAGTTCGCGCGGACGTACCTCGGCATCGAGCCCTACACGGACCCGATCCCGATCCAGCCGACCGCGCACTACGCCATGGGCGGCATCCCGACCAACGTCGAGGGCGAGGTGCTGGCCGACAACACCACCGTCGTCCCGGGCCTGTACGCCGCCGGTGAGGTCGCGTGCGTCTCCGTGCACGGCGCCAACCGGCTGGGCACGAACTCGCTGCTCGACATCAACGTCTTCGGACGCCGCTCGGGCATCGGTGCCGCCGAGTACTCCGCGAAGAACGACTTCGTCGAGCTTCCCGAGAACCCGGCGCAGATGGTCGAGGAGCAGATCGAGCGGCTGCGCAACTCGACGGGCACCGAGCGGGTCGCCACGATCCGTCAGGAGCTGCAGGAGTGCATGGACGCCAACGTGATGGTGTTCCGCACCGAGCAGACCATCAAGACGGCCGTCGACAAGATCGCCGAGCTGCGCAGGCGTTACCTCGACGTGTCCATCCAGGACAAGGGCAAGCGGTTCAACACGGACCTCCTGGAGGCCATCGAGCTGGGCAACCTGCTCGACCTGGCCGAGGTCATGGCGACCTCCGCGCTGGCCCGCAAGGAGTCCCGCGGCGGTCACTACCGCGAGGACTACCCGAACCGCGACGACGTCAACTTCATGCGCCACACCATGGCGTACCGCGAGGTCGCGGCCGACGGCACCGAGTCGATCCGGCTCGACTACAAGCCGGTCGTCCAGACCCGCTACCAGCCGATGGAGCGTAAGTACTGATGGCTACCCCGACGATGGAAAAGGCCGGTCAGGCCGAGGCGGGCTTCGCCGACTCCCCGTACATCACGGCCACCTTCCGGATCCGCCGGTTCAACCCCGAGGTTTCCGACGAGGCCCAGTGGCAGGACTTCCAGGTCTCGATCGACCCGAAGGAGCGTGTTCTCGACGCCCTTCACAAGATCAAGTGGGAACTGGACGGCACCCTGACCTTCCGGCGCTCCTGCGCGCACGGCATCTGCGGCTCCGACGCGATGCGGATCAACGGCAAGAACAGGCTCGCCTGCAAGACACTGATCAAGGACCTGAGCCCGGAGAAGCCGATCACGGTCGAGGCCATCAAGGGCCTCACGGTCCTCAAGGACCTCGTGGTCGACATGGACCCGTTCTTCCAGGCCTACCGTGATGTCATGCCCTTCCTCATCACCAAGGGGAACGAGCCGACCCGTGAGCGTCTGCAGTCCGCCGAGGACCGCGAACGCTTCGACGACACCACCAAGTGCATCCTGTGCGCCGCGTGCACGTCCTCGTGCCCGGTGTTCTGGAACGACGGCCAGTACTTCGGCCCGGCGGCGATCGTCAACGCGCACCGCTTCATCTTCGACTCGCGCGACGAGGGCGGCGAGCAGCGCCTGGAGATCCTCAACGACCGTGACGGCGTGTGGCGTTGCCGCACCACCTTCAACTGCACGGACGCCTGCCCGCGTGGCATCGAGGTCACCAAGGCGATCCAGGAGGTCAAGCGGGCGCTGATCACGCGCCGCTTCTGACCGCCACTGGCGCACCAGTCGCATCCGGGGCCCCGTTTTCCGCACGAACCGTGCGGGAAGCGGGGTCTCTTGCTGCGCCGTCCGGGTCTTGACGGTACGGTCATGCGGAACCGGACACCGGTTCGCCGCCCCCGGCGCAGCAAGGCCCGGGGCGCGAAGGCTTGATCGAAAGCGGGGAAAGTTGAGCGATCCGAATCCGTACGCGGACGACTCATACAAGTGGGGGCCTCCCCAGCAGCCGGGCCGGCCGCCCACCGTCGCGGACGGCCAGGCGCACGGGCAGCCCGGCCCGGGCACTCCGGCCTACGGCTACCCGCAGCAGCCCGATTCGGCGGGCCGGCCCGGATACGGCTATCCCCCGGAGCAGGCGGGGCAGCCGACCATGCCGGGTTACGGCTACCCGCAGCAGCCGGGCCTGCCGCCCGGCGGGGGCACGCCGATGCTCACGTTCGGCGACATCACCGTCATGAACGACCAGATCGTGACACCGGCCGGCACGATGCCGCTCAAGGGCGCGGTGTGGACGGCCACGGACCTGTCGCGCACCGAGGAGAAGATCCCGACGGTCGCGATCGTGCTCGCGATCATCTTCGCGCTGCTCTGCCTGATCGGTCTGCTCTTCCTTCTGATGAAGGAGAAGAAGACGACCGGCTTCATCCAGGTCTCGGTGACCAGCGGGGGCAGGCACCACTCGACGATGATCCCGGCGACCGGCCCGGAGACCTTCCAGATGGTGATGGCCCAGATCAACACGGCCCGCTCGATGAGCATCTGACGGACCGCGGAGATGTCCCGCCTCCAGCACACCGTCACGGTCGTCGCGCTGGACCGCGACCTGCTCCACGCGTACGCCGGGCTGGTCTGCGATCTCGTCGAGTCCACCCGGGCCCGGGGCCAGGACATCGTGCTGCCGGACGGGCGGGCCCTGCACGGCCTGAGCCTGGTCAAGGGCCGCCATCTTGCGCCGGGTGCCCGTTACGAGCCCCTCGGCACCGACACCGAGGGGCTGGAGGCGACGGTGGTACGGGAGTGGCGGCGCACCGGTGCGCTCGCCGTGGAGCAACTGGTGCGGTCACCGGAGCTGAGCGTGCAGCTGGACGTGCGGCTGCGCACCCCCGAGCGCCCCGAGTCGCTGGAGATCGAGGGGCTGTTGCGGGGCCCGGAAGGGTCGGGTTCACTGCGCCGCGTGTCGGGGAGGGCGACGCTCGATCTGGCCGCCTGGTGGGCGGCTGCCGCGCTCGCGCCGGGGGCGCCCGCGGTGGCGCGCGCTCCGGCGGTGGTGCGGCTGAAGCACCGGTTGGGCGTCGCGCGGCTGCGTCTTGGGCCGCGGCCGGCGGAGGACGGCCGGTGGTACGTCGATGTCACGCTGACCGTGCAAGGCCGGTGGCTGCTCCGGCCGGTCGCCGCGTTCGCGATGCTGCTCGGGGGCGTGCCGCTGCGGCGCGGCTTCCGGTCCTCGGTGGAGCGGGCGGCCGAGCGGTGGGACGAGGCGCTCGGCCGCGTACGGGCGATGGATTCGGACGAACTCCGGGCGGAGCTGGCCGATTACGTGGTCAGGAACCCGGAGGACAAGACCGGTGAAGGGCGCGAAACCGGCTGAGCTCCCGGCGCCTCGGTTCCACCCGGCGCCTCGGCTCCACCCAGCGCCGCCCCGGTCCTCGGCGACCACCATGATGCGGCGCAGCATGTCGTCGAGCAGCGCGCGTTCTCGCCAACTCGCTGATGGCGGTGGTGAACAGCGCGACCCGGCCCGGCGGCCCGGTCCTCGCCGAGCCCTGATCCTCACTGCCGGCCCGGGCCGGTCCGGCCTCCTCGCCGCCCACGCGCCCGTCGTCGTGACCATCGCCGCGGCTACGCCCCGGCCCCGCTCGCGGCCTCGGCCCGGGGCACCGAAGTCCCCCTGGTCGTAGCCGCCGTGGCGGTCGGCGCGGCCTGCCCGGCAACGGCGGCGGCACCCGGCGCATGGCACTTCGGCGCACCCGGCAAGCAGACGGAGCGGGCCACCGAGGTACGGACTTGAACATGTTCAAAGACGGGTCTACAGTCCACGACAACAGCTTTTGAACGCGTTCAAGGGAGGGTGGGGCATGGACCTCACTGTTGTCGCGTACGTCATCTACCTACTGATCAGCGTGGCGCTCACCATCTGGGTCGCGCGCACGCTCAGCCGCAACGGCAGGGTGTTCCTCGCCGATGTGCTGCACGGGAACGAAAAGCTCGCCGATGCCGTCAACCACCTGCTGGTGGTCGGCTTCTACCTGATCAACCTGGGCTTCGTCACCCTCTACCTGAGGAACGACGACGGTGTCACCGACGCCCGCGGGCTCTTCGAGGCGCTCTCGGTGAAGCTCGGCGTGGTCCTGCTCGTCCTCGGCGTGCTGCACCTCGGCAACGTCTACGTGCTCAACAAGATCCGCCGCCGCGGTGTGATGGAGCGTGAGCAGACCCCGCCCGTGCCGCCGCAGGGCTGGACGGGGCCGGGCAACGGTCCGTGGGCCGCACCCGCCGCCAAGGCCTGAGCCCGCCATGGCGACCGGAACCGGCGGGCAGCGGCTGTCCGTCGAACGGCTCACGGTGCTGTACGACGCACAGTGCTCGCTCTGCGCCCACCTGCGCCAGTGGCTGCTGAAGCAGCGTCAGCTCGTCCCGCTCGACCTCGTCCCGGCCGCCTCCGAGGAGGCGCGCCGCCGCTTCCCCGGGCTCGACCACGCCGGGACGCTGGAGGAGATCACATTGGTCGGCGACGGGGGGCAGATCTACCGCGGGACCGACGCGTGGATCGTCTGCCTCTGGGCGCTGGCCGAACACCGGCCCAGGTCCCACTGGCTGACCACCCCGGCGGGCCGTCCGTTCGCCCGGGCGACCGTGCTCGCCGCCGCGAAGTACCGCTCGCTGACCGCGGCGCCGTGCGGTGACGGGGACGGCGCCTGCACGGTCCCCGGAACCGAGCACTGACCGGGGCGGATACCCTCGGGGCTGTGGTGAAGGAAGCGAAGGACGTGAAGGAAGTCAAGGCTCCCAAGAGCGAGCAGACCCGCACACTCATCCTCGAAACCGCGCTCCGGCTCTTCCAGGAACGCGGCTACGACAAGACGACGATGCGGGCGATCGCCCAGGAGGCCGGCGTCTCCGTCGGGAACGCCTACTACTACTTCACGAACAAGGAACACCTCGTCCAGGGCTTCTACGACCGGCTCGCCGCCGAACACGAAGCGGCGGTGCAGCCGGTCCTGGACGGCGACAAGGACCTCGCGGTGCGGATGCGCGGGGTCCTGCTCACCTGGCTGGACGTGGCGGAGCCGTACCACCGCTTCGCCGCCCAGTTCTTCAAGAACGCCGCCGACCCGGAGAGCCCGCTCAGCCCGTTCTCGGCGGAATCGGTCGCGGCCCGCGAGGCGGCGATCTCCATCCACCGGCGGTGCCTGGCCGGCTCCGACACCAAGACCGACCCCGAACTGGCCGAGCTGTTGCCGCAGTTGATGTGGCTGATACAGATGGGCCTGGTGCTGTACTGGGTGTACGACCGGACCGAGCACACCGAACGCAGCCGCCGCCTGGTCGAGCGCGCCGCCCCGATCGGTGCCCGCGCCATCGCACTCTCCCGGTACCGGGTGCTGCGACCGCTGGTGCGGCAGATTCACGAGGTGCTCGAGGAGTTCCTGCCCGGCGCCGCGAAGCGCCCGGCCTGAGAGGCGCCGGGTCCGGCCCGGCGGGCCGTCAGATCCGATCCAGCTCCCACAGGCGCCAGAGGCCGGTGCCGTCCGAGAGGTACTGCGAACCGGAGACATCGGTCGTGCTGACGACGTAGTCCTTCTTCTGCCACAACGGCACCAGCGGCACGTCCTCGCCGACGAGCGCCTGGAGCTCCTTGTAGTCCGCCGAGGTACGGCCGCGGTCGCTGTACTGCAGCGTGGCGCCGATCAGGGCGTCGATCTTCTTGCTGGAGTAGCCGTTGTGGAGGCTGCTGTCGTGGCCGACCAGCGGCTGACTGAAGGTGTCGGGGTCCGGGTAGTCGGGGAGCCAGCCGACGGTGTACGCGTCGTACTTGCCGGCCGCGTAATCCTTCTGGAACTGCTTCCAGTCGACGGGCTTGGCCGAGACCTTGAACAGTCCGGTCGCCTCCAGCTGGCGGCGCAGCTCCGCGGTCTCCTTCGCGTACGTCTCGTCGCCGCCGCGGTAGCCGAAGGTGAAGTGCAGCGGGGTCTGGACGCCGGCCTCCTGCATCAGCTTCTTGGCGCGCGCGAGATCGGGCGCGGGGTAGGCGTCGAAGAACGGTGTGCTGTGCCCGATGTAGCCCTGCGGGATCAGCGAATAGAGCGGTTCGACCGTGCCCTTGTAGATGTCGGTCACCAGCGGTCCGCGGTCGATGACCGAGGCGATGGCCTGCCGGACCTTCTTGTCGGCGAACGGGGAGCCGGCGCGGACGTTGAAGACGAGGTTGCGGATCTCGGCACTGTCCGCCTCGGTGACGCGCAGGTCGGGCTCGCCGGGGTTCAGCTCGGCGAGTGTGGCCGGCGGCAGCTGACGGTGCGTCACATCGAGCTGTCCGGACTTCCAGGCCGCCAGGAGCGCGTCCGACTCCTTGAAGTAGTGCACGGTGACCGGAACGCCGGTCTTCTTCAGCGCGCCCTTGTACAGGGGGTTGGGGACGAACTCGGCGAGGGCGCCGGGCCGGTACGACTTCAGGATGTACGGTCCCGAGCCGTCGACGCTGCTCCCGGACCGGAGCTTGTCCGCCGGGTACGACTCGCGGTCGACGATCGAACCGGCCCCCGTGGCGAGCTTCTGCGGAAAGGTCGCGTCACGCTTGGACAGGTTGAAGGTGATGGTCCGGCCCTCGGTCACCACGTTCTTGAGGCTCGGGAACAGCACCCACGGACCGACATCCTCCTTGATCCTGATCATGCGCTCGATGGAGTACTTGACATCGGCGGCAGTGACCTTGCGGCCGTTGGAGAAGGACAGGTCGTCACGCAGCTTGCACTGGTACGTCTGGAGCTTCTGGCCGATGAACCCACAGCTCTCGGCGGCGTCGAGCTCGGGGACGGTCGCCCCGGACTTGAACGTCAGGAGGGACTGGTAGACGTTGCTGTACATCGCCCAGGAACCGACGTCGTACGCACCCGCCGGGTCGAGCGAGGTGACTTCGTCCGTCGTACCGACCGCGATCGGGTCCTTGTTCACCTCGCCCGAGGGAAGCAGCTGCCAGGCGCCGACGCCTGCGATGACCAAAACCGCGAGAATCGCGAGAATCCGTATTCGGATCGACCGCATTGCCGTGCTCTCCCTTACCAGCCCCACCTCGGCGTTGCGCTCAGATACGCAGATCACCGCATGTTCGCGCTCACCCAATCACACGATTTTCACATCTGGAAGAGCAAATCAGGGACTCATAGCCTTTTGTTCGGCACTTGAAACCTTGAGTCCATCCACAGGATCCGCAACCAGTCATCGACGGAGCGTCAGGCCTGCCGGGAGGCGAGCTCCACGACGGTGATGTCGGAGGGTGCGCCGACCCGTACCGGTGGGCCCCAGGCACCCGCGCCGCGCGAGACGTAGAGCTGGGTGTCGCCGTATCGGTCGAGCCCGGCGACCGTGGGATTGGCCAGCTCGGCAACCAAGTTGCCCGGCCAGAGCTGGCCTCCGTGGGTGTGGCCGGAGAGCTGGAGGTCGACGCCGTGGGCGACGGCGTCGTCGATGACGACGGGCTGGTGGGCGAGGAGGACGGCGGCGCGGGCACGGTCCCGGTCACCGAGCGCGCGGTCGAAGTCGGGCCCCTGCCCCTCGCTCTCCCCGGCGACGTCATTGACGCCCGCGAGATCGAATCCGCCGATCTCGACCCGGGCATTCTCCAAGGGATGAAGTCCCAATTCCCTTACGTGATCAACCCATTGGGCGGCACCGGAGTAATACTCGTGATTACCGGTGACGAAGAAGCTGCCGTGGCGGGCGCTCAATCGCGCGAGCGGCTCCGCGGCCGGGCCGAGGTCGGCGACGGTTCCGTCGACGAGATCTCCCACGACGGCGACCAGGTCCGGCTGGGTCCTGTTGATCGTGTCGACGATCCGCCGGGTGTGGGCGCTGCCGAGGATCGGGCCGAGATGGATGTCGCTGACGACGGCGATCCGGAAGCCGTGCGCGGAGCGGGGCAGCTTGGCGAGCGGCACGGTGATCCGTTTGACCCGCGGCCCG
Source organism: Streptomyces sp. NPDC111516 (assembly GCF_055635345.1). Classification (NCBI taxonomy): domain Bacteria; kingdom Bacillati; phylum Actinomycetota; class Actinomycetes; order Kitasatosporales; family Streptomycetaceae; genus Streptomyces; species Streptomyces sp. NPDC111516. Next base: position 325,865 of record NZ_JBVKBV010000004.1, on the reverse strand, counting down.
CGCAGTACACCGTACGTGCCGTAGCCGACCGTGCCGAGCCCGGCGACGGCGGCTGCGCCCCCGACGGCCCGCGCGACGAACAGCCGGCGTGTGGGTGCGGCGGGGCGGTGGTCCGGGGCGGATGTGACGGCGACGAGGGTGTCGGTGGCGGGGGCGGCGGAGGTGTCACTGCCGACGGCCGCAGGCACAGCGGCCGATTCGGGCACTTCCACCACGGAAGGGTAATTCGTCCCATATGGCTCATTTGCGCGCTTCGCGAGAACCCGGCGCAGAATCGGCCGCACCACCTCACCCACCAGCAGAGCCAGCGTCAGGTACAGCAGCGCGGCCAGCCACAGATAGCCCGGCCAGGCCAGCACCCGCTGGAGCCAGAAGGGCGCGCCCGTACGGCCGGAGACCAGGGCGCCGACGCTCAGCAGCGGCAGGAGGTACGCGGCCACCGTGCCGGCTCCGCGCAGGGCGCTGCCCTCGGCCGTCGTGTCGCCGACGAAGCGGCGCCACAGATATCGGTGCACGCCGACGAGCAGCGCGAGCACCACGACCGCCGTCAGCGCGAGACCGGCCACTGCCATGTGCGACTCCTCCGCCCGTCGTGCGGCCTGTCGTGCGGCCTGTCAGGCACTTTCTCGGCGCAGAGCCCTGACGCCACGGAACCCGATCACACCGATGGCCGTCCCCAGGAGAAAGGACGTGATGGCGAGCAGCAGATGCACCCAGAAGTACGCAGTCGGGTCACCCGCGTCGTCGAAGGCGAGTCCGCTGCCGTCCTTCCACAGGTTCTTGACGAAAGTGACCCAGATGAACCAGCTCCACACCCCGAACGCGAGCAGGAACCAGGAGACCGGGCGGCTGAGCTTCATGGTTCCAGTATCCCGCCCGCGCTCCCGCGGCCTCGCCCGGGGTGGGCTGTCCCGGCGGCTCGCACGGCGGGTCAGCCCATCCATATCCCCATCCACATCTTCGCCCTGTACGTTTCCGACCGTGCTCGCTCTGAAAAAGATCGCTCTGACGATCACCTCTGCCGCCTTGTTGTCCACTTTTGTCGTCAGCCCGGCGTCGGCGGTCGACAAGGACACCTCCGACAACCAGCCGAAGCCGCCCGCCGACATGTCCCGGGTCGGTGGCGAACTGCTGGGCCGGACCGGTACGCAGGTGAAGCTGGGGCCCGGCGCCCCGGTACTGCCCGAGAAGCTCACGGGCAGGTCCTGGATCGTCGCGGACGCGGAGAACGGCCAGGTGCTCGCCTCGCACAACCCGCACTGGCGGCTGCCTCCCGCCTCCACCCTGAAGATGCTCTTCGCGGACACCGTGATGCCCGCGCTGCAGCCGAAGACCCGGACGTACACGGTGCGGGACAAGGACCTCGCGAATCTCGGCGAGGGCAGCAGCCTGGTCGGCGTCAAGGAGCACCTCGGCTACACGGTCCACGACCTGTGGCTCGGGGTGTTCCTGCGTTCGGGCAATGACGCGGTGCACGTGCTGTCCGCGATGTACGGCGGCGTCCCGAAGACCGTCGCCGCCATGCAGGCACACGCGGAGGAGTTGCAGGCGCTCGACACGACGGTGGTGTCGCCCGACGGGTACGACGCGCCCGACCAGGTCTCCAGCGCGTACGACCTGACGCTGTTCGCCCGCAGCGGCCTGCAGAAGGCGGACTTCCGGGAGTACTGCTCGACGGCCCAGGCGCAGTTCCCCGGCGCGGAGAAGAAGAACGGGAAGCGTCAGAGCTTCGGGATCCAGAACACCAACCGGCTGCTCACCGGTGCGGACGGCGTCGACCCGTACAAGGGCATCGCGGGTGTCAAGAACGGCTACACCACCCACGCGGGCAACACCTTCACGGGCGTCGCCGAACGCGACGGCAGGGTGCTGCTCGTCACCGTCATGAACCCCTCGTCCAAAGAGCCGCACAGCGTCTACAAGGAGGCCGCCGACCTCCTCGACTGGGGCTTCGACGCGAGCGGCAAGGTGACCCCGGTGGGGGAACTGGTGCCGCCGAGGTCCGCCAGTACCGGAACGGACACCGGGACCGGGACGGGGAAGGAGTCGGCGGCGAACGGGAAGAGCGGTGGCAGCAACGGCTCCTCGCCCGCCACCGATGCCGCCGCCTCGACCGGCGGGGGCGGCGGCATCTGGATCGCGCTGGGTATCACCGGAGGCGTCCTGGTGCTGCTGACCGGCGCGGCGTTCCTGGTCAACCGGCGCTGGCCGCTGCCGGACCTGGTGCGTCGCCTCCCTCGTCGCTGACGGCCGCCGCGCCCTTCCCGCCGTCCTCGCTGCTCCGCGTCGCCGTCCAGGCGGCGCAGAACAGCAGCAGCTTCGCGGTGAGGTTGATCCACAGCTGCAGTGCGACCGGCACGCCGAAGGCGCCGTACATGCTCTTCGCCGCGACGCCCTTCATGTAGCCGCCGAGCAGCAGCTTGAGCGCCTCGAAGCCGATCGCGCCGATCACCCCGGCGACCAGCAGCCTGCGCCGCGGGGGCTCGACGCCGGGCAACAGCGTCAGCAGATACAGCAGCAGCAGGAAGTCGGCGAGGGCCGCCACGACCAGGGCGGCCACCTGCAGCACCACACCGCCCGCGCCGTGGTTCGAGATATCCAGCAGGTCGGCGGTCCGGCCGACGGCGACGGACCCGGCCGAGGAGACGGCGAGCGTCGCGAGCGCCGCCCCGCCGAGACCGAGCAGCAGCCCGACGTCCTTGAGCTTACGGATGACGGGATTGCCCTGGTCCATGTCGTCCATGCCCCACACGGCGCGCAGACAGCCCCGCATCGCGCCGATCCAGCCGACGCCGGTGAGGAGCAGCAGCGCACCGGCGACCCCTCCGACCGTGCCCACGTGGGCCACCAGGTCGCTGACGCCGAGCTGCTCGGAGATGCCCGGCACCTGCTCGGTGAGCTCGTTCTCGATCCTGTGGAGCTGCTCGGTGGAGAGCAACGCGGCACCGATCGCCGCGCCGACCGCGATCAGCGGGAAGATCGCCAGGAAGCTGATGAAGGTGATCGCGGCGGCGAGCCTGGCCCAGTGGACCCGTTCGAGCGTCTCGTACGAGCGCCAGGCGTGCGTCGCCATCAGCCGGGAGACGATCGGCCCGATGACAGGGAGGTTTTTCAGCCAGTCCATGACGTACGACTACCGTTCCTAACCAGTGTGCATGAGTGAGTCCTGGACCCACTGTTGCGTACTGGGCGCATCCCGAACGGTGTTGGATGCACTGGGTTCCCGCTTTCGCTTCCCGCGCGGCGACGGCCCTCCAGGGGGCCGGTCCGTTGCGGGCAGGCGGGTTCCCTCACGCCCCCGGTCACCTCGTTCGGCCTGGGCGGTCCGATGCCCCGCACGATCACTCCGGTCGTGTGGGGGCGGTGCCGTCCGACGCCGGACCAGGTGCCCGAGGGCGCGTCGTCCGATCGCGATACCGGCGGCATCGTGACGGGACATCTTTCGTTTGGGGGTGGCCAGCGGTTTCTGCCAGTGCTGGGCACCCCACAGGGAGGTGTAGGCGGGGTCGACCGCGATAATGCTCAGGCCCTGTTCGGCGGCCATGGAGACCAGCCGGGCCTTGAGTCTGCCGGTCGGGATGCCGGAGATCAGCTGCCTGAATTGTTTCCTGCGGCCGTGTTTCTCGCGGGTCTTCTCGGTGGTGAAGTCGAGGTCCTCGATGCCGATCGCGGCGACACCAGTCTGCTTGGCCCAGTGCAGCAACCGGGTCAGTGCGTGGCGGATCTGTGCGTCGCGGTGAGCGGTGGTGTCGGACAGGTCGTAGGGGAAGCGGTGCGGGTCGCCGACGGGGTTACCGTGCGGGTCGAGGTGGTAGGCGGCGAAGTGGTCGGCGTTGGTATCGACACCGATCATGCCCCGGGCCCGGGCGGCCTCCAGCGAGATGGTCTGCACAATGGGGCGTTGCCAGGACGCGGTGAGGTACCAGCGGCCGCGCTCGGTGTCGAGGTGGATGCGGTAGGCGACCGCCCGGTTCGCGGTGACGCGGTCGGCCCACTCCACGCCCCGGTGCGCGAACGCCACGGTGGCGGTGAGTGTGTAGCGGCCGTGTTTGGTGTTGGCCAGGTGGGCGAGCGGGGCGGGCAGCTTGATGGACACTTCGCCGTCCGGGGTGACGCGGATGGTCTCGTTCCCGAACCTCTTGCCCGACTCACCGTCCGCGGCGATGAACCAGCGTTCCGCCTCCCAGCGCTCCCGCCACTGCTCTTCGTTGAGCTGGGCTTGGGTGAGGTGGTGGCGGGTGTTGAGGAGACGTTTGCCGCCCCGCACCACATGAACGCGTCCGGTTTGCCGGTCGGCGACAACGGCCGCATGCCGCGCCTCCAGCGCAGCCAGGCGCCGGGACTTCTGGAACCACTCACTCCGGGAGCGGTAGCCGCCCGGGGCCCGCTTCGTCCCGGGTTCCCCGATCGGAAGGGACAGGCGCTGCCGCAGCGTCCTGATCCCAGCTTCCAGTGTCTGGATGTGTGCGGCCTGGCAGCGGCGGGCCAGTGCCCACTGGTCGTGCGTGGCCTTGGTGATCGCACCCGCGATCCGTGACGACGACAGTGCGGTCAGGTCCCGCTTGCGCGACGCCCAGGTGTCCGCGCCGTGCTCCAGACCATCCGCACAGCGAGCCTTGAGATCACGCGAAGCCAGACGACCCTGATACTCACCGACCGCGCGGAGCACGTTCTCGTCCTGGGGCGTGAGGTGCTTCAGACGGTCCCGGACCGCCACCCCGCAAGGCCCCGGCACCACGAACGGCGCCGCCAACTCCCGCAAACCACCCACCACACCACCCCCTCCCACAACGCCGGACACCTGCCACCCAGCCCAACGAGCAACCACCGCCAAGGTCACCCATTCGGCCCCAGAACCTCCGTTCCCACCCCGCGAACCCACCGCCAGGACTCACTCCCGCTCACCACAACTCACTTCAGTGCAGCAAACCGGCAGCAGCTCGCAACCCTCCCGGGCACGGAAAACCGGAAACCCCTTGACTGCCGTGCGGGCTGACACTTCTTCAATCATCCATACCGGTGAGTGTTGTAACAAATCCCTCGAAAGGGTTTTCTCGGGCGATACGGTCACCGTCATGTCTGTCGACACCGTGTCCCTGACCGGCTGGGGCCGTACCGCTCCGACAACCGCCCTGCGCTTTCGCCCCCGTACCTACGAGGAAGCGGCGGCGACGGTACGCGGCTGCGGGCCCCGCGGCTCCATCGCCCGGGGCCTCGGCCGGGCCCACGGCGACGCCGCGCAGAACGCGGGCGGCTCCGTCCTCGACATGACCGCGCTGAACCGGATCCGCACCATCGACGCCGGGGCCGGCCTGGCGGTCTGCGACGCCGGGGTCAGCCTGCACCGGCTGATGGAAGTCCTGCTGCCGCTCGGCTGGTTCGTCCCCGTCTCGCCGACCACCCGCCAGGTCACCGTGGGCGGCGCGATCGGCACCGACGTCCACGGCCGCAACCATCACTTCTCCGGCTCCTTCTCGCGGCACGTCCAGGAGCTGGAGCTGCTGACCGCCGACGGCGAGATCCGTACGGTCCGGCCCGGCACCGACCTCTTCGACGCGACCACGGGCGGGCTGGGCCTGACGGGCGTGATCCTCTCGGCCACGCTGCGGCTCCACCGCGTGACCAGCTCATGGATGTCGGTCGACACCGAACGAGCCGTGGACCTGGACGACCTGCTGGCCAGGCTCTCCGCCGGGGACCACCGCTACCGCTACTCGGCCGCCTGGGTCGATCTGCTCGCCCGCGGCCGGGCGACCGGGCGCTCCGTACTCACCCGAGGGGAGCACGTACCACGGTACGCGCTCCCGGCGCGAGCCCGGCGCGCACCGCTCGCGTTCCGCCCCGGACGGTTGCCGGCGGCACCCGCCCTCGTACCGGAAAGGCTGCTCGGCCGCACGTCCGTCGCCCTCTTCAACGAGTTCCGGTACCGCAGCGCCCCCACGTACCGCATCGGCGAACTCCAGAGACTGTCCACGTTCTTCCACCCCCTGGACGGCCTGCCGCACTGGAACCGGATCCACGGCCGCGGTGGATTCGTGCGGTACCAGTTCGTCGTCGGACACGGCCAGGAGGAGGCGCTGCGCCGGATCGTGCGCCGGATCTCGCAGCGGCGCTGCCCGTCGTCCCTCGCCGTCCTCAAGCGGTTCGGCGCGGGGGACCCGGGCTGGCTGTCGTTCCCGATTCCCGGCTGGGCGCTCGCGCTCGATCTGCCCGCCGCGCTGCCGGGCCTGGCCGGGTTCCTGGACTCGTTGGACGAGGAGGTGGCGCGGGCGGGGGGCCGGGTCTGCCTGGCGAAGGACTCCCGGCTGCGGCCGGAGATGCTGGCGGCGATGTATCCGCGGCTGGCCGAATTCCGGTCGCTGCGCGCCGAGCTGGACCCGAACGGGGCCTTCCGCTCGGACCTGTCCCGCCGCTTGGCCCTGTGACGGCGGCGCCTGCGCCGTGATCAGCGTGACGGGCGCGACCGCTACGGCCGCTGTGGCCACTGCGGCCTTCCGCCGTCTTCCGCTCTCCCGTTCCCCTCGTCTGCAAGGAGTGTTCCCGTGAAGGACGCCTTCGGTGCCCCGCAGTCCCTGCTCGTCCTCGGTGGCACGTCCCGGATCGCGCTCGCCACCGCACGCCGGCTGATCGCCCGCCGGACCCGTACGGTCTGGCTGGCCGGCCGCCCCTCCCCCGCCCTCGACTCGGCCGCCGCCGAACTGCGCGCCCGGGGCGCCGACGTCCGTACGGTCGATTTCGACGCCCTCGACTCCGCGTCCCACGAGACCACGCTCGGCAAGATCTTCGCCGAGGGCGACATCGACATGGTGCTCCTCGCCTTCGGTATCGCGGGCGACCAGGAGCGTGACGAGGAGGAGCCGCTCTTCGCGGTCCGGGTCGCGCAGACCAACTACACGGGGGCCGTCTCCGCCGGCCTGGTGTGCGCGGGCGCGCTCCAGGCGCAGGGGCACGGATCGCTGGTGGTGCTGTCCTCGGTGGCCGGCGAACGGGTCCGCCGGGCCGACTTCATCTACGGCTCCAGCAAGGCGGGCCTGGACGCGTTCACGCAGGGCCTGGGGGACGCGCTGCGGGGCACGGGGGTGCATGTGATGGTCGTACGTCCCGGAGTCGTCCGGCCGAGAACGGCGGTCCGCCCCGCGACGCTGCGGCTCACCGCGGCACGGTTCGCCGCCGCCCCGCTGGAGGCGTCGTCTCTCGTCACGACCCCCGACGAGGTCGCGGCAGCAATCGTGACGGGGCTGCGGCGGCGTTCGGAGACGGTGTGGGCGCCGGGGTCGCTGCGGGTGGTGATGTCGGCACTGCGGCATGTGCCGCGCCCGCTGTTCCGGCGGCTGCCGGTCTGAGCGGGCGGGCGTGGGGGCTCGCGAAAAAGCGAGGGGCGCTCAAGGAGTGGAAGGGGCCTGCTCAGAGCCTGTCGGATGACCTTCGATCGGAAAGCGGACGCGGTCTGGTGCGTGCGATTCCAAGGCGCCGGAAGGTCCTCGGATGGGGTCTCCCCTGCTCCTTGAGAGCTTGGGGAAGGAGCTACCAGGGCGTTTCGGCAACGCGGAAGGGGGTCCCCCCTGGCCCTTAGAGGAGCTCACAAAATGGGAGTCCGATCAGCTCGCGGCGTCTGGTGCGTGCGATCGCAAGGCGCTGGAAGGTCCTTGTAGCGGAGCTACTAGGGCGTTTCGGCAACGCAGCGAGCGTGCGTGCCAGGCGTCGCGAGCCGGGCGCCCATTTTGTGAGCTCCTCTTAAGGCCTTGGGGGAGTGCGTGCCAGGGCGTGGCCGCCCGATCAGAGGTCACCCGACAGGCTCTCAGGGCTGCAGAGAGGGCTCGTCCACGGAGGAGCCGCCCTGCGCGGGCACGGCGGGCGCGTCGTCCCCGGCACGGAACGGGAACTCGTTGATCTTGCGCCAGACGCTGTCCGGGCCCTGCTCGTACAGCGCGAAGGAACCGCAGGTCCAGGCGGCCTCGTAGTCGGAGAGCTCCTCGTACGCCCGGTCCATCGCCTGCTCGGGGATGTCGTGCGCCACGGTGACATGCGGGTGGTACGGGAACTGGAGCTCACGCACCAGCGGCCCGGAGGCGTCCCGCACCCGCTTCTGCAGCCACGTGCAGGCCGAGACCCCTTCGACGACCTGGACGAAGACGACCGGCGAGAGGGGACGGAAGGTCCCCGTGCCGGACAGCCGCATCGGGAAGGGGCGGCCGCCCGTCGCGATCTGGGCGAGATGCGCCTCGATCGCTGGCAGGTCGGCCGCCGCGGCCTCGGTCGGCGGGAGAAGCGTGACGTGGGTGGGAATGCCGTACGCGGCAGGATCCCCGAAGCTCGCGCGCCGCTCCTGGAGCAGGCTGCCGTAGGGCTCCGGGACCGCGATCGAAACGCCGAGCGTAACGGTCCCCACGTCGTTCTCCTCAATCCTCGATGTCGATGGCCCCCGGTGGCCGAGGGCCCTCGGGGACCGATGGTCCTCGATGATCGATGGCCTGCTCTCGGCCATCCACCGGATCAACTTCCCGTCGCAAGTGTGACGCCTGCGACCGCGAAACCGCCAGGGTCCTTGGACTCAGTGCTTCGCGGGCAGAAAGCCCATCCGGTCGTACGTCCGGGCCAGGGTCTCGGCCGCGACGGAGCGGGCCTTCTCCGCGCCCTTGGCCAGGATCGAGTCCAGGGTCTCCGGGTCGTCCAGGTATTCCTGGGTGCGGGCGCGGAACGGTGTGACGAACTCGACCACGACCTCGGCGAGGTCGGTCTTGAGCGCACCGTAGCCCTTGCCCTCGTACTTCTGCTCCAGATCCGCGACACCGGTGCCGGTGAGCGTGGAGTAGATGGTCAGCAGGTTGCTGACGCCGGGCTTCTCGGCCCGGTCGAAGCGGATGACCGTGTCGGTGTCGGTGACCGCGCTCTTCACCTTCTTGGCGGTGGCCTTGGGCTCGTCGAGAAGGCTGATCAGTCCCTTCGGGGTGGCCGCCGACTTGCTCATCTTCGCCGACGGGTCCTGAAGGTCGTAGATCTTCGCCGTCTCCTTGAGGATGTACGGGTCCGGCACCGTGAACGTGTCGCCGTAGCTGCCGTTGAACCGCTCGGCGAGGTTACGGGTCAGCTCAAGGTGCTGGCGCTGGTCCTCGCCGACCGGGACCTGGTCGGCCTGGTACAGCAGGATGTCGGCGACCATCAGCATCGGGTACGTGAAGAGACCGACCGTGGTGCGGTCGGCACCCTGCTTGGCGGACTTGTCCTTGAACTGCGTCATACGGGACGCCTCGCCGAAGCCGGTGAGGCAGTTCATCACCCAGCCGAGCTGGGCGTGCTCGGGAACATGGCTCTGGACGAAGAGCGTGCAGCGCTCCGGGTCGAGACCGGCGGCGAGGAGCTGGGCGACGGCGAGCCGGGTGTTCGCGCGCAGCTCCGCGGGGTCCTGCGGAATGGTGATCGCATGCAGGTCCACGACCATGTAGAAGGCGTCGTGGGATTCCTGCAGCGCCACCCACTGGCGGACCGCACCGAGGTAGTTGCCGAGGTGGAACGAGCCTGCGGTGGGCTGGATTCCGGAGAGCACGCGGGGGCGTTCAGAGGCCATGGGACCCATTGTCTCAGGTACGGACCCGATCTCCGGCAGCCGGTGGGGAAGGCATACCCGCGAGGTGGGGAGGGCGGCCGGAGCCGTACCGCAGTGGCCGGGCGCGCCGTGATGTGAAGGTTTCCTCGACAGGGTTCCGACCGACGATACAAAGTGGGCACCATCCCCCCCGCCCACGCCGCACGACGAACGGAGATCCCGTGTCGACCACGGAAACTGCCATCGCCTCCGCCGAGGCGCACAGCGCACACAACTACCATCCGCTGCCCGTCGTCGTCGCCTCGGCGGACGGAGCCTGGATGACCGATGTCGAGGGCCGGCGCTATCTCGACATGCTCGCCGGATATTCGGCGCTCAACTTCGGTCACGGCAACCGGCGCCTGCTCGACGCGGCCAAGGCCCAGCTGGAGCGGGTGACCCTCACCTCGCGCGCCTTCTACCACGACCGGTTCGCCGATTTCTGTACGCAGCTCGCCGAGCTGTGCGGCATGGAGACGGTGCTGCCGATGAACACCGGCGCGGAGGCCGTGGAAACCGCGGTGAAGACGGCCCGCAAGTGGGGCTACCGGGTGAAGGGCGTCCCGGACGGCATGGCGAAGATCATCGTCGCCGCGAACAACTTCCACGGCCGTACGACCACGATCATCAGCTTCTCCACGGACCCGGAGGCGCGGGAGGACTTCGGCCCCTACACGCCGGGGTTCCAGATCGTGCCGTACGGGGATCTGACCGCGCTCTCGGAGGCGATGACCGAGAACACCGTGGCGGTGCTGCTGGAGCCGATCCAGGGCGAGGCGGGGGTTCTGGTGCCGCCGCCCGGCTATCTCCCCCGGGTGCGCGAGCTCACCCGCGAGCGGAACGTGCTGTTCATCGCGGACGAGATCCAGTCGGGCCTGGGCCGGACCGGGAAGACCTTCGCCTGTGAGCACGAGGGTGTCGTGCCGGACATGTATGTGCTCGGCAAGGCGCTGGGCGGTGGTGTGGTGCCGGTGTCGGCGGTCGTCTCCTCGCAGGACGTGCTCGGGGTGTACCGGCCCGGCGAGCACGGTTCGACGTTCGGCGGGAACCCCCTCGCGTGCGCGGTCGCGCTGGAGGTCATCGCGATGCTCCGTACCGGCGAATTCCAGCAGCGGGCGACCGAGCTGGGCGAACACCTCCACCAGGAGCTGGGGCTGCTGCTGAGCGGGGGCGCGGTGACGGAGGTACGGGGACGCGGGCTCTGGGCGGGCGTCGACATCGCGCCGAGCCACGGCACCGGCCGGGAGATCTCCGAGAAGCTGATGGACCGTGGGGTGCTGGTCAAGGACACCCATGGCTCGACGATCCGGATCGCCCCGCCGCTGGTGATCAGCAAGGAGGACCTGGACTGGGGGCTGGAGCAGCTCCGCGGCGTCCTGCGCGGCTGAGCCCGGGCGCCTGGGCTTGCCGGGGCGGGACAGGGCCTAGAGGATGACGTGGGGCAGGAAGCGGGCGTACTCGTCCGTGACCAGCCCCGCCGATTCCCGGATGCCGAGCCCGGCCGCCTCGTCCTCGACGACCCACGCCCCCAGTACCACCCGGTTGCCGTCGAAGTCCGGCAGTGCCGCCAGTTCCTGATAGCAGCACGGCTCGTCCCGCAGCACGGCAGGGCTTCCCGGCTCATGAATCGTGACCCCGGCCCCCTCCCGGCCGAGCAGCGGCTTGGCGACGTATCCCGCACCCGCCCCCGCGAGTTCGCGCGGGCCGTCGAGGTAGGCGGGCAGCAGATTCGGGTGGCCCGGGTAGAGCTCCCAGAGGATCGCCAGGAGCGCCTTGTTGGAGAGGAGCATCTTCCAGACGGGCTCGATCCAGCAGGTGGTACCCGTGCCGCCGCCGTTGTCGAGGGTGTCCAGTACGTGCGGCCCGAACCGGTCGGTCGCCAGCCATTCCCACGGGTACAGCTTGAAGCAGCTGCGGATGAAGCGGAGCCGCTCGTCCACGAACCGTCCGGCCAGCCGGTCCCAGCCGATCCGTTCGACGGAGAGCGCCTCCGTGTCGATACCGGCCTGTTCGGCGGTCTCCCGCAGATAGGCGACGGTCATCAGGTCCTCGCCCAGCTCGTCCCCGTCGGAGTGCGCGAAGTGCAGCGGTCCCGGCGGCAGCAGGGCGGCCTGCCGCTGCCACGCCGCGACGAGACGTTCGTGCAGGGAGTTCCACTGGTCGGCGCCCGGGAAACGGGCCTCCATCCAGAACCACTGGGCGCTCGCGGCCTCCACCAGGGAGGTGGGGGTGTCAGCGTTGTACTCCAGCATCTTCGCCGGGCCGGTTCCGTCGTACCGGAGGTCGAACCTGCCGTACAGGGACGGCAGTTCGTCCCGGCGTCGCCAGGACTGGGCGATCAGCGCGGACAGCCGGGGGTCGGTGATGCCGAGCTCCGCGAAGCGCTCCCGCTCCACGATGTGCGCGGCCGCGGCCAGGCACATGGTGTGCAGTTCCTCGACGGCGTCCTCCAGCGCCTCGACCTCGGGCAGCGAGAAGACGTAGTAGGCGCTCTCGTCCCAGTACGCGCGCAGGGACCCGTCCGGGTAGCGGGTGAGCGGGTAGACGAGCCCCTGCTCCTCCACCGTCCGCTGCCAGTCGGGACGCGGTCGCATGGTGCGGCGTTCCATGCCGGTTCAGCCGCCGCCGGTGCCCGAGCAGCCGAAGCCGCCGCGGTCGACGGCGGACTTGTTGAAGCTGCCGCCCTGCACCTTGCCGTTCTTGCTGGTGCCGCCGTAGTAGTACGAGCCCTTGCCGTTGGAGTTCTTGCACTCGTAGCTCGGCAGCTTGTCCTGGGTGAGCGGGTCGACGCACCGCTTGTCCGGTTCCGAACCGCAGGAGGTGATCATCGCCGCGAGCACCCCCATGCCGCCGAGCACCACCGTGCTCGACCTCAGCCTTCGTGTGGCCATGTTTCCGTCTCCCCCGTCGTACGAATCAAGCCAGTGCGACCACTTGTCAGACTAAAGGGCTGCTGGTTTCGGCGGGAAGCGGGTCCACCGAACGTCCGCAAGTAGAGTCCCTATGTGCTCTTCGGGATGATCTGCGCGCTCGGCGCCGCTGTCTGCTTCGGTACGGCCTCCGTCCTCCAGGCCGTCGCCTCGCGGGCCGCCGCCGAGCCGGGGTCGGGCGCGGGGGTCGATCCCGCGCTGCTGCTGCGCGCACTGCGCGAGTGGCGCTACGTAGCCGGACTCGCCCTCGACGGCTGCGGTTTCGTCCTCCAGATCATCGCGCTGCGGTCCCTGCCGATCTACGTTGTGGGCGCCGCCCTGGCGGCGAGTCTCGCGGTGACGGCGGTCGTCGCCGCCCGGCTTCTCGGCGCGCGGCTGAGCGGCGTCGAGTGGACCGCGGTCGGGGTCGTCTGCGCGGGCCTGGGCATGCTGGGGCTCGCCTCCGGCGGCGAGGGCCACGCGGCGGGTCCGGCGGCCCTGGCCTGGTGGATGCTGGGGATCTCGCTGGGCATTCTGCTGATCGGCGCGGCGGCCGGACGCCTCCCGGAGAAGGCGCGCGCGCTCGTCCTGGGGCTCGGCGCAGGGTGCGGTTTCGGGGTGGTCGAGGTCACCGTCCGGCTGATCGACGACGTGTCCCCGTCGGCGCTGCTCACCAACCCGGCCGTGTACGCGCTGCTGCTGGGCGGCGGTTCGGCGTTCCTGCTGCTCACCTCGGCGCTGCAGCGTGGGTCGGTGACGACGGCGACGGCCGGCATGGTGATCGGCGAGACGATCGGCCCGGCGCTGGTGGGCGTCATCTGGCTCGGAGACCGTACGCGCGCAGGCCTCGGCGGACTGGCGGTCGCCGGTTTCGTGGTGGCGGTGGCGGGTGCCCTGGCCCTGGCCCGGTTCGGCGAGGCCCCGGCGGACACGTCCGAACCGGACAAACCGACGGTCCCGGGAAGGGTTTAGGGTCCTGATCCGCCGGACAGATGCCGGCGCACCGTTACGGCAGCACCCGGCAGAGCGCGTCCAGCGCGCCCGCCCAGGCGCTGTCGGTCGGTGTCCCGTAGCCGATGACCAGTGCGTCGCGCACCGGCGCCGCGTCCGGGTGCCGGAAGCGCGAGAACCCCTCCAGTGCCAGCCCCTGCCAGGCAGCCGCGCGCAGCACCGACGCCTCGCTGCCTTCCGGGAGTTCGAGGACGGCGTGCAGTCCGGCGGCGATACCGGTGATCCGGACATCGGGGGCCCGTTCCGCCAATACCGCGACGAGCTGGTCGCGACGGCGGCGGTAGCGCAGTCGCATCGAGCGCACATGACGGTCGTACGCGCCCGACTCGATGAACTCCGCGAGCGTCAGCTGTTCCAGCGCACTCGACGACCAGTCGCTCAGCCCCTTCGCCTCGGCCACCTCCCCCACCAGGCTCTCCGGCAGTATCATCCACCCCAGCCGCAGTCCCGGCGCCAGCGACTTGCTCGTCGTCCCCAGGTGCACGACGTGTTCGGGGTCGAGGCCCTGGAGCGCGCCGACCGGTTGCCGGTCGTAACGGAACTCGCCGTCGTAGTCGTCCTCCAGGATCAGGCCGCCCGTACCGCGCGCCCAGTCGACCACCGCGGCCCGTCGGTCGGGATGGAGCGGCACCCCCGTCGGGAACTGGTGCGCGGGCGTCATCAGGACCGCGCCCACACCGCGCAGCCCGGCCAGTTCACCCGTCCGGGCCCCGAGTCCGTCGACCGGCAGACAGGGCATGCGCAGCCCGGCGTCCGCGAGCAGCTTCCAGTGCACGTCCAGTCCGTACGATTCGACGGCCACCTCCCGCACCCGCCGCTTGCGCAACACCGTCCCCATCAGCTTCAGCGCCTGCACGAAACCGGCGCAGACCACGATGCGCTCCGGCTCCGCGTACACGCCGCGCGCGCGGGCCAGATACTCGGCGAGTACGGTGCGCAGCTCGATGCGCCCGCGCGGATCCCCGTACCCGAAGGCGTCGTTGGGCGCGGCGGTCAGGGCACGGCGGGCCGCCTTGAGCCAGTCGGCACGCGGGAACGTCGAGAGGTCGGGCGACCCGGCCAGCAGGTTGTGGGTGGGCCGGGCGGGCACCGGCCGGGACCGCACCGTCCTCCTGGCCGCCGGGCGCGGCTCGGCCCGCCGCGCCACCCTGGTACCCGAACCCTGCCGGGCGCTGAGCCAGCCCTCGGCGACCAGCTCCGCGTATGCGTCGGCGACGGTGTTCCGGGCGATGCCGAGGTCCACGGCGAGGCTGCGGGAGGACGGCAGCCGGGTGCCGGGCGCCAGCCGCCCCGTCCGCACGGCCTCGCGCAGCGCGTCCATGAGCCCGGTCCTCAGCCCCACCGAACCCGTCGTGTCCAGATGTAGGTCGGCACCGAAAGTGGCCCAGGAATCTGTCATGAAAGTGGACCATACCGCTGCGCCACCCACCCCGTACCGTCGTACCCATGACGACGAACGAGCACAGCCACCCGACCTCCGAACTCAACCCCGAGCACACCCCGCGTATGCGCTGGGCCGAGCTGGCCCCCGATGTCTACAAGGCCATGGTCCGACTGGACGCGGCATCCCGTAAGGGCCTCGACCCGGTCATCGGGGAGCTGGTGAAGATCCGCTCCTCGCAGCTCAACCACTGCGCGTTCTGCATCGACATGCACACCAAGGACGCACTCGCGGCGGGTGAGTCCGTCGAGCGGATCGTCCAGCTCAGCGCGTGGGAGGAGTCGAAGCACTTCTACACGCCCAAGGAGATCGCGGCCATCGAGCTGACCGAGGCGGTGACCGTGCTGACCGACGGTTTCGTGCCGGACGAGGTGTGGGAGAAGGCCTCCAAGCACTTCGACGAGACCGAGCTCGCCCACCTGATCGCCGCGATCACGACGATCAACGCGTGGAACCGGTTCGCCGTGACCACCCGCATGGTCCCCGGCCACTACAAGCCGGGCGACATCAAGCACTGACCCGGCGACGCCCGCCGCGTCCCGCACCCCGCCCGCCCCTGCTCGCTCTCCTGCCCGTCCTTGTGCCGCACCGCCCCGGGAGCCCCGCGATGACCGCATCCGTCCTCCGTGCCCTGCACCACGACCGCGCCCCCGGCGACCCCCTGGTCCTCCCCGGCCCGTGGGACGCGGCGAGTGCCCGCGCCTTCGCCGAGGCCGGCTTCCGGGCGCTCGCCACACCCAGCGCCGGGGTCGCGGCGTCACTCGGGTACGAGGACGGGGCGACGCCCGCCGCCGAGATGTTCGCGGCCGTCGCCCGCATCGTGCGCGCCGTCCCGGCCGCCGTACCCGTCTCGGCGGACGTCGAGGGGGGTTACGGACTGGCCCCGAAGGAACTCGTGGAGCGGCTCCTGGACACCGGAGCCGTCGGCTGCAATCTGGAGGACTCGGCCGAGGGCACCCTCGTCGACGCCCGGCGGCAGGCGGACCGGCTGGCGGAGGTACGGGCGGTCGCGGGCGACCGGCTCTTCATCAACGCCCGCGTCGACACGTACGTCCACGGCGTGCCCGACGGCATGGACCAGGAGGCGGAGACGGTGCGTCGCGCCCTGCTGTACGTGGCGGCGGGCGCGGACTGCGTCTACCCGATCGCGGCCCCGCCCGAGGCCCTGCCCCGGCTGTCCGTCGCCGTCCCGGCCCCGCTCAACGCCCTGGCCAGGGCCGACGGCCCCACCCCGCGCGAGCTCGGCGGGCTGGGTGCCACCCGGATCACCTTCGGCCCGGGGCTCCAGCGCCGGGCCATGGCGGCCGTACGCGAGATCGCGGCCGAGCTGCGCAGGGGGTTGTGAGCTGCTGCCGGTTCGCTGAGCTGAAGTGCGTCGGATCGGGGCTGTCGAGCGTGTCGATGCCGACCCGTTCGACATGCTCGTCGAGGAACGTCACCTCGTTCGTCCGGGCCGACACAGCCGCCCCCGGCAGCGACTGCTGACGGGGGCGGTGAGGTACGCCTCGTAAGACGTACGGATCAGATCAGGCCGAGCTCACGGACCGCGTCGCGCTCCTCGATGAGCTCCTGCACCGACGCGTCGATGCGCGTACGGGAGAACTCGTTGATGTCCAGGCCCTGGACGATCTCGTACTTGCCGTCCTTCGTGGTGACCGGGAAGGACGAGATGATGCCCTCGGGCACGCCGTAGGAGCCGTCCGACGGGATACCCATGGAGGTCCAGTCACCGGCGGCGGTGCCGTTGACCCAGGTGTGGACGTGGTCGATGGCGGCGTTGGCGGCGGAGGCGGCCGAGGACGCGCCACGGGCCTCGATGATCGCGGCGCCGCGCTTGGCCACGGTCGGGATGAAGGTGTCGGCCAGCCACGCCTCGTCGTTGACGAGCTCGGCGGCGTTCTTGCCGGCGATCTCCGCGTGGAAGACGTCCGGGTACTGGGTCGCCGAGTGGTTGCCCCAGATCGTCAGCTTCTTGATGTCGGAGACGGCGGCACCGGTCTTGGCGGCCAGCTGCGAGATCGCGCGGTTGTGGTCGAGGCGGGTCATCGCGGTGAAGCGGTCGGCCGGTACGTCCGGGGCGGCGGCCTGCGCGATGAGCGCGTTGGTGTTGGCCGGGTTACCGACGACGAGGACCTTGATGTCGTCCGCCGCGTTGTCGTTGATGGCCTTGCCCTGCGGCTTGAAGATGCCGCCGTTGGCGGAGAGCAGGTCGCCGCGCTCCATGCCCTTCGTGCGCGGGCGCGCGCCGACCAGCAGGGCGACGTTGGCGCCGGCGAAGCCGACGTTGGCGTCGTCGGTGATCTCGATGTTGCGCAGCAGCGGGAACGCGCAGTCGTCGAGCTCCATCGCGGTGCCTTCGGCAGCCTTGAGACCCTGCGGGATCTCCAGGAGACGCAGGTTGACCGGCACGTCCGGGCCGAGCAGGTGGCCGGAGGCGATGCGGAAGAGCAGCGCGTAGCCGATCTGGCCGGCTGCGCCGGTGACGGTGACATTCACGGGAGTGCGGGTCATGGCGATCTCCGTTAGACAGCTGGCGGTGGGGGCTCCTGGCCCCTGGTGCTGGGCATCTCTGAATCTTGATGTGAAGAGATATCCAGCGATCAGGCTATCCGACTCGGATCCTCCCGGCGGCCCGGCCCCCTGTGGCACCGCACACAACCCGTCACACAGCGCTCACCCGGCCGAATCACCTCACCCGGGGGGCGGTAGCGCGGCGACGGGGGTGTTTGCGCCGTTGCAGCGGCGGTTGGGGCGTTTGCTCCGATGCCCGGTGCCGGGTGGCCGAGGTGAGCACATCACCGTTGCAAGTGCGATCACGTCGTTGCAGAAGCGATCACACGGTGGCGGAATGGTCACTTCCGTGCCACAGGCCACAGGGTTCCCTTGTACCGGCCTTCGCCGTCCACAAGGCTGATCGCAGGACGAGGGCAAGGCCGCTCACGTCACCACGTTCCGGAGCGGCTGCGTTCCGGTGCCCCGTCCTTCGGTGTCCGTCCCTTCTCGGGGGAGGGGACGGACACCATCCGACCGCGGCGCGGCCGTACGGGCAGCCTCAGCGGATCGTGAAGTGGACCGCGTCCTCCAGGAACGGAATGTCCAGCCACGGCTTGGGCTGCGCCACCAGCGCGAGCATCACGATGAGGAAGCCGAGCAGTCCGTACGTCACCAGGTCGGTGAAGCGGGAACGGACCGCCAGCATGCCCACCGACGGGACGACGATCCGCAGTACGGCGCCCCCGATGAGGGCCACGCCGATCAGCATCGTGCCGATCCTGAAGGCCTCGGCGAACGGGTCGACGGCCACGATCAGCAGCCCGATCCCGGCTGTGCAGAGCACGGCGAGCAGCGGCCACTGCCGGGCCGGGGCGGGCGCGTTCCCGGGCGCGGCCCGGCCACCGCCCTCGGGGCGCGCGGTGTCCCGGGTGAACAACGGGAACCTCCGCGACGGACGTGCGGCCGGGGCGCTGCCGGGACCGGCGTCCGCGGCGGCGTCATCATCGGAAGCCGCTCCCGCCTCGCCGTCGGCTGCCGCGGCCTCGTCCGCCGCACCGTCACCTTCACCGGCGCCCACGCCCGCACGGGCCATGTCCGCCTTCGCGTCCGCGTCCGTTCCCACCTCCGACGGCACCGGAGACGTCCGGTCCGCCGCGGCGGCCGGGTCGTCCGGACTCGTACCAGCACCCATGAGGTTCCTTCCGGATCTGGTCAGCCGACTCAGACGGCGTCGGCCGCGTTGCGCTCGGCCGCCTCGACCACGTTGACGAGCAGCTGGGCGCGGGTCATCGGGCCGACACCGCCCGGGTTCGGGGAGATCCACGCGGCGACCTCGGCGACGCCCGGGTGGACGTCCCCGACGATCTTGCCGTTCTCGTCCCGGCTGACGCCGACGTCGAGCACGGCCGCGCCCGGCTTGACGTCCTCGGGCTTGATGATGTGCGGCACCCCGGCGGCGGCGACGATGATGTCGGCCTGCTTGAGCTGGGCGGAGAGGTCACGCGTACCGGTGTGGCACTGGGTGACGGTGGCGTTCTCGGACTTGCGGGTCAGCAGCAGCGGGATCGAGCGGCCGATGGTGACGCCGCGGCCGACGACCACGACATGCGCGCCATTGATCTCCACGTCGTGGTGGCGCAGCAGCTGGACGACGCCCTGCGGGGTGCAGGGCAGCGGGCCCGTCTCGTTGAGCACGAGCCGGCCGAGGTTCATCGGGTGGAGGCCGTCGGCGTCCTTGGCCGGATCCATCAGTTCCAGGACGCGGTTGGTGTCGATCCCCTTGGGGAGGGGAAGCTGCACGATGTAACCCGTGCACTCCGGGTTGGCGTTGAGCTCCCGTACGACGTCCTCGATCTCCTCCTGGGTGGCGGTGTCGGGGAGTTCGCGCTGGATGGAGCCGATGCCGACCTGCGCGCAGTCGCGGTGCTTGCCGTTCACGTACCACCGGCTGCCCGGGTCGTCCCCGACGAGCAGGGTTCCCAGGCCAGGGGTGACGCCCTGCGCCTTGAGGGCCGCCACGCGGACGGTGAGATCGGACTTGATCGCGGCTGCGGTGGCCTTGCCATCGAGAATCTGGGCAGTCATGCCTCCATACTCGCGGATGACCCCGCCCGCATACCAATTCCGGGTGCCGTGCATGGCCTGCAGATTGCGCTTGCACAACACATTCGGCAATCGGCTGGACAAAAAGCCGATGTCAAGACCACGATGAGCCGCGCAGTACCGCGGACAGTGTCGGGGGGACAGACCGTACTCATTGCGCATGTTTCCTCCGCTCGGACCGCGTCGTCCCCGCACTTTTTCAACGGAGGAATTTCGCCATGAGCTTCGGCGACCCGAACAACCCCTACGGTCAGCAGCAGCAGGGCGGGCAGCCGGGGTACGGCTACCCGCAGCAGTCCCCCCAGGGCGTACCGCAGCAGGGCGGCTACCCCACGGCCCCGCCCATCAACCAGCAGTACGGCTTCCCGGGCGCCCCGGTCGAGATGCCGGGGGGCGTGAAGGCGGCCCGCGTGATGCTCTGGGTCGTCGCCGCCTTCCAGATCATCGGCGCCATCATCGCGTTCGCGGGCATGGGCGCGGTCGAAGACGCCGTCAACAGCTCCGGCTCCACGGCCGACACCGAGACGATCGCCAACTTCGGCAAGGGCGTCCTGGCATTCGTCGCCGTGCTCGCGCTGATCTTCGCCGGGCTCTCGGTCGCGCTGGCGCTCAAGATGAAGACCGGCGGCAACGCCACCCGCGTCTGCGCCATCGTCTACGGCGCCTTCATCTGCTTCGGCGGCATCTTCCAGCTGCCGCTGGGCATCGTCACGATCGCGCTCGGCGTCATGATCATCGTCTTCGTGGCGAAGTCGGACGGTGCCGCCTGGTTCCAGCGACCGCGCGCCTGAGTCGGCCGGCCGCCACGGCCGACTCACCACGCAGCCGCAGAATCACCGAAGGCCGTGACCCGCGCACACGCGCGAGTCACGGCCTTCGGTCCTGCCCGGCGCGGTGGCTGCTGCACACCGCGGGCCGCCGGGGGCTCACCCGGCGCGCCCTCCCCGTCAGTGGAAGAAGTGCCGCGTACCCGTGAAGTACATGGTCACGCCCGCCTTCTTCGCAGCCTCGACGACCAGCTCGTCACGGACCGAACCGCCGGGCTGGGCCACGGCCCTGACGCCGGCCGCGGTCAGGATCTCCAGCCCGTCCGGGAACGGGAAGAACGCGTCGGAGGCGGCGTACGCACCCCGTGCCCGCTCCTCGCCCGCCCGCTCGACGGCCAGCTTCGCGGAGTCGACCCGGTTGACCTGGCCCATGCCGACGCCGACCGAGGCACCGCCCTTGGCGAGCAGGATCGCGTTGGACTTCACCGCGCGGCAGGCCTTCCACGCGAAGGCGAGCTCCTTCAGCTCGTCCGCGGAGAGGGCCTCACCGGTGGCGAGGGTCCAGTTGGCCGGGTCGTCGCCCTCGGCCTGGAGGCGGTCGGTGACCTGGAGCAGCGCGCCGCCGTCGATGGGCTTGACCTCGACCGGGGCGGTCGGCGCGTCGGGGCAGCGCAGCACGCGGATGTTCTTCTTGCGGGCGAGGATCTCGACCGCACCGTCCTCGTACGCCGGGGCGACGATGACCTCGGTGAAGATCTCCGCGACCTGCTCGGCCATGGCGACGGTCACCGGGCGGTTGACGGCGATGACGCCGCCGAAGGCCGACAGCGGGTCGCAGGCGTGCGCGTTGCGGTGCGCCTCGGCGACGTCGTCGGCGATCGCGATGCCGCACGGGTTGGCGTGCTTGATGATCGCGACGCACGGCTCGGCGTGGTCGTACGCGGCCCGGCGCGCGGCGTCGGTGTCCGTGTAGTTGTTGTACGACATCTCCTTGCCGTGCAACTGCTCCGCCTCGGCCAGGCCACCGGCACCGGAGGTGTAGAGCGCGGCGGGCTGGTGCGGGTTCTCGCCGTATCGCAGGACGTTCTTGCGCTCGTACGTGGCACCGAAGAAGTCGGGGAAGCCCGACTCGTCGGCGGCGGCGTAGTCGTCGGCGAACCAGGAGGCCACGGCCACGTCGTACGCGGCGGTGTGCTGGAACGCCTCGGCGGCCAGCCGCTTGCGGGCGGTCAGGTCGAAGCCGCCGGCCTTGACCGCGGCGAGAACGTCGGCGTACCGCTCGGGGCTGGTGACGACGGCCACGGACGGGTGGTTCTTGGCGGCGGCGCGGACCATGGACGGGCCGCCGATGTCGATCTGCTCCACGCACTCGTCGGCGGACGCGCCGGAGGCGACGGTCTCCTTGAACGGGTAGAGGTTCACGACCACCAGGTCGAACGGCTCCACGCCGAGTTCGGCGAGCTGCTCACGGTGGGCGTCCAGACGCAGGTCCGCGAGGATGCCGGCGTGAACGCGCGGGTGCAGCGTCTTGACGCGGCCGTCCAGGCACTCGGGGAAGCCGGTGAGCTCCTCGACCTTGGTGACCGGTACCCCGGCGGCGGCGATCCTCCCGGCGGTGGAGCCGGTGGAGACGAGCTCGACACCCGCCTCGTGCAGACCGCGGGCGAGGTCTTCGAGCCCCGTCTTGTCGTAGACACTGACCAGGGCGCGGCGGATGGGCTTATTCACCGACATGACCGAGATGAACCTTTCGTCCCTCAATGCGATAGCCGTCACGGGCGAGCCGCCCCACGGCCTCGACGAGCAGCTTGCGCTCGACTTCCTTGATGCGTTCGTGGAGAGCGGCTTCGCCCTCCGCCGTGTCCTCTTCGGTCACCTCGACCACGCCCTGCGCGATGATCGGACCGGTGTCGACGCCGTCGTCGACGAAGTGGACGGTGCACCCGGTGACCTTCACGCCGTACGCGAGTGCGTCACGCACCCCGTGGGCACCGGGAAAGCTGGGGAGCAGGGCGGGGTGGGTGTTGATGAACCGGCCGCCGAACCGGGCGAGGAACTCCTTGCCCACGATCTTCATGAACCCCGCGGACACCACGAGGTCCGGACGGTGCTCGGCCGTCGCGGCCTCGAGTGCCGCGTCCCATGCCTCGCGGGTGGCGTAGTCCTTGACCCGGCACACGAAGGTCGGCAGTCCGGCGCGCTCCGCCCGTTCCAGACCGACGATGCCGGAGCGGTCGGCGCCGACCGCGACGATCCGGGCACCGAAGCCCTCGGGGTCGTCACCGATGGCGTCGAGCAGGGCTTGAAGGTTCGTACCCGAGCCGGAAACCAGGACGACCAGACGGGCCGGTGCGGGGGAAGGGGGCGGGGAGGCCACGGCTGGGCCCTTTCTCGCGTGTGAAGCAGAGTGACGCTGATTTGTATGGTCGTACGAAAGAATCGAGCCTCGTGATACGGGGAACTCTACGAACGAGCCGACCGTCAGCAACGATACCGGCACCTCGGGAGACCCCCACGGGACGGGGGTGAGGGGCCGCGGGACGGCTACGGATCGGCCATGGAACGGCTGCGGAATGCGTGGGAGTGTCCGGGGGACGGGTATCGGCCGCCCGGCGCAGCCGCTCCCAGCTTTCGGCCCCTCCTGGGCGGGAGGTAGCGTCAGGGGACAGGGAACCGTCCACAGGGCGGAAATGACGAGATGGGGAAGACGTTCACCAAATGCCGGACCGACGCCGCCGCACCGCCTTCCGCCACCCGCTGCCCGAGCGGACCTCGCTGCTGCTGCGAGAGCACCAGTCCCCTACGGGCCCTTCCGGTTCTTCATCTTCCGGTGCTCCTTCCGATGACAACCCGTTCGCCGCGCCGCCGGAGAACCGGCCCGATCAGCCCTGGCAGCCCCGCCACCCCTCGAACACCGGAAACGGCAACGGAGGGAACGACCAGGGGAACGGAGGCCGGGGCAACGGCGACGGGTCGCCCGAGGGCGGTTCCTCCGATGACCGGCCGGTCTGGGGCAGCCAGTGGAGCACTCGGCAGCCCGGTCGCCAGAGCGGCGGCTTCGGCGGTCGGCCCGGAGGCCCGGGCGGGCCGAACGGCCAGGGCGGCCCCGAGGGCAACCACGGCGGACTGCGCTGGGATCCGACCGACCCCGCCCAGCGGCGCGCCCGCTACGCGCTGCTCTCCGGTATGTGGGCCTTTTTCTTCGCGCTCTTCGACTTCCCGGAGATCGCGCTGCTGCTCGGCGTACTCGCCGTGTACTGGTCGATCAGCTCGCTCCGGGCGAAGCCGAAGGGAGCATCCGCACCGGGCGGCGCCACCAGCGCCCCCGGGGCGGGCGCGGCGTCCGGTGCACCGGCTGCAGGTCCTCTTCAGGGTTCCGGTTCCGGGCATGCCCCCGCGCCCGGCGCACCCGCTCCGGGCTACGGCAGGCCGCAGACCACGGCCGCGGTCAGCGGACTGGTGACCGCGCTGCTCGCGCTCTCGATCGTCGCGACGACGTTCACGGTGCAGCTGGTCTACCGCGACTACTACACCTGCGTGAACGACGCCCTGACCAAGTCCGGCCAACTGGCCTGCAACGACCAGCTGCCGAAGCCGCTGGAACCCTTCTTCGGCGTCAAGAAGTGACTCCTCACGCAATTCACGACGGTCCGGCCTCCTCGGGAGGCCGGACCGTCGTCCGTTCGTGCCAGGGATCGGTCGGCAGGAAGTCGTACAACTCGGAGTCCTCGCTTTTTTCGCCGCCCGCCGCGACGGGTGGGCCCGCGGGGGCGCATACGGGGGTGGGCAGCGTTCCCGGCGTGGACGCCGGCTCGGCCTTCTCGCCCGCTTCCCGGCGCCCGGACCGCGTCCACCGCCGTCGGCCGCCGCCCGTCCGCTGAGGCGCCTGCTCGGGCACCTCCACAGGCGCCGGGACGGCGGGCGCCCCTTCCGCCGCCTCTGCCGACGCCTCCTGCGCCGGGCCCCGCCGCCACCACCGGCGCCGGTCGCCGCCCCGAAGCCGCCAGGCCCGCACCAGGAGCGCCCCGGGGACGCCGAGCAGCGCCGTCCACACCAGGGCCGCCGCACCGGTCAGCCACCACACCGGGCCGAACTCCGCCAGCGCCCGGGTGCCGAGCGGTCCTCCCGCAGCCGCGGCCAGCACCGCCGTACCCACCCCGCATCCCAGCGCCGCCAGCCCGGCCGTCAGCGCGGTCTCCCGCAGGCTCCACGCCTCGTCCCGTCCGGCAAGGGCGGGCGCGGCCCGCCGGACCGTGAACCAGGCGACCGTCACCCCGGCCGCGACCGGCACCGCCGCGGCCGCCCAGTTCGGGGGCGTCCCCGGACCCTGGTCCGGCACCGCGGCGAGCAGCGGGAAGACGGGCAGCGCCGGGCGCCCCGAGAACGCGAGCGGGGTGACCGTGGACGCCGTACCGAGCGCGAAACCCGGCCCGAGTCCGTACGCGGCACCCCACACCGCCGCGTTCGGCACCAGCACCAGCGCGAGCAGCACCACCGAGACCCGGCCCACCCAGTCGCCCGAGAGCTGGACGAACGACTGCTGAGCCGCCGGGGCATGCCAGACCAGTGCCACAGCAACGAGCAGCGCCCCGCCGCCCAGCAGTACCGCCACCCCGGCCGCCGCCGACCGGCACACCGTGTCGGCACGCTCCCTGAACCGGGAACGCGCCAGCTCCTCGTGCAGGCGCACCGGCGCCCAGGACGGCGGCGGCCCGATCGGGCGCCCGGATGCCGTCCAGACCCCGGCTGCCGCCGCACCCGCCACCACAATGGCCGCAGGGAAGAGCAGCGACGGCGCGTGCACGGACAGCGAACCGCCCTGCGCGTAGAGCGCGACAGCGGCCCCGACCAGCAGATATCCGCCGGCGACCAGGGCGAACGCGGCCGCCGCCGAGGGCGCCGGACGCCCCTCGTCCGGCTCCAGGGCATCCCGGGCCGCGCGGTGCACCAGCCACACCGGCGCGACGGTGAGCAGCAGCGGAACGAGGCCGACCGGAGCGGGGGCTCCGCCGAGCGTGTCGGTCCTGATCAGCTCGGCACCATGGGCGAGCAGCCAGAGCCCGGCCGCCGCGTGGAGGGCGCCGCCGGGGCCGTCGTCGGGGGCCGGAGAGCTGATCCACAGCACCATGACGAGCACGGCGAGTGCGCCCAGCCCCAGCCCGGCCGCGAGAACCCCACGCAGGAAGGTGAAGACCAGCATGGCGGACCGGCCCTGCTCTGCCGACAACGACGGGCTTCCTTCGGTCACTTGGGTCACCCCGTCATGCTCCCAACGACACGCGCCTATTTCGTGTAACAGGCGAACAGCCGCTGTGTCGCTCAATATACGTTTATGTACTTTTTTGCCCAGTGCAGGTCCACGGGGGTTCATTCATGACGCAGAGCTCGACCGATGTGGCCGCCGTCCCGCCGCTTCCTTCCCCCAAGGAGCGCCGCAGACTGCGGGAGGCGAAGTCGCTCCGGGAGACGGGTCGCACCACGCCCCGGGGGCGAAAGGGTGGGGTCTGTGCCAGGCTGATCAGCGGCGTCCGGACGGGCCCGCAGGCCACGCCTCCGAGCGTCCGGACCAAGTCCACCGCCTCGAGCACCCGGTCGAGGGCCGCCGTCGAGCCGGCGGCCCGTCCGCCGACCCCCGTCGAAGCCATCGGGAGCTCCCCCATGGCCCCGACCGCGCCCGGCACCACCCCCGATCCACCCGGCACCCCCGACGCATCCGGCGTGGGTCGAGCACCTGAGGCGACAGCGCCGGCGGTTGAGGCAGCGGTCGAGACAGAGGCAGCGGCGGCAGCAGAAGCAGCGGCGGCAGTCGAGGATTTCGATGCCTTGTACAAGCACTGCGCTGCCACCCTTTTCCGGCAGACGTTTCTGCTGACCGGGCGCCGGAGCCTCTCCCAGGAGTCCATCGCGCGGGCCTTCGCGCTGGCCTGGGACCGCTGGCCCGAGGTCGCGGCGGACCGGGATCCGGTGGGGTGGGTGCGGGCGGCTGCGTACGAGTACGCGCTGTCGCCCTGGCACCGGCTGCGCCGCACGCACCGCGAACTCGACCCGCCACCCGCCGAACCCGTTGCGCGCGCGCTGCTCGACGCGCTGCTCGATCTGCCGCCGTCGTACCGCCGCACCCTGCTGCTCTACGACGGTGTCGGCCTGGACCTGCCGGAGACCGCGGCGGAGACGGAGGCCAGCACTCCGGCGACGGCGAGCAGGCTGATGAACGCCCGTGCCGCGGTCGCCGAGCGGCTGCCCGAGCCGGCGGAACCGCCGTCCGCCGCCGAGCAGTCGGCACTCCTGCATCAACAGCTCCGCGCACTCGCCGACACCCAGGCCCCCGCCTCGCTCCCCTCGCCCGACGTGATCCGTACGGACAGCGAGCGCCGGGCCCAGCTGTGGACCAGGGCGGTCACCTCCTTCGCGATACTGCTCATCGGGATGACGTGGTTCACCCTGGCGACGGCTGCGACGCGGCACGAGGCCCCGGAGTCACCCGCTCAGCAGGTCGAGGGGGTGCCGCCGCAAAGTGGCCCGCAGAAGCTGACGCCGCAGGAGCTGAAACTGCGGAAGCAGCTGCACGGCGAGCTCGTACAGGGCCCGGCCCGGCTGCTCCCCCACCCCGGCTGAACGCGAGCGGGAACCGGCTGACGGACAAAGCCACGGCGGGAGGCACGGATGGGGGGCCTCGGCGCGGACGGAGCTGCGGCCGCGCAGAAAGAAACGGCGCGGGCCCGTATCCCTGACCGGGGTACGGGCCCGCGCCGTCTGTGCGGGTGACGCGATACTGCGGTACTGCTCAGACGCGGTGAAGCGATCAGGCGCCGAGGATCTCGCGTGCCAGCTTGGCGGTCTCGGTCGGCGTCTTGCCGACCTTGACGCCGGCGGCCTCCAGGGCCTCCTTCTTCGCCTGCGCGGTGCCGGAGGAGCCGGAGACGATGGCGCCGGCGTGGCCCATGGTCTTGCCCTCGGGGGCGGTGAAGCCCGCGACGTAACCGACGACCGGCTTGGTGACGTTCTTCGCGATGAAGTCGGCCGCACGCTCCTCGGCGTCGCCGCCGATCTCGCCGATCATCACGATGAGGTCGGTCTCGGGGTCGGCCTCGAACGCCGCGAGGGCGTCGATGTGCGTCGTACCGATGACCGGGTCGCCACCGATGCCGACGGCGGAGGAGAAGCCGATGTCACGGAGCTCGTACATCATCTGGTAGGTCAGCGTGCCGGACTTGGACACGAGACCGATGCGGCCGGGCTTGGTGATGTCGCCCGGGATGATGCCCGCGTTGGACTGACCAGGGGTGATCAGGCCGGGGCAGTTCGGGCCGATGATCCGGGTCTTGTTGCCCTTCGAGCCCGCGTACGCCCAGAAGGCGGCGGAGTCGTGGACGGCGATGCCCTCGGTGATCACGACGGCCAGCGGGATCTCGGCGTCGATCGCCTCGACGACGGCGGCCTTGGCGAAGGCCGGCGGCACGAAGAGAACCGACACGTTCGCGCCGGTCTTCTCCATCGCCTCGGCGACGCTCCCGAAGACGGGAACCTCGGTGCCGTCGAAGTCGACGGACGTGCCGGCCTTGCGCGGGTTCACGCCGCCGACGATGTTGGTGCCGTCGGCGAGCATGAGCTTGGTGTGCTTCATGCCGGTGGCACCGGTCATCCCCTGGACGATGACCTTGCTGTCCTTGGTGAGGAAGATTGCCATGGTGTTGGAGTCCCTCGTCCTTTACTTCGCAGCCGCGGCGAGCTCGGCGGCCTTGTCGGCCGCGCCGTCCATGGTGTCCACACGCTGCACCAGCGGGTGGTTGGCGTCGGAAAGGATCTTGCGACCCAGCTCCGCGTTGTTGCCGTCGAGGCGCACGACCAGCGGCTTGGTGACTTCCTCGCCCTTGCTCTTGAGCAGCGCGAGCGCCTGGACGATGCCGTTGGCGACCTCGTCGCACGCGGTGATGCCACCGAAGACGTTGACGAAGACGGACTTGACGTCCGGGTCGCCGAGGATGATCTCCAGGCCGTTCGCCATGACCTCGGCGGAGGCGCCGCCACCGATGTCGAGGAAGTTGGCGGGCTTCACATTGCCGTGGTTCTCACCGGCGTACGCGACGACGTCCAGCGTCGACATGACCAGACCGGCACCGTTACCGATGATGCCGACCTCGCCGTCGAGCTTGACGTAGTTGAGGTTCTTGGCCTTGGCGGCAGCCTCGAGCGGGTTGGCTGCGGCCTTGTCCTCGAGCGCCTCGTGCTCGGGCTGACGGAAGTCGGCGTTCTCGTCGAGAGACACCTTGCCGTCCAGCGCCAGGACGTCGCCGGAGGCGACCTTGGCGAGCGGGTTGACCTCGACGAGGAGTGCGTCCTCGGCGACGAAGGTCTTCCACAGCGTCACCATGACCTCGGCGACCTTCTCGGCCACCTCGGCCGGGAACTTCGCCTGGGCGACGATCTCACGGGCCTTCTCGATCGTGACACCGGTGTTGGAGTCGACCGGGACCTTCGCAAGGGCCTCGGGGGTCTTCTCCGCGACCTCCTCGATGTCCATGCCGCCCTGCACCGAGGCCATGGCCAGGAAGGTGCGGTTGGTGCGGTCGAGGAGGTACGAGACGTAGTACTCCTCAAGAATCTCCGGCGCGGTCTCGGCGATCATCACCTTGTGGACCGTGTGGCCCTTGATGTCCATGCCGAGAATGTCGGTCGCGCGGGCGACCGCCTCGTCGGGGGTGGCGGCCAGCTTGACACCGCCGGCCTTGCCGCGGCCGCCGACCTTCACCTGCGCCTTGACGACCGACTTGCCGCCCAGCCGCTCGGTCGCCTCGCGGGCTGCCTCAGGCGTGTCGATGACTTCACCGGCCAGCACCGGTACACCGTGCTTGGCGAAGAGGTCCCTCGCCTGGTACTCGAACAGGTCCACGCGCGTCCGTCCCTTAATCAATGGTCTCGCGGTTCGTTTTCTGCGTGGGCGTGCCGCGAGGGGCAATGTGACTGCTCTGTCACTAGGAAGGCGCACAGGGTGACCCGGGGTACGCGGCATGTCCATCTCGCAGGTTATCCCCGCGCTCCGCATGACCCTAAATCGCAGGTCACACCTGAGCGGTGATTACGGTCACAGACCGGGCCGGTTACCGGGTCGCAGTGGACAACTCCGCACGGCCGTGGTCTACGGGGACGGCCCCCTGAACAGGCCGGGAACACGCTCGTCGCGAGCCCCTGCGAGCTTCCCCACCGCCCCGAGTCCGCTGCTGATGCGAGGTTCCCCGGCGGCGCGAGCCCCCTTCCCCGATGGGGCTCACCGCTGGGCCTCCTTGTCCGGTACGGGGAGCGGCCTCTTCTCGATCGCTGCGGCCATCACCTCCGGGAAGAGATCCGGTGTGCATGCGAACGCCGGTGCGCCCAGGGCCCCGAGGGCCGCCGCATGGTCGCGGTCATAGGCGGGCGCACCCTCGTCGGACAGGGCGAGCAGCGTCACGAACTGCACACCGGAGGCCTTCATCGCGGCGACCCGCTTCAGCATCTCGTTGCGTATGCCGCCCTCGTACAGGTCGCTGATGAGCACGACGACGGTGTCGGCCGGGCGGGTAATCCTCGACTGGCAGTAGGCAAGGGCACGGTTGATGTCCGTCCCGCCGCCGAGCTGGGTACCGAAGAGGACGTCGACGGGGTCGTCGAGCTGGTCGGTGAGGTCGACCACGGCCGTGTCGAAGACGACGAGTCTGGTCCGCAGGGTGCGCATGGAGGCGAGCACCGCGCCGAAGACGGAGGCACAGACGACGGAGGCGGCCATCGATCCCGACTGGTCGATGCAGAGGATGACGTCCTTCTTCACGGACTGCGCGGCCCTCCCGTAGCCGATGAGCCGCTCGGGGACGACGGTGCCGTACTCCGGGAGGTAGTTCTTGAGGTTGGCCCGGATGGTGCGGTTCCAGTCGATGTCGTGGTGGCGGGGCCGGTTGATCTTCGCCGAGCGGTCCAGCGCGCCGGTGAGGGTGGCCCGGGTGCGGGTGGCGAGCCGCTTCTCCAGATCGTCGACGACCTTGCGCACGACCGCTCTCGCGGTCTCCTTCGTCGTCTCGGGCATGGCTTTGTTGAGCGAGAGGAGCGTTCCGACGAGATGGACGTCCGCCTCGACGGCCTCGAGCATCTCCGGTTCGAGGAGGAGGGCGGAGAGGCCGAGCCGGTCGATCGCGTCACGCTGCATGACCTGGACGACAGAGCTGGGGAAGTACGTACGGATGTCGCCGAGCCAGCGGGCCACGGAGGGGGCGGAGGCTCCGAGTCCGGCCGAGCGGTTGTTCCCGCCCCGGCCTCCGGGGCGGCCTCCGCCGCCGTAGAGCGCGTTCAGCGCCACGTCCATCGCGGCGTCGCGTCCGGTGAGGGTGCAGCCGGTGCTCTCCGCGCTGTCCCCGCCCAGGACCAGCCGCCACCGGCGCAGCCGTTCGTCGTTGGCCGGGCCGGGCGGTGAGCCGTGAGCCGGGTGCGGCGTCTGGTCGGCCGTGTTCGTGGTCATCCCGTTGCCCCCAGCGGTTCCTTGACGTTCTCGGCACGGTCGCCCGGGCTGACGCCTCCCGGGGCCGGATCCATGTCGGTGTGCGCGTCGGTGTCCAGACCGAGCAGGAGGCGCAGTACCGGTACCACCGCGTCGGCCCGGGCCCCGTCGAGTCCGGGGCCGAAGCCGGGTGCCGCGGCCGCGGTGCCGTCGGCGCCGGCGGCCGGTCCCCCGGCGGCCGGACCGCGCCGTACGAGCTCGCCCAGCGTGCGCCGTACGCCTGCTTCGTACACCGAGAAGGTGCGGCGCAGCAGGGGCAGCACATCGGCGAAGGTGTCGGCGGGAACGCCGGTGAGCCAGGCGTCGACCAGGCCGAGCAGCCGCTCGTCGTGGACGAGGAGCATGCCGCCCCCGGCTGCTCCGCCGACGAACCCCTCGATCCAGGCAGCGGCGTCGGCCGGGGGAGTGCCGGGTGAGAGGGCCAGGCCCATCAGCCGTGCCGCTTCGTCCTCCGCGAGCCGTCCGTCGTCGAGCAGCAGACGGGCCGCGCGGCCCCGGATGACGCCCGCTACCGTGTCCCGGGCGGCGAGCTTGTGCAGTACGGCGGTCCAGCGCTCGCGCAGCCCGTGCCCGTCGGCGTCCGTCCGAACGGCCCCGCTGAGCAGGCCGATCGCGGTGTGGACCCCGTCCACCCGGCGGCGGAGTTCGGCGGCGCCGTCGGCGTCGAGTCCGGTGCACGCGGGTGGCAGTCCGACGCAGATCCGCTCGGCGAGCCCGGCCGCGACCCCGCCGAGCGCCGCGGTGTCCGTGGACCGCACGTCGCCGTAGCGCAGGGTGCGGGCCAATGCGGGCAGGGCGTCGGCGAGATGGCCGACGTCGGCGTCGAGGGCCGCACGGTCCGTGAGGGCCTTCATGACGACGGGCAGCGCGTCGGGCAGTTCCGCGAGGAGGCAGTGCTCGGCCAGCGCGGTGACCTCGGCGAGCCCGGCCGCCGCGGTCGCCCGGAACTCGGCCTTGGCGGTCGCCGCGGAGAGCACGGTGGTGCCCCATGTCCCGGCCTCCGCGACCTGTACGTACAGCTCGGGTTCCCAGCGCAGCCGCCAGCTCTCCCGGAAGGTGCCGGTGCTCGCCCGGCCGGTCGCGGGCTCGCCCCAGCCGACGGCCAGGATCCGCAGCCGGTGGAGCAGCCGGCTGCGGGCCGCATCGGTGTCCTTGCGCAGGTCGAGCTCCAACTCCCGCTCCAGCGCCTCCGGTTTGAGCCGGAGCGTGCGCTGCTGTCGGGTGAGGTCGCGTTGCAGGGGTACGGCGGGGGCGGTGTCCGGCACTTCACCGAGTGTCTCGCCGACGATCAGCCGGTCCCGTACGAGCGCGAGCGGCACATCGGAGCCTTCGCACATCACGGCCCTGATCGCGTCGGTCGTCTCGCTCAGCCCGGCGAGCGGGCGGCCGCGCATGGCGGCCAGGGTCTCGGCGAGCCGGACGGCCTCGATGACGTGGGCCGACGAGACGAACCGGTCCTCGTCGCGCAGGAGTCCGGCGACCTTGGTCATCCACCGCTCGATCGGGTGGTCGACGGCCTCGAAGAGGTGCCCGTACCAGCCGGGCGAGTCGATGCCCGCCCCGTAACCGCTGTGCCGGGCGAGTCGGCGGTGCGACCAGGGCACCCAGGTCAGCTCGGTCTTGACCTTGGGGAGCCCTTTGAGCAGGGCCCGGTCGGCGGCGAGCGTGGCCCTCGTGGCGAGCGCGGGCACGTGCCAGGCGCCGCAGACGACGGCGATGTCGTCGCCGAACTCCTTTGCCGCCTTGCGCAGTTGGATGCGCATATACGCCTCACGGACGGTGTCCCGGGGATGGCCGTCGTCGCCGTACACCTCGCGCAGGGCGGTCATGGCCTCGGCGAGCACGGCGAACGGCGCCCGCGGGTCGGCGGCCTCGCCGTCCTGGGTGCGGTGTTCGACGACGTCCTCCCACCAGGCCTCCGGGTCGTCGTAGCCCGCCGTCTCGGCAAGTACGCCGATGGGGTCGACCGGGGCGTGCGCGGGCGAACCCCCTGCGAGCGTCCCCGAGTCCCCGTCCCCGTCCCCGTTCCCGTCCTGGCCGTCCTGGCCGTCCTGGCGTTCCGCTGCCCGTGTCATGGCCAGCGAGTTCGCCGCGGGCAGGTCGATGAAACGGACCGGCACGTCGTGAGCCAGGGCCCAGCGGATCGCGACCCATTCCGGGGAGAACGCGGCCAGCGGCCAGAACGCCGCCTGCCCCGGGTCGTCCACGGCGTGGGCGAGCAGCGCGACCGGCGGGCGCATCCGCTCGTCGGCAGCCAGCGGAAGGAGCGCGTCACCCTCCGGGGGCCCCTCGATGAGCACGGCCCGCGGGCGGGCGGCATCCAGGGCCGCACGGACGGCTCGGGCCGAGCCCGGCCCGTGGTGCCGCACCCCCAGCAGCAGCGGCCCGCCGGGCGGCGTGGCCCGGGTCATGCGGATACCTCGCGGCAGGCGCGGTAGAAGTCCTTCCACCCGTCCCGCTCCCGGACGACGGTCTCCACGTACTCCTGCCAGACCACCCGGTCGGCCGCGGGGTCGCGGACGACCGCGCCGAGGATTCCGGCCGCCACGTCACCGGGGCGCAGCACGCCGTCCCCGAAGTGCGCGGCCAGCGCCAGGCCGTTGGTGACGACGGAGATCGCCTCGGCCGTCGACAACGTCCCCGAGGGGGACTTGAGTTTGGTGCGGCCGTCGGTGGTGACGCCGTCGCGCAGTTCACGGAAGACGGTGACGACGCGCCGGATCTCGGCCAGGCCGTCGGGTGCGGCCGGGAGGTCGAGCGAGCGCCCGATCTGGTCGACGCGCCGGGAGACGATGTCGACCTCGGCATCGGGGGTTTCCGGCAGCGGCAGCACGACGGTGTTGAACCGGCGGCGCAGCGCGCTGGACAACTCGTTGACGCCGCGGTCGCGGTCGTTGGCGGTGGCGATGACGTTGAAACCGCGGACCGCCTGGACCTCCTGCCCCAGTTCGGGGACGGGGAGCGTCTTCTCCGACAGGATCGTGATGAGCGAGTCCTGCACATCGGCGGGAATACGGGTGAGTTCCTCGATCCGCGCGGTCATGCCGCCGGACATGGCGCGCATGAGCGGGCTGGGCACCAGGGCGTCGCGGCTGGGCCCGTGCGCGAGCAGCTGGGCGTAGTTCCACCCGTAACGGATGGCTTCCTCCGGGGTGCCGGCCGTGCCTTGGACGAGCAGTGTCGAGTCACCGCTGACGGCGGCCGCGAGGTGCTCGGACACCCAGGTCTTGGCGGTGCCGGGGACGCCGAGGAGCAGCAGGGCACGGTCGGTGGCGAGTGTGGTCACGGCGACTTCGACGAGGCGGCGCGGGCCGACGTACTTGGGCGTGATCAACGTGCCGTCCGGCAGTGTGCCGCCGAGCAGGTAGGTGGCGACGGCCCACGGGGACAGCTGCCAACGGGTGGGCCGCGGGCGGTCGTCGGCCGCGGCGAGGGCCTTCAGCTCATGGGCGAAGGCGTCCTCGGCATGCGGGCGCAGGGCCTGAACGCCATCGGTGGCGGTGGTTTCGGACACGGTCATGGATCCCCCTCCAGATCGGTCGACCTGATGTGGTTCCCACCGTGCACCATGGCACTGACAATCGGCCCCGACCGCGGGTCGGGGCCGATCCGGCCGCTACGGACCGGGAGTTCGGCCGGCCACCGGCGGGACGGCGACACAGCCACCCGCGGTGACGAGGCCCTCACCCTTGGCCTTCTTGATGGTCAGGAGCCCGCAGGGAATCGCAAAGCGAAAGTAGAGCCAAGGTCTGCTCAACGACGAATCAGCAGGTCAGGTCAATTGTCAGTGGTGGGTTCTACCGTCGTTCCCATGCTGCTATCTCACGGGGGAGAACCCTTGCGCACCGCCGACCCGGCGGCGCGCTGGACGGTGGAGCAGGTCCTGGCCCTGGCTCCTGACGAGGCATCACGCAAGGCGGGGAGCAAGCTCGGTTCGACCGGCCCTTGGTCGGGCAGCGGATGTGACGGTTCGGGTGCGGTGTGGGGGCTGTGCAAGGGAAGCGGAAGCAAGCCGTATCAGACGGTGGCGGACACCACCGGCCCTGCGTACAAGTGCAGTTGCCCCAGCCGGAAGTTCCCGTGCAAGCACGCGCTGGGCCTGCTGCTGGTCTGGGCGTCCGGCGAATCGGCCCTGCCCACGGGCGAGGTTCCGGACTGGGCCGGTGAGTGGCTGACGGGCCGTCGCAAGCGCGCGGCGGAGAAGGAGGGGAAGGACGGGCCCGGGGCGGGCGGCGCCCCGGCCACGGGCCCGGCCGACCCGGAAGCCGCCCGGCGACGTGCCGAGCGCCGGGCCCAGCGGATCACCGGCGGGGCACAGGAGCTCGAGCAGCGGCTGACGGACCTGCTGCGCGGCGGTCTCGCGGCGGCCGATCAATCGGGGTACGGGCTGTGGGACGAGACGGCGGCCCGCATGGTCGATGCCCAGGCGCCCGGACTGGCCGCCCGCGTAAGGGAATTGGGGTCCATCCCCGGGTCCGGCCAGGGCTGGCCGGTACGGCTGCTGGAGGAGTGCGCGCTGCTGCATCTGCTGGACAGCGCCTGGCTGGGAATCAGCCGGCTGTCGGAGCCGTTGGCCGCCACCGTGCGTACCCGGGTGGGGCTGACCGCCTCCGCCGAAGGCCCACCGATCCGCGACAAGTGGCTGGTCCTCGCGCAGTACGACACCCCGGACGGCAAAATCGTCGCACGCCGGATCTGGCTCCACGGCAAGGACTCGGGCCGCGCGGCGCTGCTGCTCTCCTTCGGTGCGGCCGGGCGCTCCCCCGGGCTGGCACTGCCGGTGGGTGTCACGATCGACGCCGAGATCACACCCCATCCGGGCATGGGCCGGCTACGGGCGGAGCTGGGCCGGCAGTTCGGTGTCCCGTCCCCGGCAGGCACGCCGCCTCCGGGTGGCACGGTAGCGACCGCGATCAGCGCGTACGGGGACGCTCTGCGGGACGACCCGTGGCTCGACACCTGGCCGGTGACGCTGCACGAGGTCATACCCGTGCCGTCCGGAGACGGCTGGCAACTGGTCGACGCGGCGGGCGAGGCGGCCCTGCCCCTCGCTCCGTCCGCACTGTCCCGGCCCGGGCTGTGGAAGCTCGTCGCGCTCTCCGGCGGCTTTCCGGTCACGGTCTTCGGCGAATGCGGCCACCGCGGTTTCGACCCGCTCGCGGCCTGGTCCGCGAACGGGGACGACGCCGTAGGCCGCGCCGAGGTCAGCAGCGCCGACACGGCGTCCGAGACCGTGCGGCTCATCTGACGCTGAATTCGAAGGATTCGAAGGACTCATTCGAAGTACTCACAGGGTTCGAAAGGTCGAAGTCCGAAGGGGGACGAATGCCTCGCACCATCACACCCGCGCCATGGGAAGACCTCGTCACTACGGCGCTTCTCGGCACCGACCGCCGGCCGACGGAGGGAAACGGCGGACCGGCCGGACTGCTGGACGCGGCGGCGCTCCACACCGTACGGCGCAGAGCGGGTCTGCTGCCCGCCCATGCCGCCCCCCGGCCCGAGCCGGCGCCCGCCGACCCGAGGCCACCGCTGCCCACGGCCGCGCGTCGCAGACTGGCCCAGTTGCTCGCGGACCGGTCGGCGGCCGGCGGCTCCGGTGGTCGGCGCGGTACGGCCCCCGATCTCACGGAACTGATCCCGCAGTGGCTGACCACCGCCAATCAGCATGGCTTCCGGGCCCCGGCCGCGCTGCTCCCGCCCCTGCTCGACGCAGCCAGATCCCGTACCGATCTGCGGCCGCAGGCCCTGGCCTTCGCCGGGCCCCGCGGGCTGTGGCTGGCCGGGCTGAACCCCGAATGGAAGTTCGCGCTGCGCGGCTCGTCCGGCGGCTCGTTGCTGCCCGACGTCACCGATTCGGAAGCGGTCGCCCGGTTGTGGGAGGAGGGTCTGTTCGCCGAACGGGTCGCCCTGCTCGGGGCAGTACGGGCACACGATCCCGCGCAAGCGCTCGCGCTGCTCGCCACCACATGGTCCACCGAGCGCGCCGAAGACCGGCTGATGTTCCTCGACTCACTGCGCACGGGGCTGTCCGCCGTGGACGAGACCTTCCTGGAACAGGCCCTCTCCGACCGCAGCCGCAATGTCCGCTCGACGGCTGCCGAACTGCTTTCCGGGCTGCCGGAGTCGGCGTTCGCCGCACGGATGGCGGCCCGCGCGATGTCCTGTGTGAGCCCGGACCTCGCGGACGACGACGCCTCCGTCGCCGTGGAGGCCCCGCACGAATGCGACGCCGCGATGGAGCGCGACGGCGTGGTGGCGGTGCCGCCGTCCGGGCGGGGGGAACGGTCCTGGTGGTTCGGCCAGTTGGTGGAGGCGACCCCGCTCGCCACCTGGACGGCGCGGTTCGGCGGGCGCACCGCGCAGGAGATCGTCGGCCTGCCGGTGTCCGACGGCTGGGCCGAGGAACTGCACGCCGCCTGGTGCCGGGCAGCGGTGCGCCAACGGGATCCGCAGTGGGCCCGCGCACTGCTCGGCGTCCCCTCCGCCCCTCCGTCGAACGGCCCCGGCACGGCGTCCATCGCCGAGCGGTCGAAGCTCCTTGCCGTACTTCCCGCGGCCGAACGGGGCGATTGGGTGGCCGACTTCATCGCGGCGCACGGGCTGTCGGAGGCGTTCCAGCTGCTCGGGGTCTGCCCGACACCCTGGTCCGAACCGCTCGGCCGCTCGGTCGTCGACGCCCTCGACATCGCCCGGGACGCGGGCAGCTACCCCTGGAGCTTCAGCGGCGTGATGGGCCTGGCCGAACGCTGCCTGAACCCGGCCGAGGCAGACCGCCTGGAGGTCCTCACCACCACCTCGGACGAACCGGAGAACGCCTCACCGGGCGCCACCGGCTACTGGTCGGAGGCCTTCCAACGACTGGTCTCCACACTGCGACTGCGCGCGGCGATGGACCTGGAACTGATACCGGGCCGAGACGGATCGGAGCACTTCGACCGCGGGAAGCACAGCAGCCCCGGCTGAGGACTGCTCAGCGGCCGCGGGGGGCCTGGCACGGGGCTCCTGAGCGCGGGGGCCTGGCGGCGCGGGCGGGAACGAGGGACAGGTATCAGTCCCGGTGGCCTTGGCCCAGTGACCGCGACCGGGCAGCCGGGCCCGGCAGGGCCGGTGCCCGGGCCGTCGGCCTGGGTGGTGAGGTCAGGCTTCCGCGGGGTGGCGGACGTTTGCGTTGACCCAGTCGACGATCGACGCCGTCGTCGCGCCCGGGGTGAAGATCGCCGCGACGCCCTGTTCCTTCAGCGGTGCGATGTCCGCCTCCGGAATGATGCCGCCGCCGAAGACCTTGATGTCCTCCGCCTCGCGCTCCTTCAAGAGCTCGATCACCTTGGCGAAGAGCGTGTTGTGCGCACCGGAGAGGATCGAGAGGCCGATCGCGTCGGCGTCCTCCTGAATCGCGGTGTCCACGATCTGCTCGGGCGTCTGGTGGAGCCCGGTGTAGATGACCTCCATACCGGCGTCGCGCAGCGCCCGCGCGATCACCTTGGCTCCGCGATCATGGCCGTCCAGGCCCGGCTTGGCCACCACCACACGGATCGGACCGGTCACACCCATCACTGCCTCCACATGCGTCTCCCGTGCCTGAAGGGCCGGGGATGTGAACGAACGTTATCCACAGCATCCCGCAACCCGCCGTTTCGCGGTGGACGGGGAGGGGGAAATCACACGTGGGACATGTTCACCGGGCGCCGTTCCCTTCGACGCGGCACACCCGCCGTGCGGGACCGGCCGCCAGGGGAGCCGCTACGAGGTCGCCGTACCACCGCGCCGCCAGCCGCGCGGCACGGTGGTGCGGACCGCCGGGACCGCCGGCATCGGGTCCGACGGCCGGTCGTTCACCGGTCACCACCGGCGAGCAGGCGCCCGCCCATCGGGACCGAACCCCGGGCCGGGCCGACCGCCCGTACCTCCGCAACGGCACCCCGTGAGGGCACACGGGGACCGGAGCCGCCTCCCCGCTTGCCGAAGCAGGAGGTCGGCCATGCAGGTCCTGCCTTTCCCGCCGCTACTGCCGCGCCGGCCGTGTCCGTGCCGCACCCGGCCGACATCCGCACTGCTCAAGGCCACCGTGCTCGAACTGGTGGTTCTCACCGGGCACGTACTCCTGTACCCCACCGGCATCGCCGGGGAGCGGCGGCCCACGCCACGCCCGGCCGGACCACCCACCGGCCCCGCGCCCGCCGGGACGTCCGCCCTCCTCACCGAGGGCGGCGAGCGGCCGCCCGTCGTACTCCTGCACGGTTTCATCGACAACCGTTCGATCTTCGTCCTGCTCCGCCGCTCCCTCGCCCGGCACGGCCGGCGCCATCTGGAGTCGCTCAACTACTCGCCGCTGACCTGTGACATCCGTACGGCGGCTGAGCTGCTCGGGCGGCACGTCGAGGAGATCTGCGCCCGCACCGGACACCACGAGGTCGACATCGTCGGGCACAGCCTCGGCGGCCTGATCGCCCGCTACTACGTGCAGCGACTGGGCGGTGACCAGCGGGTCCGCACCCTGGTCACACTCGGCACACCGCACGGGGGCACGGCCGTCGCCCCGCTGGCCGGCGCTCACCCCATCGTGCGCCAGATGCGTACGGGCTCCGCGCCGATCGAGGAACTGCGCAGGCCGGCGCCCGGCTGCCGCACCCGGTTCGTGAGCTTCTGGAGCGAGCTGGACCGGGTGATCGTCCCTGCCGAGGCGGCCTGCATCGACCATCCGGATCTCGACGCGCTGAACGTACGCGTCAGCGGGATCGGCCACCTCGCACTCCCGGTGCACCCGACCGTCGCCACCGCGGTCCGGCAGGCGCTGGAATCCGGCGAATCGACGACCGAAACCGTAGGAACTTCCGGGGCCGAGGGAGATTCCGAGTCCGGAGGAGCTGCCTGAGCCCGGCGTGCTGCGGCTTCGCCCACCGGGCACCAGCACCAACACCAGCACCAGCACCAGCACCACAAGTCACTCGAGCTTCCATGGCACATGGCCACCCCGCCGGCCTCCGCCGGACCGCACGAATAGAACGGGTTTCGAACATAGAGCCAAGGCTGTGTAGACAGTCCGTCGAAAGGCGGCCGATTGCCCGTTTCCTGAGCCACCCGAACCCGTCGAAGATTGTCGACGTCGCATACCGCCGGGTACAGTCGCGGCCACTGCTCCCCCTGGGATTCGGAATTCCCCACCGGACCCCGCTACACAGGTCCT
The DNA here is from genome assembly GCF_055635345.1 of Streptomyces sp. NPDC111516. Taxonomy (NCBI): domain Bacteria; kingdom Bacillati; phylum Actinomycetota; class Actinomycetes; order Kitasatosporales; family Streptomycetaceae; genus Streptomyces; species Streptomyces sp. NPDC111516. Next base: position 285,849 of record NZ_JBVKBV010000004.1, on the reverse strand, counting down.
GCTGCCGAGGCGAGAGAGAAGTTGGTGAACGACCAGCACCCCCACGCCGGGTTCGCCGGATACGACAGCAAGGCCACCGGCAGCTTCGACAGCGATCCACTCTTCGGCTCCCTCCCCGGTCACTACGACGGCGCGTACGACAGCGGTTACGACACCGGGCAGGCCGGATACAGCGGCCAGTACGACTCCACCCAGTGGGACACGGGCGCGCACCCGACCACCTCGTACGACGCCTACGCCCCGTATGCGGCACAGCCCGAGCAGCAGCAGTACGGCGCAGGCCCGGTGTACGACACCACAGCCACCTGGGCGTCCACCGCCACCGCCACCTTCGCCGACGTTCCGGCACAGGGTGGCGCACCGGACGCCACGGGCCAGTGGGAGACCGACGGCTGGCACCAGACCGGCCAATGGACGACGACCGGCACGGCGGCCTACGACACCGGCGCGTACGACGCCACCGCATGGAACACCGGCGGCACGCTCGAGCACGAAGAGCAAACCGCGCAAAGCGCGCAAACCACACAGGTGTTGCACGAGACACCAGCGCCACACGAGGCACACGAGGCTTACGACGCACACCAGTCGTACGACCCGTTCGAGGCCCCCCACACCACCGAGTTCAGCCTTCCGGAGACGGACTTCGACACCGACGGGCACGAAGCCGCCGCCGAAACCACCGAAGCCTCCGAAGCCACCTGCGACGACAAGACCGCCGCCGCGAACCGCGACACGGCCGACGCTCCCCTCGATGCCCACCGCCCCCGCAGCCGCCCCGCCACCCGCGGCACCGGCGGTCGCAGCCGGCGGCGTTCTCCCGCGAAGCGTTCCGCGCTCCTTACCGTCGCCGTTCCCTCCGCCTGTGTGATGAGCGTGGCCGGTATCGCCGCGGCCTCCGTCGGCGGACTGGGTGGCGAGGACAAGAAGGACGACAAGACGACCACGATGGCGGCCGCCGACCCCGGCTCCGTCAAGCCGCTCGCCGCCAACAACAAGCTGGACACCCAGCTCGCCAACCTCAGGGCCGACGCCCAGAACTTCGGCGACCGCGTCAGCCGTACCCAGGAACGCATCGATCTGCGCGAACGGCAGGCCGCCGAGAAGAAGAAGCGCGAGGAAGAGGCCGCGCGCAGGGAGGCGTTGCGCCCGAAGTACGTGATGCCCGTCGCGCAGCACGGCCTCAGCGCGTACTTCGGCCAGGCGGGCGTCAACTGGATGTCCGTGCACACGGGCATCGACTTCCCCGTCTCGTACGGCACGCCCGTGATGGCCGCGACCGACGGCACCGTACGCACCCAGTGGAACAGCGCCTACGGGAACATGGCCATCGTCACCATGGCGGACGGGACCGAGACCTGGTACTGCCATCTCAGCAGCACCAGGATCCGCTCGGGCCCCGTCAAGGCCGGTGACGTCATCGCGTACTCCGGCAACTCCGGGAACTCGACCGGCCCGCACCTGCACTTCGAGGTACGGCCCGGTGGCGGTGCGGCGATAAACCCGCTCCCCTGGCTCCGCTACCACGGCGTCAACCCGACCTGAGCCACCCCGCACCCGACGGCGGCCGGAGCAACAGCCCCGGCCGCCTGCCCGTACGCCCCTCCGCCCGACCCAAGAGGAGCGCTAAAGCTTCTCGACCGGCGCGTACCGCAGCAGCAGCTTCTTCGGCCGTTCGTCCCCGAAGTCGACCGTCGCCTTCGCCTGGTCGCCGATCCCCTCGACGGCGGTCACCGTGCCGAGCCCGAACTGGTCGTGCGTGACGCGGTCCCCGACGGCCAGCGTGATCGTCGGCTTGTCCGAGGTCCGCCGGGTCGCGAAGCCCGAGGGGCCGGAGCGCGAACGGGACGACGACAACGACGAGGTGATCCCCGACGTCGGTCCGGCCGGGGCCGCCATCGGCCCGGTCCGCTTCCACTCCAGGTGCTGGTCCGGGATCTCCTCCAGGAACCGCGACGGCGGGTTGTACGAGGGCTGACCCCACGCGCTGCGCATCGCCGCCCGGGTCAGATAGAGCCGCTCGCGGGCCCGGGTGATGCCTACGTATGCGAGCCGCCGCTCCTCCTCCAGCTCCTTGACCTGGCCGAGCGCCCGCATGTGCGGGAAGACGCCGTCCTCCATGCCGGTCAGGAAGACCACCGGGAATTCGAGGCCCTTCGCGGTGTGCAGCGTCATCAGCGTGATGACGCCGGAGCCGTCCTCGTCCTCGTCGGGGATCTGGTCGGAGTCGGCGACGAGCGCGACCCGCTCCAGGAACTCGGCGAGGGTGCCCGCGCCTTCCTCGCCGGCCTCTCCCCGCTCCTGCTCGAATTCGAGGGCGACGGCGGCGAGTTCCTGAAGGTTCTCGATACGGGTCTCGTCCTGCGGGTCGGTGGACGCCTGGAGCTCGGCGAGATAGCCGGTCCGCTCCAGGACGGCTTCCAGGACCACCGCCGGGCCCGCGCCGGACTCGACGATCGTGCGCAGCTCCTCCATCAGCGTGTTGAACCGCTTGACGGCATTGGCCGACCGGGCCGCCATGCCGTACGCCTCGTCGACCCGGCGCAGCGCCTGCGGGAAGGTGATCTTCTCGCGCATCGACAGCGCGTCGATCATGGCTTCGGCGCGGTCGCCGATGCCGCGTTTGGGCACATTGAGGATGCGGCGCAGCGGGACGGTGTCCTCGGGGTTGGCGAGGACCCGGAGGTAGGCCAGGACGTCCCGGACCTCCTTGCGTTCGTAGAAGCGCACGCCGCCGACGACCTTGTAGGGCAGTCCGACGCGGATGAAGATCTCTTCGAAGACCCGGGACTGCGCGTTCGTACGGTAGAAGACCGCGACGTCGCCTGCCTTGGCGTCGCCCGCGTCGGTCAGCCGGTCGATCTCGTCGGCGACGAACTGCGCCTCGTCGTGCTCGGTGTCGGCGACATAGCCGGTGATCCGGGCGCCGGTGCCGGCGTTCGTCCAGAGGTTCTTGGGGCGGCGGCTCTCGTTGCGCTCGATGACCGCGTTGGCGGCGGACAGGATCGTCTGCGTGGAGCGGTAGTTCTGCTCCAGCAGGATCGTGGTCGCGTCCGGGTAGTCCTCCTCGAACTGGAGGATGTTGCGGATGGTCGCGCCGCGGAAGGCGTAGATCGACTGGTCCGCGTCACCGACGACGCACAGCTCGGCGGGGGCGTCGCCCTCGCCGACCGGGCCGACCAGTTCGCGTACGAGGGTGTACTGGGCGTGGTTGGTGTCCTGGTACTCGTCGACGAGGACGTGCCGGAACCGGCGGCGGTAGTGCTCCGCGACGTCGGGGAACGCCTGGAGCAGGTGGACCGTCGTCATGATGATGTCGTCGAAGTCCAGCGCGTTGGCCTCGCGCAGCCGGGACTGGTACATCGCGTAGGCCTGGGCGAGGGTCTTCTCGAAACCGTCCGCGGCCTGGCCGGCGAAGGTCTCCTCGTCGATCAGCTCGTTCTTCAGGTTGGAGACCTTCGCCGTGAACGACTTCGGCGGGAAGCGCTTCGGGTCGAGGTCCAGATCGCGGCAGACCAGGGCCATCAGCCGCTTGGAGTCGGCGGCGTCGTAGATCGAGAACGATGACGTGAAGCCGAGCTTCTTCGACTCGCGGCGCAGGATGCGTACGCACGCGCTGTGGAAGGTCATGACCCACATGGCGTTGGCGCGTGGTCCGACGAGCTGCTCGACGCGCTCCTTCATCTCGCCCGCGGCCTTGTTGGTGAAGGTGATCGCCAGGATCTGGCCGGGGTGCACCCCGCGCTCGGCAAGGAGGTGGGCGATCCGGTGGGTCAGCACCCGCGTCTTGCCGGAGCCCGCCCCGGCCACGATGAGCAGCGGGGAGCCCGCGTGGACCACGGCGGCGCGCTGCTCGGTGTTCAGCCCGTCGAGGAGCGCCGCCGGGTCGATGACGGGGCGGTGCGCGCCGTCGCGGTAGTACTCCTCCCTGGGCGGCGGGGGCCCGTCGAATACGCCCGCGAAGAGGTCCTCCGGCACCGCTTCGGGTGCGGGGTCCTCGGGGGGCGGCGGGGGCTCTTCCTCCGAGTGCTGGAGGCCGGCCAGGAAGCTGTCGTCAAAGAGGCTGCTCATCGCTTGTCGAGTCTAGGCCGCCGCACCGACACACGACGGCCGCATGCCGAACCGGACCCGGGCCGCATGACCGACCCCGCCCCGCTACCGGGCACGCAAAGAGAGCGGGCACCCACTCCGGGTGAGGAATTCCGGGCCCCCGGCCGCCCTTGCCGCCCCACTTCGCCGAGGTCACGAAAATGTATCGGGCATATCGAACATCAACCTTCACAGCCGCACCATGGGTTGGCTAGCGTGCTCGTCCGGGCGGCCCGTACCCCCTGAGGCGAACCACGCCGAGCGGGCGCCCACGCCGAATCCGGGCTGCCCTCGCGGGAGTCCGGAACCGGGGACCCACACGCAGCACCGGGGTGAATCGGTCCTTGCCCCCACGCGGACCGTAGGGCAGCCTTCCGTTCCGCCCGAACCCGACAGCTAACCCGGTAGGCGGTCCACGGAAGGAGATGCCGGCCTTGGCGTCGCATCGCAAACCGCGCACCCGGGTGCGCACCACCACACCGGCCGTCGGGCTCACGACGGCGGCACTGGCGTCCGTGACCCTGCTCTCCACGCAGAGCGCGATGGCCGCCCCCGCCCCGAAACCCAGCATCGAGGACGTCCAGAAGAAGGTCGACGACCTCTACCGGCAGGCGGGCACCGCGACCCAGCAGTACAACCAGGCGAAGGAAGCCGCCGCCACCCAGCGCACCAAGGTCGACGCCCTGCTGAATGATGTCGCCCAGCGCGCCGACCAGCTCAACGACGCCCGCAGGACGCTCGGCACGTACGCGGCCGCGCAGTACCGCAGCGGCACCATCGCGCCGAGCGCCACCTTCTTCCTGGCCGACGACCCGCAGTCGTACTTCGACCAGAACCAGCTGATGGACCGGATGACCAGCCGGCAGCAGAAGGCGATCACGGACTTCCGTACGCAGCAGACCAAGGCGGCGAAGAAGCGGGCCGAAGCGGTACAGAGCCTGGAGACGCTGACCACGACGCAGACCACGCTGCGCACCAGCAAGCAGGACGTCCAGAAGAAGCTGGGCGAGGCACGCGCGTTGCTGTCGAAACTGACCGTCGAGGAGAAGGCGCGGCTCGCGGCGCTGGAGCGGAAGAAGGAGGCGGAGGCCCGGCGCAAGGCGGAGGAACTGGCCAAGCAGCAGGCCGCCGCCAAGGCGGAGGCGGACCGTAAGGCCGCAGAGGCCGCGAAGGAAGCAAATTCCGGCAGCGGTACGAGCACGGGCACCGGCACGGGCACCGGCACGGGCACCGGCTCGGACAGCAGCGCCACCACCAAGGCGGAGAAGGTCCTCGCCTTCGCCCGGGCCCAGATCGGCAAGCCGTACGTCTGGGGCGCGACGGGCCCGTCCTCGTACGACTGCTCCGGGCTCACCCAGGCGGCGTGGAAGGCCGCGGGCGTCGGCATCCCGCGCACCACGTGGGACCAGGTGAAAACAGGCACCCGGGTCGCGACGGCGGACCTGCGCCCGGGCGACCTCGTCTTCTTCTACGACGACATCAGCCACGTCGGCATCTACAAGGGCGACGGGATGATGATCCACGCGCCGAAGCCGGGAGCGAATGTGCGCGAGGAGTCGATCTACTACATGCCGATCTACGGCAGCGTGCGGCCGGCGTAGCGGTTCGCGTGGCCGTCGGCCGGGGCGCGGGCCGCGCCCCGGCCGACGCAGGACCCGGGTCCGGCTCAGGCCCCGGCTCTCAGGACAGCGGCCCCAGGTCTCGGTTTCTCAGGTCCAGAGCGTGGCGATGAAGATGTTGGCGAGCGTCAGCCCGCCCACGGCCGAGAAGGCACCCTTGTCGACCTTCTCCTCGTCCCGCTTGATGTAGACCAGCGCGAGTATGACGACCAGGAACAGCAGCTTGACCCCGATCTTGATGTTGTTCACGGTGTTGCCGTCGGCCTGGTTGAGCCCGACCAGCGCGACACCGGTGACCAGCATCGTCAGCGCGCCGTGCAGCATCGCCGGGACGAACCGGGCCGTGCCCGCGCCCATCGCCTTCATCTGGGTCAGGAAGCCGCCCAGCAGAGAGGCGATACCGATGATGTGCAGGGCGACGAAGACATGAATGAGTGCTTCCATGAGGCCGCAGCCTAGCCCCGCCCATATCACCACTCCGCAGGCAGGTGCAGCTTCCTGCCGCTTCACTCGTGTCTGCACCAATTGCCTCACTCTGTTGTCATTTTTCCGATCAAACAGAGACAGTGCCGCGCCAAAATGAGGCAATAGGCGTCATTACGACTCTTCCCCGTGCCCCGGGTTTAGCGTCCCTGGCAGGTGACCGTCTTCACCGCCGCTCCGCACCCGGACGGCACACCGGTCACCCCGCCGAGAAGTCCGGCGGCGGGCCGCTCCCCTGTTGGTGACCCGCCGCCGGACCTCCGGCGGGCCCGCCGGTAGACCCCGACGGGAAGTCGCCAGGAAGGACGCACGCCCCCGTGGCAGCGCACCGGAAACCCAAGCAGCGCCCGTACATCGGCTCTGCTGCCCGCACCGCGGCCACACTCGCCTTCGCCGGGGCCGCCACCGCTGCCGTATTACCGGGTTCGGCACACGCCGACCCCCAGCGAACCCCCGCTCAGATCACCGCCGAGGTGGACCGGCTCTACCACGACGCGGAGGTCGCCACCGAGCAGTACAACGGCGCGAAGGAGCAGGCGACCGCTGCCGCCGACGCCGTCGACACCCTGCGCGACGAGGCCGCTCGCAGGACCGAGCGTCTCAACGCCTCGCGCAACGCACTGGGTTCGCTCGCCGCCGCGCAGTACCGCACCGGCGGCCTCGACCCGTCCGTACAGCTGGCGCTCTCCTCCGACCCCGACCAGTACCTGGAGCGCGCCTCGTACATGGACCGGATCGGCGACCGCCAGGCCGCCGAGGTCGACCAGGTGGAGCGGCAGGTCGCCCGGATCGCCCAACTGCGCTCGCAGGCCAAGGGCAAGCTGGCGGCGCTGGCATCGCGCCAGGCCGAGCTGAAGGAACACAAGGCAACGGTCAGGGCCAAACTGGCCGACGCGCAACGGCTCCTCGCCACCCTGTCCCCGGCCGAGCGCACCGCCTACGAGGTCTCGGACGGCGTGCTTTCCGCCGGCCGCGCCGACCGCAGCACCGCGCGCGGCCCCGTACTGGCCGCCAACTCCCGCGCCGCCGAGGCCGTCGCGTTCGCGTACGGGGCGCTCGGCAAGCCGTACGTCTGGGGCGCGACAGGCCCGTTCTCGTTCGACTGCTCCGGGCTCACCCAGGCCGCCTGGCGCTCCGCCGGCGTCTCGCTGCCCCGGACCACGTACACCCAGATCAACGCCGGACAGCACATCCCGCGCTCCGAACTGGTCCCGGGCGACCTGGTGTTCTTCTACTCGGGCATCAGCCATGTCGGGCTCTACATCGGCAACGGCCAGATGATCCACGCCCCGCACCCGGGAGCGCCGGTCCGGATCGCGCCCATCGATCAAATGCCCTTCGCCGGAGCGACCCGGGTGGCATAGGCTCCCGGCTCCCGGTCAATCGGCGGCCGGTACCGGCCTACCGGTACCGGCCGCCGCCTCAGACCAGCCGTCGCGCCGTCGCCCACCGGGTCAGCTCGTGCCGGTTGGACAGCTGGAGCTTGCGCAGCACCGCCGAGACGTGCGACTCGACCGTCTTCACCGAGATGAACAGCTGCTTGGCGATCTCCTTGTACGCGTAGCCGCGGGCGATCAGCCGCAGCACCTCGCGCTCGCGCTGCGTCAGCCGGTCCAGGTCCTCGTCGACCGGTGGCGCGTCCGTGGAGGCGAAGGCGTCGAGGACGAAGCCGGCCAGCCGCGGCGAGAACACCGCGTCGCCGTCCTGGACCCGGAAGACCGAGTCGACCAGGTCGGTGCCGGTGATCGTCTTGGTGACATAGCCGCGGGCGCCGCCGCGGATGACTCCGATGACGTCCTCGGCGGCGTCCGAGACGGACAACGCCAGGAACCGCACCGGGTTCTCGACCGCGCCCATCAGCGGGGCGCAGCGGCGCAGCACCTCGACGCCGCCGCCGCCCGGCAGGTGGACGTCGAGGAGGACGACCTCGGGGCGGGTCGCCGTGATGACGGTGACCGCCTGGTCGACGTCGGCGGCCTCGCCGACCACCTCGACGCCCGTCTCCTCGGTGCGGCCGATCTCGGCCTGGACGCCGGTGCGGAACATCCGGTGGTCGTCGACGAGCACGACCCGTACCCGGCGCTCCGGGCCCCCGGCCGCCTCAGTGGTCTTGGTCATCGCTCGCCCTCTCCATCTCCAACTCGACTTCCGTGCCCCCGCCGGGCACCGAACGCAGCCGCGCCGTACCGCCGTTGCGCTGCATCCGGCCGATGATTGATTCTCGTACGCCCATTCTGTCCCCCGGTACGGAATCCAGATCGAATCCCGGCCCCCGGTCGCGCACCGAGACGAAGACCGAGCGGCCTTCGACCTCCGCGTAGACCTGCACGGCTCCGCCCTCGCCACCGTACTTGGCGGCGTTGACCATCGCCTCGCGCGCGGCCTGCATCTGCGCGGCCAACTTCTCGTCCAGCGGGCAGTCGCCGACGACGACGACCTCCAGTGGGACGCCGTGCTTGTCCTCGACCTCGGCGGCGGCACGTTTGACCGCCTCGGCGAGGGTCTCGGGTTCGTCGTCCTCGTCCTTGCCGGTGCCCTCGGGGTTGTACAGCCAGTTGCGCAGTTCGCGTTCCTGGGCCCGGGCCAGTCTGCGGACCTCGCCCGCGTCCTCCGCGTGGCGCTGGATCAGGGTGAGGGTGTGCAGCACCGAGTCATGGACATGGGCGGCGACCTCGGCGCGCTCCTGGGCCCGGATCCGCATCGTGCGTTCCTCGGAGAGGTCCTGGGTCATGCGGACGAGGTAGGGGCCGGCCAGCAGCGCGATGCCGGTGAGGACGGCTATCGCGGCGGTGAGGACGTTTCCGAGCTGGGCCGCGGAGCCGCGTACCACCATGAAGACGGCCAGGCCCAGGCCGACCAGGGCGACCCCGGCCAGCGCCCGGGCCAGGTGGAGGACCCGGCGGCGGCTGCCGACCTCCATCCAGCGGGCCCGCCGGGCATTGTCGGCCTGCCGCCACACCAGCACGGAACCGGCGCCGATCAGCAGCGTGGGCCAGATGTAGCGGTCGGCGCCGCTGCCCATGTCGACGTTGCCGACGAAGATCATGGCGCCGATGAACAGCGCGATGAGGGCGAAGATCTGGCCCCTGTCGGGTTTACGGAGCCGGCGCCTGCCGTCCGGGGCGGTCTCGAAGACGGAGCGCGGCGCCTCCACGCCACCGACACCGAGCGGGACGACGATCCAGAACACGGCGTAGAGCAGCGCGCCGAGGCCGTCCGCGAAGAACAGGCCGAGGAAGACGAACCGTACCCAGACGACGGGCAGCCCGAGATGCCCGGCGAGTCCGCGCGCGACACCGCCGAGCATCCGTCCGTCGGCGCTGCGGTACAGCTTGCGCAGCGGCGGCTCCTCCGGGTCGGTTCCGGCGGAGCTCGCGGCGGCTCGGGGAGTGGCGGCTGGCATGACCCGATGGTCACATGCCCGCCCGCGCGACGGCATCAGGGTCCGCCCCGGACTCGACCCTGAGAGCTCGGCTCCGGAAGGCGCGGACGATTCCCCCAGGGGTTCCGCGGGCCAATATCAGGGATCGGCCAGGGTCGGCGCGGGTCCCGGACGGGCGCCCGGCCCGTCACCATGGAGCCATGACCGTTCCCCAGGACGCCTCCCCCGGTGTCGCACCGCCCCCGGCCCCGGGACCTCACCTGCGCCGCAGCTCGCGGCACAAGGTCGTGGCCGGGGTGTGCGGCGGGCTCGGCCGGTACTGCGACGTCGATCCGGTGATCTTCCGGATCGTGCTCGGTGTGCTGTCCGTCACCGGCGGCATCGGACTGATCTTCTACGGCTTCGCCTGGCTGCTGATCCCCCTGGAGGGGGCGGACGAGAACGAGGCGCGCAGACTGCTGTCCGGTCGCGTCGAGGGGGCGTCCCTGATCGCGGCGCTGCTCGCGCTGATCGGCTGCGGGCTGTTCCTCTCGATGCTGGGCAACGGCGGCACGCTGGCGTTCTCCGCGATGCTGACGCTCGCGGTCGTCGGCTTCGCCGTCTGGACGCAGAACCGCAGGACCGCGGCGCCCGAGGACCCGCTGCATCCGGCGACCGCGCAGGCGGCGGCGGACGCGCCGCCCGAGGTGAAGGCCCCGCCCACGCCGGGCAGCCCGTCGTGGTGGCGGGACCCGATCATCAAGGACGGCACCTCGGGGCCGGTGGGCCCCGGCTATCTGTGGGGCCCCGCCGACACCGCGCCGGCCGACCGGGCGGTACGGCCCCGCGGGGCGCCGCCGGAGGACCCGTTCCGCGTGCCCCGGCGGGAGCCCGGCACCACGGGCCCGGTCTCGATCGGCGGTCTCGTGTTCCTGTTCGCGCTGATCGCAGGCGGGCTGGGCACGGGGCTGAGCTGGGACTCCCACCCCCTCGGCACGAGTCTGCAGATCGGTCTGGCCGGCGCGCTCGCGGTGTTCGGACTGGGAATGCTGGTCAGCGCGTTCCTCGGACGGACCGGATTCGGCACGGTCATGCTGTCGATGATCACTGCGGCCCTGCTGGCGGGCGCCTCCACGCTGCCCAAGAACATCACCACCCAGTGGGTGCGTGAGGGCTGGCGGCCGGCCTCGGTGGCGGCGGTCCGGCCGCACTACGAACTGGGCACCGGGGTGGCGCGGCTGGATCTCACGGAGATCACGGTTCCTCCGGGCGGCACCGTCCGTACGGAAGTCAACGTCGGGGCGGGCCGCGCGGTCGTCGTCGTACCGAAGGCGGTGACCGTCAAGGTGGACGCGCGGGCGACCCTCGGCGACATCACTCTGCCGCTCAGCCGGCCGAGCGGCGCACCGGCCGGCAGCAAGGCGCGCGAGGTGGACGTCAATCCCTCGCAGAATGAGCACAGGACGCTGCCGCCGCCCCCGGGGAGCAAACCGGCCGGCACGGTCGAGCTCACTCTCGAAGTCGGCATCGGACAGGTGGAGGTCACCCGTGCTGCGTCATGAGATCCGTCCGGGACGGGCGGTCGCGGGTGTGGTCATGCTCGCGCTGGCAGCGGGATACGCGGCGGACGCGGCGGGGGCCTGGAACGCCCCGTGGGTGTTCTTCTTCCCGCTGTTCTTCGGCGGCCTCTGGCTGGCCGCCACCGCGACCTGGGTGAACTACCTGATCCGTCGCCGTCGGGACGCGAGAAAGGCGTCCACGGAGAACGCCGTGGCCCCGCCGAGCAGCAGCGGCAGCCAGGCCATGAGGTAGGCCAGGTCGTTGCCGAAGTAGTACGGCTCGATCTGCCAGCTCACCGTCAGCCACAGGCTCAGCGAGATCAGTGCCCCGCCGAGCGCGGCGAGCTGTGCCCGGAGCCCGATGAGGGTGCCGATGCCGACGAGGAGTTCGCCGATGGCGATGGCGTACCCGAAGGAGCCGGGGCTCTTCAGCGCGAGGTCGACGAGGGCCGGGATCGCGGACGAGTCGCGAACCGCGTGCATCGTCTCGCCGATGGAGCCGGCGCCGCTCGCGCGGAAGAAGGAACTGTCCGTCAGTTTGTCGAGCCCGGCGTAGATGAAGGTGACGCCGAGAAGGACCCGCAGCGGCAGCAGGGCATGCTCCCGTGCCAGCTCCTTTAGCCCTCTCGGCTCACCCAGACCGCGTACGTTCGTGCCGTACCCCTGCATGTGGCTGCCCGCCTTCCGTAGATCCGTCACCAGACCATACGTACGCGGTGAACGCGCTGTTCACCCGGTGGGGCGTCCGATCGGCGGTGTTCCATGGGCCATCCGATAGGCCGGTGTCCACCAGCCGGTGTCCATCGGCCGGTGACCGTCCGCCCGGCGGGGTCGCCTCCTGCCGTCAGTCCGTCACATCGATCTCGACCCGGTTCGTCTCGACCCCGGCGGCGGTCACGACCTGCACCTCCACCAGCCCCGGTTCCACCTCCACCGGTACCGGCACGGTGAGCAAGCCGTCGGTCGGGTTGGCGAAGCCGCCGGCGACCGGGACCAGCGGCACATGCACATGGACCCGGCCGATCCGTACGACCATGCGGGCCAGCCGGTCCGGCGCCCCGGCGCCGGGCGGCACGAAGCCCGCACCCCGGATCTCGATGTCGTCGCCGGTACGGATCGGCGCGTCCAGATCCCCGGCCTCCCGGGCCCGGACCACCGAGAGCACCACGGGGCGCCCGCCCTCCGCGTACTTCCCGGCGAAGTACGCGAGCGCCGAGACGGTGACCAGCAGCGCGAGGCCCCAGGGCAGGTCGGGCAGCTGCTCGGGCCGCCGGGCCAGCCGGACCGCGGCGAACAGCACGGCAACGGTGCTCACCAGCACGTACTGCACATCCGTGAAGCTGCCCCGCCCCGAGTCGTCGGTGAGCAGATCCGCGGCGCGCGGCCGCTCGGCCCGCAGCTTCTGCAGCCGCCCGGACAGGGCGCGTACGGTCACCACCCGACGTACGACGACGGCGACGGCGCACACCAGCGCCAGCACGGTCACCACCCCTGCGCCCCGGGACAGCTCCAGCCCCTCGATCAGTTCGTCGCGCTCGGCGTGGCCGGAGGCCCCGGCCAGCTGGAGCGCCAGTACGAGGACGGAGAAGACGGCGATCAGCACCCAGGACGCGGCGACCGCCCGGGAGGTGGAGAGCCGGTTGTCCTCGCCGATCACCGGGGCGAACAGGCCGCCGCGGGCCCGGTGGACGTGGGCGGCGGCGGTCAGCAGGCCCGCGGTGACGAGTCCGGCGACGAGCCCCGCCGTACGGGCGTTGGTCCAGCCCGCACCGATGGCGGTGGCGGCCTCGGCGACGACCAGCACGGCGACGCTCCCCCACACCGCGATCAGGGTGCGCCGCCACACCCGGTACAGCCAGACGTCGCCTGCCTCCCGGCCCCGTTCGGCCACGGTCCTGGCCGACTGGGTCAGCTCGTCCGAGACCCACTGGCGGGTCGCGGAGGCGGACTGGGCGACCCCGGGCGGCAGCCCCTGGCCCGCGGCGAATTCGTCCCGTTTGGCCAGGAAGGCGGCCACCGCGCGCCGGTGGCCCTCGCGCGCCCCGTGCGGGCAGTCGCCGCACGTGCAGCCGCCGCCGTGCGTGCCGCTCGCCCTCACCTCGTCCAACGCCACGGAGAACGCCGCCCTTTCAAGCCCCGGTACAGCCAACTCGGCTGTGATTGCTGCGAATTGTGCCGTACGACAGGGCTACGGACCGCATCGGGGCGGCCCGTCGGCGCGTATCGTCAAAATGTGCGACTGATCCGGCGCCACAGCGGCTGGTAGTTGATCCACGCCACCAAATCGCTGCCGAGCTGCTCACGGGTGGCGACGGCGTCCCGGTGCTCGATCAGCACCGGCTTTCCGGCCGCCCGCGCGGCCAGTTGCACCTGGCAGGAGCGTTCGAGTGCGATGAACCACCAGGCGGCCGCGTCCACCGAGTCGCCGACGGTCAGCAGCCCGTGGTTGCGCAGCACGATCGCCTTGTGTCCGCCGAGCGCGGCGGCGATCCGGCGCCCTTCCTCCTCGTCGACCACGACGCCCGTGTATGCGTCGTACAGCACGTGATCTTCGTAGAAGGCGCAGGATTCCTGGGTGATCGGTTCGATGAGCTCGCCGAGCGCGGAGAGGGCCCGTCCGTGCACGGAGTGGGTGTGCGCGACGGCGACGACGTCCGGACGCGCCCGGTGCACCTGCGCATGGACGGCGAACGCCGCCTGATTGACGTGGTGTCGCCCCTCGACGACCTGTCCTTCCCCGTTGACCAGTATCAGCTCGTCCGGCGCGAGCCCGTCGAAGGGGGCCCCGAAGGGGTTGACCCAGAAGCAGTCGGCGAACTCCGGGTCCCGCGCGGTGAGGTGACCGGACACGCCGTCCTCGTACCCGTACTCCCCGAACAGCCTGAGCGCCCCGGCCAGCCGCTCCTTGCGGTACGCGCGTTCCTCGTCGACCGACTGATGGACCGGCGGCAGCGCGAACTGCAGCTGTTCCACAGGTATCGGTGTGGGCTCGGGCATGGCGGCTCCTCCGGACTCCCAGGGCGTACGGGATCGGAAGTTACCGCCGGTTGCCGCAAGTGGCCAGGGGTGTCGGGGAACGATCCGTCGTGGGGCCGGGGACGGGCTCCTTCAGGGGCGGCGACGGTTGATCGCGGTGAGGTCGATATCGATGGGGAAGGGGGCGTCCAGCTTCAGCCTGCTGTGGTGGATGCCGGTGGCCACGTAGGCCCTGAGCGCGGGATCGAGCTCGTAGACGTACACCACCGGGAGGCCCTCGTTCTGCTCCACCCGCCAGAAGTACCGGACGCCTGCGGCAGCGTATTTGCGGGGCTTGACCTCGCGGTCCCTGTCTTCCGACTCCTCCGAGACGACCTCCACGGCCAGAATGACGTCCTCCGGCCGCAGCCACGTGTCGTTCGGTCCGGTATCCGCTCCGAGCGGAACCACGAGCACGTCCGGCTCCGGCCGGTTCCGCTTGTTCAGCCTGATGCTGAATTCCCGGAAGACATCGAGACCGTCCGGAGCCTGGTCGAGAAGTGCGTTTTCCAGCAGACGCATGGTTCGCATATGAAACTTTGTCTGCGGACTCATGAAAACGAGACTCCCGTCGATCAACTCCGTGCGCCTCGGCAGATTCGGCAGCCGGTCGAGGTCGTCAGCAGTCCAGCCACCGGGCGGCGGAACGGGATAGTTGTACTTCTCGTCCAACTCGAACTCGGGTGCGGCGCTCATGATTGCTCCCATGGGAGTGAGTCTCGTCCAATAAGCCAGCCTACCCAGCTGGTACGACAATGCCGCCGCCCAAACGAATGAGCGACGGCATCGGCGTTGACCCTGCAAAAAAGGTCACTCCCACTCGATGGTGCCCGGCGGCTTGCTCGTCACGTCGAGCACGACGCGGTTGACGTCGGCGACCTCGTTGGTGATGCGGGTGGAGATCCTGGCGAGGGTCTCGTACGGCAGGCGCGACCAGTCGGCCGTCATGGCGTCCTCGGAGGAGACCGGGCGCAGGACGATCGGGTGGCCGTACGTGCGGCCGTCGCCCTGCACGCCGACCGACCGGACATCGGCGAGCAGGACCACCGGGCACTGCCAGATGTCGCGGTCCAGACCGGCCGCGGTCAGCTCCTCGCGGGCGATGGCGTCGGCCTCGCGGAGCAGGTCGAGCCGCTCCTTGGTGACCTCGCCGACGATACGGATACCGAGGCCTGGGCCGGGGAACGGCTGGCGCTGGACGATCTCGTCGGGCAGGCCGAGCTCCTGGCCGACCATCCGGACCTCGTCCTTGAACAGCTGGCGCAGCGGCTCGACGAGCTGGAACTCGATGTCGTCGGGAAGACCGCCGACGTTGTGGTGGGACTTGATGTTGGCGGTGCCGGTGCCGCCGCCGGACTCGACGACGTCCGGGTAGAGCGTGCCCTGGACGAGGAAGGCGACCTCTTCGCCGTCGGCGGCGCCCTCGGCCACGAGCTCGGCCTGGGCCTGCTCGAAGACACGGATGAACTCGCGGCCGATGATCTTCCGCTTCTGCTCGGGTTCGGAGACCCCGGCCAGCGCGTCGAGGAAGCGCTGCTCGGCGTCGACGACCTTCAGCTGAACGCCGGTGGAGGCCACGAAGTCCTTCTCGACCTGCTCGCTCTCGCCCTTGCGCATCAGGCCGTGGTCGACGTACACACAGGTCAGCTGGGAGCCGATGGCCTTCTGTACGAGGGCTGCGGCGACCGCGGAGTCCACGCCGCCGGACAGGGCGCAGATGGCGCGCTTGGTACCGACCTGCTCGCGGATCAGCGCGATCTGCTCCTCGACCACATTGGTCGTGGTCCAGGTCGGCTCGATGCCGGCGCCGCGGTAGAGGAAGTGCTCCAGGACCTGCTGACCGTGCGTGGAGTGCAGGACCTCGGGGTGGTACTGGACGCCGTAGAGCTTCTTCTCGTCGTTCTCGAAGGCGGCGACCGGTACGACGTCCGTGGACGCGGTGACCTTGAAGCCCTCGGGGGCGGCGGAGCAGGCGTCGCCGTGCGACATCCAGACCGACTGCTCGGCGGGGGTGCCCTCGAAGAGCGTGGAGCCGGACTTGGAGACGGTGAGCGGGGTGCGGCCGTACTCGCGGGCACCGTTGTCGTCGACGGTGCCGCCGAGCGTGGTGGCCATCAGCTGGAAGCCGTAGCACATGCCGAAGACCGGAACCCCGGCCTCGAAGATCGCCCGGTCGAGGGAGGGCGCGCCCTCCGCGTACACCGAGGAGGGGCCGCCGGACAGGATGATCGCCCGGGGGTTCTTGGCCAGCATCTCGGCCACCGGCATCGTGGACGGGACGATCTCGCTGTAGACCCGGGCCTCACGGACGCGTCGGGCGATGAGCTGGGCGTACTGCGCCCCGAAGTCGACAACGAGAACCACGTCGGTGGCGATGTCGGGGGCGGCGAGGGGTGCTGCTGGCACGGGCGGCCTTCCGGCGGTGAAGGGGGGTCGGTTCTCTCGATTCTACCGGTCCACCCGGGTTACGGAGTCGGCCGTCGTCCCGCCCGGGACCGGGGGCACGGAGCCGGACGTCGTCCCACCCGGGACCGGGGGTGCCGGAAGCACGGGCCACGGAGCGGCCTCCGGGCGGTGTCTCATCATCCGGGCGCCGGGTTGGTCCGCCCGGGCCGACCGGGCCATACTGGGTTCCATGCGTCAGCACACGACCTTCGTCTTTACCTATGGCATCCGGCCCGCCGGCTGCCATGGTCGTGCTGCTTGATCCACTGACAAGCAACGTTCCAGGCGCCCCGGGCCGAAAGGCCCGGGGCGTTCTGGCGTTCCGGACCGGTCGGCTTCGGGGGCCGCATCCCACGAGGAGTCACCACCATGGCCAGCACCGCTCCCACGAAGACCGCCGCCGAGAAGACCGGCGCGCACACCGATGAGGCCGCCGCCCTGATCGACGGCGCCAGGTCCCGCATCGACGCCCTCGACGACCGGATCATCGGACTCGTCCAGGAGCGAATGGCCGTCTCGGCGGTCATCCAGGAGGCCCGGATCACCTCCGGCGGCCGCCGGATCAACCTCTCCCGCGAGATGGAGATCCTCGGCCAGTACCGGGACGCGCTCGGCAAGCCCGGCACCTCCCTCGCCATGACGCTGCTGGAGCTCTGCCGCGGCCGGGCCTGACGCCCGGTGCCCGGGGCCCGGGGTGTGTCGACGTATCCCAGTTCGGGCCGACTCTCACCCGTACGGCGCGTGACCGGGTCCGTCGCGGCTTCGTTGGTCCCGGTGTCCGTGCCAGCCAGGGGCGGCTTTGGAAGAAACCACGCGTGGCTCCGCTGGAGCGTGTGGCGTACTGCAGGTACGCCGTGGGACCGCGCCCCAGCGTGCGTGACCGGTCGGCAGGGGACAGCAGCCCGGTCACTCCAAGAAACGGTCGGCTCCGGGGACGCTCGGAGCCGACCGTATCCGGTCGAAACGGTCCGCTCGGGGAGCAGCCCGTCCAGCTCGGCGCCGAGACCGCGTCCGGGTGTTCATCCAGCAGGGCCCCCTGGACCACTTCCGGTCCGCGGGGCCCTTGCTCATGTGCGTGTCCAGGTTCCCGGCGACCACGGATCGGGCGCGGAGAGGGACGTGAGCGGTATCACATAAAGGTTCTGTGAATAAGCGGACAACCATTGCGGCGGACCACGGGTCAATCATGCGGAACCACCGGACCCGCTCGTGTCCCCCGCCACGCCGGGCCAGTCCCCTTATCCGTACTGCTCCCAGCGGTACGCCGGACTTCTGAGGTCATTCATGAAGCTTCGCCGCGCCATGGCGCTCGCCGCCGCCACGGCAGTCATCGCTCCCGCCGCGATCCTGGCCGCCCCGGCCGCGTTCGCCGAAACGACGGACGGGACCGCTGCCGTCGAGACCACCGCCTCGCCCTCGCCGAGCGAATCCGAGTCCACGGAGGCCGAGGCGAGCCCCTCCGCCAGCGAGTCCACCACCGCTCCCGCCGAGGAGCCCGGCAAGCCCGGCCCGAGCGAGACGACCGAGGCGGCCGCCCCGAAGGAGACCGCCACCGCAAGCCCGAGCGATGCGGCGAGCGCCTCCTCGTCCGCGTCCCCGTCGAAGTCCGCTTCCCCGTCGGAGTCCGAGGACCCGGAGATGCCGGCGGAGTGCTCCAAGTCCGACCTGGACATCTCCATCAACGGCCTGCCCGGCAAGATCGCTCGGGGCAGTGGCTGGCACAAGTTCAAGATGAACGTCTACAACTCCTCGAAGTCCGTCGTGAAGGAGATCGACTACTTCGCGGGCGCCTCTTCCGACAAGGACGGCAACGACCTCTTCAAGTCGAAGCACGTCAGCCTCCAGGCCTTCAACGAGGACACGAACAAGTGGGAGGACCTCAACGAGGACGGCCGCGCGGTCGGCTACGTCGGCCAGTCCGACGAGATCCGTCCGGGTTACGAGGTCGACATCCCGCTGCGCATCAACGTGAAGTCGACCGCCCCCATCGGCGCCGGCTTCACCCTCGGTGCCGGTCTGTACGTGGGTGACAAGGACTGCTTCGGCGTCAGCGACGTCGCGTACAAGTTCAAGATCGTGAACTCCGGCGAGAGCGGCTCGACGCCGCAGACCGGCGGCACCGCTCCGGTCCCGACCACGAAGCCGGCCGACAACCCGACGGGGAAGGTCTCCGGCTCGCTCGCGGAGACCGGTTCGTCCTCCGCGGTCCCGGTGATCGCCACGGCGGGCGGCGCGGCCATTGTGCTCGGCGCGGGCGCGATGTTCATCGTGCGGCGCCGCAGGAACGGTGACGCTGCCGCGTAAGGCGTTTCGTCACCGTAAGCACGGAGGGGGCTGCACTCGGAGGGGGGTGCAGCCCCTTCTGCTGTCCCGGTCCGCCGGGGCCCTGCTACCGCTGCTCCGACCGCTCCTGCGGATTCTTCTTCGGCGGGACCGTCGGCAGCCCGAGGAACGGCAGCTTCAGCGCGCCGAACGCCTCCTTCGGTACGGCCGGTGCCTGCGGCTCGACCGCGGCCAGCCGTTCGTACCCCGCACCCTGCGCGGGACGCGGGTCCGCCCCGCCCTTGTTGGGCCAGAAGGACATCGCGCGCTCTGCCTGTGCGGTGATGGTGAGCGACGGATTGACGCCGAGGTTCGCCGAGACCGCGGAGCCGTCGACCACCGAGATGCCGGGGTGTCCGTAGAGCCGGTGGTACGGGTCGATCACTCCTTCCTCGGCGCTCGCGCCTATGGGGCAGCCGCCGAGGAAGTGCGCGGTGAGCGGGGTGCCCATCAGCTCGCCGATGTTCGAGCCGGCGAAGCCGTTGATCTCGTCGGCGAGCAGGGAGGCGCTGCGCGTCGCCTCCTCGATCTGGGTCGGGTTGGGTGCGCCGTGCCCTTGCCGTGCGGTGAGCAGGCCCTTCCCTATTCCGCCCGGCTTCCGGTACGTCGTCAGGGAGTTGTCCAGCGACTGCATGACGAGCCCGATGATGGTCCGCTCCGACCAGCGGCGGTTGGAGAGCGACCGCAGGGCGAGGGTCGGGTGCTTTGCCACGTTACCGAGCCAGCCCAGCACCCGGCGGCCGCCGTAGGGCACCTGGAGGATGGACATCGCGCCCATCGCGTTGGAGCCCTTGCCGTAGCGGACCGGCTCGATGTGGGTGTTCTCGTCGGGGTGGATCGAGGAGGTGATCGCGACGCCCTGGGTGAAGTCGGCCTTCGCGGTGCCGTGCTTCTTGCGGTAGCGCCGGTCGCTGGTCTGCGAGCCGACGAGCGCCTCGGAGTTGGTACGGGTCAGCTCGCCGAGCCGGTCGGAGAGCCGGGGCAGCAGACCGCGGTCCTTCATCGTGTGCAGCAGGGTCTGCGTTCCGTACGTGCCCGCTGCGACGACCACCTGGCGGGCGCGCAACCGCGTGGGCTTCGCCTTCTTGCGGCGGTCGGTGGGGACGGTGGTGACGTGGTAGCCGCCCTCCGGGTGGTCCGTGATCGCGACGACGGAGGTCATCGGGTGGATGACCGCCCCGGCCTTCTCGGCGAGGTGGAGGTAGTTCTCGTTGAGGGTGTTCTTCGCGCCGTGACGGCAGCCCGTCATGCATTCGCCGCACTCGGTGCAGGCCTTGCGGGCGGGGCCCGCGCCGCCGAAGTACGGGTCGGCGACCGTGCCGCCGGGCTTCGCCGTGGCCGTGCCGTCGGCGTCCTCGCCATCGCCGAAGAAGACGCCGACCGGGGCGAGATGGAAGGTGTCTCCGACACCCATGGTCTGCGCGGCCGCCTTCAGATGGACGTCGGAGGGGGTCATCGTCGGATTGAGCCGGACCCCGAGCATCCGCTTCGCCTGGTCGTAGTACGGCTTCAGCTCGTCCTGCCAGTCGGTGATGGACGCCCACTGCCGGTCCTCGAAGAACGGCGCCGGGGGCACGTACAGCGTGTTGGCGTAGTTGAGCGAGCCGCCGCCGACACCCGCACCGGCCAGCACCATCACGTTGCCGAGCAGGTGGACGCGCTGAATGCCGTAGAGGCCGAGCGCGGGGGCCCACAGGTAGTTCTTGATGTCCCAGGAGTTCTTGGGGAGGGTGCCGGGGCTGAAGCGGCGGCCCGCCTCCAGGACCCCGACCCGGTATCCCTTCTCGGTCAACCGCAGGGCCGAAACCGCGCCGCCGAAGCCCGAGCCGACGACCAGGACGTCGTAGTCGTACGCGGCGTCGTCGTCGGTCCCGCCGGCCGGTTCGGCCTGATTCTGGGCAGGGCTGTCCTGGGACATGGCTCTCCTCGGTACGAAAAGGGCAGAACGTGCTGCGGTGCTACGGGGGTCAGCGCAGGCGGAACGCCTTCATCGCCTTCAGGCTGCGAGTCATGAACGCCGCGTACTTCTCGTCGTCCATGCCGAACGCCGGGGCGAGCGGAATCAGCCGCTGCTGGGCGACGGTCTGCGCCTCCGTGTACTTGAGGATGCCCTCGGAGCCGTGCCGCCGGCCGAGACCGGAGTCCTTCATGCCGCCCATCGGGGACTGCACGCTGCCGTACGCGGGGGCGTACCCCTCGTTGATGTTGACCGTGCCGGTCCGGAGCCGGGCGGCGACCTGGTGGCCGCGCTTGGCGTCCTTGGTCCAGACGCTGGAATTCAGGCCGTACGGGGTGGCGTTGGCGAGGGCGACGACCTCGTCCTCGTCCGCGAAGCGGTAGATGGAGACGACCGGGCCGAAGGTCTCCTCGTTGCACACGGCCATCGGCGCCTCGACGCCGTCGAGGATGGTCGGCTCGTAGAAGAGCGGGCCGATGTCCGGGCGGGCGACGCCACCCGCGACGAGCCGGGCGCCCTTCTCGACGGCCTCCGCGACATGCCGGGTGACGGTCTCCAGCTGGCGCTCGCCGACCAGCGAGCCCATGTCGGCGCCGTAGGCGAGGGAGCTGCCGAGCCGCATGGCCTTCGTACGTGCGGCGAAGCGGGCCACGAAGTCGTCGGCGACCGACTCGTGGACGTACAGCCGCTCGATGGAGATGCAGAGCTGGCCGGCCGAGGAGAAGCAGGCGCGCACGGCCCCCGCGGCGGCCTTCTCCACGTCGGCGTCCTTCAGGACCAGCATGGCGTTCTTCCCGCCGAGCTCCAGCGAGACCCCGACGAGCCGGGCCGCCGCGCCCTGTGCGACCTCGCGACCGGTGCGGGTGGAACCGGTGAACGAGACGTAGTCGGCGTGCTTGACGACCTCGGGGCCGACGACCGGTCCGTCACCGAGGACCACCTGGAACACCTCGGCGGGCAGCCCGGCCTCGATCAAGAGGTCCCGGGCCCACAGCGCGGTCAGCGCGGTCTCCGTGTCGGGCTTCATCACGACGGCGTTGCCGGAGACGAACGCGGGCAGCGCATCGCCGACGGACAGCTCGAGCGGGTAGTTCCACGGCGCGATCTGGCCGATGACACCGCGCGGCTGACGCAGCTCGGTGACCTTGGTGAGGGTCGGTACGACTCCGGTGTGCCGCTTCGGCTTCAGGTACGCGGGGGCCTTGCGCCCGTAGTGCCGGGCCGCGACGGCGACGGCCTGCACTTCCTCGTGGGCGTGCAGCCTGGCCTTGCCGGTCTCCAACTGGATGAGATCGAGCACCTCGGCCTGGCGGCTGAGCACGAGGTCGTGGAAGCGGAGCAGGACGGCCGCTCTGGCGCGGACGGGGGTCGCGGCCCAGGCCGCCTGGGCCGCCCCGGCCCGCTCGAAGGCCGTCGCCACGTCCTCGGGGGTGGCTTCGGGCAGATCGGCCAGCTTCTCCCCCGTGAAGGGGGTGTGGTTGGCCGTACGGCCGGAGCCGGCCACGCCACGGGTCAGCTGGGCGACCACCTCGGGTGTCACCACATCGGCTGCGGTGCGCACGCCTGCGGGGGCGGCGGCCACGGGGTTGGTGCCGACCGGGGCTGCGGGGGTGGACGTGGAGGCCTGCGAGTCCGTCATGAGGGCGAGAGTACGTCCAGCCGCACGCTTTGGGTACCCGTGAGTAACGGGTTTTCACACTCCCCACAAACAAGCCAGTGATCACTGGCAACAAAGCCCCTGATCAGGACCCCTGCGGTCACCGGACCGACCCGACAGTCCCCGGTCGGAGCCGCCGGGCCGCAGCCCGAACTGCCGGGCAGCAGCCCGGGCTGCCGGATCTCAGCCGGAGCTGTCGGGCGGCCGCCAGCCGCGCAGCATCGTGTCGAACTGTTCCCGGGTCGTGTCCCAGTCCGAGGCCGGACCCGTCATGTACATCGCATACTCCGGGCCGCCGTCCTCCCCGTAGTACATCTGGTCGATCGCGTGGCGCGGGCCCGGGTGGTCCTTGGTCTCGGTCCAGGTGAACTCCCAGAGCGAGCCCGCCCGGTCGCGGTACGTGTTGGAGTGCAGGGTCTCGCGCTGGTACCCGGGAAGCCGTTCGGCCAGCTGCTTCTCCAGGTTCAGCATGTGCATGTACGAGTTCTCGAAGTCGGGCGCCGGGTCGATGCTGATCCGGATGTAGTGCACGCCGTTGTCCGGGGTGTAGTCGATCTGGTTGCCGTCCGCCCGGCGCACCCAGCCGTCGGGCACGGTCAGGCTGAAGCCCTCGGGGTCGTTCACCCGGTGCCAGCCGTCGGGCATGCCCTTCCCCGGCGTGTCCGGCTTCGGGGTGTCCGGCTTCGGCGCCCGCGAAGTGCTGGGCTGCGAGGGGGTGTCGGTCGCGTGCGTGCCCGTGCCGCCGCGCCCGGCGGTACTGTCCGCGCGGTCCCCGTACTTCATCGCGGCGAGCCCCGCGCCGCCGCCGACCAGCGCGGCCGCGGCGATGACCAGGACCGTCGTACGCCACCGGCTCCGGCTGCGCCGGGTCACCGGGGACGACGCCGGCCCGGCGACGGAACCGGCGGCCGGGTGCGGAAGCCGGGCCGTACCGGGCGCACCCGCCGTACCAGGAGCACCGGAAGCACCCGCCGTCGCACCGGCCGCCTCTCCCGACGCGCCGTCCGGGTCCAGCGTGCGCAGGACCTCGTCGGGGACGCGCTGCGTCGGTACGAACGCCTGCGCGGCCCGGGGCTCGCGGCCCTCCATGGCCTCCAGCAGCATCCGTTCCGCCTCGGCCGCCGACGGCCGGTCCGCGGGCTCCTTGCGGAGCAGCGCGGTGATCACTGGGGCCAGCGGACCCGCCCGCTCCGGCGACGGCGGCTCCTCGGTGACGACGGCCTGCATGGTGGAGATCGGGGACGTGCGGCGGAACGGCGAGCGCCCCTCGACCGCGGTGTAGAGCGTGGCACCGAGGGACCACAGATCGGACGCGGGGCCCGGATCCCCGCCGCGTACCCGTTCGGGCGCCAGATAGTCGATGGAGCCGACCAGTTCACCGGTCCTGGTGATGGTCGAGTCGCCCTCTATCGCCGCGATCCCGAAGTCGGTGAGCAGCACCTGGCCGTCCCTGGCCAGGAGTACGTTGCCGGGCTTGACGTCCCGGTGCAGCACCCCCGCACCGTGTGCGGCGCGCAGGGCGCCCAGCACGTGGAGGCCGATCCTGGCGGCCTCGCGGGGCTCGATCTCGCCGGACTCCTTGGCCGCGTCGGCGAGTGACGGACCGTCGACGTACTGCATGACGATCCAGGGCCGGTTGTCGTACTCGATCACGTCGTGGACGGTGACCACGCCCGGGTGCGTGATCCGGGCGGCGGCGCGGGCCTCCTTCTGCGTGCGGGCGTGCAGCACGATCCGGTCGGCCTCGGCGACGTACAGCCCGGCGGTCAGCTCCTTGACCGCGACCGTGCGGTGCAGCACCTCGTCGTGGGCACGCCAGACCTTGCCCATGCCGCCGCGCCCGAGGACTTCACCGAGCCGGTACCTTCCGGCCAGCACCAGTCCCGCGTCCGTGCCCTGTGATCGATCCACGTATTCCGCCCCGTTCCCTCGGAGGCCAGATTACGGAGCTGATGCGGGGCCACGGAACCTCGCATCACCCAAGAGACCGCACTGTGATGCTTGTCGCTCCGCCCACTGTCCAGGTGACGCACCGGAATGCTTCAGTGCGTCACCCGGTAGGAGGCGATGGCTTGTTCGTAGATGTCCGCGACCTCGTCGCGCCGATCCTCCGGGCCGATGACCTGGAGGATGTGGTAGCGGCCGCCGACAATCATCGCGAGGTTGCGGGCGTACACCTCGCGGCCACTGGCGTCCTGCCAGGTGAACTGCCCCTCGGCCATGGCCTGTCGGCCGACGTCGATCCGGCGCAGCCCGCTCGACCCCGACCAGCTGGAGTCGCGGAACGGCTGCAACTCCAGCTCCTTGTCGGCCTGGTACGCCAGCGGGTCGTCGCCGTTGGCCTTTACGGTGTCGCGTCCGGGGACGATCAGCAGGCTGAAGCCGTCACTGCCGTACCGGATCTGCCGGTCCGCGTTGGCGGGACTGCGCTGCCAGCCCTTGAGCACACCGATCTCGAAGCCCTCCGGGTCCTTGCGCAGGACATAACCGGGGGCGAGCGCGACGGCGGAGCGGCTGGTCTGCGGCTGCTGCGCGCCGGGGGGCTGCGAGGGTGACTGCCCGTCGGACGCGCCCTCGCCGGGCTCCGGTGAACCGGAAGCCGCCGACGCCGAGCCCGAGGAGCGGGTGCCGGAGCCGCTGTCCGCCTTGGGCATGAACATCACGGCGTACGCGATGGCCGCGAAAAGGGCCAGCAGGATCAGCAGCAGAAGCAGCCGTCCCAGCCGTCGCGGCGCCCGGCCCTCGCCCGGCCGGCGGTCCGGCGGCGGGGTGCGCAGCGCCTTGGGGCCCTTGGGCTCGCGCGGCGTCCTGGGCGCCTTCTCCGCCCGGGGCCTGTCGTGCCGGTCGGGCTTCTCCTTCGTGTGGCGGTGACGGCCGTGGGACGCCCCCTGGCCGAAGCGGCCGCGGCGCCTGCGGACCAGCTCGCCCCGGCGGCGCACGACGGGAAGCCGGGCGCTGTCGACGGACGGCAGCGGTACGACGTCCAGACCGGCCTCGGGCTCGGGCGCCGACCGTACGAGGGAGCGCAGCCAGCCGCGCAGCTCCTCGAAATCCGGCCGCTCGGTGGGGTCCTGACGCAGCAAGGACTCGACCACGGGGCGCAGTGGACCGCATTCCTCGGCGAAGGCGGGCGGCTCGGCGCAGACCATCTGGACGAGCTCGGCCGCGTTCTCCTCGGGGTACGGGGCGTGGCCCTGGACGGCGCGGTAGAGCAGCGCGCCGAGCGCCCAGAGGTCGGTGGCGGGTCCGATCGGCGGCGCCAGCCGCCAGTTCTCGTGGACGGGGCCGGCCTGCTCGGGCGCCCAGCGCTCGGTGACCGCGCCGACGACTGCGATCCGGGCCTGCCGGGCGCGCTCGGCGGCGAGAGTGGTGGCGGGGCCTCGGTAGACGGCGCCCGTACGGCCGCTCGCCACGAGGTCGTCCCAGCGGGTCGGCTCCTGCCGCTGCTCGGGCCGGTGTGCGGGCAGCGCCGGGGAGTTGCCGTGGCGGCGGGCATCGGCACGCAGGGCGTCCTCGCCCGAGCCCCCGGCGGGCACGGGACGCCCGGATCCGGGCCCGTCGCTCCAGCTGCCGGTGAGGTGCAGCCGCCGGGCGGGCGGTGACTGGTCGTCGCCTCCGTAGCCGTCCTCGTCCTCGTCGTCCTCGTCGTCGTACGGGTCCTCGGCGGGCCGGCTCCAGGGGCCGGTCGGCCGCGGGTGGCCGCGGTCCGGGTCCGACGGCCCCGCGGGGCGCTGGACGGGGAGGGATCCGGTGTCCTCCGCGTCCCCCGCCTCGCCTGCCCCGGCCCGGCGCCGGTCCTCGCCGGCCCGGGCGGCGGCGAGGGCGCCCGCGCGGTACGCGGCGATGGCTCCGGCGCGCTCGGCTCGCGACTGCGCGCCGCTCCCCGTTCCGGCGACGGGGCTCCCCGGCCGCCGTACGGCCTCCAGCTCGCCCGGTGCACCGGTCTGCGCATCGTCGCCTTCGTACGCATCGCCATCGCTGTACGCGTCGTCACCGCCGTATGCGTCGTCACCGCCGTACGCGTCGTCACCGTACGGATCGCCGGTCGCGCGGCCTGTCTCGATCGCCGCCGGGCCTCGCGAGGCCGGCACCACGGCCGGAGGGACGGGTGGGACGGATGGCGTGTACGGCCCGGACGGCCTCGTCTCGACGGCCGGGGGGCCGAAATCGATCTCTTCCTCGTCGTCGGGCTGCGGCGTCGGTACGTACCCGCAGAGCGCCTCCTCCGCCGCCCCGGCCGCCAGGCCGGTCAGCACGACGCGGCCGTCGTCGCAGATCAGCACCGTGCGGACGGTGATGTTCCGGTGGGTCCAGCCATGGGCATGCAGCACCCGCAACGCCGTCAGCACGTCGGAGCCGATCTCGGCGGCCCGGAAGGGATCGAGCGGGCGATCCGCCAGCAGGGCCGCGAGCGGGCGGGCCATGACGAGTTCGCTCACGATCCACAGCGAACCGGCCTCGGCGAACACGTCGAAGACCTGGTCGAGCCTGGGATGGTCGGGGATCCGGGCCGCCGCCTGCGCCGCCTCGATGGCGCGCCGCACCGCCGGATCCGTGGACCGCCGCACGGCACGCCCGGTGACCTGCCGGGCCGCCCGTGCCGGACCGTCGGCATCGACCACCTCGGCGTCCACCACCTCGGGCAACGGCACCTGCCGGACCAGGACTTCCTGTCCGCTGTAGGTGTCGAACGCCCGGGTCTCGGCCAGTTCGTACTCGTCGGACGGCGGCAGCGGAAGGCGGTAGCGGTCGGCAAGCACCCGACCCGCGTAGTCGTCCACGACGCCTCCCCAGAGCGCGCTGTCCCCCCGGTCACGATGACCGCACAAACCCATCAATTGCGGTCACTTACCGTGCAATTGACCCGCCGTTCCGGCTGCGTACGGTCTTCCGGCTCTCACGATACGTGGCAAGTGACCGCCACGCGTCAGGGTCGGCGCATCCCGGCCCTTTTCGCCCACGGATCAGTCGGTGGGCTCGAAGGTGTCGAACGCGGTCTTGCGCAGCGTCCGGCACTCCTCGCTGTCCCATTCGCTCGCCTTGCAGCTGATCATGATCGCGTAGCCGTGGGTGGCATCGACCTTGAAGCCCCGGTTCAGCACCCGGATCGGCTGACCCTGCTGGGTGCGCTCGAACTGCCAGTCGGCGACGGTCGGGTAGCCGTTGTACTGGACCTTCTTCACGCCGAGGTGGTGGTAGTTGTTGCTGCTGGCCGCGACGCCGCCCTTCGCGGCGTTCCAGGCCGCGGCGGCGTCGCCGCCGGGCGAATCGGTGTAGTCGACCTGGACGCGCGGGAAGCCGCCGTCGGCGTTGAAGATGCCGCCGGAGTTGCGGCCGGCCGTGTTATTGAGCCGGAAGTCCTCGGGCATCGCCATCGCGAAGTGGAACCGCTTGTTCGTGATGGTCCGGTATCCGGCGGGCAGCGCGTCGGCGCCGTCCTGGCCGTCGCCCTTCGAACCGTCGGACCCCTTGTCCGGGTTGCCGCCCTTGCCCTGGTCCTTGCTCTGGTCCTGGGTCTTGTCGCTGCCGTTGCCGCTGTCGGTGTCGGCGGAGCCGCCGGTCGTCGTCGAGGCCCCGGCCGAGGTGGACTTGTCGTCCTTGCCGCTGCCGCCACCCGCGTTGTTCTTGTCGTCTCCGCCGAGCGTGAGCGCGAGGACCGTGCCGATCACGGCGAGCACGATCACGGCCGCGGTGATCGCCAGAGTGCGGCGCGGCACCACGTCCGTGAGGGACGCGCGGGACTCGGTGGCCGACGACGTGGCCTGGCGCGGCGGTGGTACGGCGGCGGAGGCCGCGCCCCCGGTCGCCGCGGCCGGGGGCCGGGCAGGCTTCGCGGGGGCTGCGCCACCACTCGCCGAGGCAGCGGCCTTCGAGGGCGGGGGCGGCGCGGCGGCCGAGGCGGCGGCGGCCGGGGTCGCGGCTGCGGCCGGCGCCGCCTTCGCGCTGCGCACGGAGCGCAGTGCACCGCGCAGCCGGTCCCGTGTGCCCTCGCCCTGCTCGCCGGACTTCGGGGCCGTCTTGGCGCCGGACGCGGAGGTCTGCCCGGGCAGCGCCATGACCTGGGTGGCGTCGGCGGGCGGGGGCACCACCGGGTCCGGCTTCTCGGGGGCGTGGATCACGTCATTGAGCAAGGCACGCGCGCCCGCGTCGTCGAGCCGCTGATCGGGATCCCTGGCGAGCAGGCCGTAGATGACCTCCTCCAGCGGACCGGCGTTCTTCGGCGGGTCGAGCGGCTCGGTCATCACCGCGGTCAGGGTGGCGATGGCCGACCCCTTGTCGTACGGCGGGGTGCCCTCGACGCTGGCGTACAGCAGTCCGCCGAGTGACCACAGGTCGGCGGGCGGCCCCGGCTTGTGTCCGCGGGCGCGCTCCGGGGAGATGTACGAGGGGGCGCCGACGAGCATGCCCGTCGAGGTGACCGACGGGTCGCCCTCGACCTGCGCGATACCGAAGTCGGTCAGCACGACCCGGCCGTCCTCGGCGATCAGTACGTTGGACGGCTTCACATCGCGGTGCAGGATGCCCTCGCGGTGTGCCGAACGCAGCACGTCGAGGATGGCGAGGCCGACCTCGGCGGCGCGCTTCGGCGTCAGCACCCCGTCCTCGCGGATCGCCTCGGCGAGGGACTTGCCCTCGATGAGCTCCATCACGATCCACGGCCGGTCGTCCTCGTCGACCACGTCGTAGACCGTCACCGCACCGTTGTTGCGGATCCTGGCGATCGCCTTCGCCTCACGCAGCGTGCGCGTGATGAGGCGACGCTTCTCGTCCTCGTCGATGGCCGAGGGGAACCGCAGCTCCTTGACCGCTACCGTGCGGCCCAGCGTCTCGTCGACGGCACGCCAGACCGTGCCCATACCGCCCCGGCCGAGCACCTCCCCGAGCCGGTAGCGCCCCGCAAGGAGACGTCCGTCCTTGTCCCGTTGGGGCTCCCGTGCCTGCTCCGCCTCCGACATGCGTCCCCTCTGCGATCAACCCGCCCTGGCAGAGCGTTCATTGTCCCTCACCCCGGGACCGGTCATGGTGCCGGGTCCGTGGGCCCGGCATGATGTGCCCGGAGGAAGGGAATCCCTGCCATGCCGACACTCAGGGCGCTGCTCGCCGCCCCGCTGCTGCTGGCACTGTTCGGCTTGGGAACAGCAACCCTGCCCAGCGAACCACACCTCACGCCCGCAGCCTCCTACCTTCCCCGGCTCGTCGCCGGGGGCGGCGCTCCCACGGCGGCGCTGCTGGCCCGTCAGACCTCTTCCGCACCGTACGGCACCTATCGCTCGACGGGCCCCGGCATTCACAGGGAGGACCGGTTCCGGGCCGGCAGCATCACCAAGACCTTCGTCGCCACCGTCGTGCTCCAACTCGCCCGGGAAGGACGGCTGCACCTGTCGGACACCGTCGACCGGCTGTTGCCCGGCCTGATCCACGGTAACGGCAACGACGGCCGCCGCATCACCCTGCGCGCCCTGCTGAGCCATACCAGCGGCCTCTACGACTACACCGCCGACGCCTCCGCCCGCCCCGTCTCCGCCACCGCGGCGGTCCGTGTCGCCCTGGCCCACCGCCCGACGAACGCCCCCGGCCACTACGCCTACTCCAACACCAATTACGTCGTACTCGGACTCGTCATCCGACGCGTCACCGGACACGGCTACGCCACCGAGATCCGCCGCCGCATCATCACCCCCCTCCGTCTCACCGGTACCTCACTGCCCGGCTCCCGTACCGCGCTGCCCTCCCCGCACGGCCGCGGCTTCACCCGCGATCCGGCCGACGGCAGCCTCCGCGACGTCACCGATCTCGACCCTCGCACGGCGGGCGCGGCCGGGGAGCTGATCTCCACGCTCGCCGATCTGAACCGCTTCTACGCGGCTCTGCTGGGCGGGCGCCTCCTCCCGCCCGCCCAGTTGACGGCCCTTCTGAACACGGGTACCACGCACGGCGCCTACGGCCTGGGCATCTACCCGCAGAGGCTCACCTGTGGCATCACCGTCTGGGGCCACAACGGTCACATAGCGGGCAGTTACGTCCGTACCGCCGCCACGCTCGACGGCCGGCACGCCCTGACGTACCGCATCGACACGGACACCCTGACCGATGCGGAGACGCTCGAACCGGCGCTGCTCGACGCAGAGTTCTGCAACCGACCCGCCCGGCCCTAGCGCTGCTCCCGGCAAGCTTTGCCGGTCACGGCACCAGGTCCTGTCCGGCAGGACAGGACCTAGATCGGCACGATGTCCGGCGCGCCGAGCCGCGCCGCGTCCGCCGTGAGGTCGTCCGGCTGCCGCTGCGACTCCCGCTCCGCCTGCACCCGCTTCTCGTAGTGCTCGACCTCGCGGTCGATCTGCCCCTCGTCCCAGCCGAGCACCGGCGCCATCAGCTCCGCACAGATCCTGGCGCTGCGTGTGCCCCGGTCGAAGGTCTCTATGGAGATCCGGGTGCGGCGGGTCAGCACGTCGTCGAGATGGCGGGCCCCCTCGTGCGAGGCGGCGTAGACGATCTCGGCCTTCAGGTAGTCGTCCGCCGACGGCAGTGGCTCACCCATCGTCGGATCATCGACGATCAGTTCGAGCAGTTCCTCGGTCATGGAGCCGTAGCGGTTGAGCAGATGCTCCACCCGGGCGACATGGAGCCCCGTCCGGGCCGCGATCCGCGCCCGGGCGTTCCACAGCGCCCGGTAGCCCTCCGCCCCGAGCAGCGGAATGTCCTCGGTGACGCAGTCCGCCACGCGCTGGTCGAGACCGTGCACCGCCTCGTCCACGGCGTCCTTGGCCATCACTCGGTACGTCGTGTATTTGCCGCCCGCCACGACTACGAGGCCCGGCAGCGGATGCGCCACCGTGTGCTCGCGCGAGAGCTTGCTGGTCGCCTCCGACTCACCGGCCAGCAACGGCCGCAGCCCCGCGTAGACGCCCTGGACGTCATCCCTGGTCAGGGGCGTGGCCAGGACCGAGTTGACGTGTTCGAGCAGATAGTCGATGTCGGCGCTGGACGCCGCCGGGTGCGCCTTGTCCAGGTCCCAGTCGGTGTCCGTCGTCCCGACGATCCAGTGCCGCCCCCACGGGATGACGAAGAGGACGGACTTCTCGGTCCGCAGGATCAGGCCGGTCGAGGAGTGGATGCGGTCCTTCGGGACGACCAGGTGTATGCCCTTGGATGCCCGGACGTGGAACAGCCCGCGCTCCCCGATCAGCGCCTGGGTGTCGTCCGTCCAGACCCCCGTCGCGTTGACCACCTGTTTGGCCCTGACCTCGTAATCACCGCCCGCCTCGACGTCCTCCACGCGGACGCCGACGACCCGCTCGCCCTCCCGGAGGAAGCCGATCACCCGCGCCCGGTTCGCCACCCGGGCGCCATATCCGGCGGCGGTGCGCACCAGCGTCGCGACATAGCGGGCGTCGTCCATCTGCGCGTCGTAGTACTGCAACGCCCCGACCAGGGCGTCCTTCCTGAGCGCCGGGGCGACCCGCAGGGCGCGGCGGCGGGAGAGATGCCGGTGGACGGGCAGGCCGCGGCCGTGCCCCGAGGACACCGACATCGCGTCGTAGAGCGCCACTCCGGAGCCGGTGTAGAGCCGCTCCCAGCCCTTGTGCTGCAACGGATAGAGGAACGGCACGGGCTTCACCAGATGCGGGGCCAGCCGCTCCAGGAGCAGGCCGCGCTCCTTCAGCGCCTCCCGGACCAGCGCGAAATCGAGCATCTCCAGATACCGCAGCCCGCCGTGGATCAGCTTGCTCGATCTGCTCGATGTGCCCGAGGCCCAGTCGCGCGCCTCGACCAGACCGGTCGAGAGGCCCCTCGTCGCCGCGTCCAGCGCCGTACCGGCGCCGACCACGCCCGCCCCCACGACCAGCACGTCCAGTTCGCGCTCGGCCATCGCGGCGAGCGCCTCGGCGCGCTCCGCAGGTCCCAGTGTCGCTGTCCTCACCGCTGCCTCCCGGGGTAGATCGGGGTGGTCCGGCACTGGACGCGACCCGACCGAGCGGTCGGACGCCCCGCGCCCACCCCTCGATTCTGTCCGCGGTCCACGACTTCGGCCACCGCCTGTGGACAACACCTGGGCGATGAGAGCCGCGCAATGCGACATATAGGTCATATTTACGCCTAGTCTGACATTGCGCTGTCCCCAGCGGTTGCGCTTTCCGCTCTCATGTGTCTTGGCACCGACCGGCAAATAGAGGGTGGCGCCCTCCATCTGCCGGTCGGCCCAAGGGAAGGACGGCCCATCCACATGCCCGCAGACCTCGCAGTCATCGGACTCGGCCACCTCGGCCTGCCCCTAGCCCAAGCCGCCGTCGCCGCCGGTGTCCAGACCGTCGGTTACGACACCGACCCACGCGCCTACGCGGAACTCGCCGCGGGCCGCACCCCCGTCGAGGGATCGCTCACCGCCTCGGACCTCCGCCGGATGCTCTCGGGGGGTTTCCGGCCCACCACCAACCCGGCCGAACTGGGCCGGGTCCGTACCGCGGTGATCTGCGCGCCAACCCCGCTCGGTGCCGACCGCACCCTCGACCTCACCGCCGTCGGCGACGCGGCCCGCGCGCTCGCCGCCCGGCTGCGCCCGCACACCACCGTCCTGCTGGAATCGGCCGTACAGCCCGGCACCACCGAGGGCTATGTACTGCCCCTCCTCGAAGAGGGCTCGGGGCTCCGCGCCGGCCGCGACTTCCACCTCGCCTACTCCCCCAGCCGCCTCGACCCCGGCAACAGGACCCACGTCTACGCCAACACCCCCAAGGTCATCGGCGGCCTCACCCCCGCCTGCACCGAATCCGCCGCCGCGTTCTACGGCCGGCTCACCGACAAGGTCGTCCGGGCCCGCGGGCCGCGCGAGGCCGAGATGACCAAGGTCCTGGAGACCAACTTCCGGCACGTCAACATCGCCCTGGTCAACGAGATGGCGGTGCTCTGCCACGATCTCGGCGTCGACCTGTGGGATGTCATCCGGTGCGCCGAGACCAAGCCCTTCGGCTTCCAGCCGTTCCGTCCGGGCCCCGGCGTCGGCGGCCACGGCGCCCCCGTCGACCCGGGCTACCTTCCGTACAACAGTCGCACCCCCGGCCACCCCCTGCGGATGGTCTCGCTCGCCCAGGAGATCAACGACCGGATGCCGCAGTACGTGATCCAGCGCTGCGCCACCCTCCTGAACGAGCACGGCAAGTCGGTACGCGGCGCCCGGGTGCTGCTCCTCGGGGTCACCTACAAGCCGGACCTCGCCGACCAGGAGGCCTCCCCCGCCCGGGAGATCGCGGCCCGGCTGATGGACATGGGCGCCCAGATCGGCTACCACGACCCGCACGTCCTGGACTGGCGGGTCCGTGAACTCCCTGTCCCGCGCGCCGACTCGCTGTACGAGGCGGCATCGAGCGCCGACCTCACGGTGCTGCTCCAGCACCACCGCACGTACGACCTCCAGGGCCTCGCCGTGAAGGCCCAACTGCTCCTGGACACCCGGGGCGCGACCCCGGCGGGGGCCGCACACCGGTTGTGACAAGCGGGCTCCCCGAGGATTCAAGGGGATCCCTGGAGTTCCCCAAGGATTTCGGTGGGCGATGTCGTAGGCGACTGCTAGCCTGCGGCGTCACTTCTCGCACAATCGTGCGCTTCCGTCCCAGGGGGGATCCCACCCATGAGCCAGCCCGTGCCGCCGAACCAGCCGCAGCAGCCGTACGACGCACACCCCGGCGGCGGCAACCCGTTCGCGGGCCAGCAGCCCGGTCAGCCCGGCGTCCCCACCGGCAACCCGTTCGCGGGCCAGCAGCCCGGCCCGTACGGCCAGCCCGGTCAGCCCGGCGCCGCGTTCGGCGGAGCGCCTTTCTCCCCGGCGGCCCCCGCCCGCGACAACCTGGGGCTCGGCCTACTGACGGCGGTGGTCACGGCGGTCGTCGCGGCCTTCCTGTACGGCGTCATCGCCGGCGCCATCGACCGCGAGATCGGCTACATCGCCGTCGGCGTCGGCTTCCTCGTCGGCTTCGCGGCGAGCAAGGTCGGCGGTCAGAACCCGGTGCTGCCCGTCGTGAGCGCCGTTCTGTCGGTGGGCGCCGTCTACCTCGGCCAGCTCGTGGGCATAGCGATCGCCCTGTCCGATCTGATCCACCAGTCCGCGTCCAGCCTCTTTTTCGACCACTTCGACAGTCTGACGAAGGCCTGGAACGCGGGATCGGACTTCAAGACCTACCTCTTCCTGCTGCTCGCTGCCGTGGCCGCGATCGGTGGCGCCAAGAAGGCCGCGTAACCGTTCGCTGAACGGACACGGGCGAGGCCTGGACCGCATCGGCGGTCCAGGCCTCGCCCGTGTCTGTCTGCTGAGAGCGGTCAGCGGCGGTGCTGGGAGTCCGCCACCGTCACCTCGACGCGCTGGAACTCCTTGAGGTCGCTGTATCCCGTCGTCGCCATCGCGCGGCGCAGTGCACCGAAGATGTTCATCGAACCGTCGGGGGTGTGCGAAGGACCGGTGAGGACCTCCTCGGTCGTGCCGACGGAACCCAGGTCCACCAGCTTGCCGCGCGGCACGTCCTCGTGGACGGCCTCCATGCCCCAGTGGCGGCCGCGGCCCGGCGCGTCCGTCGCACGGGCCAGCGGGGAGCCCATCATCACGGCGTCCGCACCGCAGGCGATGGCCTTGGGCAGGTCGCCGGACCAGCCGACGCCGCCGTCCGCGATCACGTGCACGTACCGGCCACCGGACTCGTCCATGTAGTCGCGGCGGGCCCCGGCCACATCGGCGACCGCGGTCGCCATCGGAACCTGGATGCCGAAGACGTTGCGCGTGGTGTGCGCGGCGCCACCGCCGAAGCCGACGAGGACACCGGCCGCGCCGGTACGCATGAGGTGCAGGGCGGCGGTGTACGTGGCACAGCCGCCGACGATCACCGGGACGTCCAGCTCGTAGATGAACTGCTTGAGGTTGAGCGGCTCGGCCGCACCCGAGACGTGCTCGGCGGAGACCGTCGTACCGCGGATGACGAAGATGTCCACGCCCGCGTCGACGACGGCCTTGGAGAACTGCGCGGTGCGCTGCGGGGAGAGCGCTGCGGCGGTGACGACACCGGAGTCGCGCACCTCCTTGATGCGCTGCCCGATCAGCTCCTCCTGGATCGGCGCGGAGTAGATCTCCTGAAGACGGCGGGTCGCCGACTCGACGGGCATCTCGGCGATCTCGTCGAGCAGCGGCTGCGGGTCGGCGTGCCGGGTCCACAGGCCCTCGAGGTTGAGGACACCGAGGCCGCCCATCTCACCGATGCGGATCGCGGTCTGCGGGGAGACCACGGAGTCCATGGGGGCCGCCAGGAACGGCAGCTCGAAACGGTAGGCGTCGATCTGCCAGGCGATCGAGACCTCCTTCGGGTCGCGGGTACGGCGGCTCGGAACGACGGCGATGTCGTCGAATGCGTACGCCCGGCGGCCGCGCTTGCCGCGCCCGATCTCGATCTCAGTCACGATGGTGTGGCCTTTCCCTCTACGTCTGCGCTGTCCAGTATCCCCGACACACGGTTGAGAGCCTGTCGGGTGGCCTCTGATCGGGCGGCCACGCCCTGGCACGCACGCTTCCCGCGTTGCCGAAACGCCCTAGTGGCTCCGCTACAAGGACCTTCCGGCGCCTTGGAATCGCACGCACCAGACCGCGTCCGCTTTCCGATCGAAGGTCACTCGACAGGCTCTGAGGGGCGGTCCCGGGAACCCCGGACACTGTTGGTCAACAGTGTCCGGGAGCCCCCGGGCCGCCCCTCGGCTGCGCCGATGCGTTACTTCCTGCTGTAGTTCGGCGCTTCGACCGTCATCTGGATGTCGTGCGGGTGGCTCTCCTTGAGGCCCGCCGAGGTGATCCGGACGAACCGGCCGTTGGCCTGGAGCTCCGGGACGGTGCGGCCGCCGACGTAGAACATCGACTGGCGCAGACCGCCGACGAGCTGGTGGACGACCGCGGAGAGCGGGCCTCGGTAGGGGACCTGGCCCTCGATGCCCTCGGGGACCAGCTTCTCGTCGGAGGCGACGCCCTCCTGGAAGTAGCGGTCCTTGGAGAACGACTTGCGGTCGCCACGGGTCTGCATCGCGGCGAGCGAGCCCATGCCGCGGTACGACTTGAACTGCTTGCCGTTGATGAAGAGCAGCTCGCCCGGGGACTCCTCGCAGCCCGCGAGCAGCGAGCCGAGCATCACGGTGTCCGCGCCGGCCACCAGGGCCTTGGCGATGTCACCGGAGTACTGCAGGCCGCCGTCGCCGATGACCGGAACACCGGCCTCCTTGGCGGCGAGCGAGGCCTCGTAGATCGCGGTGACCTGCGGGACACCGATGCCGGCGACGACGCGGGTGGTGCAGATGGAGCCCGGGCCCACACCGACCTTGATGCCGTCGACGCCCGCGTCGATCAGCGACTGGGCGCCGTCACGGGTGGCGATGTTGCCGCCGATGACATCGACACCGGAGGCGTTCGACTTGATCTTGGCGACCATGTCGCCGACCAGCCGGGAGTGGCCGTGGGCGGTGTCGACGACGATGAAGTCGACACCCGCCTCGATCAGTGCCTGGGCCCGCTCGAAGGCGTCGCCCGCGACACCGACGGCCGCGCCGACCAGCAGCCGGCCTTCCTTGTCCTTCGCGGCGTTCGGGTACTTCTCGGCCTTGACGAAGTCCTTGACGGTGATGAGGCCCTTGAGGACCCCCGCGTCGTCGACCAGCGGAAGCTTCTCGATCTTGTGGCGGCGCAGCAGTTCCATGGCGTCCACGCCGGAGATGCCGACCTTGCCGGTGACCAGCGGCATCGGCGTCATGACCTCGCGCACCTGGCGCGTACGGTCCGGCTCGAAGGCCATGTCACGGTTGGTGACGATGCCGAGCAGCTTGCCCGCGGCGTCGGTGACCGGGACACCGCTGATGCGGAACTTGGCACACAGCTCGTCGGCGTCGCGCAGCGTCGCGTCCGGGTGCACCGTGATCGGGTCGGTGACCATGCCGGACTCGGAGCGCTTCACCAGGTCGACCTGGTTGGCCTGGTCGGCGATGGAGAGGTTGCGGTGCAGCACACCGGCGCCGCCCTGCCGGGCCATGGCGATCGCCATGCGGGCCTCGGTGACCTTGTCCATCGCGGCGGAGAGCAGCGGGATGTTCACCCGCACGTTCTTGGAGATGTACGAGGAGGTGTCGATCTGATCGGGCGCCATGTCCGACGCGCCGGGCAGCAGCAGCACGTCGTCGTATGTCAGCCCGAGCGTCGCGAATTTCTCGGGCACTCCGTCGACGTTTGCAGTCATGACACCTTCCCCATATGGCCTTGATCGGTGCGGATGTCCATGCTAACGGCCTCCGGGGGTGTCTCATTCCACGAGCAAGATCAACCAGAGGTTCTGTAGCTTCGTACGGATCGGGACAACCGGCCCGCACGGACCCGGAAGCGCCCTGCTCACTGTTCCGCGAGGGCCCGCAGCCTGCTCAGCGCCCGGTGCTGGGCGACCCGGACCGCGCCCGGCGACATGCCCAGCATCTGTCCGGTCTCCTCCGCGGTCAGACCGACCGCGACCCGCAGAACCAGCAGCTCACGTTGATTGTCCGGGAGGTTGGCGAGAAGTTTCTTGGCCCAGGCGGCATCGCTGCTGAGCAGCGCGCGCTCCTCGGGCCCGAGCGAATCGTCCGGCCGCTCGGGCATCTCGTCGGAGGGCACGGCCGTCGACCCCGGGTGCCGCATGGCGGCCCGCTGGAGATCGGCGACCTTGTGGCCCGCGATGGCGAAGACAAAGGCTTCGAAGGGCCTGCCGGTGTCCTTGTAGCGCGGCAGCGCCATCAGCACCGCGACACAGACCTCCTGCGCCAGGTCCTCCACGAAGTGGCGGGCATCACCGGGCAGCCGGTTCAGCCGGGACCTGCAGTAGCGCAGCGCGAGGGGGTGGACATGCGCCAGCAGGTCATGAGTGGCCTGCGCATCCCCCTCGACAGCACGGTGCACCAGTGCACCGATCACCGTCGTCTCGTCGTCGCGCATCGGACCATGGTGCCTCGGAGCCGCGTCTTCTGCTCCGCCGCGTCCGTAGTTGTGCACCGAAGCGTTATGAGCGGGTGCGCCGGAAGTCATGCCTGCGCCCTCCCCTTCCGCTCGACCGAATCGTCCCCGAGGAACTCCACCTCTCAAGGATGCGGCATCGGCCGGGAAGCGTCACATGCCGTGGGCGCGGAAGGCGGCACCGGCGGGGTGGAGTCCGCGCCACGCACCCCTGTCACATCGCCCCGTCCGCCGGTGTGCGGACGGGGAATCGACTGCCGGCCATGGCCGGTCCTCAGCGGACCAGGCCCCAGCGGAAGCCGAGCGCCACGGCGTGCGCCCGGTCCGAGGCGCCGAGTTTCTTGAACAGACGCCTGGCGTGCGTCTTCACCGTGTCCTCGGAGAGGAACAGTTCACGGCCGATCTCGGCGTTCGAGCGGCCGTGGCTCATTCCTTCGAGCACCTGGATCTCCCGCGCCGTGAGCGTCGGCGCCGCACCCATCTCGGCCGACCGCAGCCGGCGCGGGGCGAGCCGCCACGTCGGATCGGCCAGCGCCTGGGTCACGGTGGCCCGCAACTCCGCGCGGGAGGCGTCCTTGTGCAGATAGCCGCGGGCGCCGGCGGCGACCGCGAGTGCGACGCCGTCCAGGTCCTCGGCAACGGTCAGCATGATGATCCTGGCGCCGGGGTCGGCGGAGAGCAGCCGCCGGACCGTCTCCACACCTCCCAGACCGGGCATGCGTACGTCCATCAGAATCAGATCCGAACGGTCGGCGCCCCAGCGGCGGAGGACTTCCTCGCCGTTGGCCGCCGTCGTCACACGCTCGACGCCGGGCACGGTCGCGACCGCGCGACGGAGCGCTTCTCGGGCAAGCGGGGAGTCGTCGCAGACGAGGACGGATGTCATGACCGTCCTCCGCAGCTGATGCGCGTCACCTTGAGCCTCCAGGCTGTTACAAGTCGTCACCTCAGCGGTTGACGCTCTCGGACATCTGCCCGATCGCTTTTTCTGTCAACCGCCTCAGCCCTCTCAACGATGGTCACCCGAAAGAGTTACGGGCCAGGCGGCCGAGTTCGGCACTCTACGTGAGGGTTCGCGCACGGAGGGGAACGGCGCGGTTCATCCAACGGTCAACGGAAACTCATATGAAACTATGCCCCATTTAGCGGGTTTTCTTCCCTTTTGCTGGTGTCTGTGGCTAGATTCGCAATCAGTCATATTTACATCTACTTACACAGTAGATGTAATGTCATGGACACGGTCAAAAATGGATGACAACGACGATTCCGACTCAGCATGGTTTGAGGGGACAAGCAATGGCAGATTTCTCCCGCCTTCCCGGACCCAACGCCGATCTGTGGGACTGGCAACTGCTGGCGGCCTGCCGCGGGGTCGACAGCTCGCTGTTCTTCCACCCGGAGGGTGAACGCGGGGCGGCACGGAGCGCCCGCGAGAACTCGGCAAAAGAGGTCTGCATGCGATGCCCGGTGCGCGCCGAGTGCGCAGCACACGCTCTGGCCGTACGAGAGCCCTACGGAGTGTGGGGCGGACTGACCGAGGACGAGCGCGAGGAGCTCATGGGACGGGCCCGTAATCGCCTGATCGCGGCAGCGGCGCCGTCGGGCGTTCCGTCCCCGTCGGGGCACGGCTGAACCCGCCCCGCCCGCACGCCAATAGAAAAACGTTTTTGCGCTTCACCCGGCCAGCGAAGGGGGCCGGGTCATAGGCAGGCCCCGGTCAGCGGGCGGCCGCCAGGGACAACTGGTCCAGGGTTGCCGCCACCGCCGGTACCTGGGCCAGGTCGGGCAGGGTGAGCGCGACAATCTCGCGTTCGATGGCCGGTTCCACCGCGACGGTGCGGGCCCGCTTGGGGCGTACCGACTCGATCGCCAGCTCCGGCAGTACGGCCACGCCCAGTCCGGCGCCGACCAGGCCGACGACCGCCGGGTAGTCGTCGGTGGCGAAGTCGATCCGGGGCGTGAAGCCGGACTTCTCGCAGACCTCCACCAGCTGGCGACGGCAGCGCGGGCAGCCCGCGATCCACGACTCCTCGGCCAGCTCGGCGACGGCGACGGCGTCCGAACCGGCCAGCCGGTGCCCCTCGGGGACCAGACCGATCAACCGGTCGGCGAGCAGCGGGCGCACGACCAGGTCGTCCCACTCGGTGCCGGAGGCGCCGTAGCGGAACGCCAGCGCGATGTCGCAGTCGCCCTCGCGCAGCATCTCGACCGAGCGCGGCGGTTCGGCCTCGACCAGGGAGACCCGGGTGCCGGGGTGGGCCGCGCGCAGTGCCGCGAGGGCGCCGGGGACCAGAGTGGAGCTGCCGCTGGGGAACGAGACGAGCCGGACGCGGCCGGCCCGCAGCCCGGCGATCGCGGCGACCTCCTCCTCGGCGGCGGTGAGCCCGGCGAGGATGCCGGAGGCATGGCGGACGAGCGCCTCGCCGGCCTGGGTGAGCCGCATCTCGCGTCCCGTGCGGATCAGCAGCGTGGTCCCCGCGGAGGCCTCCAGGGCCTTCATCTGCTGGCTGACCGCTGGCTGGGTACAGCCCAGTTCGCGGGCGGCGGCGGAGAACGAGCCGGTGGCGGCGACGGCGCGCAGGACACGGAGATGACGGGCTTCGATCACCCTTCAACCATAAGTTGCTCTTGGGCTGGATGCGAATTATTGACATGCACCTTTGGGGGCGGGCTGGTTAGCGTTCTCCGCATGAAGCCGATGAAGCCGATGAGGCTGTTGACCGTGAACGCGGGGCGACCGGAGGTCGTCGAGTACACCGACGCCGAGGGCGGCCTGACCGGGATCGGCAAGCACCCGGTCGACGGCCCCGTACGCGTCACCGATCCCGGCCCCAAGGGCACCGGGGGCAGTGGCCTGGCCGGGGACGCGGTGTGCGATCTACGTCATCACGGCGGCTCCGACCAGGCCGTGTACGCCTTCGCCCGCGAGGACCTCGACGGCTGGGAGCGGGTGCTCGGCCGCCCCCTGGCCAATGGCGCGTTCGGCGAGAACCTGACGACCACTGGTCTCGACGTGAACGGCGCGAGGATCGGCGAGCGCTGGCGGATCGGCCCCGATCTGGTGCTGGAGGTCACGTCGAGCCGGATTCCGTGCCGTACGTTCGCCGGTCATCTCGACGAGAAGGGCTGGGTCAGGCGGTTCACGCCGGCGGCCGCCCCGGGTGCGTACCTGCGGGTGATCG
This sequence comes from Streptomyces sp. NPDC111516, assembly GCF_055635345.1. Lineage (NCBI taxonomy): Bacteria > Bacillati > Actinomycetota > Actinomycetes > Kitasatosporales > Streptomycetaceae > Streptomyces > Streptomyces sp. NPDC111516. Next base: position 244,172 of record NZ_JBVKBV010000004.1, on the reverse strand, counting down.
AGCCGGGCGACATCCGCTCCGGCGACGCGGTCGAAATAGTGCACCGGCCCGGCCACGACGTCACCGTGCAGCTGGACTTCCAGGCGTCGACGACGCGAAGGGAACTGCTCCCGAAGCTGCTCGCGGCGGGCGAGGCGCTGCATCCCGAGTCGCTGCGTGCCGCACTGAAGTACGTGGAGAAGGAGGCCGCGCGCGACTGATCGCGGTGGTCCGCGGGGCGACGGTGCCTGTCAGTCGCGGTCGGCGGACAGGCACTAACGTGCCGCGTATGACGACTGCACTGATTACGGGCGCGACCGCGGGCATCGGAGCCGCCTTCGCGCGGCGGCTGGCGGCCGACGGGCACAACCTGGTGCTGGTGGCCCGGGATACCGAGCGGCTGCGCGAGCAGGCGACCGAACTGCATGACCGGCACGGCATCGAAGCCGAGGTACTGACGGCCGATCTGTCCGAGGACAAGGGGATCGCCGCGGTCGAGGACCGGTTGACGGACCGTCACCAACCGGTCGATCTACTGGTCAACAACGCCGGGTTCGGCAACAAGGGCAGCTACCTGGATGTGCCCATGGCCGATGAGCTGAACATGCTGAAGGTGCACTGCGAGGCGGTGCTGCGGCTGACCTCGGCGGCCGCGGCCGGGATGCGCGAGCGCGGGCGGGGAGGGGTCGTCAACGTGGCCTCGGTGGCGGCGTTCGTGCCGCGCGGGACGTACGGCGCGTCCAAGGCGTGGGTCGTGCAGTTCACCCAGGGCGCGGCGAAGGACCTGGCCGGTTCGGGGGTGCGGCTGATGGCGCTGTGCCCCGGTTTCGTACGGACGGAGTTCCACCAGCGGGCCGGCATGGGGACCGGCAACATTCCGGGCTGGATGTGGCTCGACGCGGACAAGCTGGTGACGACGGCCCTCGCGGACCTGGCACGCGGCAAGTCGCTCTCCATCCCGGACCCGCGCTACAAGGCGCTGATGGGGCTCGTGAAGGTGACACCGCGCGGCCTGCTCGGAGGGGTCACCTCCAAGACAGGCCGCAAGTACGGTCCTCAATGAGCGGTCGGTCGACGGGTGCGCGGCCGCCGGATGCGCGGTCAGCGCACCCCGTGGCCCGCGTAGGCGCCGATGTTGGGGGCGCCGGGCGTCAGCTTCTTGCCGAAGTAGTCCCTTCCGCCGTTGTTCTCGATGACGGCTCCGGCGGCCAGGGCCGGCGAGCCCGCGCCGAGCCTGAAGTCCGTGCGGAGCTTCGGGTCGGCCGTGATGCCACCGGGGTCGGGGCGGGTCATCTCGATGCCGTAGAAGGCGTTGTGGTCGAAGGAGAGCCCGGGCGTCGGGTTCTTGAAGGCGTAGCCGCCGGTGCGCTCGCTCACGAAGATGTTGTTCCGGATGGACAGTTCGTGCTGGGTGGTGGCGGGACTGCCGGCGTCGTCCTGGACGAGATAGCCGGGGATCTGCTCCTTGTTGTGGAAGGTGTTGTTGTGGATCTCCGTGTCGAGGATCGGGCCCCAGCAGTTCTGGATCAGACGGGCACCGTCGTTGCGGCTGACGTTGTAGCGGGCGACCGTGCCGATGGTCTTGGCGCCGCTGTACGGGCAGATCAGCAGGAAACCGCCCTTGTTGTCGTGGCTGTAGTTGTACTGGAAGACCGTGTTCTGCGAGGCGCCGTCGGCGTCGAAGGACATCCCGTCGTGGGTGTTTCCGCCGCCCGAGACCTCGTTGTACTCGACGGTCGTGTCGTCGGTGTTGAAGGTCCAGATGCCGGCGTTGGCGGAGGGCGAGCGGAGCTGGAAGCCGTCGACCCGGTTGTGGTCGACGCGGGCGCCGCTGGTGGTGTCGAGCTTCATGCCGTCGCCGGCCAGGGACTTCAGCGTGTTGTGGTGGACGCGGACTCCGGTGCTGGGCGTCCACTCCCCCGGGTAGACGTTCGGGTCCTGCTGCTGGCCGACCAGATCGCGCTTGGAGAAGGTCGACTTGAAGTAGATGCCCTCGCGGTCGACGTCCTCGATGCGGTTGTGCCCGATGTCCAGGCCGTCGTACCAACTGGCCTTCGCCTTGCCCTCGACCGCGATGTGGATCGCGCTGGAGCCGGACACCGTCTTGTAATCGCCGCCTCGCACATCGTGGATGTAGAGGCCGGAGATGTCGAAGCCGCGGGCGACGCCGTAGTCGGTGAGGCGGAGGCGGACGCCGTTGCGCTCGCTGCCGGGGTTGTCCGCGTTGGTGATCTCCAGCGCCTTGAGGTGCACGTACTGCGTGTTGGAGAGCAGGACGACGTCGTGGGCGCCCGCGCCGTCGAGTCTGGCGCGGGCCGGGCCGGTGCCGTAGTCGGCGATGGTGAACGGGGCGTTGGCGGAGCCGGTGCCCGTGGGGGCGAGGGTGCCGGTGCAGGTGGCACCGCGCTTGAAGAGCAGCCGGTCGCCGGGGCCGTAGGTGTGCGCGTTGGCCTCGGCGAGCGTGGTCCAGGGGCGCTGCTTGCTTCCGGTGGCGCCGGCCGGCGCGGCGGCACAGTCGACATGGAAGGCGCGGCCGGCGGATGGAGCGGCGTGCGCGGCGCTCTGGCCGGTTGCGGTCAGACCGGCGGCGGCCGTCAGGGCCGCGAGCGTCGCAGCGGTGACGCGATGTCTCACAATTCCTCCGTACGAACAGTCAGGGACGGGACGAGTCGGCATCGCCGGGAATCCTGGACTCGGATTGATCGAACGTCAATGGATTCCGTTTGAATGATCGAAACTCCCATCGTTCGATCACGTTGGTCTAGGGTCGGACCACGGCCCCGGCACCGGCCGGACCGGGGGCCGGGCCACACACTGCGAGGGGACTGCTGCCGTGCGCGAAAGTGCTGCTGAACGTCATGACCGCCTGCTGGGGCTGGTACGGGAACGGGGTTCGGCCCGGGTCTCGGATCTCGCCTCGCAGCTGGGGGTCTCTCCCGTCACGGTGCGCCGGGACGTGGAGGAGCTGGCCGGCCGGGGCCTGCTCGACCGGGTCCACGGCTCGGTGTCCTGGCCGCAGGACGCCGCTGCCGGCCCCGCCGCGGGGCCCGGCGGCAGCGGCCTGGTTCTCGGCATGCTCGCACCGTCATCGACGTACTACTTCTCCGAGGTCATCCGAGGGGCCCACGAGGCGGCCGCCGGGGCGGGTGCCCGGCTGATCCTGCGGATCTCCGACTATCGGCCTCAGGAGGACCAGGCCCGCGCCGAGGGGCTGCTCTCCGCAGGCGCCGAGGGGCTGCTGATCGCACCGGGCTGGCAGCACCCCGGCGACCCCGCCGCGTTCGGCGACTGGATCGCCTCGCTGCCCGTGCCGACCGTCCTGCTGGAGCGCAGGCCCACCGCCGGTTCCCCGCTGGACGGCCTGGACCGGGTCTGCTCCGACCATGCGCACGGGGTGCTGCTCGCCGTACGCCACCTGGTGGATCTCGGGCACGGGGCGCCGCTCCTGATGGCCCGGGCGGACTCGCCGACCGCCCTCGCGGTGCGGTCCGGGTACGCGGAGGCCCTGGCCGTGCTCGACCTGCGCGCGCCGCGGGACGTGATCGAGTCCGTACCGGCCGAACTCGCTCCGGAGACGTTCGACCAGGCCGTGCGGGCGCTGCGCGAGGCGGTCCGCACGGGCGTGGCGACGGCGGCGCTGATCCACAACGACGTGGATGCGATCCAGGTCGTGCAGCGCCTCGCCGAGCTGGGCGTACGAGTGCCGGACGATCTGGCGCTGATCGCCTACGACGACGAGGTCGCGGCTCTCGCGGACACCCCGCTCACGGCGGTGGCACCGCCCAAGCGCGACGTGGGCCGCCATGCGACGGAACTCCTGGTGGAGCGGCTCGGCCAGAGCGGGGGCGCGCCACGGCGCCATCTGATGCTGCTGCCGCAGCTACGGGTCCGGGACTCGTGCGGAGCACCCCTCTCGTAGGCGTCGTGGGCGTTGCGCGCGGGCCCCGCGTTCCCTCACGCAGGGCGTTCCACACACTTCCGTACGCAACTTATCTGATCTTTTTTCGATCAATCGCTCTTTCGCTCTTGACTTCGGTCACGGCTGGTTCAAGGATCACGGCCAACGCCAATGTCGTCGCCTGTTCAGGAGCCTCGCTGTGAGCCGCAGTTCGAGCAGAACGTCCCTCGCCGTAGTCGGCGCCGCCACCGCCCTCGCCGTTCTCACGGCCTGTGGTGGCGGCGACGACAAAGCCGCCGCCGGAAGCGACGGCAAGCCCGTCAGCATCACCTTCTGGGGCTGGGCCAAGGGGTCCAAGGAGGTCGTTGACGCGTTCAACGCCTCGCACAAGAACATCAAGGTGGTCTACGAGGAGATCCCGTCCGGCAACGCGGGCGGCTACGCCAAGATCTCCAACGCGGTCAAGGCGGGCAACGCCCCCGACCTGGTCTCCATCGAGTACCCGCAGCTTCCGGAGTACGTCAGTCAGGGCGCGCTCCAGGACATCGGCCAGTACTTCACCGAGGACATCAGGAAGAAGCTGCTGCCGCAGGCGGTCGAGCTGACGACGCTCGGCGGCAAGAACTGGGCCGTCCCGTTCGACGCCTCGCCGCAGTCCTTCTACTACCGCAAGGACCTGTTCGAGAAGTACGGCGTCGAGGTCCCCAAGACCTGGGACGAGTTCCGCAAGGCCGCCGAGAAGATCAAGAAGGCCGACAAGAAGGCCCGGATCGGCACCTTCTTCCCCGACGACCCGACCACGTTCCAGGCGATGGCCTGGCAGGCCGGCGCCCAGTGGTACAAGCCCGAGGGCGACACCTGGAAGGTCAGCACCGCCGACGCGGCCACCAACAAGGTCGCCGACTACTGGCAGGGTCTGCTCGACGACGACCTGATCCGCGCGAACGCCTCGTTCAGCCCCGAGTGGACCAACTCCCTCAAGAACGGCGGCACCGTCGGCTACCTCGGCGCCGCCTGGGGCGCGGGCGTCCTCAAGGGCACGCTGCCCGAGCAGAGCGGCAAGTGGGCCGTCGCCCCGATGCCCAGCTGGGACGGCAAGCCGGCCAGCGGCATGCTCGGCGGCTCCACCTTCGCGGTGACGAAGACCAGCAAGAAGGCCGAGGCGGCGGTCGAGTTCGCCACCTGGATGTCGACCACCGAGGAAGGCATCAAGGCCCGCATCGAGTCCGGCACGTCGAGCGCCTTCCCGGCCGCGGCGGCGCTGCGCCCGGTGGCGAAGAAGTCCTTCGACGCCGGCTTCTACGGCGGCGAGGACATCTACCAGGTGTTCGAGGACGCCGCGACGTCCATCGGCCCCGACTGGAACTGGGGCCCGACGACCGGCACCACGAACACCACCATCAAGGACCAGTTCGGCAAGGTGGCCAGCGGCGGCACCACCATCAAGGACGCGGTGAAGGCCGGGCACGACGCCACGGTCGCCGAGCTGAAGAAGCGCGGTCTGAAGGTCGAGGACGCCGGCTGATGAAACGCGCCCGGACGACCAGAGCCGCCGCCATCCTGCTGGGGCCCTTCTTCGCACTGTTCACCGTGGCCATGGTGCTGCCGATCGGATACGCGGTCTGGCTCAGCCTGTTCACCGAGAAACAGTCCGGCCTGGGCTTCGGCGGCACCGAGACCGTCTTCAGCGGACTCGACAACTACACGGCGGCCCTGGGCGACCGGGCGTTCCGCGAGGGCTTCGGCGTACTCCTCGGATACTGCCTGTTCTACATTCCGCTGCTGCTCATCGGGGCCCTCGCCCTCGCCCTGCTGCTGGACTCCGCGCTGGCCCGCGCCCGTCGGTTCTTCCAGCTGGCGCTCTTCCTCCCGCACGCCGTGCCCGGCATCATCGCCGCGCTGATCTGGGTGTACCTCTACACGCCCCAGCTCAGCCCGGTGGTCAGCGCCATGGAGTCCGGCGGCATCGGCTTCGACTTCTTCTCGCCCGAGGGCGCCCTCCCCTCCATCGTCAACATCGCCCTGTGGGAGTGGCTCGGCTACAACATGGTGATCTTCTATGCCGCGTTGCAGGCCATCGACCGCTCCGTGCTCGAAGCGGCCACGGTCGACGGGGCGGGCGCCTGGCGCGTCGCCCTCAGCATCAAGGTCCCGCTGATCCGTGCCTCGGTCGTGATGGTCGCGCTGTTCACCGTCATCGGCTCGCTCCAGCTGTTCACCGAACCGCTGATCCTCAACAAGGGGACCGGTTCCGCCGTCTCCTCCACCTGGACGCCGAACATGTACGCGTACACCGCGGCCTTCGAGCGCAACGACTACGGTCTCGCCGCGGCGGCCTCCATCCTGCTGGCGCTCACGGCCGCGCTGCTGTCCTTCGTCGTCACCCGCTTCACCGGCCGGAAGGGCAAGAAAGCATGAACTCCCCAGCTTCCCACGGCCGTTGGATGTCGAAGACCGCGGTCAACGGCTTTCTCCTGCTCGCCGTCGTCTACATGCTCTTCCCCCTCGTCTGGCTGGTCACCGCCGCCACGAAGGACACCGGCGGGCTGCTCGCGGGCAACGCGTTCTCCTTCGAGGGCTTCAATCTCGGCGAGAACCTGTCGAATCTGGCCGCCTACGGCGACGGCATCTACTTCCGCTGGTACCTCAACAGCCTCCTGTACGCGGGCGGCGGGGCGATCGTCTGCTCGCTGATCTGTGTCGCCGCGGGATACGCCTTCGACAAGTACGAATTCCGGGGCAAGGAGAAGCTGTTCGGCCTCGTGCTGATGGGCGTGCTCGTCCCCACCACGGCGCTCGCCCTGCCGATGTATCTCCTGGCCTCCAAGACCGGCCTGGTCAACACCTACTGGTCCGTGCTGATCCCGGTGCTCGTCAACCCGTTCGGCGTGTATCTCGCCCGGGTGTTCAGCGCCGGCTACATACCGAACGAGGCCCTGGAGGCCGCCCGTATCGACGGGGCCGGCGAGCTGCGCGTCTTCTGGTCCATCGGACTGCGCATGGTCATGCCGGGCTTCGTGACCGTCTTCCTCTTCCAGTTCACCGCGATCTGGAACAACTTCTTCCTCCCCCTCGTGATGCTCTCGGACCGCAAGCTCTTCCCGCTGAGCCTCGGTCTGTACTCCTGGAACACCAACACGCACGGCGAGCCGAGCTTCTATCCGCTCGTCGTCACCGGCTCCCTCCTCGCCGTCATCCCCCTGATCGTCGCCTTCGTCTCACTGCAGCGGCACTGGAAGGCCGGTCTCACCGCCGGCAGCGTCAAGTGACTCTCGCGCGAGCCCTGAGGAGTACGAGTTCCACCATGCCCCACACCACTGACAACCGGCCGGCCGCCCTGCTCGCGATGGGCCCCGGCATCGCCGCACGCCTCCTCACCGACCACCACCGCACCCGGCTGGCCGCCCTCACCCGCACCGACCCGCACCTCGTCGCCCACAACCTGGCCGACCCGACGCCCGAGGTGGCCGCCGCGCTCGCCGATGCCGAGGTGCTGTTCACCTGCTGGGGCGCGACGCCGCTCACCGCCGAGGTGCTGACGGCCGCCCCCCGGCTGCGGGCCGTGGTGCACGCGGCCGGTTCCGTGAAGCACCACATCACGGACGCCTGCTGGGAGCGCGGGATCGCCGTCACCTCGGCGGCCGGGACCAACGCGCTGCCGGTCGCCGAATTCACCCTCGCCGCGATCCTGTTCGCGAACAAGCGCGTCCTGCACTCCGCGGACCGCTACCGCACGCTGCGCGCCGAGCACGACTGGCACGCGGAGCTCGACGGCACCGGCAACTACCGCCGCACGATCGGCATCATCGGCGCCTCGCGCATCGGCCGCCGGGTGATCGAGCTGCTGCGCCCCTTCGATCTGGACGTCCTGCTGTACGACCCGTACGTGGACGTCACGGAGGCGGCGCGGCTCGGCGTCCGGCTCACCTCGCTCAACGAGCTGTGCGCGAGCAGCTCCGTCGTCTCGGTGCACGCGCCACAGCTCCCCGAGACGCACCATCTGATCGGCGCGGCGCAGCTGTCGGCCATGGCGACCGGGACGACCCTGATCAATACGGCGCGGGGTTCGCTCATCGACGAGGACGCGCTGCTGCCCGAGCTGACGAGCGGGCGGCTGCACGCGGTGCTGGATGTGACGGAGCCCGAACTTCCGCCTGCGGATTCACCGTTGTACGAGTTGCCGAATGTGCTGCTCACTCCGCATGTGGCGGGTTCGCTGGGCAATGAGCTGCACCGGATGGCCGACGAGGCACTGGACGAGCTGGAGCGTTTCGCGGCCGGCCTGCCGTTCGCGGCTCCGGTGCTGCCGGGAGCGCTGCCGCGCTCGGCGTGACATGGGGCCCCGACCCGGGGCAGCACACGCCCGAGGCCCGGTACCCCGTGACGGGGTACCGGGCCTCAGTGGCTGGGTGGAGCTACGCGTCAGTGCGAGTGGCCGTGGCCGCCGTGACCGGCATCGGCCTCTTCCTCGGCCGGCTTCTCGACGACCAGCGTCTCGGTCGTGAGCAGCAGCGACGCGATGGACGCGGCGTTCTCCAGCGCGGAGCGGGTGACCTTGACCGGGTCGATGACGCCGGCCTTCACCAGGTCGCCGTACTCGCCGGTCGCGGCGTTGAAGCCCTGGCCCTTGTCGAGCTCGGCGACCTTCGAGGTGATGACGTAGCCCTCGAGGCCGGCGTTCTCGGCGATCCAGCGCAGCGGCTCGACGGCGGCGCGGCGCACGACCGCGACACCGGTGGCCTCGTCGCCGGTCTTGTCGAGGTTGCCCTCGAGGACCTTGACGGCGTGGACCAGAGCGGAGCCACCACCGGAGACGATGCCCTCCTCGACCGCGGCGCGGGTCGCGGAGATGGCGTCCTCCAGACGGTGCTTCTTCTCCTTGAGCTCCACCTCGGTGGCGGCACCGACACGGATCACGCACACGCCGCCGGCCAGCTTCGCGAGGCGCTCCTGGAGCTTCTCGCGGTCCCAGTCGGAGTCCGTGGCCTCGATCTCGGCCTTGATCTGGTTGACCCGGCCCTTGACGTCGCCGGGCTCGCCGCCGCCGTCCACGATCGTCGTGTCGTCCTTGGAGACGGTGACGCGGCGGGCGGTGCCCAGCACGTCCAGACCGGCCTGGTCGAGCTTGAGGCCGACCTCCTCGGCGATGACGGTCGCACCGGTGAGGGTGGCGATGTCGCCGAGCATGGCCTTGCGGCGGTCACCGAAGCCCGGGGCCTTCACCGCGACGGCGTTGAAGGTGCCACGGATCTTGTTGACGACGAGGGTCGACAGCGCCTCGCCCTCGACGTCCTCGGCGATGATCAGCAGCGGCTTGGAGCCACCGGCCTGGATGACCTTCTCCAGCAGCGGGAGCAGCTCCTGGATCGCGCCGATCTTGCCCTGGTGGATCAGGATGTACGGGTCGTCGAGGACGGCCTCCATACGCTCCTGGTCGGTCACCATGTACGGGGACAGGTAGCCCTTGTCGAAGGCCATGCCCTCGGTGAAGTCGAGGTCCAGACCGAAGGTGTTGGACTCCTCGACGGTGATGACACCGTCCTTGCCGACCTTGTCCATCGCCTCGGCGATGAGCTCGCCGACCTGCGGGTCCTGCGCGGAGAGCGCGGCCACGGCGGCGATGTCGGTCTTGTCGGCGATCGGACGGGCGGTCGCGAGGAGCTCGTCGGAGACGGCCTTGACCGCGGCGTCGATGCCCTTCTTCAGGGCGGCCGGGGAAGCACCCGCGGCGACGTTGCGCAGACCCTCGCGGACGAGCGCCTGGGCCAGCACGGTGGCGGTGGTCGTACCGTCACCCGCGACGTCGTTGGTCTTGGTCGCCACCTCCTTCACCAGCTGGGCACCGAGGTTCTCGTACGGGTCGTCGAGCTCGACCTCGCGCGCGATGGTGACACCGTCGTTGGTGATGGTGGGAGCGCCGAACTTCTTGTCGATGACGACGTTGCGGCCCTTGGGGCCGATCGTCACCTTGACCGTGTCGGCAAGCTTGTTGACGCCGCGCTCAAGGGCGCGACGGGCGTCCTCGTCGAACTTCAGGATCTTCGCCATGGCTGCTGAGCTTTCCTCTCGAACGAACTGCGCCCCCGACCACCCGGCTGGTTATTCGCAGGGGGCCAGGGGCGCAGAACAGAAGCAAACGTGGGTGAATTACTTCTCGACGATCGCGAGCACGTCGCGGGCCGAGAGGACGAGGTACTCCTCGCCGTTGTACTTCACCTCGGTGCCGCCGTACTTGCTGTAGAGCACGACGTCGCCGGTCTTGACGTCGAGCGGAAGGCGCTCGCCGTTCTCGAAGCGGCCCGGGCCCACGGCCAGGACGACGCCCTCCTGGGGCTTCTCCTTGGCGGTGTCCGGAATGACCAGGCCGGAGGCCGTGGTCTGCTCGGCGTCGAGCGGCTGGACCACAATGCGGTCCTCGAGCGGCTTGATCGCAACCTTGGTGCTGGCGGTCGACACGATCCGGTCTCCCCCTTCGGAGATCTCACGGGGTAACAGTCTTTGGGTGGCGACCAGGTGGATCCGTCGTCGCGGGTGCCGGACCTGCCAGTCGCACAGTACTGCTGGCACTCTCCAGTGGTGAGTGCCAGCACCGAGACTATGACCGCGATTAGCACTCGGTCAAGCGGAGTGCCAATTCCTGCGGTCGTGGCGTCCACCGGCGCCCCGCTCCCGCTCTGCGCCACGCGCCGACCGGGGCACCGCTCGGACAACAGTCCGGACAACACTGGGACAACGGTCGTACGGACCGCGGCGTTCCGTACGACGGTGTGAACATGACCGAATCTCCGTACCGGCGGTCGGCCCCGCGGCCCCGGCGCGGCTCGCGCGCCGTGAACGGCTGTCTCGATGTGGTGCTGGGTCTGCTGCTGGTGCTCCTGGAGGGGGTGATCTGCGCGGTCGCCGCCTACTCCCTGGCCCTGTCGCGGTGGGACCCCGGTGGTCCGGAGGCGCCGGGCCCGCCGCCGATGGACTGGACGCCCGTCCTCGTCTTCGGCGCGATCGCGGCGGTGGTCGCGCTGATCGCCGTGGTGCTGATCCGTGAGAACTGGCCCTGGGCGGGGGCGATCCAGATCCCGGTCGTACTTCTGCTGTGCATGGCGACGGTGCAGGTCGGGCACGAGGACTACCGCCGCTCGCACCCGGCGCCCGCCTCCACCCCTTCGGACGATCCCGGCCGGTCCGGCCACCAGTGCCTCAGCGGCGGCGACAACCGCGAGTGCCTGGACTCCGGCGGCTGAGGGCAGGCGATGACAACCAGCGAACCCGGCGCCCCGTGGTCACCGCGGTCACGGCGGCCGCTGCGGCCGCTGCGATCACCCCGATCGCCGTGCGGATGCGTCTGCGGGCCCGCCGCGGGGCTCGGCCCCGGGTGGGTCACTTTCTGTGCGGCCTTACGGCCCAGCCGTTCGATCGGGGCGACCGACTGCGCGCACCCGGCGGTGCTGGTCAGGAGCGCACCGGCTGCCAGCAGGCCGACGAGCAGCAGGTACGCCCTTCTCATACGTAGTCCTCCAGCCGGGCCACGGCGTACCCCTGGTCCGTGACGGTCTTCATGACCGCACGGACCAGGTCGGCCATGTCGGCGCCCCACTGCTTCCGGCCCCGGAAGTGCGTGAGGATGATGTCGCCGGGGTGCAGTCGGTACCCGTCGCGCCACTCCATGTGGTCCGGGAACGCCTCCGCGTTCCAGAGCGGCACGGCCTTGATCCCGCAGGACTTCGCGATCCGGAGCGTGTCCCCGTTGTAGTTGCCGTACGGCGGACGGAAGAGGACGGGGCGCTTCCCGTACTGCTTCTCGAGGTTGGCCTGCTGGTCGCAGATCTCGTGCTTCTGCTCGCTGTACGAGAGTCCGGGAAGGTACGGGTGGCTGATCGTGTGGTTGTTGAGGCGGACTCCCAGCCGCTGCGCCTCCCCGAAGTACCCGTAGTTGTCGCGCACCTCCTCGTCGCTGAGGAAGGCGCTGTACGGGATGTCCAGCTCATCCATCATCTGGAGCAGTTCGGGGTCCTTGTCGGACCCGTCGTCCATCGTCAGGAAGACGACCCGGTCCTCGGTCGGGACGGTGGTGAAGACCGGCGGCAGCGAGTCGTCGCCGCCCTTCACCTCGAAGCCCTCCCGGGTGGTGATGTGCGGCTTGACTGCGGGCGGCGGGGGTGCGATCAGGGGTGGCCGGTCCAGCCGCCATTTCTTGGCGAGGGCCGCCCGTACGGCCGGACGGAGCTTCGCGTTCTCATAGGGACCGGCGGGTGCGCGGCCCTGACCGGCCGGCTGCCCGGGGCCCGCCTTCTGTCCGGGACCGCCCGGGAGTCCCGGACCGCCCGGGAGTCCGGCGGAGGGCCGGGCGCGGTGTTCCACGTCGGCGTCGGCCCGGCCGTCGGTCTCGGCGGCGCAGCCGGAGCCGACGGCGGCGATCAGGAGCGCGGCCAGGACCGCGCAGACGGGCCGGTGCCCGCCGGGGCCCCGTCCGCGCCGGGATTCGCGCGCACCCGATTCGCTCAGATTCACGGCCAGCTCTCCCTTTTGTCGTACAAGCTGCATGGCGTCGCATCCTGCCAGCAGGGGACGGGCGTCCCGGCCCGACACCGCCGCCGGGTCCGCCGGTCAACCCGGCTGGCTCACAATGGGGCGGGTGAACGCTCTCGCCCCGAACGACCCGAACGACCCGAGCAGCCCGAGCGACCCGTCCGGCGCCGACTCCCCCCTCGCCGCCTTCATGGCCCTGCGCACCCCCGAGGGCGCGGCGCTCCTGGACGAGCTGCGGTCGTACGACCCCGCCCAGGAGCTCGCCACCGCCACCCGGCTGCGCCGCGGCCATCCGGCCCCCCTGGTCTCGGCGGCGCTGGGGCAGGCGCGGCTGCGCCAGCGGGCGGTGGCGAAATTCGGCGCCGAGGACGCGTACCGGATGTTCTTCACGCCGAACGGCGTCGAGCAGGCCACCCGTACGTCGGTGGCCACCCATCGTGCGCGGCGGTTCGCGGCGGCGGGCGGAGTGCGGCGCGTCGCCGACCTCTGCTGCGGGATCGGCGGCGACGCGATCGCGCTCGCGCGGGCGGGTATTTCCGTCCTCGCCGTGGACCGCGACCCGCTCACCGCCGAGGTGGCCCGCGCCAACGCCGCCGCACTCGGACTGGACGGTCTGATCGAGGTGCGGTGCGCCGATGTCACCGAGATCGACACCTCGCCGTACGACGCGGTCTTCGTCGACCCGGCCCGGCGCGGCGGCAGGGGCAGGATCTTCGACCCCGAGGCGTACTCACCGCCGCTCTCCTGGGCGACCGGCGCCGCGCTCGGCGCCCCCCGCGCCGCGCTGAAGATCGCCCCCGGCATCCCGCACGAGGCGATCCCGGCGCGGGCGGAGGCCGAGTGGATCTCGGACGGCGGCGACGTGAAGGAGGCGGTGCTCTGGTTCGGCGAGGGCTTCGCGCCCGGTTCGTACCGCGCCACCGTGCTCCCGGCCCGCGCCACCCTGTCGTCCGCGGCCCCGCTGCCCGCCCCGCCCGTGGGACCGGTCGGCCGCTACCTGTATGAGCCGGACGGGGCCGTCATCCGCGCTCATCTGGTCGCCGACATCGTGGCGCGGTGCGACGGCCGGCTGATCGACGAGACCATCGCGTACGTCACGAGCGACGAGCCGTACGACTCCCCGTACACCACCGGGTACGAGATCACCGACCGGCTGCCGTTCAACATGAAGAAGCTGAAGGCGCTGCTGCGGGAGCGGAAGGTCGGCGTCCTGACAGTGAAGAAGCGCGGCTCGGCCGTCGAGCCGGAGGAGCTGCGCCGCAGGATGAAGCTCCAGGGGCCGAACGCCGCGACGGTCTTCCTGACCCGGGTGGCCGGAGCCCCGACGATGCTGATCGGGCACCCGCTGACCGGTCCCGCCTGATCGCGGGGCGGCCGTCACGCCAGGTCGGTCAGGTCCTCGGCGTACACCTGCGAGAGCGGCTGAGGACCCACGTACTGCCGGCAGTTGCACTGCCCGACTCGAAGCGGACCGGCTTCTTCGATTCGTTCCAGGCCGTCGGGTCCTCGACCGGTTCATGGCACTTGCCCTGCTCTCAGCGGTGCGCGCCGCCGCCGACGGAGAACAGCGGCTCCGGAGCGGGCACCCCGATCAGCACCCGCAGCACCCAACGGCGGTGCGCGGAGGCCTTGGTGATGCCGATCAGCCCGATGATCCAGCCGATCATCCCGAGTCCCGTGAACAGGGCGACCAGCCCGAAACTGCCCCGGGCCGCCTCGGCGGTCGCCGGGACGGCAATGCACGCGTACAGCCCGAGTGCGCACAGCATGAAGGACATCAGCAGCCAGACGAGGCTGACGCCCGGCATCCGCAACCCGGCGTCCCGTACCGGATCGCGGTCCAACTGACCCCAGGCGCCGAGCAGTCGGCGGATCTCCAGGTCGCGGCGCAGACCGATGACGACGAAGACGATCGCCGGTACCGCGCAGCAGGCGCCCATGCCGGCGATGATCACAGCGAGGAGGGCGCTGAAGATGTCGTACGTCTCCTCGAACGTGATGAGCGCCGCGCTCACCAGCGACCAGCCGAGCGCACAGAGCGCTCCCCACAGCCACAGCGTCACCAGTCGCCCCGGTGACACATGCATCCTCACCAACTCCCCGAGCGCCACGGCCCGGTCGGCGAGCAGCGCCTCGCGGTCGGGCCAGGAACGTATCTCCACGGGCGGTGGCGGCGGCGGCAGTTGTGCGTGGCGAAACATGGGCCAGACCCTACCGACCGCGCGCCCTCGCCCCGCGGGCGGCACGGTGCGCGGGGGCCGCCGCGGTGCCATGCTGGAAAGGGACACACGGAGGTTCGCGATGGGGTTCTATGCCGAACGGATCGTGCCCCGGATCGCCGATGCCGTCGGCGGAATGAAGCAGGTCGAACCGTTGCGGCGCCGGGTCTGCGAGGGCCTGTACGGCGAGATCATCGAGATCGGGTTCGGTTCCGGACACAACGTTCCGTACTACCCGGATGCCGTCACCGAAGTGGCCGCGGTCGAGCCGTCCGATCTCGGCTGGAAGCTGGCTCGTGACCGGATCGACGCGGGGCACACCCTGGTGCGGCGCGCCTGTCTGGACAGCCGGTACCTGCCGTTCGAGGACGACACCTTCGACGGCGCACTGTCGACGTGGGCGCTGTGCACCATCCCCGACGCCGACGCGGCGCTGCGCGAGGTGCGCCGGGTCCTCAAACCCGGTGCGGCCCTGCACTTCCTGGAGCACGGTCTGGCGCCGGAGGAGGACGAGAACGTACGCCGCTGGCAGCGCCGCCTCGATCCGCTGGAGCGGAGGCTCTTCGCCGGGTGCCGCCTGACCCGGCCGGTCACCGAGATGCTGACGGCCGCGGGGTTCACGATCGTCGACCTCGACGAGTTCTACGAGAAGGGCGCGCCGAAGGCGATGGGCGCCGAGTCGATGGGCGTGGCCGTGCCGTAGGCCGCGCGGCCGTGCCGTAGGCCGCGCGGCCGTGCCGTCCGGTCCGGCGCCCGGAACTCATCGGCCGGCACGGTCCGCAAGTGCCGCGCGGTCCAGGAGCAGCGCGCGCTCCCGTTCGTTGCGGGTCAGTCCCGCCGCCCGTACGAACTCCGCCCGCGCTTCGTCCGTACGTCCCAGCCTGGCCAGCAGGTCCCCGCGGACGCTGGGCAGCAGGTGGTAGTCCTTGAGCGCGGGGTCGCCGGCCAGCGCGTCGACGAGGGCGAGACCGGCCGCCGGGCCCCGCGCCATCGAGACCGCCACCGCCCGGTTCAGCTCGACGACCGGGGACGGTGCGATCGCGGCGAGGCGGGCGTAGAGGGCGGCGATGGTGGTCCAGTCCGTGTCCTCGTACGTCACCGCCCGGGCGTGGCAAGCGGCGATCGCGGCCTGCACGGTGTACGGGCCGAGACCGGCGCCCTCCTCCGTCGCCGCCACGGCCCGTTCCAGGGCCGCGACGCCGCGCCGGATCAGCAGGTGGTCCCAGCGGGCCCGGTTCTGGTCGGCGAGGAGCACCGGCGCACCGTCCGGCCCGGTCCTGGCGGCGGTGCGCGAGGCCTGGAGCTCCAGCAGCGCGACCAGGCCGTGGACCTCGGGTTCCCGCTGCATCAGGCCCGCGAGGACCCGGGCCAGCCGCAGCGCGTCCTCGCACAGTGCCGGGCGCAGCCAGTCGTCGCCGGCGGTCGCCGCGTACCCCTCGTTGAAGATCAGGTAGATGACTTCGAGCACGGAGTCGAGGCGGGCGGCGCGCTCGGGTCCGTACGGCACCTCGAAGGGGACGCCCTCCCGGCCCAGGGTCCGTTTCGCCCGGACGATGCGCTGGGCGACCGTCGGTTCGGGGGCCAGGAACGCGCGGGCGATCTCCTCCGTGGTGAGCCCGCCGAGCAGCCGCAGGGTGAGGGCGATCCGGGCCGCGGTGGTGAGCACCGGGTGGCAGGCGGTGAAGATCAGCCGGAGCAGGTCGTCGTCGATGTCGTCCGCTTCCGGGGGCTCGGGCGCCGGCACGTCCTCCAGGGCCCGCCCCACCTCGGCGAGCTTGCGCGCGTACGTCTCCTTGCGGCGTACGAGATCGATCGCGCGGTGTCTGGCGGTGGCCATGAGCCAGGCGCCCGGCCGGTCCGGGACACCTGACTCCGGCCACTGTTCCAGCGCGGCCACCAGGGCGTCCTGCGCGAGTTCCTCGGCGATGCCCACGTCCCGCACAATGCGGGCGACACCTGCGATGATCCGCGCGGACTCGATCCTGAAGACCGCCTCGACCGCCGCCTGCGCGCTTGCTGCCGTCACGGTCACTCATCAGAGCAGCCGGGCGGGAACGCGGCAAGCGGGGGCGGTCAGATGCTCGGGGCCTCGTCGATCTGGCGGACCTCGGAGGTGACGGTCCAGTTCTCCGGGTGGACCTGCAGGAACCGCTTGGTCCACTCCAGGGCCTCGGCCTTGTCCTTGGTCTGGAGGATGGCGTAGCCGCCGACGACCTCCTTGGTCTCGGTGAAGGGGCCGTCGGTGTAGCTGAGCCTGCCGCCGGACCAGGTGACCCTGGTCCCCTGGGAGGTCGGGGTGAGCCCGGCCGTCTCCAGCATGACTCCGGCCTTGGTGATCTCCTCGAACAGGGCGCCCATACGCTTCTCGAACTCGGGGCCCGGGCTCCCGGTCGGGAGGTTCTGCTCATCGATGCGGATCAGCGACATGAAGCGGGGCATGGTGACTCCTCGGTCGGGAGGACGGGGTCCTTCCCCGCCTCTCACCCTTGCGTCGAACGGGAGACGGCCGGATCGACAGCTCCACCGGAATTCTTCTGAGAATCTTCCGGGGCGGCCACCGGAGCAGCTGATGAGTCGGCCACCGGAGCGGTCGAGGGGGCGGGGGGACCCGACGCGATCAACGAGGGCTGATCAGCCGGGGGATTCGAGGAGCTCAGGCGGCCCCCAGCGACTCGAAGCGCCACCGGTGCACCGGGCGGGTGATCAACTCCGGGTCCGGCTCGGGGAGTTCGGGCAGCTCGTCGCCGTACTCCGCCTCCCACCAGGTGAGGACCAGGACCCGGTCCTGCGGGGCGCGCAGCAGTTCGCGCCGCAGCGGCTCGCGCGCCAGCTCGGCCGCACGGGCCCGCGCCCACTCCAGGAGTTCGGGGCCCCGGCCGGCAGTGGCGCGCGCCTCCCACATCAGTGCGACGGTCGTACCGCTCGTGCCGCTCATGAGTAGAGGTTGTCCTTGCTGATCTCGTGCACGTGATCGTGGTCGTGCGCGTCGGCACCGGGGACGTGGGTGTCGGTCACCGGCAGCGACGAGTCCGCGGACAGTTCCAGATCCGAGGCCGGCCTGTTCCGGGCCACCATCTCCGCGCCCAGCGCCGCGACCATCGCCCCGTTGTCCGTGCACAGCCCCGGCCGCGGAACCCGCAGCCGGATGCCGGCCCGCTCGCACCGCTCCTCGGCCAGCGCCCGCAGCCGCGAGTTGGCCGCGACGCCGCCGCCGATCATCAGGTGGTCGACGCCCTCGTCTTTGCAGGCCCGGACGGCCTTCCGGGTGAGCACATCCACCACGGCCTCCTGGAAGGACGCCGCCACGTCCCGTACCGGCACGTCCTCGCCCGCCGCGCGCTTCGCCTCGATCCAGCGGGCGACGGACGTCTTCAGGCCGGAGAAGGAGAAGTCGTACGCGGGATCGCGCGAGCCGCTCAGACCACGCGGGAACGCGATCGCCTTCGGGTCGCCCTCCTTCGCCAGCCGGTCGATGACCGGGCCGCCGGGGAAGCCGAGGTCCAGCACCCGGGCGATCTTGTCGAAGGCCTCGCCCGCCGCGTCGTCGATGGTCGCGCCCAGCGGCCGTACGTCGTTGGTGATGTCCGGCGCGAGCAGCAGCGAGGAGTGGCCGCCGCTGACCAGCAGCGCCATGGTCGGTTCGGGCAGCGGGCCGTGTTCCAGCTGGTCGACGCAGATGTGCGAGGCGAGGTGGTTCACCCCGTAGAGCGGCTTGTTCAGCGCGTACGCGTACGCCTTCGCCGCGGAGACGCCGACGAGCAGCGCGCCCGCGAGCCCGGGACCGGCGGTGACGGAGATGCCGTCGAGGTCACGGGCGCTGATCCCGGCCTCCTTCAGGGCGCGCTCGATGGTGGGGACCATCGCCTCCAGATGCGCGCGGGAGGCGATCTCCGGGACGACGCCGCCGAAGCGGGCGTGCGTGTCGACGCTGGACGCGACGGCGTCGGCGAGCAGCGTCGTACCGCGGACGATGCCGACGCCGGTCTCGTCGCAGGAGGTCTCGATGCCGAGTACGAGCGGTTCGTCAGCCATCAGTCAGTCTCTGTTCCTTGTACGTCGTGCTCTGGTACGTGCTCTTGTACGTGGAGGCGCATGACGAGTGCGTCGACGTTGCCCGGCTGGTAGTAGCCGCGGCGGAAGCCGATGGGTTCGAAGCCGAAACGTTCGTACAGCTTCTGCGCCCGGGTGTTGTCGACGCGGACTTCGAGGAGCACCTCGGCGCACTCGAAGGCCGTGGCGTGCTTCAGCAGATCGGTGAGGAGTTCGGAGCCGAGGCCGCCGCCCCAGTGGTCGCGGCTGACACCGATCGTCTGTACGTCGGCGAGGTCGCCGGCCGCGGCGAGCCCGGCGTAGCCGACGATCCGGCCGGTGGCGGGGTCCTCGGCGACGACGTAGCGGCGGGTGGCCCGCGGGCCGCGGGCGTGCGCCAGCTCGGACCAGAACATGCCGGCCGACCAGGCGTCGTCCGGGAACAGCTCGTGTTCGAGCGCCAGCACCGGATCGATGTCCCACCAGCGCATCTCGCGCAGTACGGCAGTCGTGCTCGTCACTTCGGGGTGACCACCTTGTAGTTCTTCGGAACCTGGGCGTCGGGCCTGCGCAGGTAGAGCGGCCGCGGCGGCAGCAGTTCCGCGCCCGCGGCAAGCCGCTCGGCGGCAAGGGCGGCCAGCGCACCGGCACCGACGTGCTCGGGGCCCCGGGCGTCCGGGAACGCCTCGGGGTAGAGCACCGCGCCCGCCCCGACGACGGGGACCGAGGCGAGCTGCTCGGCAATGTCCGCGGGCCGGTCGACGGCGGGCTCCGTGACGCGCGTACGGCAGTCCTCGTAGCGCGCCCAGTAGACCTCCTTGCGGCGGGCGTCCGTCGCCACGGCGAACGGGCCCTCCAGACCGGCCTGCCCGGCGGCGTACGCGAGACCGTCCAGGGTGCAGACCCCGTGCACGGGCACGGAGAGGACGGAGCCGAAGGTCGCGGCCGTGACCAGGCCGACCCGCAGCCCGGTGTACGGGCCGGGGCCGACGCCCACGACCACGTCCGTCACGGCGTCGAGCCTCACCCCGGCCTCGGCGAGGACCCGGTCGACGGCGGGCAGCAGCAGCTCCCCGTGCCTTCGGGCGTCGACCTGGCCGGACTCGGCGACGACGGAGGTCCCGTCGTGAAGGGCGACGGTGACGGCGGGGGTGGCGGTATCCACGGCGAGCAAGAGCACGCAAACAGCCTACGGCTCCTCCGACGGGGGCACGGCGTCCCGTACGGCGTCCCGGTACGACCGGCCCCGGCTGCTACCGTCACCGAGAACACGCGGGTACGACGTAATAGCTAAACGCTTGTACGACATACAGAGCGAAAGGGGCGCGCACGGTGGCAAGGGGCAGCTCGGGAATCGTGGCCGGGCTCACTGCGGCGGCTCTCGCCGCGGTCGGCTTCCTGGCCTACCAGGCATCGGCGAACGCCCCCGACTCCGTCGCCGCCCCCAAGCCGAAGGTCTCCAGCAGCGCATCCGCCGCCGGCCACGACAAGCCGAAGGAAAAGAAGCCGCCGGCCGCGCTCCCGGCCGGCTCCGGCACCGGGAAGCGCGTGGTGTACGCCCTGAAGGACCGCCAGGTGTGGCTCGTCGACGAAGCCGGGAAGGTCGTCAGGACCTTCCCGGTCATGCCGAGCGCGCTGAGCCCCCAGCCCGGGACGTACCAGGTGGGCACCCCGCGCCAGGGGCCCCCCACGAAGGGCTCGGACGGCGTGATGATCGAGCACGTGGTGCGGTTCACGATGGTGGACGGCGTGTCCGTCGGATTCAGCGCGGCGGTCGACGGTTCGATGAAGAGCCCGGATCCGTCACTGAAGACCGGGGGCGTGCGGATGTCCCGCGCCGATGGGGACGCGGTGTGGGACTTCGCGACGGTACGCACGACGGTGGTCGTCGTCCCCTAGGACAGGACCTAGTGCCCCTCCCGGCAAGCTTTGCCCCGTCGCGCCGCCCAGCACGCACTGGACGACGCTCCTCACGGGGCAAACATTGCCGGTCACGGCACTAACCAGGCCCCCGGCGTTCGAGCCCCGCCTCAGCCCCCTCGGCGTCGGCGTCGGATTCCACGTCGGCGTCGGCGTCCGCGGGCGCCGGATCCGGGTCGGCGGACGGCGGCGTCGAGACCGCCGTGGCCGCGGCACAAGCCGCCAGCAGGTCACTCATCGATGGCGGCGGCACTTCACGTTCGGCGGACATCGTCATGGATGCCTCCTGAGGCTCCGGTGGAAGGCATGGTTAGGCAGACCTAACCCGCTCTCGCCATCCATGTGACCACGCCCGCCCCGCCCCGCGCAACAATTTGCCGACACAGTGTCGGCACACGGTCGGAAAGGTGAGGGAGAGCTCTCGGGAAGCGCCCTCGCGATCAGCCCTCCAGCACCCCGCGCGCCCCCCACAGCCCCGCCCAGCGCGCCCCGATCCCCACCAGCGTCACCGAGCGCCGTTCGTCGTCCGTATCGCCGACCGCGCGGTGGATCACCACGTGCAGCCGGTCCTCGGACAGCTCCTCGACCTTGCCGTCGCCCCACTCCACGACCACCACCGACTCCGGCAGCGACACGTCGAGGTCCAGGTCCTCCATCTCGTCGAGCCCGCCGCCCAGCCGGTACGCGTCGACGTGGACCAGTGCGGGGCCGCCGGTCAGCGAGGGGTGGACGCGGGCGATCACGAACGTGGGGGACGTGACGGCGCCGCGCACCCCGAGGCCCTCGCCGAGCCCCCGGGTCAGCGTCGTCTTGCCGGCGCCGAGCTCCCCGGAGAGCATCACGAGGTCGCCGGGGCGCAGGACAGCGGCGATCCGGCGGCCGAGGGCCTGCATCTGTTCGGGGGACTCGACGGCCAGGTTCACGGTGACGGTGCCCGGCGCGGCGGCCGCGTCGGCCTCAGCCGCCAGGCTGTTGTGCGGTGCTTCCATGTCCGCCAACGTTACTTCCATGCCCGCCGACGTCGGCCGCGGCGGGCACCGCCCCGATACGCACCAGCAGGTCCGCCAGCCGGTCGGTCACCGTCTCCGGGTGTTCCAGCATCACCAGATGACCGGCGTCCGGGACGATGACCAGTTCCGCGTCCGGGAGCTGGTCCGCGATGGCCTCGCTGTGCGAACTGGGCGTCACCAGGTCCTTGTCGCCTGCCAGGATCAGCACCGGGACGTCACGGAACGCGGGCAGGACGTGGCTCTTGTCGTGTTCGGTGAACGCCGGGTAGAACTCGGCGACCACATCGATCGGGGTGGATTCGATGAGCCGCTCGGCGAACCGCTCGACCGCCGGGTCGACGTCCCGCGAACCGAACGAGTACCGCTTGATCAGCCCGGCGAAGAGATCGGCGGTCGCCCGCCGGCCCCGTTCCACCAGTTCGGCCTGGGAGCCGAGCGCCCTGAGCACCCCGGGCAGCACCCGCCGCACCGCGTTCACCCCCGCGACGGGCAACCCGAAACTGACCTCGCCGAGCTTCCCGCTCGATGTGCCGACGAGGGCGATGGCGGCGACCCGGTCCCGGATGAGCTGGGGGTACTGCTCGGCGAGCGCCATCATCGTCATGCCGCCCATCGAGTGCCCGACCAGCACCAGCCTGCCCTCGGGGGCGGCCGCGTCGATGACCGCCTTCAGGTCGCGGCCGAGCTGGTCGATGCCGACCGTCACCCCGTCCGCCTGGGCCCGGCCCCGCTCGGAGCGGCCGTGGCTGCGCTGGTCCCAGTGGACGGTGCGGACCAGACCGCGCAGCGCCGCCCGCTGGAAGTGCCAGGAGTCCTGGCTGAGGCAGTAGCCGTGACTGAAGACGACGGTGACGGGCGCGGGCGCCTTGCGGCCGAAGAGCCTGCGGCGGCGCGTGCCGGCGGCCCCCGTGGCGGTACCTGGAGCGGTCGCACCGCTCTCACCGCTCCCGGCGGCCCCCGTACCGCCGTCGGGGTCGACCTCGTCGACCTCGTAGTACAGCTCCGTGCCGTCGTCGGCGTTCGCCCGGCCCGGCAGCCCGCGCAGCGAGCCGTACGGTCCCGAGGCGTCCAGCGCCAGCCTGGCCCGCCTGCGCATGCCCCGGCCCACGGTCAGCCGCTCGACGGCGACACCGGCGGCCGCGCCTGCCGCGATCACGCCTATGGCGGCTCCGGCGATCCCCGCCCGGCGCCAGCCGACCGCCGTGGCGGCGTCCGTCACCGCGTCCCCCGCGCTGATCTCGCTCACCGTGCCGCGCTCCTCGTCGGTCGTATCCGTCAGGTCAGGGCCGGTCTGTTCCGGTCGTGCTCAGATCGTGCCTGGTCAGGGGCGCTTGTTCGGTCAGGACTCGGCCGGGGTTGCATGCAGATGGACGCGGGGCACACGGCTGCCGATCCGGGTGACGATCTCGTACGCGATCGTGCCGGCGGCCTGCGCCCAGTCCTCGGCGCTCGGCTCGCCCCGGTCCCCCGGGCCGAAGAGCACCGCCTCGCTGCCCACCTCGATCTCGTCCCCGTGGAGGTCGACGACGAACTGGTCCATGGCCACGCGGCCCGCTATCCGCCGCCAGACGCCGCCGACGAGGACGGGGGCCCGGCCGGAGGCATGGCGCGGGATACCGTCCGCGTAGCCGACCGGCACCAGGCCGAGGGTGGTCCCGGCGGAGGTCGTGTAGTGGTGTCCGTAGCTGATCCCGTGACCGGCCGGCACCTGCTTGACCAGGGCGATCGACGCGATGAGCGTCATGACGGGGCGCAGCCCGAAGTCGGCCGGGGTGCCCAGCTCGGGGCTGGGCGAGATGCCGTACATCGCGATCCCGGGCCGCACGAGATCGAAGTGCGCCTCGGGGATCGTCAGCGTCGCCGGGGAATTCGCCATGTGGCGCACCTCGGGGTCGACGCCCTCCTTCTCCGCGTACCCGACCATGTCGCGGAAGACGTTCAGCTGGGCGGCGATGGAGGGGTGACCCGGTTCGTCGGCGCAGGCGAAGTGGGACCAGAGGCCGGTGATCCTGACGGTGCCCGCCTCCTCGGCGGTGCGGGCGGCGGCGACGAGCTCGGGCCAGTCGGCGGGCTGGCAGCCGTTGCGCCCGAGGCCGGTGTCGGCCTTGAGCTGGATACGGGCCGGAATTCCGGCCTCCGTGGCCGCGGCGACGACCTCGCGCAGGGCCCACATCCCGCTGACCGACACATCGATGTCGGCCTCGATCGCCTCGCGCCAGGGCCCGCCCGGCGTCCACAGCCAGCACATCACCCGGCCGCCGAGCCCGGCCGCCCGCAGGGCGAGCGCCTCCTGCGGCGTCGCGGTGCCCAGCCAGGTGGCCCCGGCCTCCAGGGCGGCGCGGGCGCAGGGCACCGCTCCGTGCCCGTACGCATCGCCTTTGACGACGGCCATGAATTGCGCGCCGTCCGCCCGCGCGCGCAGTACACGCACGTTGGCGCGCAATGCAGCGAGGTCGATCTCGGCACGGGCTCTCAAGGGCGCTGTCTCGTTCATCGCGCCCAGTCTCTCAGAGGCGTACGGCAAAGCCTTCGGGCGGCGGGTCGGCAGAGGCCGGTCGCCGAGGGGGCCCGCCGGCCCACGCGCGTCCACCTCAGTGGTGACGCAGCTCGTGTTCCAGATGGTCGACGAGGACCGGGACGTGGCTGTGCGGTACGTCCTTGACCGCCGTGACCAGCGTGACCGGGCCGCCCTCGCGGACCAGTTCCACCAGTTCGTCGACGGCCGCGGCGTGGACGGGGTCGGCCAGTTCGGCGCGGTAGCGGTCGACGAAGTCGTCGTAGCGGGCGCCGGTGCGGTCCTCGTGGTACCAGTCGCGGAGCTCGTTCGACGGGGTGATGTCCTTGAGCCACTTGTCGATCGCGGCCCGCTCCTTGGACTCGCCGCGCGGCCAGAGCCGGTCGACGAGGACGCGGGTGCCGTCGTCGTCCTCCTTCGGCTCGTACACCCGGCGTACGCGTACATCGCTGCTGCTGCCCACGGTCGGCCCTCCTGTCGGCGTCCTTCGGACCCGGTCGGCGTCCGCTGCGCCCAGGATCACTCAGGCCCGTACGTCCCGCCACGCCGCCGGGATCGCCTCCGCGACGTCCTGCGCGGCGACGGGCGCGCCGTCCGAGGCGTGCCGGGCGGCCAGGCCGTGCAGATACGCACCGGCCGACGCGGCGTCGCGAGGGGCGAGGCCCGCCGCCAGCAGGGAGCCGGTCAGGCCGGAGAGGACGTCGCCGCTGCCGGCCGTGGCCAGCCAGGAGGTGCCGGTCGGATTGACCCGAACGGGGGTGGGTCCGGCGTCGGTGGCGACCAGCGTCGTCGACCCCTTGAGCAGGACCGTGGCGCGGAAGCGGGCGGCCAGTTCCCGTACGGCGGCGAGCCGCCCCGCCTCGACCTCCTCGCGTGGGACGCCGAGCAGGGCGGCGGCCTCACCGGCGTGCGGGGTGAGGAGGGTCGGGGCGGTGCGCGCGCGTACGGCGGTGGCGTCGAGCAGCCGCAGCCCGTCGGCGTCGACGAGCACCGGAACGTCCGCCTCCAGCACGTCACGGACCGCCTCCACGGCCTCCGTACCGTCACCGAGCCCCGGTCCCACGACCCAGGCCTGGACCCGCCCCGCCTTCGACGGCGGCCCCGCATGGACCAGCGTCTCCGGATGGCGGGCGATCACCGCGCCGGCGCCCGGGCCGACGTACCGCACCGCTCCGGCACCGCCCCGCAGCGCCCCGGAGACGGCCAGCACCGCCGCTCCCGGATAACGCGCCGACCCGGCGACGATGCCGACGACACCGCGCCGGTACTTGTCGCTCTCGCTGCCGGGAACCGGCAGGAGCGCGGCCAGGTCCGCGTACTGCAAGGCCTCCAGGCCGGGCACGTCGGGCAACTCCGGGCCGAGCCCGATGTCGACGAGGTGCAGCGCGCCCGCCAGGCCGGCGGCCGGGTCGATGAGCAGTCCGGGCTTGTACGTGCCGAAGGTGACGGTCGCGTCGGCCCGCACCGCGTCGCCGAGCACCTCGCCGGTGTCCGCCTCGATGCCGCTGGGCAG
Source organism: Streptomyces sp. NPDC111516 (assembly GCF_055635345.1). Lineage (NCBI taxonomy): Bacteria > Bacillati > Actinomycetota > Actinomycetes > Kitasatosporales > Streptomycetaceae > Streptomyces > Streptomyces sp. NPDC111516. The sequence goes on along the minus strand of NZ_JBVKBV010000004.1, from coordinate 218,566 downwards.
ATCGACGGCGACGAAGGCCGCGCCGGTCGCCTCGAAGGCCCTGACCAGCGCGGCGGCCTCCGGGCGCAGCCCGCCGCGCCCGCCGATGCCGGTGATCCCGTCCACGACGAGATCGACGTGCCCGCCCCAGGAGGCCGCGAACGGGTCCCCGGCTGTGTCTTTGTCCCCGCCCGCCACGCGCCCGCCCGCCGCGAGCAGCGCCGCGAGCCCGCCCTCGTGGGCGCGGCCGGGCGAGGTGAGCACGGCGCGCACGCCCGCGCCGCGGCGGGCCAGCCGGGCGCCCGCGTACAGCGCGTCGCCCCCGTTGTCGCCGCTGCCGACGAGCAGGACGACCCGGGCCCCGTACACCCGGCCGCGCCGCCGCAGCACATCGGCGCACGCCGCCGCGAGTCCCGCCGCGGCGCGCTGCATCAGGGCGCCGTCCGGCAGCCGGGCCATCAGGGCTCGCTCGGCGGCCCGTACGGTCTGAACGCTGTACGCGGTACGCATGTGGTCAACCCTCCGCGATCACCACGGCCGACGCCACCCCCGCGTCGTGGCTGAGCGATACGTGCCAGTGCCGTACGCCCAGTTCGGCCGCGCGCGCGGCGACCGTGCCGCGGACCCGCAACCGGGGCTGCCCGCTGTCCTCGACGTACACCTCGGCATCCGTCCACAGCAGGCCGCCCGGCGCGCCGAGCGCCTTCGCGAGGGCCTCCTTGGCGGCGAACCGCACGGCGAGCGAGGCGACACCGCGCCGCTCGCCGCTGGGCAGCAGCAACTCCTTCTCCAGGAAGAGCCGGTCGGCCAGGTGCGGCGTACGCTTCAGCGCCGCGTCGAACCGTTCGATCTCGGCCACATCGATCCCGACCCCGATGATCACGCGTGTTCCCTCAACTCTCGCTACTCCACGGTCACGGACTTCGCCAGATTGCGCGGCTGGTCCACGTCGTTGCCGCGGGCCGTCGCCAGTTCGCAGGCGAACACCTGCAACGGCACGGTCGACACCAGCGGCTGAAGCAGCGTAGGCGTAACGGGGATCCGGATCAGATGGTCGGCGTACGGGACGACCGCCTCGTCGCCCTCCTCGGCGATGACGATGGTGCGCGCGCCGCGGGCCCTGATCTCCTGGATGTTCGACACGATCTTGTCGTGCAGCACCGACCGGCCGCGCGGCGAGGGCACGACCACGACGACGGGCAGACCGTCCTCGATGAGCGCGATCGGCCCGTGCTTGAGCTCACCGGCGGCAAAGCCCTCGGCGTGCATGTACGCGAGTTCCTTGAGCTTCAACGCGCCTTCCAGGGCCACGGGGTAGCCGACGTGGCGGCCCAGGAAGAGCACCGTGTCGTGGTCGGCAAGGGAGCGGGCGAGCGCGCGCACGGGCTCCATGGTCTGAAGGACCCGTTCGACCGCGCCGGAGATCTCGGAGAGCTGGCGGATGACGGTCCGGATCTCGTCGCCCCACTTCGTACCGCGGATCTGTCCGAGATACAGGGCGACGAGGTAGCAGGCGACGAGCTGGGTGAGGAACGCCTTGGTGGAGGCGACGGCGACCTCGGGCCCGGCGTGCGTGTAGAGCACGGCGTCGGACTCGCGGGGAATGGTGGAGCCGTTGGTGTTGCAGATGGCGAGGACCTTCGCGCCCTGTTCGCGGGCGTGCCGCAGGGCCATCAGGGTGTCCATCGTCTCGCCGGACTGCGAGATCGCGACGACGAGGGTGCGGTGGTCGAGGATCGGGTCGCGGTAACGGAACTCGCTGGCCAGCTCGGTCTCGCAGACAAGCCGGGTCCAGTGCTCGATGGCGTACTTGGCGATCATCCCGGCGTGGAACGCGGTGCCGCAGGCGACGATGACGACCTTGTCGATGTCGCGGAGCTCGTGGGGCGGGATCCGTACCTCGTCGAGGTGGAGGGTGCCCGCGCCGTCGATCCGCCCGAGGAGGGTGTCGGCGACGGCCTTGGGCTGGTCCTCGATCTCCTTGAGCATGAAGGAGTCGTGGCCGCCCTTCTCCGCGGCGGAGACGTCCCAGTCCACGTGGTACTCACGGACGTCGGCGGGCCGCCCGTCGAAGTCGGTGACGGTGACGCCCTCCCGGCGCAGCTCCACCACCTGGTCCTGGCCCAGCTCGATCGCGGAGCGGGTGTGCGCGATGAACGCGGCCACATCGGAGGCGAGGAACGACTCGCCCTCCCCCACCCCCAGCACGAGCGGTGAGTTGCGCCGGGCCCCGACGACCGTGCCGGGCGCGTCCGCGTGCAGGGCGACGAGGGTGAAGGCCCCCTCCAGGCGCCTGCAGATCTGCCGCATCGCCTCCGCCAGGTCGGCGCAGGACGAGAACGCCTCGGCGAGGAGATGGGCGACGACCTCGGTGTCGGTCTCGGAGGCCAGATCGTGGCCGCGCTCGGCGAGTTCGGCGCGCAGCACGGCGAAGTTCTCGATGATCCCGTTGTGCACGACGGCGACACGGCCTGCGTTGTCGAGGTGCGGGTGGGCGTTGGTGTCGGTGGGGGCGCCGTGGGTGGCCCAGCGGGTGTGCCCGATCCCGGTGGTCCCGGCCGGGAGCGGGGCCTCGGCCAGTGCCTTCTCCAGATTGACGAGCTTGCCCGCCTTCTTCGCGGCGGCGAGACCGCCGTCCGCCAGGACGGCGATGCCCGCCGAGTCGTAGCCCCGGTATTCGAGGCGCTTGAGGCCCGCGACGACGACGTCCTGCGCCGACTGCCCACCGACGTATCCGACGATTCCGCACATACCGTTCCCTTCCTGGTCGCTCTCCCCTGGTCTTCGCATCGTCGCAGAAGGCGAACGGGGCGGCAGAAATCAGGTGTGGTGCGCCGGCCCGGCCGGAGCGGGAGGAAGCCGGGGCGTGGCCCTGAAGCCGCGTCGTCGCCCCGAACACGGCCCGACTCTTCCCGGCGAACCGGTGGTTCAGCGCTTGAGGAACTCCAGGAGGTCCTTGTTGAACCTCTCCTTGTAGCCCGGCACAACGGCGATGCCGTGGGGGCCGCCTTCGTAGACCTTGAGGGTCGCGTCCCGGACGAGTTGGGCGGTCTTGCGGCCCGTGGCGTCGATGGGGACGATCTGGTCGTCATCACCGTGCACGACGAGCGTGGGGATGTCGAACTTCTTCAGGTCCTCGTGGAAGTCCGTGGCCGCGAAGGCGTCGACGCAGGCGACGCCGCCCTCGATGGTCTCGGCCATGGCCATGGCCCAGAAGGCGTCCTGGTTGCCCTGGGTGACCTTGTTGCCGTCGCGGTTGGCGCCGAAGAAGGCGACCGCGGTGTCCTTCCAGAACTGCGAACGCTCGGCGAGGATGCCGTTCTTGATGCCGTCGAAGGCCGACTGCGGTACGCCCTCGGGGTTGTCTGGGCCCTGGAGCATCAGCGGACAGATCGCCGAGAGCAGCACCGCGGACCTGATCCGGTCCGTTCCGTGACGGCCGATGTAGCGGGCGAGTTCGCCGCCGCCCATCGAGTGCGCGACCAGCGTGACGTCCCGCAGGTCCAGTTGGGTGATCAGGTCGTCGAGGTCGTCCGCGAAGGTGTCGAAGTCGTAGCCGTCCCAGACCGGGGTGGAAGCGCCGTGACCGCGCCGGTCGTGGGCGATGCCGCGGAACCCGTTGTCCGCGACCGCCTTGAGCTGGTCCTGCCAGGCGTCCCCGCTCAGGGGCCAGCCGTGAATGAAGACGACGGGGCGACCCCGACCCCAGTCCTTGTAGAAGATGTCGACACCGTCACGCGTGATCACTGTGGGCATACGTGCTGTCCTCTCGGGTGTGCTGCCGGGCCCCCCGATCCAGCGTGCGGCCGGACGTCCGGGCCGCAAGTCCGGATGCGGGGGACCCGAAGCCGAGTCGTAAAGTAGGAACGACACATACTTTGAACCGCTCCTACTTCAGGGATGCTGATGGCCTTCACCGGACGCAGTCGCGAGTTGCGCATCCTCGAATCCTGGCTGGACAAAGTCAGGGCGGCTTCGGGCGGCAGTGCGGGGCAGGCTCTGGTGATCAAGGGTCGGCGACGGATCGGCAAGACCCGGCTGGTGCAGGAGTTCTGTGCACGGTCGGGACTGCCGTACGTGTTCTTCCAGGCAACCCGCGGCCAGCCCGCGCCACTGGCCCGGCGGGCGCTCTTCGACGCGGTCGCCGGGGGGCACGGGATGAGGGAACACGGGGCCACCCTGGGGCAGGCCGCCGCTCCCGATGACTGGGTCCGGACGCTCGCCGCGGTGGCCGCGGCGCTACCCGCGGACGAGCCGGTCGTTCTCGTGCTGGACGAGGTCCCCTGGCTGGCAGAGGCCGACGCCGGATTCGACGCGGCGCTCAAAACCGCCTGGGACATGCACTTGTCCGCGAAGCCCGTGCTCCTGCTGCTCCTCGGCTCCGATCTCGCGATGATGGACCGGCTGACGTCGTACGAGCATCCCTTCCACGGGCGTGCGGGCCAGTACACCGTGGGGCCGCTCAACCCTGTGGACGTACAGGATTCCACCGCGCTCGATGCCGCGGACGCGCTGGACGCGTACCTGGTCACCGGAGGCTTCCCCGAGGTCGTGACCGACTGGCGGACCGGTGAGTCGGTGGCCGACTATCTGACACGCCAGGTGGAGGACCCATCGTCGGTGCTGCTGACGACGGGCGAGCGTTCCCTCGCGGCCGAGTTTCCCGCACGGTTGCAGGCCGGCAGGGTGCTGCGTGCGATCGGTTCCGGCGAGCGGACCTTCTCCGGCATCGCCGCAAGTACGGGAGGACCCGATGGACGTCCACTGGCGCACGGCACGCTCGCCCCGATACTGACCGAACTCATCGAGGCGAAGAAGATCGTGGCCGCGGAGCTTCCGTTGGCCACCCGGCCCGCCCCGAAACTCAAGCGCTACCGGATCGCCGACACCTACCTGCGCTTCTGGCTGGCACATCTGGAGAACGCCGTCGCGCAGGCGGAGAGAGGCAGAGGGGACGTATCGGCCGCCCGGATCCATCGGTCGTGGCCGTCCTGGCGAGGCCGTGCGGTGGAGCCGGTGATCAGGGAGGCACTGGCCCGCAGAGTGCCGGACGGTCTGTTCCCCGAGGCGACCGAGGTGGGCGGCTGGTGGAACCGCCGGAACAACCCGGAGATCGACCTCGTCGGCGCGGACGCGCAGCCCGTGGCGCGTCGCGTCTTCTTCGTCGGATCGGTGAAGTGGCGCGACGAGACACCCTTCGGGGCAAGGGATCTGACGGAGCTCGCGTCAGCGGCACAGCAGGTGCCGGGCGCGGAAGGCGCGGCCCTGATCGCGGTCAGCCGCCGGCCGCCGACGGGTGCGGCAGCGGAGGGCTTGGCCGCGCACTGGGGGCCCGAAGACGTGCTCGCGGCGTGGCGGTGACGGCGGCGGCAGTCACGTCGGAGGCGCTGTCAGCACCGTTACCGCCCCGCCCCCAGGGCGACCGGGAACGAGGCGGGCGCCGGTGGGCGCGGTGGTCAGTTGCCGGAGGCGTACGTGACGAACTCCGCCCAGGCGCGCGGCCCGAAGCCGAGCCGGGGGCCGCCCGGCAGGTTCTTGGAGTCGCGTACGTGGATCGTGCTTGCGGTCTCCGCGACCTCCACGCAGTCAGGACCGTCATTGCTGCTGTAGCTGCTCTTGAACCACGTCAGCCCGGAAGTACTTCCGGCCGAGGGCTTGGCACTCATGTCTCTCCCAGCAATTCCGTGATGAAGGTCCGTGACAACCGAGGCGTGAGTGCCTGGGACCGAATCAGGCCGTACCGCATCTCAAGGATTTGTACCTCCTTGGGATCGGTAATCAGGCGGCTGGTGAGCTGGACCTCGTTGTGCCCCACAGCCATGCCGTCACTCAACTTAAGCACCCGGTGCGAACCGGCCAGCCCCGCATGCTCCTCCGTGTCCATCGGCATGATCTGGATCTCGACATGCCTCAACGCACTCAGTTCTAGCAGGTGTTCGAGCTGCCTGCGCAACACCATTTTGCCTCCGATCGGCCGCCTCAGCGACGCCTCTTCCTGAACGAATGTCAGCAGAGGGGCAGGGCATCGCGCGAAGACCGACTGGCGGGCCATGCGCGCGGCCACCAAGCGCTCCACCTGGTCCTCGGTGTACGCCGGGCGCCGTTCCTTGTACAGGGCTCGGGCGTACTCCTCGGTCTGGAGCAAACCGTGCACGACATCACCGGCGTACGCGCCCATCTCGACCGCATTCGCCTCCAGCTTCGCCAGATCACGGACCTTCTTCGGGTACCGCGCCTCCGCCACGTCCTGCTTCATCGCGGCGATCTTGCCGCCCGCGCCCAGGACTTCGTCCGCCTTGTCCAGGAACTCCGGCTTGGGAATGCGCTTCCCGACCTCCACCTTGTAGACCAGGTTCTCCCCGTAGCCGATCGCAGCACCCAGCTCCGCCGCACGCAGCCCGGCCGCCTCGCGCCAGAGCCGGATCTGGCGGCCGACCGCCGCGATCACCGCGCCCGAGTCGTCCTCGACGTCGAACTCCCAGTCAGGGCCGTCCGCCGCGTTGTCTCCGTTGCCCCGGTTGTCCTCGCTCGCCATACGACACCCGCTTCCACCCGTGCCCGCACCGTTTCGCGTCGACGCCGTACCGGATGGACAGACCCGTACAACCGTTGGACAGTCACTGTCCGTACGCACGTCATTGCTGTTCAGAGTAGGCACCTGCGGCCACGCTGAGTGACGTGAACCGAGAAATCACCCAACCGCGTGCCCGCAGCGGGCAGTTCGCCGTGCAGCTCTCCGCCACCCGTCGGGGTGCCCGACTCGCCAGGCTCCTCGCGACCGAGCAACTCCGTTCCTGGGGGCTGCCGCTGGAGGACGCCGGGCATGTCATCGCCGAGCTGGCGTCCAACGCCGCGCTGCACGGGTGCGTGCCGGGGCGGGACTTCCGCATCGCGCTGACCGTCACCGGGGACACGCTCCGTATCGAGGTCGCCGACGCTCGCGGGGACGTACTGCCCCGCCTCTCTGAACGGAACGACGACTCCGAGGCGGGGCGCGGGCTGTTGCTCGTCGAGGCGGTCGCCATCCGGTGGGGCGTGGAGGTCGGCCCGTTCCCGCGCAAAACCGTCTGGGCGGAGGTAGCCCTCACCGGATCGTGACAGTCGCGACCCGGTGTGTCACGTCCCGGTGAACCGCGACCCGGCGCGCCCCGACGTAAAAGGCTTTCAAGGCTTTGGAGAGAAGAAACTTCCCAACCCAACCAACCCCAACCCCTACCCCGGCCTCACGCAGGGGCACACACAGGGCCCCGTCACTCACACGAGTGAGGATCACCAACTCGACTGGATTTCCGCTCGGTTGGCAGGCATATGCTCGCCCTCACAACCCCAGACATGCGTCGGCCCCCGGCCGGGACTCGCAATCCCGATCGAGGGCCTGACCACCGAGGAAGAAGAGACCTTCCCGATGGATACCCAGCAGGTTAGCGCGCCCTCGCGCGCCCCGTCTCCCGTTCCCAGAGACGCCACGCCCTCGTCCGGCGTCATGCACATCAACACCCGCCACACCACCCGCTTCACCGTGGTCGGCAATCACCTCGCCCAGCACCGCGAGCTCTCCCTCCTCGCGATCGGCCTCGCCACCCACATCCAGTCGCTCCCCACCGGGGCGAAGGTCGGCATCAAAACCCTCACCGAGCGCTTCCCGGAAAGCGAAGCCCGCATCGCTGCCGCACTGCGCGAACTGGAAGCCCACGGCTACCTCAAACGCACCCGCGAACGCCTCCCCAACGGCCGCGTCATCACCCGCACCTGCTCCTACAACCAACCGGGCTCCCACAACGCCCACCCCGTCCCCGCACCCGAACGACGCCACAAGCCCACCCGCCCGGCCCCGGCACCCGTACCCCCGTCACCGCCCCACGTCCCCGCCCCCACCGCACCCAGGACCCCGCCCGCACCACTCCCCCAACCCCACACCCCCCTCCCTCAACGCCACCACGCCGCCGTCGCCCTCCTCACCGACCTCCACCGCAACACACCTCAACTCACCCTCACCGAACGCGACATCCACCACCTCGCCCCCGCCGTCGTCGCCTGGTACGAACGCGGCGCCACACCCACCGCCATCCGCCACACCCTCACCAACGACCTCCCCCACCCCCTCAAACATCCCGCCAAACTCCTCCGACACCGCCTCACCCACCTCCTCCCACCCCCACCCACCAGCCCACCCCGCTCCAGAACTGCGACCACTGCGACCGCGCCTTCCGCTCCCCCACCCCCGGCAACTGCCGCGACTGCGAGAGCGGGATGTCGCTCACGGAGTAGCCATGGGCAATCCGGTCCCGGCCCACGGAAGTCGATGTCTCGCTGTCAGTACGGACTGCGCGGAGTTCGACCCGTGCGTCACGCCTCCGCGACGGCTTCCAGCGGGCTCAGGGCGGCTGCCCGGCGGGCCGGGACGGCGGCCGCGACCGCGCCGATCGCGAGGGACAGCAGGCATACGAGGAGCAGTGTCTGCCAGGGCAGTGCCAGGGAGTACTGCTCCATCGCGCCGTTGGCCAGCGGTCCGACCGCCCAGGCACCGAACAGGCCGCCCGCCAGGCCAAGGAGGGTGCCGAACGCGGCGACGGTCACCGACTCCAGGCGGATCATCCGACGGATGCCGGCGCGGTCCATGCCGATGGCGCGCAATGCGCCGATCTCGCGGGTGCGTTCGGCGACCGACATGGCGAGGGTGTTCACGATGCCGAGCGCGCCGATCACGGCGCCGATGCCGAGCATCCCGTACATCACGTTCAGCAGGTCGGCCATGGTGCCGGCGGCCTCGTGGACGAGTTGCTCCCGGTCCTGCACCTTCAGCAGCGGGCTGTTGCCCACGGCGGTGCGCAGCTGCCGCTCTGTGGTCTTCGAGACCGCGCCGTCGGCGGTGCGGACGAGGATGCGCTGGATGGAGTCGGGCATGAAGCTGTTCTGTGCCACCTCGGTACGGGCGCCCAGCGCGTCGCGGGCGATGGGGCTGTCCTTGTAGACACCCACGACGGTGTACTGCTTGAGGTCCTGGTTCCGGCCGATGCTGGCGCTCAGTCGGCTGCCCGTGGTCAAGCCGTGTTCCCGTGCGATGGTGCTGGAAACGGCGATCCGGCCCGGCCCCAGGTCCTTGACGGAGCCGCTGACGAAGTCGAGTTTCATGACGGCGTTCACGGTGTCGGGGTCGACGCCGGAGATCTCCCGGACACTGCCGCCTGTGACCAGGGTGGAGTCCGTGACGGCGCTCGCGGTCCGCACCCCGGAGGTGTCGGCCACCCGCCGTGCGGCGGCAGGGTCGATACCGGACATGGTGCTGCGGGTACTGATCACGTAGTCGGCGCCGAGCCCGGCCGCGGCCTGGCGGTCGAGGGCCTGCCCGGTGGAGTTTCCGATGACGGCGAGCCCGGTGACCAGCGCGGTGCTGATCAGCAGGGTGGCGGCGGTGGCCGCGGTGCGCCGTGGGTCGCGCAGCGCGTTCTCCCGTGCGAGATGGCCGGTGATCCCGAAGCAGCTGGTCAGCCGTCCGATCAGCCGGATCACCGGGACGGCCAACAGCGGCGCGAGCACGATCAAGGAGGCGACGAGGAGGGCGCAGCCGGCCATCGCGTTCCGCAGGTTCTCCTCCGAGGCGTCCTTCGCCCCCGTGAGCGACACCAGCCAACCGGCGCCGAGGACGAGGAGGGCAAGACCCGCCATGCCGCGGATCCGGGACCGGGTGGCGGAGGGCAGCTGTCCAGCCGCGCGCATTGCCTCGATGGGTGCGACCTTCGCCGCCCTGCGGGACGGCAGCCACGCGGCGAGGACGGTGACGCCCACACCCACGCCGAGCGCTGCCAAGACAGAGCGCGGGCCGATCACCAGGGGGCCGTGGGGCAGTGTTTTTCCGCCGGTGCTCAGGACGTAGGGCAGCACCGAGGCGATGCCGAGGCCGAGCAGGAAACCGGCCGCCGATGCGACGAGGCCGACCAGGAGGGCCTCCACGAGGACGGAGCGGGCGACTTGGCGGCGCGAGGCGCCGATCGCCCGCAGCAGCGCGATCTCACGGGTGCGCCGCGCCACGAGCATGGTGAAGGTGTTGACGATGAGGAACGAGCCGATGAACAGCGACACCCCGGCGAAGACCATCGGCAGCTTCTGGTAGCCCCGGGTCAGGGTGTCTACGAGGATGGCCTGCTGGTCGGCCTGGGCGGCGCCGGTGGTGGCCTCGGCCCGGTCGGCCGGGAGCACGTCGGTGACCCGGCGGGCGAGTTCGAACTGGTCGGTGCCGGGCGCGGCGGACAGATCGATCCCGGTGTAGTGGCCCGGAGACACGAACAGCTTCTGGGCGGTCGCCTTGTCGAACAGGGCGAGGGTGCCGCCGGCGGTCACGCGGGTGTCGGTGGTGGTGACGATGCCGACGAGTCGCTTGGTCATGACCGGGCCGTCGGTGGCCAGCGTGACCGTGTCGCCGATACGGAAGTGGCCTGCGGCGGCGGTGCCGCTGTCCACGGCGAGTTCACCGCCGTTCCTCGGGGCCCGGCCCTCGACCAGGGGGTAGCGGCTGTCCTTGCCGTCCGGGCCGGGTACGTAGGCGGCGGCCGGGTTCGCCCCCGGCCTGACCCGCAGCGGAGTGCCGTCCGCCGCGTTCAGGGCGGCCGAGCCGTCGACGGAGGGGCGCACGGCGGCGGCACCGGGCACGTCGGCCAGCTTCCGCGCGAGCGCATCGTCGAGCACGTCGGCCTGCTGGTCCGCGGGGGCCTCGGGCGAGGGCGCCTTCGCGGTCACGGTGACCGCGATGTCGGCAAAGTTCTTCGACGCGGCGGCACGGTGGGCCTCGGCGGTGGTATCGGCGAAGACAAGGGTGCCGCTGACGAACGCGACCCCCAGGCAGACCGCGAGGACGGTCATGATCAGACGGGCCTTGTGCGCCAGGGTGTTGCGCAGAGCTGTTCTCAGCATGGGTGGCTTCCGGGGACGTGGGCTCGGCGGATGCGAGCTGTTGGCGGGTTCGGTCCTGGGGTGAGGCGGGTCACTTGGTGTGTGAGCGGTCGAAGTTCTTCATCTGGTCCAGCACCCGGTCCGGGGTGGGACGTGTCATGTCGTCGACCAGGCGGCCGTCGGCGAGGAAGACCACGCGGTCGGCGTATCCGGCGGCGACGGGGTCGTGGGTGACCATGACCACGGTCTGGCCCAGCTCGCGTACCGAGTCGCGCAGGAAGCCGAGGACCTCGGCTCCGGCGCGCGAGTCGAGGTTGCCGGTGGGCTCGTCACCGAAGACGATTGCGGGCTGTGAGGCCAGGGCGCGGGCGACCGCGACGCGCTGCTGCTGCCCGCCGGACAGCTGTGCGGGCCTGTGGTCGAGGCGCTGGGAAAGGCCGACCATGGAGACCACACGATCCAGCCACTGCGGGTCGGGCCGACGTCCGGCGAGGGACAGCGGCAGAGTGATGTTCTCCAGCGCGGTCAGCGTCGGCAGCAGGTTGAACGCCTGGAAGATGAAGCCGATCCGGTCACGGCGCAGCTGGGTGAGCTGCCGGTCGTCGAGCGTGCTCAGTTCGGTGGTGCCGATGCGTACGGAGCCGGAGCTGGGCGAGTCGAGCCCGGCGGCGCAGTGCATCAGGGTGGACTTGCCGCAGCCGGAGGGGCCCATGATCGCGGTGAACTCGCCCTCACGGAAGCCGATACTGACCCGGTCCAGGGCTACGACCCGGGTGTCGCCGCTGCCGTAGACCTTTGACAGGTCGGTGGTGGCGGCCGCGCTCCCGGGGATCGTGTGCAGCGCGTGCGGGGAATGGGGGGTGGTGGTCACGGGGGACTCCTCTTCGGTGCGGAAGGGTGCACTTCGAAGGGTGTCCGGGGAACGTATCGGGGCCTGAGCCACCGTGTATCGGCGTCCGCGCCGGTTCGTAGCAGTTCTGTAGGGGGTGGGGTCGGCCGGTCAGTCCGGCAGGCGCAGGGTGGCGACGGCGCCGCCGTCCGGGGCGTTGTCCAGGCGCAGTTCGGCGCCGAGAAGCCGGGCCTGTCCCAGGGCGATGGTCAGGCCCAGGCCGTGGCCCGAGCCGCGCTCGGCGGCGCCCGTGTGGAAGCGGCGCGGGCCGTGGAGCAGCAGGTCCGCGGGGAAGCCGGGCCCGTGGTCGCGCACGACGACCGTACGCCCCTCGACAGTGACCCCCACCGGGGTGTCCCCGTGCCGGTGGGCGTTGACGACGAGGTTGCTGACGATCCGCTCCAGGCGGCGAGGGTCGGTCTCCACGCTCCCGGCGGCCCCGGCAACGGTGACCTCGGTGTCGAAGCCGGTGCGCGCCACGGCCTCGGAGACGACTGCGCCGAGCGGCACCCGGGCGTGGCTGGGCTGTTCGGCGCCGGCGTCCAGGCGGGAGATCTCAAGGAGGTCCTCGACCAGGGCGCGCAGATCGCGCACCCGGGCGCGGAGCAGGTCCTCCGTCTCACCGGGCGGCAGCAGGTCGGCGGCGGCCAGCAGACCGCCGACGGGGGTGCGCAGCTCGTGGGCCACGTCCGCGGTGAACTGCCGCTCGATGCGCAGCCGTTGGCCGAGGCTGTCGGCCATGAGGTCGACGGTGGCGGCGATGTCGGCCACCTCGTCGCGCCCGTTGGTGGGGCCGGTCCGGGCGTCGAGGTCTCCGGCGGAGATCCGGCTCGCAATCTCGGAGACCCGCCGCAGCCTGCGGGCGAGCAGCCCGGCCCCGTAGACGGCCAGGGGCGTGGCCGCCGCAATTGCGACCAGCGAGGCCAACGTCATGGTCACGTCGAGCCGGCGCAGTCCGTAGAGCTTCGGGCTCATGTTGACCTGGACGGCAAGGACCGGGCTGCCCGGTCCGGCGGTCCGCTGGGCGGCCCAGACGCTCGGCCCCAGACTTCCCTCGACGCGCCCGTCGTAGGCCGCATGCCGGCTGTTGTCGGCCGGGTGTCGCAGTGCGGCGGGCAACTCGGCCGGGTCGAGCTCGGCACCGTCCGCCAAAGTGCCGGTACGCCGGTAGACGTCCATGGCCGAGTACACGGAGTTGAGTGCCTGCCCCTCAGACCGGTCGCGGATGTCCTGCGCGGTCCACACGTGCACCAGCACACCCACCGCCGCTACGACCAGGCAGGCGGTGGCCGCTGCCAGCGCGGCGATCTTCCAGCGCAAGGACGCGCGGGCCGGCCGCAACCGGCGGAACAGGCCCACCGCTCTCAGCGCCTGAGCTTGTAGCCGAAGCCGCGGACCGTCTCGATCCTGTCCCGGCCCACCTTCCTGCGCAGCCGCTGCACACACAGGTCCACGACCCGGCTGTCGCCGTCCCAGCCGTAGTCCCACACGTCACGCAGCAGGGTGTGCCGCTCCAGCACGACGCCCGGACTGGCGGCGAACTCAAGGAGCAGCTTCAGTTCTGTCGGGGTCAGCGCCACCGGACTTCCGGAGACGAACACCTCCATGCCGGCGGTATCGATGGTCAGGTCCCCGAAGACCAGCACCTCCGTCTCGGACGGCGGCCTCCCGCCCGCGGCCTGTTCGGGCCCCGGAGTGGGCGCGTAGGTCGCCCGCCTCAGCAGCGAGCGGATGCGTGCCACCAGCACGTACGTGTCCACGGGCTTGACCACGTAGTCGTCCGCTCCAGCTTCCAGACCGGCGACGACATCGAGCCCGTCGCCGCGTGCGGACATCATCAGAACGGGCACCAGGCTGGTCTCCCGGACTCTGCGGCACAGGCCGATCCCGTCCAGAGCGGGCAGCATCACATCCAGAATCAGCAGGTCGAACTCCTCGTCCCGGAAGAGCTCAAGACCCGCAAGACCGTCGGCCGCGGCCTTCATCTCGTAGCCGTAGCGCTCCAGGGCGACGGTGAAGGACCGGCGCATCAGCTCGTCGTCCTCCACCAGCAACACACGAACAGAGCGCGAGGAGCCCCCGGCCGGGGCGGACGAGGACACGGGTGGATGACTCCTGTTCGGACGGTCCGGACATCAGCCGGCTGCACGCACAGCCGGCGACCTGAAAGGAACGATACGGCAGACACCGGACACGGCGACCGCGTCGCACAGCGGGACACGCAGCACCTCCCTGCAGCCTCTCCTATCCGCAAATCGCCAGGTCGGACCGGACGACACCGGCCAGGACACCTGGCGAAACCACGGCATTCCAGCTTCCTGCGGGCCCGTGAGTCATGGACCGGCGCACCGATTCGATGGGCAACCAAGCGCTCTCTGATACCCACCGGATACAAAACCCGCCCGGACAGGACCGGCAGGACCGGCCGCGGGACGTGCCCCCTCGCGCCACCCGGCGGATGCGTCAGCCGCGACGTCGCCGGTTTCTCGGATGGTTGCGGGCGGTGCGTTCGTTGCCGAACTTGTAGGCGCCGGTCCAGCGGGCCATGACGGCCTGGGCGTCGCCGGAGGTCACCTCGGCGGCGAACCGTGCGGCGCGGTCGCCGCGCAGAGTGGTGGCCTTGCGGCCGCGGTGTGTGATGACGACTGTGCCGTCGGTGTGGGTCTCGCAACTGAATCCGGAAGGCGCGGGCATGTCCGGACTGTGCCGCATCCCTGTCGGCGCCGCCACGTAAAAACCGGTGACCACGCGCCGGTTGGCATGGACGGTGGCGCCGTGGGCCGGGGCGGTCGGCACGCGTACATCGCCGGCAACGGGTCAGACCGACTGCGGTACGCCCTCGGGGTTGTCGGGGCCCTGGAGCGGGATGTCGCTCACGGAGTAGCCATGGGCGGTCCCGTCCCGGCCCACGGAAGTCGATGTCTCGCTGTCAGTACGGACTGCTAATCTGCGTTCTCTTCGCGTGCACCCCACGCACACACATCCGCCTGACCGCTTTCTTTCCGTCCCACCTGCACGCCCACGCTCACTCGGAACACCGAGCCCGTACGGCAGCCGGTCACGTCCGCTCCGAGGACTGTCATGTCTCCCACCGCTCCCCCGATACGCGCGGAATTCGACCCGTGCGTCAACATCCCCTCGCTCGCGGATCTCCGGACCGCCGTACGCAACGATGACTGGGCGGCCACCGAGGCGTACTTCGACTTCCTCGACCACGAGGACGACCGGGCGATCGCCGCAGGCCTCTTCTACGAACTCAGCTCCTCCGAACGTTTTCTGGAGCGGGCCGTCGCCGAGCTCCCCGGTTCCGCCCTCGCCCGAACTCTGCTGGCCATCCGGTACATCAGTGTCGGCTGGGAGATCCGCAGCTCCTACCGCGCCGAACACGTCTCGCGCGACCAGTTCCGGCAGTTCCACGAATGGCTGCGGCGCGCCGAGAAGCTGCTCATCGAGGTGTGCGCCGAGCACCCCACGTACGCACTGGCCTGGGCGACCCGGCTGACCACCGCACGAGGGCTCGAACTCGGACAGAGCGAGGCGCGGCGGCGATACGACCGGCTGGCCGAGCACCACCCGCACCACATCCACGGGCAGACCCTCCTGCTTCAGCAGCTGTGCCCCAAGTGGGGCGGCAGCTGGGAGGAGGCGCACGGATTCGCCCGCGCCTGTCTGGAAGCGGCGCCCCCGGGCAGCCACGCGGGTCGGCTCGTCGCCGAACTGCACCTGGAACGCTGGCTGGACACTGCCGGGGACGGCCACAGCGACCATCTGCGCTCGACGGAGGTCCGGGACGAGATCCTGGCCGCCGCTGCCCTCTCCGTACAGCACCCCGACTACCGGCCCGGTTTCCACTGGGTCGGCGACCACAACGACTTCGCCGGGGCGCTGAGCCTGGGCGGCCACCACCGCGAGGCCGCGCCGTTCTTCCGCACCCTCGGCAACAAGGCCACCGCTTCGCCCTGGGATTACACCGGTGACAAAGAGGTCCAGTTCCTCAAGCACCGCAAGACCGCACTGTCGAAGGGCTGAGCCGATGTCCCAGGAAATCTCCGAGCACAGACCCGCCACGGCCCCCGGCCCGGACATCCGCGAGACCGCGGTCGACGGCATCCGTACGGTGCTCGCCGCGGCCCCCGGCCCGGTCACCGCAGGCCTCTTCTTCCGCGTCGGAGCCGCCGACGAGACCCTCGCCACCTCCGGCATCACACACCTCGTCGAACATCTCGCGCTGCACCGCCACGGGCTGTCCGACCTGCACTACAACGGCGCCACCGCCGCCACGTACACGCTCTTCCACGTCACCGGCACGCCGGAGGAGGTCACCACCTACCTCAACGGTGTCTGCGCGGCCCTGCGCGATCTGCCGATGGAGCGGCTGGAGACCGAGCGCGAGATCCTGCGCACCGAGGCGGCGGGCCGCCGCGTCGGCCCCAACCACCAGCTGCCGCTGTGGCGTTACGGCGCCCAGGGCTACGGGCTCAGCAGTTACGCCGAACTCGGCACCTGGCATCTGACCGCCGATTCCGTACGCGACTGGGCGCGCACCCGCTTCACCCGTGACAACGCCGTGCTGTGGATCACCGCCGACACCGTGCCGGAGGGCCTCGACCTCGCCCTGCCGGCAGGCACGCCGCAGCCGCTGCCCGCCGCGACATCTGCGCTGCCCGTCACGCCCGCGTACATCACGGGCGACAGCGGCGGCGTCGTCCTGGACGGCATCGTCCGGCGCTCGACGGCGGCGACGCTCTTCGCGGAGGTGCTCAGCCGCGCGCTCTTCACGGACCTGCGCCAGAAGGGCGGCTACTCGTACACCGCCGACGCCGGATACAGCCCCCGCGACAACGACGTCGCGACCATCACCGCCTTCGCCGACGCGCTCCCGAAGAAGCACGGCGCGGTGGTCGGCGGCTTCGTCGACGCGCTGGCCCGCCTGCGGGCCGGCAGCATCGAACAGTCCGAACTCGACTCGGCCCGCGCCAAGTTCCTCAAGCAGTTCGACGCTCCGGACGCCGGCGCGTCCCGGCTGCCCTCGTACGCCCTGAACCTGTTGACCGGGCATCGCAACCTCACTCCGGACGAGCACCGGGCCGAACTCGCCGCCGTCACCCTCGACGACCTGCGCGAGGTCGCCCGAGAGCTGCACGCCACGGCACTGCTCCAGGTCCCCGGCCGGGGCGCCGACTGGGCCGGGTTCACCGAGGCCCCCCAATGGTCCTCCTGGACCGCGACGAGCGCGGGCACCCGGCACCGTTCGCTGGAGGACGACTCCGTCCTGCTGACGGTGTCCCCCGAGGCCGTGTCCCTGGCCACCGCCTCCGGCACGGTCGTCATCCGGTACGACGCGTGCGCGGCCCTGCTCGTCCACCCGGACGGCGGCCGCCACCTCACGGGCCTCGACGGCTTCCAGATCCGCGTCGAGCCCACGCTCTTCAAGGACCTCACGCCGAGCCGCCTGGCCTTGATCGACGCGGGCGTACCGTCCTCGGCGGTGATCCCCATGCCGCCCCGCGCCCCGGACCGCATCCCCCGCCCCGAGCGGCACGGCGGCCGCCCGGGCGGCACACCGCAGACCAAGGGCGCACGGCTGGCCCGGACCGTCCTCATCTGGCTGTCCGGCATCGCGACGGCGATCTGGGGGCTGATCGCCACCGTGGCCATGTTCATGGAGCTGGACGAACCGAACCCGGACCCGGGCACGATCGTCATCATCTGGCTGCTGATCGTTCCACCGCTGGCCCTGCTCATCGCCCTGCGCAGGGGCCGCCGCAAGCGGGGCGGCTGACGGTGCCGCGGCGGATTCCGGGCCACGGCCCTCCGTATCCGGGTCCGTGAACCTTTCCGGGCCCTGCGGGCAACACGGGGTGACACACTCACACCCGAGCCCCAGGAGCCGATGTGACCGGACCGCCGGCCAGCCCCGACGACGATGCCGAGGTCGTCGCGCAGTCGCTGGAGCACCCCGAGATCTTCGCCGGCCTCTACGACCGCCATGCCCCGGACATCCACCGCTATGCCGCCCGCCGCCTCGGGGAGGGAGCGGCGGACGACATCACGGCGGAGACCTTTCTCATCGCCTTCCGCTCCCGGCACCGCTACGACCGCGCGCATCGCAACGCCCGCCCCTGGCTGTACGGCATCGCCGCGAATCTCATCGGCAAGCAGCGGCGCAGTGAGGTGAGGGGGCTGCGGGCCCTGGCACGTACCGGTCAGGACCCGGTGGCCGCGTCCTGGAGCGACCGCTGCGACGACCGGATCGCCGCCCAGGCGCCGCTGGCCGGGGCGCTCGCCTCGCTCTCGCCCGGCGACCGCCATGTGCTGCTGCTCGTCGCCTGGGCCGACCTCGGATACCAGGAGGTCGCCGAGGCGCTCGGCATCCCTCTCGGCACCGTGCGGTCCCGGCTCAATCGCGCCCGCCGCAAGGTACGTGAAGCGCTCAGCCTGGACCCCTCGTTCACACCTGACGCCATGGAGCTGACCCCGTCATGGACGAAATGACCACGCTGCGCGAACTGCGCGCCGACGCACCCGTCCCGGACCGCTCCGCACTCGCCGCGGGCCGGCAACGGCTCACCGAGGCCGCAGCCGCGCGACGCGGTGTCCGCCGGCTGCGGGCGGACTGGCGTCTCACCGCGTTCGGTGCCGCCGCGGCGATCACCGTGGCGGCCGTGCTCGGCGCCCAGCTCGTCGACGCCGCCGCCCCCGACCGCTCCGGCCCCGCCTCGACGACCGGCACCCTGCGGCTGGACAGCCCCGCCGAAGTGCTGAACCGGGCCGCCGACGCGTTGGAGAAGCAGCGGGCCGCCCCGGAGCCGCGCGACGACCAGTGGATCTTCACGAAGACGGTGATGGCCCAGCCGGAGGGCTCAGGATTCGGCCGCTTCTCCTACGCCCCCGACAACTGGGTCCCGTACGACAACTCCGCCGCGGCCAAAAACGGGAAGGACGACGACTACCGCACGGCCCGCCAGGTCTACCGGGCCGCCAATGAGCTGCCCGCCGATCCGGCGCGGCTGCTGGCGGAGGTCCGTTCGTTCTATCCGACGGGCCACACCGCCGAAAGCCTGCCCGAGCCCGAGGCCGTGCACAGCTTCCGCGCGATGGGGCTGATGGTCGAGGCCTATCCGATCGCACCGGCCGCCCTCGCCCGGATCTACCGGGCCCTGGCCACCGTCCCCGGTGTCCATGTCACCGACCACCTGGTGAAGGACGCGGCCGGGCGCGAGGTCATCGCCATCACCCGGAAGGAGGACGGCACGCACCAGCAACGCGAGATCCTCATCGACCCGACCACCTTCGGCTACGCCGGACAGCGGTTCGTGGTCACCGAGGACTACACGCTCCAGCTCTCCTCCGGCAAGACGAAACTACCGCCGGAGAAGTTCAAGGCCGGTCAGATCACGCTGAGCGAAGCCCGGGTCGAGGCCGCCGTCGTCGACGCCAAGGGCGAGAAACCCTGACACGACCGGGAGCCCGGACCCGGCAGCCGGGCACGGGCTCGTGTGGGCGCGGCCGGGAACCGGGTCCGGTGTCCGCCACAGGGGTGCGGACACCGGACCCCTGCCTGCCACCGCCCGCCGGACCCCACGTGACCCACCCCACCCCCCGCTCCGTCAGAACTCCCGCAACAATGAACATGTGATCACTTCGCCGCCACGAAGCAGCACCCCCCGACGCGCGGAACACGCGGCGACGCCGTACGTCGATCTGTCGCGCGCCGAATGGAGCGCCCTGCGCGACAAGACGCCGTTGCCGCTGACCGCCGACGAGGTGGAGCAGCTGCGCGGGCTCGGGGACGTCATCGACCTCGACGAAGTACGGGACGTCTACCTGCCGCTCTCCCGGCTCCTCAACCTCTACGTCCAGGCCACCTCGGGCCTGCGCGGCGCCCTGAACACCTTCCTCGGGGACGCGGGCAACGGGCACGGCGCGCAGCGCGGCACCCCGTTCGTCATCGGGGTCGCGGGCAGTGTCGCGGTCGGCAAGTCCACCAGTGCCCGCATCCTCCAGGCGCTGCTGGCCCGCTGGCCCGAGCACCCCCGCGTCGAACTCGTCACCACCGACGGGTTCCTGCTGCCGATGAAGGAGCTCCAGGCGCGCGGGCTGATGTCGCGCAAGGGGTTCCCCGAGTCGTACGACCGGCGGGCCCTGACCCGTTTCGTCGCCGACATCAAGGCCGGCAAGGACGAGGTGACGGCGCCCGTCTACTCACACCTGATCTACGACATCGTGCCGGGCGAGCGGCTCACTGTACGGCGCCCCGACATCCTGATCGTCGAGGGGCTGAACGTGCTGCAGCCCGCGATGCCCGGCAAGGACGGGCGGACCAGGGTCGGGCTCGCCGACTACTTCGACTTCAGCGTGTACGTGGACGCACGGACCGAGGACATCGAGACCTGGTATCTCAACCGGTTCCGGAAGCTGCGCGAGACGGCGTTCCAGAACCCGTTCTCGTACTTCCGCAAGTACACCCAGGTCTCCGAGGAGGAGGCCATGGAGTACGCAGCGACGATGTGGCGGACGATCAACAAGCCCAATCTGGTGGAGAACGTCGCGCCCACCCGGGGGCGTGCCACTCTGGTGCTGCGCAAGGGGCCGGACCACAAGGTCCAGCGGTTGTCCCTGCGCAAGCTCTGAAACACCCTGCTGATCACCCCTCACCCCTCCGATCATCCCGACCACGAGGAGCCCGTCGCGTGCTGCATCTGCGCCTGATCGTCCCCGCCGACCGTACGGACGAGGTGGTGCACGTGCTGGAGAGCACCGTCGGTACGACGCATCTCGTGGTGATGCCCGGGGTCGCCCGCGACCCGGCGGGTGACGTGGTGATGTGCGACGTGGCGCGCGAGGCGGGCGACGAGGTGATCTCGGTGCTGCGCGGGCTCGGCATCGACAAGTCCGGTTCGATCACTGTCGAGAACCTGGACCTGACGCTCTCCGCGCACGCCGACAAGGCCGAGGAGGAGGCGCCGGGCGAGGGCGCGGACGCGGTGCTGTGGGAGGAGCTGACGGAGGCGACCCACGAGGAGTCGACGTTCAGCGTCACCTATGTGGCGTTCCTCGCGGTCGCTACGATGCTCGCCGCCTGCGGTGTGATGCTCGACAACGCGATCCTGATCGTGGGCGCGATGGCGGTCGGCCCGGAGTTCGGGCCGCTGGCCGGGATCTCCACGGCCCTGGTGCAGCGGGCCCCGCGGCTGGTGTGGCGGTCGCTGGTGGCGCTGATCGGCGGCTTCGCCGTCGCGATGGTGCTGACCGCCGGGTTCGCCTGGCTGATGGACGCCGTCGGGCTGTTCACCCGCTCGATGATCGAGGCGGACCGGCCCAATACGTCGTTCATCTGGAAGCCGGACCCGCTGTCGTTCGTGGTGGCGTTCCTGGCCGGGATCGCCGGGACGCTCTCGCTCACGTCGGCGAAGTCCGGGGCTTTGATCGGGGTCGCCATCTCGGTGACCACCGTGCCGGCCGCGGCCAATGCGGCGGTGGCGTTCAGCTACAGCGACTACGGCCAGATGTGGGGCTCCACGGCCCAGTTGCTGGCGAACCTCGGCGGAATCGTGGCCGCGGGAACGCTGACGCTCCTGGTCCAGAAGGCCCTCTGGGCGAACCACCGCCGCCGGACGGGCCCCGCAGCAAGCCCGTCCGGCAAATAACGCGAGCCCGCCCGGCGAACAACGGAGCGTCCCCGACCAGGGCCTGTCGGTCGATCAGAGTCGGGACACGGCCTGTCGGCGGATCAGGGCCGGACATGGCCCAGGCCGCTCCGGCGCCGCGCGATGCACCACGCCGGACGTCCCGCCCTGTCCGTCCGGCCCTGATCCCGCCTGATCCAAACGAAAAACCCTAGCCCAGTGCCGACTTCACCACGTCGGCCAGCCGCTCGGCGACCGTCCGTGCCTGCTCGATGTCGGCCGCCTCGACCATGACCCGTACCAGCGGCTCCGTGCCCGACTGGCGCAGCAGTACGCGTCCGGTGGAGCCCAGCTCGCGCTCGGCCTCCGCGACCGCCGCGGACAGCTCCGGGGAGGTGTCGACCCGGGACTTGTCGACGTCGCGGACGTTGATCAGCAGCTGCGGCAGCCGCTGCATGACCCCGGCCAGCTCGGCGAGCGTACGGCCGGTGGCGGCGACGCGGGCCGCCAGCAGCAGGCCGGTCAGCGTGCCGTCACCGGTCGTGGCGTGGTCCAGGACGATGACATGGCCGGACTGCTCGCCGCCCAGGGCGTACCCCTCGGCCTTCATCGACTCCAGTACGTAACGGTCGCCGACGGCGGTCTGGACGAGCTGGATGCCCTCCCGCTCCATCGCCATCTTGAAGCCGAGATTGGACATGACCGTACCGACCACGGTGTCCTTGCGCAGCTTCCCGGCCTCGCGCATGGCGAGGGCGAGCACGGCGAGGATCTGGTCGCCGTCGACCTCCTCGCCGGTGGCGTCCACGGCGAGGCAGCGGTCGGCGTCGCCGTCGTGCGCGATGCCGAGGTCGGCGCCGTGCTCGACGACGGCGGCCTTCAGCAGCTCCAGGTGGGTGGAGCCGCAGCCGTCGTTGATGTTCAGACCGTCCGGCGCGGCGCCGATCGTGATCACCTCGGCACCGGCCCGCGCGAAGGCCTCGGGCGAGACCCGGGAGGCCGCGCCGTGCGCCTCGTCGAGAACGACCTTCAGTCCGTCGAGCCGGTTCGGGAGGACGGTGATCAGGTGGGAGACGTACCGGTCGAAGCCCTCGGCGTAGTCGGTGACCCGGCCCACGCCGGCGCCCGTGGGCCGCGCCCAGGGCTCGCCGGTGCGGTGCTGCTCGTAGACCGTCTCGATCCGGTCCTCCAGCTCGTCGGCGAGCTTGTGGCCGCCACGGGCGAAGAACTTGACACCGTTGTCCGGCATGGCGTTGTGGCTGGCGGAGAGCATCACACCGAGGTCGGCGCCCAACGCGCCGGTGAGGTGCGCCACCGCGGGGGTGGGCAGCACACCGACCCGCAGGACGTCCACGCCCGCGCTGGCGAGGCCTGCCACGACCGCGGCCTCCAGGAACTCTCCGGACGCACGGGGGTCACGTCCCACCACCGCTGTCGGCCGATGCCCCTCGAAGGTGCCCGCCTCGGCAAGCACATGCGCCGCAGCGACCGACAGACCGAGCGCCAGCTCAGCCGTCAGATCCGCGTTGGCGACACCGCGCACACCGTCCGTGCCGAAGAGTCGTCCCACTGGTGTCCTCCGAAGATGCTCCGAAACCGCAAAACAAAACAAACAAGCCAAAGCCAAGCAAAATGGAAGCAAGGCAGACCAGCACCGCAGCGCTACGTGAGTACGCACGCGAGCAAGTAGGCGTATGAACGTCTTATGTCGTTATACGCCCGAGGGTGCCGATAGACGAACGCCCCGGCAAGCACGAGATGTGCCGCCGGGGCGAACGTGTAACGCAGATGAGCAGGCGGTTTAGCGCTTGCTGTACTGCGGGGCCTTACGGGCCTTCTTGAGACCGGCCTTCTTGCGCTCGACCGCACGGTCGTCGCGGGAGAGGAAGCCGGCCTTCTTCAGCGGGGCGCGGTTGTTGTCCACGTCCGCCTCGTTCAGCGCACGGGCCACGCCGAGGCGCAGGGCGCCGGCCTGACCGGAGACGCCGCCACCCGAGATGCGGGCGATGACGTCGTAGCGGTTGTCGAGCTCGAGCACCTTGAAGGGCTCGTTGACTTCCTGCTGGTGCACCTTGTTGGGGAAGTAGTCCTCAAGGGTGCGACCGTTGATCTTCCACTTGCCGGTGCCCGGAACGATCCGGACGCGGGCAATGGCGTTCTTCCGACGGCCAAGGCCGGCGGCAGGCTGCGGCTCGCCGAAGCGCGACGCCAGCGACTCGCTGGTGTACTCGCCCTCGACGGGAACCTCGGACTCGAAGGTGGTCACCTCGGCGAAAACCTCTTCGCCCTCGACGCCCTCGACGGGGTTCTCAACAGTGGTCTCGGCCACGATTCTCCTCAGATCTTTCTTTTGGTCTTAGGGGGAGGCCGGAACTACTGCGCGACCTGGGTGATCTCGAACGGGACCGGCTGCTGAGCAGCGTGCGGGTGCTGGTCGCCCGCGTAGACCTTGAGCTTCGAGAGCATCTGACGGCCCAGGCTGTTCTTGGGGATCATGCCCTTGATGGCCTTCTCGACAGCCTTCTCGGGGTTCTTCGAGAGCAGCTCGTCGTAACGGACGGAGCGGAGACCACCCGGGAACCCGGAGTGGCGGTACGCCATCTTCTGGGTCTTCTTGTTGCCGGAGAGGTGAACCTTCTCGGCGTTGATGATGATGACGAAGTCGCCCATGTCCATGTGGGGGGCGTAGATCGCCTTGTGCTTGCCGCGGAGGAGGTTCGCAGCCGTGGTGGCGAGACGACCCAGGACGATGTCCTGCGCGTCAATGATGTGCCACTGGCGCGTCACATCGCCGGGCTTGGGGCTGTACGTACGCACTTCGTAGCCTTCGCTTCTTCAGTGGATGGGGTCCAGACACATGGCACCTCTGAAGCGATCATGCAGCTGGGGCTCACAGTGCCGGGGACGCTGCCCGTATGCGAACCACTGGTAACTGCTCCAGAGAACCTACGTAAGGGCCCTACGCGTGAGAACGACGAAGCCAATACGCATAACAATCAACGAGACTACCCGCCCCGCCCCGGACGGGTCAAAACGCGTGGCCCTCGGGCGGGCACCACCCCCACCCACCCGGACAAGGCGCACCCCGCACCGTGGCGCAACCGCGTCACCGCGCCCGCTCCACCCGCCGCTCGTCCCACACCGGCTCCGCCGTCTCCCGTACGACACCGTCCGAGCCGAACACCAGGTACCGGTCGAAGGACTTCGCGAACCAGCGGTCGTGCGTGACGGCCAGCACCGTCCCGTCGTACGCCTCAAGACCGTCCTGCAGGGCCTCCGCCGACTCCAGGTCCAGGTTGTCCGTCGGCTCGTCCAGCAGCAGCGCGGTCGTGCCCGCCAGCTCCAGAAGCAGGATCTGGAACCGCGCCTGCTGCCCGCCGGACAGCTTCTCGAACGGCTGGTCGCCCTGCCGCTCCAGCTCGTACCGGCGCAGTACGGACATCGCCCCGCCCCGGTCCTTGGCGTGCTCGGTCCACAGGATCTCGACGAGCGTGTGACCCAGCAGCTCCGGATGGGCGTGCGTCTGCGCGAAGTGTCCCGGTACGACGCGCGCCCCGAGCTTCCACTCCCCCGCGTGCGCCACCGGCTCGCCCGCGAGCAGCCGCAGGAAGTGGGACTTCCCCGAGCCGTTCGAGCCGAGGACGGCTACCCGTTCCCCGTAGAAGATCTCCAGGTCGAACGGTTTCATCAGCCCGGTCAGTTCCAGGCCCTTGCAGGTCACCGCCCGCACGCCGGTACGGCCGCCGCGCAGCCGCATCCTGATGTCCTGCTCACGCGGCGGCTCCGGCGGAGGTCCGGCGTCCTCGAACTTCTTGAAGCGGGTCTGCATCGCCCGGTAGCGGGACGCCATGTCGGGGCTGATCGCCGCCTGCTGCCGCAGCCGGTGGACCAGCGCCTTCAGCCGGGCGTGCTCCTCCTCCCAGCGCCGCAGCAGCTCCTCGAACCGGGCGAACCGGTCCTTGCGGGCCTGGTGGTACGTATCGAAGCCGGCGCCGTGCACCCACACGTCGCTGCCCGCCGGACTCGGCTCGACACTGACGATCTTCTCGGCGGCCCTGGACAGCAGCTCCCGGTCGTGGGAGACGAAGAGGACCGTCTTACGGGTCTCCTTCAGCTTCTCCTCCAGCCACCGCTTCCCGGGGACGTCGAGATAGTTGTCCGGCTCGTCGAGCAGCAGCACCTCGTCCGGCCCGCGCAGCAGCGCCTCCAGCACCAGCCGCTTCTGCTCACCACCGGACAGCGTGCGCACGTCGCGCCACTGCGCCTTCTCGTACGGGACGCCGAGCGCGGCCGTGGTGCACATGTCCCACACCGTCTCGGCCTCGTACCCGCGGGCCTCCGCCCAGTCGCTCAAGGCCTGCGCGTACGTCATCTGCGCGGCCTCGTCGTCGACCGTGAGGATCAGCTCCTCGGCCTTGTCGACGGCCAGCGCCGCCTCCCGGATCCGGGGCTGGGCGACGGAGACCAGCAGATCCCGGACCGTACGCTCGTCCCGCACGGAGCCCACGAACTGCCGCATCACCCCTAGCCCGCCGCTCACCGACACCGAACCGCCGTGCGGCTGGAGCTCCCCGGCGAGCAGCCTCAGCAACGTGGTCTTTCCGGCGCCGTTCGCCCCCACGAGGGCGACCACGGCCCCGTCCGCGACCCGGAACGAAGCATCGCCGAGCAGCACCCGCCCGTCCGGTAGGTAGTACTCCAGATGGCCCGCTTCAAGATGTCCCATGCCCAGCATTGTCACTGGCCGCGAAGCCCTGGCCCAACCGGTTTGTGTTCCGTCTAGGATTCGCCGCATGAGCTTTGGGCAAGGGGGGCCCTCCTGGGGGCCCGGGGGCACACAGACTCCGGACTGGGCAGCGCTGGCCGACGAGTCCGCCGCGCGCAACCGCCGCAAGAAATGGCTGCTGATCGGCGGCGGCGTGCTCGCCACCGCGGTGGTCGGCGCGATCGTGGCGACGGCGGTCGTCTCGACCAGCAACCACGGCTCCACGGGCACCGCCAAGAACGCGAGCGAGCTCCCGGCACCGACCGACCTGCCGAGCAGCACCGCCGAGCCGGAGCCGTCCTTCTCCTCGGTGGCACCGCCGCCCCCGCCGGACCCGAAGGACTACATATCCGACGTCAAGAAGGACCGGGCGCCGATCACCGTCGACGAGTTCTTCCCCGGCAAGAAGCTGACGATGGGCGACCGCGTCTACGTCAAGGGCGCGACCCAGCAGACGAAGAGCTGCGCTGCGACCACCAAGGGCGCACTCGGCTCGGTCCTCGTCAACAACGGCTGCGACCAGGTCATCCGGGCCACGTACAGCAGGGACGGCGTCGCCGTCACCGTCGGCCTCGCGGTCTTCGGGACGGAGGCGCAGGCCAAGAGGGCGGCCCAGCAGGCCGGCGGCAGCATCACCCCCCTGAGCGGCGCGGGTGTCCCGGCCTTCTGTCCCCCCGGATCGGTGTGCCGCCGTACCGCCAACTCCTACGGTCGCTACGCGTACTTCGCCATCACCGGGTACACCAGCGGCAAGAACGTCACCACGGCCGACAAGAACGCCTACGCCACCGGGGACGATCTGACGAACTTCACGTTCCGTCAGATCCGCCACCGCGGCGAACTCCAGGCCTCGGCGGCGGCCACCGCACCCGTCGGCTGATCCGCCCGGGGGATCTCGTGCGTCTTCCGTTCCTGCTCGCCCTGCCCCGGGTGCTGCGCCACAGCGCGGCCATCGGGGCCGACCTGCCGCCGGACGAGGCCGTCGTCCTCGACGCCCCGGACGCCGCCCTCCGCACCGCCCTGACCTCGGCCGCCGAGGGCGACCACGGCCCCGCCCGCGAGCTGCTCGCCGCGACCCGTGAGCACACCCAGTGGGAGCTGCGGGACGGTTACGTGTCCCGGCTCGCCGAGGCCGCACTGCACAACCCCGGCTGGCTGGACGCCTGGCTGGCCGAATCCCCCGAGGACCCGGACGCGGCCCTGGTCCGGGCGGACCTCTGTATCGGCCGGGCCTGGGAGAACCGTACGGCGGAACGCGCCGGGCATGTCTCGCGCGACCGGTTCCAGGCCTTCTTCGCGCTGCTGGAGGACGCGGCACCGGTGATCGGGAGAG
Organism: Streptomyces sp. NPDC111516; assembly: GCF_055635345.1. Classification (NCBI taxonomy): domain Bacteria; kingdom Bacillati; phylum Actinomycetota; class Actinomycetes; order Kitasatosporales; family Streptomycetaceae; genus Streptomyces; species Streptomyces sp. NPDC111516. Next base: position 191,084 of record NZ_JBVKBV010000004.1, on the reverse strand, counting down.
CGGCCGAACTCAACCCCGCCGACCCGGTGCCGTGGCGCATCGCCCTGATCCACGCGGTCGGCGGCCAGGCCCCGCGCGAGGTCTTCGACGGCTACTGGGCGCAGGCTCTGGCGCGCGACCCGCACCACTACGGATGCCATGCCGCGGCCCTGCAGTACCTGTGCGCCAAGTGGCACGGCTCGCACGAGGAGATGTTCGGCTTCGCCGAGAGCGCGGCCGATACGGCCCCGCCCGGTTCGAAACTGCACGCGCTGCCCCTGTTCGCGGCGCTGGAGTACGCCGTCCTGTCCCCCTCCCCCGGCGCACCGGCCGGCCCCGACCCGTACGCGCCCCGCGTCGCGGCGGCGGTCACCCGCGCCCTGGACCTCTCGGGCGCGTACGAACCGGGCAGCCACGAGGCGGCGGGCTTCCGCAACCACCTGGCCCTGATGCTGCTGCGTGCGGAGCGCTGGGACGAAGGGCTGGAAGCCTTCCGCACCATCGGCGTCCATGCAACGAAGTACCCCTGGGCGTATTTCGGCGACGACCCGCGCCAGGAGTTCCTGGAGACCCGTTCGGGCGTCCGTGTCCACGTGGCGACCCGGACCCCGTTCTTCGGCCGCCCCCCGCAGCCCCGCACGACCCCCGCCTGGGCACCGGGCGCCCCGTGCGCGGTCGCGATAGCAGCGGCCCGTCCGGCGGACGTGGCGCAGGCAGCACTGATGTGCGGTGTCTCGCTCCGCACCGCCCCGGCGACCGCCACGCACACCTACGTCGAGGCCGTCCCGGAGGCCCGGCCCGCCAAACGCCCGGTCCTGTCCACGGAGGACCCGCTGACCACGGCGGCGGACAACTTCACCACGGGCGAGAAGTGGCCCACGCTGGTCCTGCGCCGTACGCCCGAACGCTGTGGGTTCACCCTGTTCCTCAAGGGCAGACCGCTGGCCACCCACGAGTGGAACGCCACGTCCCCGGCCCCCGAGTGAACGGGAATCCCGCCCGCGGCTCTCAGCAGCAGCCGCCCCCGGGAAGGGTGCGCATGTTGCGCGCCTCCTTGGAGCGTGCGGCCAGCAACTCGTCGGCGGGGTAGGCCACTTCCTCCAGCGTCAGCCCGTGCGGACGCACCACGTGCACGCCGGGATCCCGCACCTGTGCCGCCAGCACCTGCGCGGGCCACTCGGCCGGACGGCGCCCGTCGCCGACGAACAGCGCCGCTCCGATCAGTGCCCGCACCATGTTGTGGCAGAACGCATCGGCCTGCACGGTCGCCGTCAGGATCCCTGACGCCTCGTCCCGTACCCAGCTCAGCTTCTGCAGCGTACGGATGGTCGTCGCGCCCTCGCGCTTCTTGCAGTACGCGGCGAAGTCGTGCTCCCCGACCATCCGGGCCGCCGCCTCGTTCATCGCGTCGACGTCCAACGGCCGGTCGTGCCACAGCACATGACCGCGCAACAGCGGATCCACCCCACCGGGACGGTCGGCGACGCGGTACGCGTAACGGCGCCACAGCGCCGAGAACCGGGCATTGAACCCGGCCGGCGCCTCGGCGATCCGCCAGATCCGCACATCGGGCGCCATCCGCCCGGCCATCCGCCGCAGCAGCTTGTCCGCGTGCTCCGCCCACACCTCGTCCGGCAGATCGACATGGGCGACCTGTCCCCTGGCGTGCACCCCGGCGTCGGTACGCCCGGCGACGGTCAGGTCGTACGTCCGCGACGACCGCGTCACGGTCCGCAGCGCATCCTCGATCTCCCCCTGGACGGTCCGCCTGGAGGTCTGCTTGGCCCAGCCGGAGAAGTCCTTGCCGTCGTACGCCAGGTCCAGCCGCAGCCGCACGGAGCCGGGCTCCACTTCGTCACTCACCGAAGGATCCTTTTCTGCCAGTACATACGGAACGGGCCCGCACCGCCCCGAAGGGTGATGCGGGCCCGTCCAGTGGTCTCAGAACGCTCAGGCGTCCTTGGACTCCACGTCGGCCTCGGCCGGCTTGGCGTCCTCGACGACCTCGGCCGGAGCCTCGTCCTTCTTGAGGGCGTCTTCCTTGACCGCACGCTTCGTGGCGGCCTCGGCCTCACCGGTGGCCTGCTGGGCCACGGTCAGCGCCTCGACCAGCTCGATGACCGCCATCGGGGCGTTGTCGCCACGACGGTTGCCGATCTTGGTGATGCGGGTGTAACCACCGGGGCGGTTCTCGTACCGCGGGGCGATCTCGGTGAAGAGCGTGTGGACGACGCTCTTGTCCGTGATCGACTGCAGCACCAGGCGACGGTTGTGGATGTCGCCCTTCTTCGCCTTGGTGATGAAACGCTCGGCAACCGGACGCAGGCGGCGGGCCTTGGCCTCGGTCGTGGTGATGCGGCCGTGCTCGAACAGCGACTTCGCGAGGTTGTTCAGAAGCAGCTTCTCGTGCGCGGCGCTGCCGCCCAGACGGGCACCCTTGGCGGGCTTCGGCATGGTTTTTCTCCTTGTGTGCTGCACCGGCCGTATCAGGTACCGGTGTCAGTTCCCATGCGGCGGACGCCACATGGAAGATCAAGAGGCGAGCAGGAAATCAATCCGGCAGATGAAGCCAGCCATCGGCCAAATCAAGCCCGCCCGACGTTCGAGGGCAAAGCCTCACCCCGGCCCGGGGCACCCGACAAAACCCGGACACCCCGGCCGGAGGCGTTTCAGTACTGCTCGGTCTCCACGAAACCGGCGTCCGCGTCGTCGTCGGCGCCGAAGGCGTCGGCCGCGGCCGTCGGGTCGAATCCGGGCGGGCTGTCCTTGAGCGCGAGGCCCATACCGGCCAGCTTCGCCTTGACCTCGTCGATCGACTTCGCACCGAAGTTGCGGATGTCGAGCAGGTCTGCCTCGGAACGAGCCACGAGCTCACCCACGGAGTGGATGCCCTCACGCTTGAGGCAGTTGTAGGAACGGACCGTGAGCTCCAGCTCCTCGATCGGCAGCGCCAGATCGGCGGCGAGCGCGGCGTCCGTCGGGGACGGGCCCATGTCGATGCCCTCGGCGTCGATGTTGAGCTCGCGCGCCAGACCGAACAGCTCGACCAGGGTCTTACCGGCCGAAGCCATGGCGTCACGGGGACGCATGGCCTGCTTGGTCTCGACGTCGACGATCAGCTTGTCGAAGTCGGTGCGCTGCTCGACACGGGTCGCCTCGACCTTGTACGTGACCTTGAGCACCGGCGAGTAGATGGAGTCGACCGGGATACGGCCGATCTCCTGGCCCACCTGCTTGTTCTGGACGGCGGAGACGTAGCCGCGACCGCGCTCGACGGTCAGCTCCATCTCCAGCTTGCCCTTGCCGTTCAGCGTGGCCAGGACCAGGTCCGGGTTGTGGACCTCGACACCGGCCGGCGGGGCGATGTCAGCAGCGGTGACCAGGCCGGGGCCCTGCTTGCGCAGGTACATCACGACCGGCTCGTCGTGCTCCGAGGAGACGACCAGCTGCTTGATGTTGAGGATGAGGTCGGTGACGTCCTCCTTGACGCCCGGCACGGTGGTGAACTCGTGCAGGACACCGTCGATCCGGATGCTGGTGACAGCGGCACCGGGGATCGAGGAGAGGAGCGTACGGCGGAGAGAGTTGCCGAGGGTGTAGCCGAAGCCCGGCTCCAGCGGCTCGATGACGAACCGGGAGCGGAACTCGTCAACGACCTCTTCGGTCAGCGACGGACGCTGAGCGATAAGCATGTTGGTTCCTTCAGTCGTGGGCGCCCACTATTTGACGCCCCCAGATACTGACAAGGGTACGGGCGGCACGACCCTAAAGAGCCGTACCGCCCGGACCCACGAGCTCCTACTTGGAGTAGAGCTCGACGATCAGCTGCTCCTGCACCTGGGTGTCGATCACCTGGCGCTCGGGCAGCGAGTGCACGAGGATCCGCATCGTCGACGGCACGGCTTCGAGCCACGCCGGTACGGTGCGCTCGCCGGCCTCGGCCTGGGCCACCTGGAAGGGGGTCAGGGCCTTGGACTTCTGGCGAACCTCGATCACGTCGTTCACGGCGACGCGGGCCGACGGAATGTCGGTCTTCGTGCCGTTCACGGCAATGTGTCCGTGACGCACCAGCTGACGGGCGTGATCGCGGGACTTGGCGAAGCCTGCCCGGTAGACCACGTTGTCGAGGCGGGTCTCAAGGATGCGCAGAAGGTTCTCACCGGTCTTGCCGGTCTTCTGGTTCGCTTCCTTGTAGTAGTTCACGAACTGCCGCTCAAGAACACCGTAGATCCGCGAGCACTTCTGCTTCTCACGAAGCTGAAGAAGGTACTCGCTGTCCTTGGTGCGCCCGCGTCCGTGCTCACCCGGGGGGTAAGGACGGATCTCGATCGGGCACTTCGCGCTCTCGCACTTGCTGCCCTTGAGGAACAGCTTCTGCTTCTCCCGACGGCAACGCTTGCAGTCGGCCCCGGTGTATCGCGCCATTTTCCAGTTGTCTCCGTTGCTTCAGACGGATCAGACGCGACGGCGCTTGGGCGGCCGGCATCCGTTGTGCGGAGTGGGGGTGACGTCCTGGATCGAGCCGACCTCCAGGCCGGTGGCCTGGAGCGAACGGATCGCGGTCTCGCGGCCGGAGCCCGGACCCTTGACGAAGACGTCAACCTTGCGCATGCCGTGCTCCTGCGCGCGGCGGGCGGCCGACTCGGCGGCCATCTGCGCGGCGAAGGGGGTGGACTTGCGCGAGCCCTTGAAGCCGACGTGGCCGGCGGAGGCCCAGGAGATCACGTTGCCCGAGGGGTCCGTGATCGAGACGATCGTGTTGTTGAACGTGCTCTTGATGTGCGCGTGGCCGTGAGCGACGTTCTTCTTTTCCTTGCGACGCACCTTCTTGGCTGCGCCCTGACGACCCTTGGGGGGCATGTCTTGACTCCAGATGGAGAGGGGAGGTGATCGGTCCTACAGCGAAGACCGCTGGTTGCTGCGGATGACCGGTGGGCCGGCCGGCCGCAGTGCGTCCGCTGAGGACTACTTCTTGCCCGGCTTCTTCTTACCGGCGATCGCGCGACGCGGGCCCTTGCGGGTACGAGCGTTCGTGCTGGTGCGCTGGCCGTGGACCGGCAGACCGCGGCGGTGACGCAGGCCCTGGTAGCAGCCGATCTCGACCTTGCGGCGGATGTCGGCCTGGATCTCGCGACGGAGGTCACCCTCGGTGCGGAGGTTGGCGTCCACGTACTCGCGGATCTTGACCAGGTCCTCTTCGGCCAGGTCGCGAACGCGGGTGTTCGGGTTCACGCCCGTGGTGGCGAGAATCTCCTTGGACCGGGTGCGCCCGATACCGAAGACGTAGGTGAGGGCAACCTCCACGCGCTTTTCGCGCGGGATGTCAACACCTGAAACGCGTGCCATTCAATGGCTCCAGTTGTTATTTCGGGGGTCTTCCACAGTGCCGCTCCCGATCGCCGACCTCTCGTTACGAGAGGTGGTACGCCCGGGTCCCCGGCCCCCGCCGGAGGTGTCGTCAGCCGAAGCTTGGACGGACTCTGCGTATGTACGTTTTACGTGCGTCGCGCGAAGTACTGCGAGATGCAGGTGGTCGTGCGTCAGCCCTGGCGCTGCTTGTGGCGCAGGTTGTCGCAGATGACCATGACCCGACCGTGACGACGGATCACCTTGCACTTGTCGCAGATCTTCTTGACGCTCGGCTTGACCTTCATGGGATGTCAGGTTCTCCGGGTCAGTGCCGTCACCGCGCCGAAGCGGGGTGCAGGCAAGATCTACTTGTAGCGGTAGACGATCCGGCCACGCGTCAGGTCGTACGGAGAGAGCTCCACGACGACCCGGTCATCCGGAAGGATTCGGATGTAGTGCATCCGCATCTTGCCGCTGATGTGCGCGAGGACCTTGTGACCGTTCTGGAGTTCCACCTTGAACATGGCGTTCGGGAGGGACTCGATCACGGTGCCCTCAATTTCGATGGCACCTTGCTTCTTGGCCACGCTTCGCCTTTCGAATCGGCTACCTTGATCGCCTCTCCGCATCACATGTGGACATGTGGACACACTGATGCACGAGAGCCGACGAGTCAGTCTACGTCAGCGGACCCCAAAAGACGAATCCGTCAAGTTTGCCCACCCGGGGAGATCCTTAGACCTCCACAAGGGGGTCATATCAGCCGAGGGGGTCCGGCGCCGCCTCGATTCCGTACTGGGCCAGCTTCGCCTTGCCGCAGTCGGGGGCGGTCAGGACCAGGGGGCCCTGCTCGGTGAGGGCGATCGAGTGCTCCCAGTGGGAGGACCAGGTGCCGTCCGTCGTGATCACGGTCCAGTCGTCCTGGAGCACCTCGGTCTGCGGCGTACCGAGGGAGACCATCGGCTCGATCGCCAGGCAGACACCGGGTACGAGCTTGATGCCCTTGCCGCGCTTGCGCGCGACGTAGTTCAGCAGATGCGGGTCCATGTGCATCTCCGTACCGATGCCGTGGCCGCCGTAGTCCTCGATGATCCCGTACTTGCCGGTGGCGGGGCGGGGCTGGCGTCGGATGTAGGACTCGATCGCCTTCGAGATGTCGACGAGGCGGTTGTTCACCTTCATCGCGGCGATACCGGCCCACATGGACTCCTCCGTCACCCGCGACAGCTCGATCAGCTCCGGAGCGTGACCGGTGCCCACGAAGGCCGTGTACGCGGCGTCGCCGTGCCAGCCGTCGACGATCGCGCCGGCGTCGATGGAGATGATGTCGCCGTCCTTGAGGACGGTCTTGTCGTCCGGGATGCCGTGGACGACGATCTCGTTGACCGAGGTGCAGATGGTCGCGGGGAACCCGCCGTAACCGAGGAAGTTCGACTTCGCACCGTGGTCGGCGATCACCTTGCGGGCGACCCGGTCCAGGTCCAGCGTCGTGGCGCCGGGCACCGCCGCCTCGCGGGTGGCCGCGTGAATGGCAGCGACCACCAGCCCCGCCTCACGCATCTTCGCGATCTGCTCGGGGGTCTTGATCTGCACCATTGCACGGCGCCTCTCTGCATCGGACTGCATCGAACGGTGACTGCGGCGTACCCAACGATACGGCGCAAACAGTCGGCCGCGGCGCCCATGGGCGCCGCGGCCGACTGCACAAGTACTGCGGGTGTCGCGCTCAGCCCTTGTCGGACTTGAGAGCCTCCATCGCCCGCTCGGTCACATCGGTGACCTTGCCGAGCGCGGAGATGGTGACCACCAGGTTCTGGGCCCGGTAGTAGTCGATGATCGGCTCGGTCTGCGTGTGGTAGACCTCCAGCCGAGTACGAACCGTCTCCTCGCTGTCGTCGTCGCGCTGGAACAGCTCGCCGCCGCAGGTGTCGCAGACACCCTCGGTCTTCGGCGGGTTGTACGTCACGTGGAAGACGTGCGAGCCGTCGTTCCGGCAGATCCGGCGGCCGGCGATGCGCTTGACCACCTCGTCCTCGGGGACCTCCAGGTCCAGGACCGCGTCCAGCTTGGTGCCCTCGTCCTTGAGCATGACGTCAAGGGCCTCGGCCTGACCCACGTTGCGCGGGAAGCCGTCCAGCAGGAAGCCGTTCTCGGCGTCGGGCTGGGACATGCGGTCCTTGGCCATTCCGATGGTGACCTCGTCCGGTACCAACTGCCCCGCGTCCATGTAGGCGCGGGCCTGCTTGCCAAGGTCGGTGCCCTGGCTGATGTTGGCGCGGAAGAGATCGCCCGTGGAGATCTGCGGAATCGACAGGTTCTTGGCAAGGTACGCAGCCTGCGTTCCCTTGCCGGCACCGGGCGGCCCGACGAGGACGATTCGCATCAGCGGAGGAACCCTTCGTAATTGCGCTGCTGGAGCTGACTCTCGATCTGCTTCACGGTCTCCAGACCCACACCCACGATGATGAGGATGCTTGTCCCGCCGAAGGGGAAGTTCTGGTTAGCGCCGCCGAAGCCTGCCAACGCCATCGTCGGCACAAGAGCGATCAGACCCAGATACAGCGAGCCCGGCCAAGTGATCCTGTTGAGCACGTAGCTCAGATACTCGGCAGTAGGTCGACCAGCCCGGATACCCGGGATGAAGCCACCATACTTCTTCATGTTGTCGGCGACTTCCTCGGGGTTGAACGAGATCGCCACATAGAAGAAGGCGAAGAAGACGATCAACAGGAAGTACGCCGTGATGTAGTACGGATGGTCGCCCTTGACGAAGTTGTCCTTGATCCAGGTGGCCCAGCCCGCGGTGGAGTTGGAGAACTGCACGATCAGGGCAGGGATGTAGAGCAGCGAAGAAGCGAAGATGACGGGAATCACACCCGCCTGATTCACCTTCAGCGGAATGTACGTCGACGTCCCGCCGTACGACCGACGGCCGATCATGCGCTTCGCGTACTGCACCGGGATACGGCGCTGGGCCTGCTCGACGAAGACGACGAGGCCCACCATCACGAAGCCGATCAGGATGACGGTGCCGAACTCGATCCAGCCATCGGCCAGCTTGCCGCTGGTCTTGATGGCCCACAGGGCGCCGGGGAAGCTGGCGGCGATCGAGATGAACATCAGGATCGACATGCCGTTGCCGATGCCGCGGTCGGTGATGAGCTCACCGAGCCACATGACGGCCGCGGTGCCCGCGGTCATGGTGATCACCATGACGATGGTCGTGAAGATCGACTGGTTCGGCACGATCTGGTCGGCGACCGGGCAGCCGCTGAACAGTGCGCCACTGGTGGCGGTGGCCACCAGGCCGGTGCCCTGGAGGATGGCGAGCGCGACGGTCAGATAACGCGTGTACTGCGTGATCTTGGCCTGGCCGGACTGCCCCTCCTTCTTGAGCGCCTCGAGTCGGGGAATCACCACGGTCAGCAGCTGAAGAATGATGCTGGCCGTGATGTACGGCATGATGCCGAGCGCGAAGATCGTGATCTGCAGCAGTGCACCACCGCTGAACATGTTCACCAGGCCGAAGAGGCTGTTGTTGCCCTTGCTGGCCTGATCAACACAGGTCTGGACGTTCTCGTAGCTCACTCCCGGTACGGGGATGTGTGCCCCGAGCCGGTAGATCACGATGATGCCGAGCGTGAAGAGCAGCTTCTTGCGCAGGTCGGGCGTCTTGAACGCCCGGGCGAACGCGGTGAGCACGGTGCCTCCTGCGACCCCCGCGCAATGCGAAGAGGTGACGGTCTTGAGGATCGACGAATACGTAACAGTCAAAAGTACCCGGACGGGAGCCCGAGCGGTTACCACACAACAACGCACGCCACCTTACCGGCGACCATGCCCACCTAGGAACGACCAACCGGGGATGCCTCACATGAGAGGCATCCCCGGTCGGATGTTCAGGCCATCGAGTTGTCTCAGACGAGCTCGGTGACGGTGCCGCCGGCGGCGGCAATCTTCTCCTTGGCGGAGCCGGAGACGGCGTCAACCGAAACCTGCAGCGCCACGGAGATCTCGCCCTGTCCGAGGACCTTGACGAGGTGGTTGTTGCGCACCGCACCCTTGGCGACCAGGTCGGCCACGGTGACCTCTCCACCCTCGGGGTAGAGCGTCGCGAGCTTGTCCAGGTTCACGACCTGGTACTCGGTGCGGAACGGGTTCTTGAAGCCCTTGAGCTTCGGGAGACGCATGTGGAGGGGCATCTGGCCACCCTCGAAGCGCTCCGGAACCTGGTAGCGGGCCTTGGTGCCCTTGGTGCCACGACCGGCGGTCTTACCCTTGGACGCCTCACCACGACCCACACGGGTCTTGGCGGTCTTGGCGCCCGGGGCAGGCCGGAGGTCGTGGGCCTTCAGCGGGTTGTTCTCCGCCATGTCAGTCGACCTCCTCAACCGTCACGAGGTGGCGGACGGTGTGAGCCATGCCGCGGAACTCGGGACGGTCCTCCTTGACGACCACGTCGTTCAGGCGCTTGAGCCCGAGCGAGCGCAGGGTGTCGCGGTGGTTCTGCTTGCTGCCGATGTACGACTTCGTCTGCGTGATCTTGAGGCGAGCCATTACGCACCCGCTCCCGCACGCGCACGAAGCAGAGCCGCAGGGGCGACGTCCTCGAGCGGCAGACCACGGCGAGCCGCGATCTCCTCGGGACGCTGCAGGCCCTTGAGGGCCGCCACGGTCGCGTGCACGATGTTGATCGCGTTGTCGGAGCCGAGCGACTTCGACAGGATGTCGTGAACGCCGGCGCACTCCAGAACGGCGCGCACCGGGCCACCGGCGATAACACCGGTACCGGGGGAAGCAGGCTTCAGCAGGACGACGCCCGCAGCCTTCTCGCCCTGGATCGGGTGAGGAATGGTGCCCTGGATACGCGGAACCTTGAAGAAGTTCTTCTTGGCTTCTTCCACGCCCTTGGCAATGGCCGCGGGAACTTCCTTGGCCTTGCCGTAACCGACACCGACGGTGCCGTCACCATCGCCCACCACGACCAGCGCGGTGAAGCTGAAGCGACGACCACCCTTCACAACCTTGGCGACGCGGTTGATCGCGACAACGCGCTCAACGTACGCGGTCTTCTCGGCGGCAGCTGCGCCGCCGTCACGGCCCTTCCGGTCCCGCCGCTCGCCGCCACCGGCACCGCTTCCGCGGCGCTGGGGTCCAGCCATTGGATTTACCTCTCTCTGTTACGTCCGCTGTGCGTAGGAACCGGGGCTTAGAACTTCAGCCCGGCTTCACGGGCGGCGTCAGCCAGAGCGGCAATCCGCCCGGCGTACTGGTTACCACCGCGGTCAAACACGACGGCCTCGACGCCTGCGGCCTTGGCACGCTCAGCGACCAGGGCGCCGACCTGCTTGGCCTGGGTGCTCTTGTCGCCCTCGCCACCACGGATGGAAGCGTCCAGGGTCGACGCCGACGCGAGCGTGTGGCCCGCGATGTCGTCGATGACCTGAGCGACCATGTGGCGGTTGGACCGCGTCACGACCAAGCGCGGACGCTCCGGCGAACCGGAGATGTGCTTGCGGACGCGGATGTGGCGACGCTTGAGGGCGGCACGCTTGTAGGCGTCGCCCTTGGCGATCTTCACGCCGTATGCCATGGCTACTTACCAGCCTTTCCGACCTTGCGGCGGATGACCTCGCCGGCGTACTTGACGCCCTTGGCCTTGTACGGGTCAGGCTTCCGCAGCTTGCGGATCTTGGCCGCGGTCTCGCCGACCTTCTGCTTGTCGATGCCCTCGACGGAGAACTTCGTGGGGGACTCCACCTTGAAGGTGATGCCCTCCGGGGCCTCGATCAGGATCGGGTGGCTGTAGCCCAGGGCGAACTCCAGGTTGGAGCCCTTCGCCTGGACGCGGTAACCGACACCACTGATCTCGAGCGCCTTGGTGTATCCCTGGGTCACACCGGTGATCATGTTCGCCACCAGCGTGCGGGACAGGCCGTGGAGGGCCTTGTTCTGACGCTCGTCGTTCGGGCGGGTGACGCTGAGGAAGCCGTCCTCACCCTTGGTGACCTCGATCGGCGACGCGACGGTGTGCGTGAGGGTTCCCTTGGGGCCCTTCACCGCGACCGTGCGGCCATCGATGGTGACGTCCACACCGGCGGGAACCTGGATGGGGAGCTTGCCGATTCGCGACATGAGCTATTCCTCCGTTCCCGACTACCAGACGTAGGCGAGGACTTCCCCACCTACGCCCTTCTTCTGAGCCTGCTGGCCGGTCAGGAGACCGTGGGACGTGGAGATGATCGCCACGCCCAGGCCGCCGAGGACCTTCGGCAGGTTGGTGGACTTTGCGTATACACGCAGACCCGGCTTCGAGATTCGCTTGATGCCGGCGATCGAGCGCTCGCGGTTCGGGCCGAACTTCAGCTCGAGGACGAGGTTCTTGCCGACCTCGGCGTCCTCGACCTTCCAGCCGGTGATGAAGCCCTCCTGCTGGAGGATCTCCGCGATGTGCGACTTGATCTTGCTGTGCGGCATCACGACGGAGTCGTGGTATGCCGAGTTCGCGTTACGCAGACGCGTGAGCATGTCTGCGATGGGATCAGTCATGGTCATGAATTGGCCTTCGGCCTCTCTCGCCGGGGTTTCCTGTATGCGCCATCCCTCTCCCCACTCAGAGGCAGGACGGGTGCGGTGCGGGGACCTACGGCGTAGTAAGTCGGTCTTGGGCGGCAGGCGCCCAACCCCACAAGCCTACGGCATGTGAGGGCGGGCTCCTGCCGACCAGATGCTTACCGAGAGCTTCCGTCAATTCCCAACGCCCGGAGGGCGAAGGAGAATTACCAGGAGCTCTTGGTCACGCCCGGCAGCTCGCCACGGTGAGCCATCTCACGAAGGCACACGCGGCACAGGCCGAACTTGCGGTAGACGGAGTGGGGCCGGCCGCAGCGCTGGCAGCGGGTGTACCCGCGAACGCCGAACTTCGGCTTACGGGCGGCCTTAGCGATCAGAGCCTTCTTCGCCACGGTCAGTTCTCCTTGAACGGGAAGCCGAGGTGACGAAGGAGGGCACGACCCTCGTCGTCATTGGTCGCCGTGGTGACCACGGTGATGTCCATGCCCCGGACCCGGTCGATCTTGTCCTGGTCGATCTCGTGGAACATGACCTGCTCCGTGAGACCGAAGGTGTAGTTGCCACGGCCGTCGAACTGCTTCGGCGACAGGCCACGGAAGTCACGGATACGCGGCAGCGCGAGCGACAGCGTACGGTCCAGGAACTCCCACATCCGGTCACCACGGAGGGTGACGTGGCAGCCGATCGGCTGGCCCTCACGCAGCTTGAACTGCGCGATGGACTTGCGGGCCTTGGTGACGGCCGGCTTCTGGCCGGTGATCGTGGTGAGGTCGCGCACGGCGCCGTCGATCAGCTTGGAGTCGCGGGCGGCGTCGCCCACACCCATGTTGACCACGATCTTGACCAGGCCGGGGATCTGCATGACGTTCTCGTACGAGAACTCCTCACGCAGCTTGCCGGCGATTTCCTCGCGGTACTTCGTCTTCAGACGCGGAGTGGTGGTGGTAGCCATCAGATGTCCTCACCCGTCCGCTTGGCAACGCGGATCTTGTTGCCTTCGTCGTCGAAGCGGTAACCGACGCGCGTGACGACCTTGTTGCCGTCCTTCTCCACGACGAGCTGAACGTTGCTCACGTGGATGGGGGCCTCGGTCGTGACGATGCCACCGGTCTGCGAACCGCGAGCGGTCTGACCGGCCTTGGTGTGCTTCTTGACCCGGTTGACACCCTCGACGAGGACGCGGTCCTGAGCCGGGTAGGCCACGATGACCTTGCCCTGCTTGCCCTTGTCCTTACCGGTGATGACCTGAACCAGGTCGCCCTTCTTGATCTTCATGCTTACAGCACCTCCGGCGCGAGCGAGATGATCTTCATGAACTTCTTCTCGCGCAGTTCCCGGCCCACCGGGCCGAAGATGCGGGTGCCGCGGGGGTCACCGTCGTTCTTCAGAATGACGGCGGCGTTCTCGTCGAAGCGGATGTACGAGCCATCCTGACGGCGACGCTCCTTGACGGTGCGAACGATGACGGCCTTGACGACGTCACCCTTCTTCACGTTGCCACCGGGGATCGCGTCCTTGACGGTGGCGACGATGACGTCACCGATGCCCGCGTAGCGGCGACCCGAACCACCGAGAACACGGATGGTGAGGATTTCCTTCGCACCCGTGTTGTCGGCGACGCGAAGTCGCGACTCCTGCTGGATCACGTCTATCTCCTGATCGTCTGCCGGTTCCCGGCGGGGGCCACTCCGTCACCGGAGCGGGCCCCCACCGAGCCTGGCGGAACTTGCCTGAGGGGAGTGCCCCTCAGGAATTACTTGGCCTTCTCGAGGATCTCGACGATGCGCCACCGCTTCGTGGCGGACAGCGGCCGGGTCTCCATCAGGAGGACGCGGTCGCCGACGCCTGCGGCGTTCTGCTCGTCGTGCGCCTTGAGCTTGTTCGTACGGCGGATGACCTTGCCGTACAGCGCGTGCTTGACCCGGTCCTCGACAGCGACGACGACGGTCTTGTCCATCTTGTCGCTGACGACCAGGCCCTCACGGGTCTTGCGGAAACCGCGGTCGCCCGCGGCCGAGCCGCTCTTGTTCTCAGTCGTCTCAGTCACAGTCTTCTCGCTCATCAGACGCTCTCCACCGTCTCGATGCCCAGCTCGCGCTCGCGCATCAGGGTGTAGATCCGGGCGATGTCCTTACGGACGGACTTGAGCCGACCGTGGTTCTCGAGCTGCCCGGTCGCCGCCTGGAAGCGGAGGTTGAACAGCTCTTCCTTGGCCTCGCGGAGCTTGTTGAGCAGCTCCTCGTTGCCCAGCTCGCGCAGCTCGGACGCCTTGGTTCCGGCCGACATCACGCCTCACCTGCCTCGCGCCGAACGATGCGGCACTTCATCGGAAGCTTGTGAGCAGCGCGGGTAAGCGCCTCACGAGCAATCTTCTCGTTCGGGTAGGACAGCTCGAACATCACCCGACCCGGCTTGACGTTCGCGATCCACCACTCGGGAGAACCCTTACCGGAACCCATGCGGGTCTCGGCCGGCTTCTTCGTCAGGGGACGGTCCGGGTAGATGTTGATCCAGACCTTGCCGCCACGCTTGATGTGGCGGGTCATCGCGATACGAGCTGCCTCGATCTGGCGGTTCGTCACGTACGCCGGGGTCAGCGCCTGGATGCCGTACTCGCCGAACGCAACCTGCGTGCCACCCTTGGACATACCGCTGCGCTTCGGGTGGTGCTGCTTGCGGTGCTTGACCCTACGGGGGATCAGCATTTCGGTCAGGCCTCCGTTCCGGTGCTCTCGGCAGCCGGAGCGGCAGCGGCGGGAGCCTCGGCCTTGGGGGCCTCGGCAGCCGGAGCCGACTGCTGCTGCGGCTTGCGACCGCGACCGCCACGCTCGCCACCGCGGCCACCGCGGCCGGCCGGGCGGTCAGCGCCGCCACGGGCCGGGCGGTTGCCTGCGCGGGCAGCGGCGTTCTCGGCGCGGACCTCGGCGATGTTCTTGACGTCGCCCTTGTAGATCCAGACCTTCACACCGATGCGGCCGAAGGTCGTCTTGGCCTCGAAGAAGCCGTAGTCGACGTTCGCGCGGAGCGTGTGCAGGGGCACACGGCCCTCGCGGTAGAACTCCGAGCGGGACATCTCGGCGCCGCCGAGGCGGCCACCGCACTGGATCTTGATGCCCTTGGCGCCGGCCTTCATCGAGCTCTGCATGCTCTTACGCATGGCACGACGGAAGGAGACGCGGGAGGAGAGCTGCTCGGCGACGGCCTGGGCCACCAGCTGAGCGTCCACCTCGGGGTTCTTGACCTCGAGGATGTTCAGCTGGACCTGCTTGCCGGTCAGCTTCTCCAGCTCGCCACGGATGCGGTCGGCCTCGGCGCCGCGGCGGCCGATGACGATGCCCGGGCGGGCGGTGTGGATGTCAACGCGGACGCGGTCGCGGGTGCGCTCGATCTCGACCTTCGAGATGCCGGCCCGCTCCATGCCCTTCGTCATCATGCGACGAATGGCGACGTCTTCCTTGACGTAGTCCTTGTACAGCTTGTCGGCGTACCAACGGGACTTGAAGTCCGTGGTGATGCCGAGCCGGAACCCGTGCGGGTTTACCTTCTGGCCCATTACCGGGTTCCTTCCTTGCTGCTGACGACCACGGTGATGTGGCTGGTCCGCTTACGGATCCGGTAGGCACGGCCCTGAGCACGCGGACGGAACCGCTTCAGGGTCGGGCCCTCGTCCACGTACGCCTCGCTGATGACCAGCGAAGAGGCGTCGGTGTGGTCGTAGTTGTGTGCGGCGTTGGCAATGGCGCTGTCCAGCACCTTGCCAACCGGCACGCTCGCGGCCTGCGGGGCGAAACGCAGGACCGCCTGAGCCTCCGTGGCGTCCATGCCACGGATGAGGTCCACCACGCGGCGGGCCTTCATGGGCGTGACGCGGATGTACCGCGCCTGGGCCCTGGCTTCCATGGTTGTCCCTTCGGTGTAAGTCATAGTCGTTTCCACCCCGCGGTTAGCGGCGCTTCGACTTCCGGTCGTCCTTGACGTGGCCGCGGAAGGTGCGAGTCGGCGAGAACTCGCCGAGCTTGTGGCCGACCATCGACTCGGTGACGAACACCGGGACGTGGATCTTGCCGTTGTGCACCGCGATGGTGTGACCCAGCATGGCCGGGACGATCATCGAGCGACGGGACCAGGTCTTGATGACGTTCTTGGTGCCTGCCTCGTTCTGTACGTCCACCTTCTTGATGAGGTGGCCGTCGACGAAGGGCCCCTTCTTGAGACTGCGCGGCATCTAAACCCGCTCCTAGCGCTTCTTGTTCGTCTTGCGGCGGCGGACGATGTACTTGCTCGATGCCTTCTTCGGCGAGCGAGTACGACCCTCCTTCTGACCCCACGGCGAGACCGGGTGGCGACCACCGGAGGTCTTGCCCTCACCACCACCGTGCGGGTGGTCAACCGGGTTCATCGCGACACCGCGGACGGTCGGGCGGACGCCCTTCCAGCGCATGCGGCCGGCCTTGCCCCAGTTGATGTTCGACTGCTCGGCATTGCCGACCTCGCCGATGGTGGCGCGGCAGCGGGCGTCGACCAGGCGGATTTCACCCGACGGCATACGAAGGTGGGCCATGGTGCCCTCCTTCGCCAGCAGCTGCACGGAGGCACCCGCGGAACGGGCGAACTTCGCGCCGCCGCCGGGCCGCAGCTCGATGGCGTGGATGGTCGTACCGACCGGGATGTTGCGCAGCGCCAGGTTGTTGCCGGGCTTGATGTCGGCGGCCGGGCCGTTCTCGACACGGTCGCCCTGCGTCAGGCCACGCGGCGCGATGATGTAGCGCTTCTCGCCGTCCGCGTAGTGCAGGAGCGCGATGCGCGCGGTGCGGTTGGGGTCGTACTCGATGTGCGCGACCTTGGCCGGCACGCCGTCCTTGTCGTGACGACGGAAGTCGATCACTCGGTAGGCGCGCTTGTGGCCACCGCCCTGGTGGCGAACGGTCACACGACCGGCGTTGTTACGGCCGCCCTTGCTGTGCAGGGGGCGGACCAGCGACTTCTCCGGCGTGGACCGCGTGATCTCGACAAAGTCGGCGACGCTGGAGCCACGACGGCCCGGGGTCGTCGGCTTGTACTTGCGGATACCCATTTCTCAGTCCTCGTCCGATTCCGGACGATCCAGACCGCCCTCAGGCGGTCGGACCGCCGAAGATGTCGATACGGTCGCCCTCGGCGAGGGTCACGATGGCGCGCTTGGTGTCGGCGCGCTTGCCGAAACCGGTCTTGGTGCGCTTGCGCTTACCCTGCCGGTTGATCGTGTTGACCCCGGTGACCTTGACCGAGAAGACCGCTTCCACGGCCTGCTTGATCTGGGTCTTGTTGGAGCCGGGCGCGACGATGAACGTGTACTTGTTCTCGTCGAGCAGCGCGTAGCTCTTCTCGGAAACAACCGGCTTGACGAGAACGTCGCGCGGGTCCGAGTAGGTCTTGCTGGTAACGGTCGCCTCGCTCATCAGGCGTCGCTCCCTTCGGTCTCAGCGGTCTGGGGGCCAGACACGAAGGACTCGAGGGCGGCCTGGGTGAAGACCACGTCGTCAGAGACGATCACGTCGTACGTGTTCAGCTGGCCCGGCTCCAGGATGTGCACCTGGGGCAGGTTGCGGGCGGACAGCCACGCGGCCTCGTCGGCGCGGTCGACGACCAGGAGCAGGTTCTTGCGCTCCGAGATCTTGCCGAACAGCGTCTTGGCGGCCTTCGTGGACACTGCACCGTCGACCACGCCGGTGACGACGTGGATGCGGGAGTGACGGGCCCGGTCCGAGAGGGCACCGCGCAGGGCGGCGGCCTTCATCTTCTTCGGGGTCCGCTGCGAGTAGTCACGCGGCTGCGGGCCGTGGACGACGCCACCGCCGGCGAACTGCGGCGCACGGGTCGAACCCTGGCGCGCGCGGCCGGTGCCCTTCTGGCGGTACGGCTTGCGGCCACCGCCACGGACTTCGCCGCGGGTCTTGGTCTTGTGCGTGCCCTGACGGGCAGCTGCCAGCTGCGCGACAACGACCTGGTGGATCAGCGGAACGCTGGTCTTGGCGTCGAAGATCTCCGCGGGGAGCTCGACGGTACCGGCCTTGTCGCCTGCCGGCGAAAGGATGTCAATGGTGCTCATTACCTCAAGCCCCCTTGGCCGCGGTACGGACCAGGACGAGGCCGCCGTTCGGACCGGGGACCGCGCCCTTGATGAGGAGCAGACCCTTCTCCGCGTCAACCGCGTGGATGGTCAGGTTCTGGGTGGTGACACGCTCGTTGCCCATGCGACCCGCCATGCGCATGCCCTTGAAGACACGGCCGGGGGTGGCACAGCCACCGATGGAGCCGGGCATGCGGTGCACACGGTGGGCACCGTGGGACGCCTTGCCGCCCTTGAAGTTGTGACGCTTCATGACACCGGCGAAGCCCTTGCCCTTGCTCTTGCCCGTGACGTCAACCTTGACGCCGGACTCGAACACCTCGGCGGTGACCTCCTGGCCCAGCGTGTACTCGCCGGCGTCAGGGGTGCGGAGCTCCACCAGGTGGCGGCGCGGGGTCACGTCGGCCTTGGCGAAGTGGCCCTTGAGGGGCTTGTTCACCTTGCGCGGGTCGATCTCGCCGAAGGCGAGCTGAACCGACTCGTAGCCGTCGCGGTCGTTGGTGCGGACCTGGGTGACGACACAGGGCCCGGCCTTGACGACGGTCACCGGGACGACCCGGTTGTTCTCGTCCCAGACCTGGGTCATGCCGAGCTTCTCGCCCAGGACGCCCTTAATGTTCTTAGCCATCTCGCGCGTCACCTCAGAGCTTGATCTCGATGTCGACGCCCGCCGGCAGGTCGAGACGCATCAGCGAGTCAACCGTCTTCGGCGTGGGGTCGAGGATGTCGATGAGGCGCTTGTGCGTGCGCATCTCGAAGTGCTCGCGCGAGTCCTTGTACTTGTGCGGCGACTTGATGACGCAGTACACGTTCTTCTCAGTGGGCAGCGGCACCGGGCCCGCGACCGACGCACCAGTGCGGGTCACCGTCTCGACGATCTTCTTCGCCGAGGAGTCGATGACCTCGTGGTCGTAGGCCTTGAGCCGGATGCGGATCTTCTGTCCCGCCATGGCTACTAGTAGTCCTGTCTCTCGTAACGCTCTGGAACCCGAGGGCTCTGGTAACCCCGCCTCCGACCCACGCGGTCGGGCGTGTCGCATCCCCTCTACGTAGATCTCCCGAAGGATTTCCCAACCAAGGGGGTGCGGGCCCGAGGACCGCGCTGTGCTCGATGAAGAGCGTCGGGGGCGAAACACCCACCGGGTGCCTGGCCGGCGCCCCACTGACGCTTCCCGGAAGATTCCCGTACGTCCGACCCGCAGGGGTCGACGAGTACTGTGGGACTCGCTTCCGGTCCTCCCGGCGGGAGGCGCGCAGCATTGACACTCAACCGAGCAACCTGAGCAGTGTGCCATACGGGGCGCGAGCCTGGCCAATCGGGTGGAGGATCTTACCCCGCGCGTTCCGGTGGTCAAACGCGGGCGCGCGGCCGGAGCCGTGCCGGGCGCCGCCCTCCCCCGTAATTCGTTCGAGCGTCCCGCACCCCCGCTCCTCCGGTGACCGGCCGGACACGCCGTCGTCATCCGAGGCTTCACATCATGCGTACGCACTGTCCGCGCACCGCGCATCTGCCCTGGTCCCCGGGGGCCACCTCGGACGACGTGCGGATCGCGGATCTCGCCGGGCCGGCCGGCCGCGAGGTCGTCGTCACCGAGAAGCTGGACGGCGAGAACACCACGCTCTACGCCGACGGCCTCCACGCCCGCTCGCTCGATTCCGCCCACCACCCCTCGCGGGGCTGGGTGAAGGCGCTCCAGGGCCGGATCGGGGCCCTGCTCGCCGCTCTCGCGGAAGCAGGCTCGCCGGACGCCCCCGCCTGGCCCCGACCGTTCGGCGCCGACGCGTCCCACATCCAGTACGCCATCGGCCTGGGACGGACCCCGCCCGACGAGGCCCGGCTCGCGGAGATCGGCGCCCGGCTGCTGCGCGGCATCCCGGAGGCGGGGGTGCGGCGGGCGGTCGCGAGCGAGATGCCGACGGTGCGGTGAGGAGCAGGCCGTCGGGCGGAGCTCCGGGGCTGTCCGGCGGCGGCCGTCGGACGGTCAGTTGCCGGACGCGTAGGAGACGAAGCCGGCCCATACGCTCGGCGGGAAGGCCAACTGGGGCCCCAGTGCCACCTTGGAATCGCGGATACGTACGGCACCGGAAGTGGTCGCCACCTCGACACAAGAGTCACCTTCGCTACTACTGCTGTAGCTGCTCTTGAACCACTCCAGCTCGGAAGCATCCCCGGCAGAGGGCTTGCGAATCATGTCTCTCCCAGCACTTGCTCGATGAAAGCCAGCGACTCCCGAGGCGGGAGAGCCTGCGCCCGGATCATCCCATAGCACAGTTCAAGGATCCTGAGCTGCTTGGGATCGGAGACCGGACGGCCGGCGAAAGCACCGTCTGAACGTCCTACTGCCGTGCCGTCCTCAAACTTCAATACCTCGATCGCGCCGCCCATCCCTGCGTGGTCTTCACGGTTGGTCGGCATCACCTGGATTTCGACATTCCGCAACTGCCCTACCTCCAGAAGACGTTCGAGCTGTCGACGCAGCACCATTCTGCCTCCGATCGGACGACTCAGGGTCACCTCTTCCTGGACGAAACTGAGCGCGGGGGCAGATGACCTTTCAAAGATGGACTGCCTGGCCATGCGTGCGGCCAGCACTCTTTCCACCTCGTCCTCCGAGTAGGAGGGCCTCCTCATCTCGAACAAGGCGCGCGCATACTCGGGCGTCTGTAGAAGGCCATGGATGTTGTGGTTGCCGTACAACCCGAGCTCCACCGCCCGGGACTCCAACTTGGCCAGTTCCCGAACCTTCTTCGGGTACCGGACCTCCGCCACATCCCGTTTCATCGCGACGAGCTTCCCGCCCGCGCCCAGCACCTCGTCGGCCCTGTCCAGGAACTCCGGCCGGGGGATCCGCCGACCGCCCTCCACCTTGTAGACCAGGTCCTCCCCGTACCCGATCGCCATACCGAACTCGCCGGCCCGCAGCCCCGCCGACTCCCGCCACACCTTGATCTGGCGGCCCACGGCGGCGACCACGGCCACGCCCGACTCGTCATCGGGATCGACTTCCCAGCCGGGCTCGTCCGCCCCGCCGTCAGTACGTCCCGTACCGGCCCCATCCACGCTCATCCGTGCCCCGCTTCCACCGTGCGTGCCGTTCTTCCTCAACCCCTTCTGCCCCCGGCCCGTCACCCCGGACAGCCAGGACAACGCTGGACAACCACGGGACAGTTGCCGTACGCAAGGGCTTCATCACTCTTCACGGTATGCAGGCCCGGCCACGCCGAGTGGCGTGAACCGAGAAATCACTCATCCTCAACTCACAGCCTCCAGCCGCGCGTTTACCGTGCTGCTCGCTACGGTGACCCGCTCCACCGGGTCGCGACAGCCACGACCCGGCTGGCCGTGACGCGGCGAGCCGCGCACCCGTCGGCCGTGACGCGGTCATGCGCGACATCAAAGATCCAAGAACCGGGTAAAGAACCTTCCCCACCCCACCCCACCCCACCTCAAGTCACCCACACGGGTGAGGTTGGCCAACTCGGCTGGATTTCGGGCTGGTTGGCTGGCATATGCTCGCCGCGACAAACAACCCCAGACATGCGTCGGCCCCCGGCCGGGACTCGCAATCCCGATCGAGGGCCTGACCAACGAGGAAGTAGCACCTTCCCGATGGATACTCAGCAGATTAGCGCGCCCTTGCGCACCCTGTCCCGCGTACACGGAGATGCCGCGCCGTCCTCCGGTGTCGTGCACGACAACACCCGGCACACCAGCCGCTTCACCGTCGTGGGCAACCACCTCACCCAGCACCGCGAGCTCTCCCTCACCGCGATCGGGCTCGCCGCACACATCCAGTCGCTGCCCGCCGGCGCCGGGATCGGCATCAAGGACCTCGCCGCCCGCTTCCCCGAGAGCGAGACCCGGATCGCCGCCGCGTTACGCGAACTCGAAGCCCACGGCTACCTGCGACGCACCCGCACACGCCTGGCCAACGGCCGGATCGTCACCCGCACCGTCTCGTACAACCGGCCCTCCACCGACGCGAGCCTCGCCGCAGCGCCCAACCAACCCCGCGGCCTCCGGCCCACGCCCAGCCGCCCGGCCCCCGGACCTCGGCACGCGGCCGCCGTACCAGCGCAGGAGATCGCACCCGCTCCCCCACGCCGGCCGGACACGGAGAAACCCACCGTCCCCGTGCCGCCACCTGGCCAGGAGCCTGCCCCCGCCCACGTACCGCCACAGCCCTCCACTCCTCCGCGCCCGCCGCTCCCCCAGCCACTGGTCCTCGACCTGGAACGTCACCGCGCGGCCACCGATCTCCTCGCGGGCCTGCGCCGCCTGGAACCCCGGCTGCTGCTGACCGAGGACGACATCCACCGGCTGGCCCCCGCCGTCGCCACCTGGCTCGAACGCGACGCCCACCCCGATGCCGTCCGCCGCACCCTCGTCACCGACCTCCCCGAGCCCCTGACCCACCCGGCGGGCCTCCTCGCCCACCGCCTTGCCGTACTCCTGCCGCCCCCACTGCCCGCCGCTCCGTCATCGGACAGCGCGGGACGCCCCGCCCCGCTGCAGAACTGCGACGGCTGCGACCGTGCCTTCCGGGCACTGGAGCCCGGCCACTGCCACGACTGCCGATCCGACCTGGTGGAGGCCGCCTAGCATGAATGTGACGACCCTTGCCCCCGGGCACAGACGAGGAGCGCACGCCATGGCCACCGCCCCGGACGACGCACAGCGGGACGTGCTCCGCTACCAGGCCATGCGCGACATCGTCGAACGGACGCAGGACAGCGTTCCCGGCAAATTCGAGATCACCGAAGAAGGAATCGTCCACGACATGATGGCGCCCGCCGGACCCCACGAGCTGACGGCGCTGCGCATCCGGAAACGCCTGGAAAAGGTGATGCCGGAAGAGTTGGTGGCCCATACCGGGACTCCTGACGTGGAGGACACGCCTCGGGGCATCCTGCGACACCCGGACATCATGGTGATCGCCGAGACGGACATGGAGGTTGTGAGCTCTGTCGACCCTCGTACGCTCATCGCCGCCATCGAAGTCGTCTCACGCTCCAACCCGGACAACGACTGGGTGAGCAAGATGCGGGACTACCCACTGCTCGGCATCCCCGTCTACGCGATCTTCGATCCCCGTACGGGCACCGGCGCCGTCCTCTCCGAAATCCACCCGACGCCGGAAGGTCCTCGATACGCGATCCGCAAGGATTTCGTGTACGGCGAGGACGTCACCATCGGCGAGTGGACGATCTCGACCGACGCACTCCCCCGCTACGCCTGAGTCCGTCCCCACTCGTACGGCTTGGGTGGGGCAGGTGTGGGTGAACAAGAGCACCACCACGGCCTGGGCCCTGCATCCCGCCGTAGGCCGTTCGGGTACTTCGGCCCACACCCGCAGAAACCCAGGCAACCCACCTCCGGGAATCTCCGTCTATCCCCCCGCAGCAGCGGCTCGCCCCCCGCCGCCGCCTGCACGGAATCGGCACGCAGCACAGGGCCGCACAGCCGCCCGCTGCGGGGGAAGTGAACGGAGCACGGTGTGACGGATCGGCCTGCGTTGCGCACATCTCTTCCGGGAGTGTCGCGGCGCACTCTGATGACGGCGGCGGCCGGTGTGACCGGCCTGGCAGCCCTCAGCGCCTGCACCGTGCCCCCGTCTCCCGGCCGCCAGGACACCGCTGCGGACTCGAGGCCCGGACTGCCGATCAGCACATCGCGCCCGGCTCTGATGATGCAGATCCTCGCCCACCCGGACGACGACCTGTACTTCATGAACCCCGACACCCAGCAGGCCTTCTACGCCGGGACGCCACTGGTCTGCGTCTATCTGACCGGCGGCGAGGCCACCGGCATCAATCGCATGCCCGGCCGGCCGCTACCCACCCCCGACAAGGCCGCGTACTCCTCCTCCCGTCACCAGGGGCTCCGCCAGGCGTACGCGACGCTGCTCGGACTCGGCCGGTTCACGGCCTGGCAGAAGTCCGTCATCGACCTCGCCGGCAACCACCGGGCCGAGATCAACAGCCTTTCGCACGACGGCCGCAAGGTCGAACTGATCTTCATCAACACCGCCATGCACACCACGTACGGGCGTCTCGGGCTGCCCAGCCTCTGGCAGGACCGGCGGCTCGTCCTGCCCACCGTCGTCGCCGACAACTCGCCGCTGAAACAGGTGGGGTCGTACACGTACGACGGGCTGATCGATGTTCTGGTCGGGCTGTTCGACCGGTACCGGCCCAGCATCGTGCACACCATGGACCCGGACCCCGACATCCAGCACAGCAGCGAGATCGTCCGGCGACGGGACAGCGAGCAGAAGGGCTACTCCGACCATCCCGACCACACCGCGACCGCCCTGTTCACCTGGACTGCGCTGATCCAGTGGGTGGCGCGGTCCACCCAGAACGGCGGAAAGGTACCGAGCTTCGCCACCACGGCGTTCCGCGGGTACTACAACCGGCACTGGCCGAAGAATCTGCCGCCCGCCGTGCTGGCGGAGAAGGCGTCGCTCCTGGTGCCGTACGGGGGTTCGGCCGACTGGCACTGCGGCAACCCCGCAGGCTGCGGTGACTACGGCGTCGGCGGCAACCGCCCGCTGACCAACCGGAAGGGCTGGGTACGGTCCACCCACTACCGCTACCCGGGCCCCCGGCCGGCCGTCGCCGCCGGCCCGGACAGCCGGCTCGTCGCGTACGGGGTGCTGGGGTTGCGGGCGGTGCGCTGGCGCGAAAGCGCGCCGGGCAGCGGGGTGTGGGACACGCCGGACGACCTCGGCGGTGGCCCGCTCGCACCGATCCTCGGCGGTGCGACGCTGCCGGACGGGCGACAGTTGCTCTTCGGGCTGCGGTTCGCCGAGCTCGGCGGGCGCGGGGCGGACAACGAGCGCGAGATCGTCGCGCTGGAGCAGCGCTCCCCGGGTGGCGGTTTCCGTGCCTGGCGGGGCCTGGGGAACCCGGAGCGCGCCGATGACGCCGGGCGCCGGATCGGCGTCCCGGTCGCGGTCGCCGCGCCCGACGGGCGGGTCCACCTCTTCGTACGGAACGCGGAGAAGGGCCTCAGTACCCGGGTACGGGACACGTCCGGCCGGTGGAGCGGGTGGCGGGACATGGGCGGGGGCGAGATCCAGGACGGGCTGTCCGCCGTGGTGGACGACGCGGGGCGCGTCCATGTCTTCGCGGCGGGCCGTTTCGCGGTGCATCACTGGACGCAGGACGCGCCCGGCGCCCCGGTCAGCGCGCGCACTCAGATCAGCGGGGTGCCGGTGCCGGGTGACGGTCCGGGTGCGCTGGCGGCATCGGACGGGTCCATCGACCTGTTCTACCGGGCGGCGGCGAAGGCCGCGATGACGACCGTACGGACCGGGGAGACGGCGGCGGAGACCGGCATCGACGGGTATGGGCGGATCGTCGAAGACCGGACCGGCTTCCACGGGTACGGACCGGTGGTCGCGGCCGGTTCGTCGCACGCCGCGGTGCTGCTGGGCCGCACCGAGAAGGGTCTGGTCCAGGTCCGTACCGCCGGACGGCTCTCCGTACGGGAGCACGGCCCGGTGCCGCTGGACGGTCCGGCGCTGCACCTCGGGAAGGACGGACGGCCGACGGTGGTGGCGCTGGGAGTCGACGCCCACCCCTGGCTCTGGCAGCCCCGGACGGCCTGACGACGCAGGTGGGCGCGGGTCGAAGGGCCGCGGCTGACATCCTTTGATCATGATCAAGGTGCTGATCGCCGAGGACATGACGGTCGTACGGGAGGGACTCGTCGCCGTGCTCGGGCGCGAGCCCGGCATCGAGGTCGTGGCCCAGACCGCCCGCGGGGACGAGGTGTTCGCGGCCGCCCTGGCCACCCGCCCCGACGTTGCGGTGCTGGATGTGTCCATGCCTGGCCAGGACGGCATCACCACGGCCCGTCAGCTCACCGAACGGCTGCCGTCATGCCGCGCCCTCGTCCTGACCGTGCTCGACCGACCAGGACATTTGCGCGCGGCCCGGGAAGCGGGCGCGGCCGGCTACCTGCTGAAGTCGGCCTCGGCCGGGCAGGTGGTGGCCGCGATCCGCACGGTGGCGGCGGGCGGCACGGTGTACGACCCCGCTCTGCTCGCCGAGGAGCGCAACGCGGCGCCATCCCCGCTCACCCCACGCGAAACCGAGATCCTCCGGCTGGCCGCCCAGGGCATGGGCGCCGCCGAGACGGCAGCCGAACTGTTCCTCTCCATACGCACCGTCCGCAACCACCTCTCCCTCGCCACGGGCAAACTCCACGCACGCACCCTCGTGGACGCGGTACGCATCGGGGAGTGGCACGGATGGATATGACATGCGTGTCCTGCTGTCGGCCCTGCTCGACGAGACCCGGATCTCACTCGACGGCAAGTCCCTCCATACGTCGCGCGAACATGCGATGCCGGGAAGAAGAACTCTCGGTCCGGGGTGCCGACGCCTGCCACAGCAGCCGTTCGGCTTCGTTGTCGAAAACCTCGACCTTCTCGACCTTCTCGTCCGGGCCTTCACGGTGATATGCGCGCCGTCGATCCTGACGCCCACAGGCGGAGGCCCCGGGTCGGACATCATGAAGACATCGAGGACCCATACGCCGACGGCCGCCAAGCACGTCACGCCGACGGCGCCAAGCAGCACGAACAGCCACCAAGGCCGCCTTGAGGACTGCTTCAGCACGAGCCCCCATCGGCCCATCCGGCACGCCGCTCCCATTTGTTGCGGGATGGATTGGCCCCTGCTCTGAGGTACATGTGGGCGAAACGACGGCCACAGCGCTGCCATTGCTTCATGTGGCGACGCTCATGCTTCATGAGCCGAGGCGTGACCCTGTTGCTTGTGGGATTTCCCTGAATCCCTGACTGCCAGTCGCATCCGCCGCTCCCCTGTCACCCGCGTTTCCGCCCACCCCGACCTGGATCCCGGTGTGTTCGGTCAGCGAAATGGACTGGCGAATCGAGGAAGCGCGTGAGGACCCGGTCTCTTTCCGGTTTGTCCGCCACCCGTCGCAGAGCGGCGACCGTGTCGGCGGGTATCGACATCTCCATCAAGACCGGCCCGTCGTCCGCCGATTCGATCATCACGATCGATTTCAGGAACCCGCCGCGCTGCCTCTTGGTCGTGAGCACGTAGCGGATGTCGGAGGGAGCGAGACGGACGGTGGAGAGCGCCGCGATTTTCGCGCCGTTTTCCGGTGAGATCTCATAGAGCTCACCGATCCGTCCGGCTTCCTCACCCCTCTCCTCAAGCCCTTCCGTGCTCCCGTCACGGCTTCCGAGGAGGCCCCGGCAGAGAATCCCGGCCATGACGGCCAGGACCGCGGCCAGGGCAATGACCCATCCGCTGCCCAAGCCGGCGGCCACGGCCGCCACGACGAGTCCGGCGCCGACGCCGCCGCCCCACATCAACATCACGCCTCGCTCCGAATTCCCATGTCTGCTGTCGGATTCTTCTGCTGTGGAGGTTCTTGGGTGGCGTCAGATCAGCGGAGCTTTCGCCACTTCCAGTTCATCCGCCACCTCGCGACGCGCACCTTCGCGCTCAGCCGCCACATGGCAGCCTTGGTGCCGAACGATGTCCCTTGGCTGATCTCGCGGCAAGACCGCCGCCGACGGATCCGACCCCGCCCGCCAGGGCAAACTGCCCCCGCGCCAGTTCCGCGTACCGGCGTTCGATGCCGCGTACGCTCCCATTCCGGCCGCCGCTCCTGCCGCGACGCCGCAGACGACGCTCGCCGCACAGAAGGCCCCTCTGGCGAATCCGGCCACTCCTATCCTGGCGGCGGCATATGAGGTGCGCCGGTTGCCCTTGCGGAATTCCAGGGCTCCGGTGACTGTGGATGCGGAAGTTGTTGTCGTATCCACAGTCACCGGAGCCACCGAACCGGCCCTTTACATGCGCTCGGGGAACTGCGGATCACAGCCCCCCGAGCGTTGAGCAGTCAGGCTATGCCAGACGGTTTCCAGATGTCGCCTTACTGTAGGTCACTCCGTACTCCGCTGGAATATCCATGCCACAGCGAGAATCAATCCCGCGGATCCGAGGATTGGAGCACCTTCAGCCCTGCCAAGGGCCAGCGAAACAACAACTCCACTGAGCAAAGAAAGGCAACCCAGCACGAAGAAAACTATGGAGTTCTTCCGCTGATCAACTTTTCTCACGTGATCTCATTTCTCGCACCGGATTAAGCATCGCCACTAGGGCCTGTATCGAAAGTGGATCTCGGACATGTGATGATCTTGGTTTGTGGCACGTGGAGATCTGACGGACGCGCAATGGGTGGTGCTGGAACCGCTGTTGCCGAAAGGTAAGAAGCCCGGACGGCCGCCAACGTGGGCCAGGCGGCAGCTAATCGATGGCATACGGTTCCGGGTCCGCACCGGCATCCTCTGGCGGGACCTCCCTGCGGAGTACGGGCCGTGGGGCCGGTCGTACGACCTGTTCCGCCGATGGCAACGGGACGGCACCTGGCACCGGATCTTCACCGAACTCCAGGCTCAGGCCGACGCGAAGCAGCTGATCACCTGGGACATCAGTGTCGACTCCACGGTATGCAGGGCCAAGAACCGCGCTTACCTGCGCCGCCGCGGGATCCGCTGCACGATCCCGGAGAAGAAGGACCAGATCCGCAACCGCAAGAAGCTCGGGTCCCGCGGCGGCCGGCCGCCGAAGTTCGACAAGACCGACTACCGCCAGCGCCACGCAGTGGAGTGCGGAATCAATCGCCTCAAGCGGCATCGGGCCGTGGCCACCCGGTACGACAAACTCGCCGTCCGCTACGAAGCTACCGTCCTCATCGCAGCTATCAACGAGTGGCTGTGACCAGCACCTTCGCGATCGGCCTGTGGCCCTTCACTGATCCTCCGCCTCGAATGCCTGGGCGACGGCGAGGCTGTCCTCGTAGACATGGTGCCGGGTGACAAGGCCGTCTTCGACGGTGAGGTGCAGGGCGAACCGCGCGCGATACGCACGTCTGGTGGGCCGGGCGGTCTGGCGGATCTCGCCGAGTACGACCGCGTCGTTACCGTCGATGAGGATGCGCTCGACCTCGGTCGCCACATGCTCCGGCATGTGGTGCTCGGCAAGCTCGCGATAGTGAGCGGCGGCGTCGGCCCGAGTTAACCGGTGACGGATCCACGGCGTGGCGGCACGACCATGCTCGGCCTCCGGCCAGTCCAGCTTCCAATCGCCCTGCTCGGCATACAGCTCGGCAATGCGCTCAGGGTCGCCCTCACCGATCCTGCGCAGCAGCTCTTCAACCACGGTGCGCGTGTTCGTAGGTGTGGCTATGGACATGGCTGCCCCCTCCGTCCCGGCCCGAGTCCTGTCGACGCGGACAGATCGCCAATCTTGCCAACGCAGGCAGGCTGAAACCATTACCTGTGAAGTAAGACAAGTACATCATCAAGATCCACTTTCGACACAGGCCCTAGTGCCGCCAGAAGGGCCGGAAGTACCGGTTCGCGGTTGGAGTAAGCGGTTTTTCTGTCGGCACCTCAGGTCTTGCTTGAGGCCACGCGCCCCATCTCGGAGATTCATGTACTCAAGAAAACCGGATGCCACTCGGGCAAGCCCCTTCAGCACACGGAGCAACAGCTCGACAAGGTCACCCATGGTTTCTCCACAGGCTCAGGTACACGTACCGCTTGGCCCGTGATATCCCGTGTAGCGGCGGCAGACGGAGTCCTGACCCGCTCTGGTGAGGGACTACTGAGAACTCTTTTCAGGGCCGCGAGGCCTGACATGCGGCCCGTGCGGTCTTGCGGTCAACCAGCGAATGAATGCGCCGGTCGGCCAGACCACTGGGGACCATGCGCAGTAGGCGGCGGTCAATACGGCCACAACCAAGCATCCAGGTGTGACGAAAAATTGACCAACGGCTCTGGCCCTGCTGATTATGTCTCCGGTCCCCTGCACGAGACCGGATCCAAGGACGAAAAGACCAGTTAATCCCAGAATATAAATTCCAGCTGTAAAGCGGGACCATTTTCCGGCAGGTCTCACGCTCGCGCCCGGCGAGATGAATACAGGTCCCACCACTGGAGCCAGGGCGGCGTAAAGAAGTAAAACTATCGAAGCAATGATGGTCGAGGTGTGTGAAACATACCCCCAAAGGTGATCGACGAAGCCTCCTGACTGTGTCGCCGTCGCGCCGGCAGCCCCGACGAGTAGCGTCCATATGTACGTCAGGCAGAAAACCACTCGATTTTTCATGTTCCTGTCGTCGTTGCCCACGCTTTCCTCAAATCCTTCCTTCACTGCCGTCATGCCGCACCCTCATCCTGACCGTGCTCGACCGGCCAGGACACCTGCGGGCAGCCCGGGAAGCGGGCGCAACCGGCTAACCTGCTGAAGTCGGCCTCAGCCGGGCAGGTGCTGGCCGCGATCCGCACGGTGGCGGCGGGCGGCACGGTGTACGACCCCGGTCTGCTCGCCGAGGAGCGCAACGCGGGGCCATCCCCGCTCACCCCACGCGAAACCGAGATCCTCCAGCTGGCCGCCCAGGGCATGGGCGCCGCCGAGACGGCAGCCGAACTGTTCCTCTCCGTACGCACCGTCCGCAACCATCTCTCCCTCGCCACGGGCAAACTCCACGCACGCACCCTCGTGGACGCCGTACGCATCGGGGAGCGGCACGGATGGATATGACGTCCATGTCACGAAGCTTCCCGCTCCGACACAGGCACTACTTCGCTTTTTAGTCCCTCGCTTCTCCGCTTCAGCCCTTCCCGGATCTCGCCGACCCTCTCCTCACGCGAATCGAGAGGGGGCAGTAAAATCTGCACGTGCGGGTCCGAGATTGATCCAGGTGGGTGCCGCCGGACCGCCGCGAGGCGTATGCCAATCCTTCAGTCGCCTTTCCGCCGCGACCTCTTAGTTTTGATGGATTCCTTAACGTCCCGAAAAAGCAGGATGAGCCAGTTGGCGGTGACGATTCCCGGAAGTATGACCCACCAGGACCTCCAAGAGGAGAAGATGAATATCAAACCTCCCAGGATGAAGACTACTTTCCCGGAGGGCTCATCTGTCCATCTCTTTTGCATGTCAGTCATTTCTCTGAGGGGAGTTACGGGAGGGCTGACCATCTTGAGCCCTCCCGCAAGCCCAGGACTCAACTAACGACATCGGAAGCCCGATGCTCTAGATCCAGGACCACACCAAACGTATTTCTTGAACCATTTCGCTGGGCGCGTCCGCCACAGAGAGTCGACTGATCGCGTTTAGTTGTTGTACTGCGACCTCAGGTCAGCCGTGAAAACACCGCATGCCACGCCGGCAGAGAACGACGCAATGATCACTCGGTTCCGCTTGACGAACCTCTTGGTCCGGCTCCACCAGCTCTTTCCGTCGAGGTCGAACTGATTGACCGGATCGCCTGGATAACCGGAGCGGTTATCACCGCCGCCGTGCACCGGGTCCGCCGACAGGAACCGTCCGGTGACCGGGTTGTAGAGTCGCACGCCCATCAACGTCAGGCCGGTGAGCGTCTCCGCCGAACGCTGCTTGCCGCCGAGCCAGCCATAGCGCACCGGCAGCTGGCTGCCCCGCGCATTTCCGTAATCGTCGCTTTAAAGAGGGCTGCCAGCAGGTATGTCGACCAACTGGCAGCCCCGATTACGCTTGGGTATATCTACGGCATGTCGCCTCGACATGTGAGCTGGCGGTCGATGGCCCGTGCTGTCATGGGACCTTCGTGCGTCCAGTACTGGTCTTTCGGTGGCTGAGCGGCCTTGACGTCCGACATGCTGAACACGTCACCCGCACCATCGTCGAGCCCGGCGTACTCGAAGGAGATGTCGAGGTTGTTCGGCACGTCAGCGGGTTGTTCCTCCTTGTCCGGTTTCAAAAATGCCTCATTGTCCCACAACGTCACGGCGCCCCTTCGCCCCTCCGGTGTCTTCGGCGCGCGTGCCCGCCAAAGCCGCTGTTCCGTCTCGCTGTCGTACACCTCGATGGCGCCCACCTTGTCGGACGGGCACGTCGGGGCTTTGACCGAAATCCGGGACCCGTCGATCCTTATGCCCACAAGCAGAGGTTCCGCAGGGTCAGACATACGGTGCACGCCGTACAACCACAGGCTGACACCAGTAAGAAGCAGCCCCAGGGTCAGAATTGAGCCCGCGAGCACGAACGGCCATACCGCGCGAGGTCGGCGTCGGTTCAGCATGAATATCCCCCGTCACGCCATCCGGCCCGGCGCTCCCACCGGTTGCCGCAAGGGTTCGATCCTGCCCGAAGGTACATGTAGCCGAATCTGAACCCGTAACGTTGCCACTGCCTCTTGTGCTTGCGTTCATGAC
This sequence comes from Streptomyces sp. NPDC111516, assembly GCF_055635345.1. Taxonomy (NCBI): domain Bacteria; kingdom Bacillati; phylum Actinomycetota; class Actinomycetes; order Kitasatosporales; family Streptomycetaceae; genus Streptomyces; species Streptomyces sp. NPDC111516. The sequence goes on along the minus strand of NZ_JBVKBV010000004.1, from coordinate 158,822 downwards.
GAATGAGGGGTGAGCTCAGTGTGCGGTTGGTGTAGAACGTCGTGCCCAGCGTCGTTCCCCCACGGGAATGGAGGCCGACGCCCCCCGAGCAGACACGCATGCCGTAACGGTAGCGGCATGAGTAGCCGAGATAGCGCGTTCCTATGTAGGCAGTGCTCACGCCGACGATCCGGGCTTCCTGGCGGCGCCTCCAGCTGTTGTAGCGGTTGTGACCGCGGTTGAGGTAGTACCAACCGAGTCGTGCGGCCGGGCTGATGCGGGGCTTCCACCACTTGCCGTCGAGGTCGAACTGGTTGACGGGGTCGCCGGGGTACCCATAGGCGTTCTCGCCTCCGCCGTACACCGGGTCGAGCGACAGGAACCGCCCGGTGACAGGGTTGTAGAGTCGCACGCCCATCAACGTCAGGCCGGTGAGCGTCTCCGCCGAGCGCTGCTTGCCGCCGAGCCAGCCGTAGCGCACCGGCAGCTGACCGGCCTGCGGATTGCCGTACTCGTCGCTGTCGAACGCGACGATGTCCTCCCCCTCCGCGAGCGGGAGGGCGAGCATCACGTCGCCGTGGACGTTGGTGAGTTGCAGGACGGTATTACCACCCGCCGAACCTGTCGTCGCGGCGAGGTCGCCCGACGCGGACTCGACATTGCGGCTCACCGCGCCGCTCGTCCCCGCGGCCGTGTCTTCCTCCGTCCAGCGGGGGCTGTCCCCGTTACCGTCGTAGTGGTTGCGCTTGGACGCCGACCGGGTCCAGGTACCGTCGATGTCGGTCTCGACAGTGAAGGACCGGAATCGGCGCGCCGCGTCCAGCGTCCAGGTCTGACGCTGGTCGTCCGTGGTCTGGGTGTGGACCAGATCGTTGGCGTAGTACGCGAAGGACGAGCCCGGCATGGCCGTGGTGCGGCCGAACGCGTCGTACGCGTACCCCGTGTCGACGAGCCGGTCGCCGCTGTCATAGGCGTGCGACGTCGTCGTGACCGTGCCCGTGCTCGTGCAGTCGGCGCCCTCCGCTGCGGCGGACGACGTCAGCCGAGTGCGGTTGGTGCGCTTGTCGAAGGTGTAGGCGCGGCGCGTGCACACCTCGCCCACGGTGTCATCGACCGATGTCAGCCGGCCTGCCTTGTCGTACCCGTACTCCTGCGCCGACCAGCCGGTGTGCGAGGTGACCTGTCCGTGGACGGACTCGGAGACCATGTCCGAGGCCACCAGCACACCGTCGCTGTCCCGCGTGTAGGTGCGGCCCACCGTGGTGCCGGTGGTGTCCTGGTCGACGGTGAGGGTGTAGCCGCCGGGCAGCCGCTCGGTGGCGACCCCGCCGTCCGCGTCGTACGCGGTCGCGAAGGCGCCCGCCACGGAGTCCACCGTCTTCGTGGCCAGGCCGCGCGGCTCGGCACTGTGGTCGTACGTGTACGTCACCGTCGACGGGACGGAGTCCGTGACCTTCGTCCGGCGGCCGAGCAGGTCGTACTCGGTGGTGGTCACACCCCCGTCCGTGTCCGTGTAGGACACCTCACGGCCCAGCTTGTCGAACGCGTTGGTGATCGTGCCGCCGGTCGAGGAGACCGTGCGGACCGCCTGGCCGGTGTCCGGGTCGTACTCGGTCGTGGCATCCGGAACCGCCGCCCCGACGCCGCCTGTCGTCGCCGTCCTGAGGGCACGCCCGGCGTCGTCGTACGTGGTGGTCGTGGTCCGGGTGACCCCGTTGGCGGTCTCCGCCGTCTTGGCTGTTCCCCCGTACCAGTCGTACTCGGTGGTGGTCACCGGCAGGCCGCTCGGATTGCTCCCGCCGCCCGTGACCGCCCCAGCGGGTCCGGTGGAGCAGACAAGGTCCGCCCACTCGGGGCGCCCCGCGCAGGTGCCCGTACCGGTCGCCGACCAGTACGTCGTGACGCGTGTGGCGGCGTCCGTGCCGGTGGCGCCGGGCAGCAGTTCCTTGATGACCCGGCCCTGGGCGTCGTACTCCTTGGTGCTGGTCAGGGCGAGGCCGGACGGATCGGTGATCGTCTTCGTCGGCAGGCCCTTGACCCAGTCGTACGTCGTCTGCGTCACCCGCTGCTCGGCGTGGGTCGCCGGGAAGTCCAGGAGCTGGGATCCGGTGACGACCTTGGTGATCTGGTTCTCCACCGTCGCCGTTCCGTCGGTGGGACGGCCCTCGTCGTAGGTGTTCTTCGTCCAGGTGCGGGCCACCACCGACTCGCCTGCCGGAAGCGTGGTCGACCCGGAGGTGACGGACATGGTCAGATCGACGCGGCGGGCCGGGCCGAATTCCTCCAGCTCCTTGATGCCCTTGTCGTCGTAGACGGTGCGGGTGGCGAGCAGTTCGGCACGCGCCGCCGAGGACAGTCCGTCGAGGCCGAGGTCGGTCAGGGTCTCCTTCGCCGCCGTGGTCCGGCCCAGGGCTGTCTCCCGGTTGCGGGCGGTGAGCTCGCGCACCGTGTTGCCGTACTGGTCGTAGTCGATGGCGGAGATGTGGCCGCCGGGCTGCGCGGTGTTGACCTGGCGGCCCGAGGCGTCGGTGTAGGTGACGGTGGCCCGCTCGTAGTCGCCCGCCCCGAGCCCCGAACCCGCGTGGGAGGCGGGGACGGCATCGGCAGGGAATACGGCGGTCGCGTCGGTCGGCGCCGCGTCCTGCCCCCAGGCCGCGGTGTCCGAGGCGCCCAGCGCGTACGGGGCCTTGGTTCCGCTCAGCGGCACGTCGTAGACGAGGCTCGTGGTCGCCGTGCCCTCGGGCGTGGCGGTCGTGCCCGGCTTGAGGGCCGCACGCGACACCTTCAGGAGCATCCCGTCACCCGCAGTCGCCGCGTTGCCCGCCTTGCCGTATGTCATGGTCCACGGCAGCTCGCCCGGCGGCGTCACCTGGGTGATCCGGCCCGCGTCGTCGTACGTGTACTCCGTCTTCAGAGCGGGCGAGATCTGCGGGTGCCAGGCCTGCCGCAGCCGGCCCGCGCTGTCGTAGGCGAACGTCTGCACGGCCTTCGCGGTGGCCGCCGACGCGCCCGGCGCCGTGGCCCAGAGCCGGATTTCGCGCAGCTGGTCCTTGAAGTCGCCCAGCGTGCTCCCCGTGGCCGTCGTGGATGCCGCGTAGACGAACTCCAGCGAGCGGCAGCCCTTGGTGGACGGCGTCGCCGTGCAGGTGCTCGCGGACGCGGCCGTGGTCGGCGCGATGATCCTGGCGGGGCGGACCAGCTTGTCCGTTCCCACGGTCAGCGTCTCGGACACCACTGTGGTGGTGGAGTTGGTGAGCCCGTCCATGGTGGAGAAGGCGACCTGCCAGGTGGTGGCGCCCGACGGCTTGGTGAACACCGTGGTCATGCCTTCGCTGTCCTTCAGTGTGAAGGCCCCGGTCAGCGAACCGGTCAGGGTGTAGTCATCGGCGCCCGGCTCCGGCTTCCAGCCACCGTTGCTGAGCTTGGTGAAGCCCAACTCCTCGCCGTCGACATCCACCAGGGCAACCGAGGTCGTGGTGGACTGCTTGAGGTACGACCAGTCGGACTCGGTCAGCTCCGCGACCGTCCCCGCGCTCCACTCCTTGCCGTAGATCGGGAACTGCCCGCTCTGCCTCGCCCCGGCGTCGGGCTTGCGCGAGGAGGCGGTGCGCGTGACCGACAGGTCGAAGGCCGAGGCGTCGGTCTCGGAGAGAGCGAAGTCGCCGGTCAGCAGATTCACCGTGCCGGGACCCACCGACTCGCTGGGCGCGGTGCCCGCGTTGCGGTCGACCGTCACGGTCGCCACCGGGGAGTAGCGGGTCACCGAGCCGTCCGTGAAAGCCGCCCGGACGTCGACCGGGCCGTCCTCGGCGAGGCTGTCGGTGATGTTCCAGGTCAGCTTCGGCGGGCTGCCGGCGGTGGTGGCCAGCGGCCAGGCGGTCACCTTCGAACCGTCGCTGTCCTTGGTGACAGCGACGACCGGCACATTGGCCCAGCCGTCGGTCTCCCCACGCCGGTACTGGTAGGTGACACCCGTGTAGGTGGGCTTGCCCTTCGCGCCAAGGCTCAGCCGCCGGGCCGGGCGGTCGCCGTCACGGGGCGACAGCAGCGCCGCGCCGTCGCCGACGCCGAACTCGTACGCGGTGGTGGCGTTGGACAGATTGCCGCCCGAGTCGATCGTCCGTGCGTACAGGGTGTGCCAGCCGTCGCCCGGCTTGAGGGTGACGGTCAGCGGGATGCCTCCGCTGCCCTTGACCGTGTCGTCGATCCGCTTCGGGGTGGCCGGGTCGTTCAGACCGTACAGATACCCCTGGCCGTCGGTGGAGGTGGTGGAGAAGGTGCACTGGGCACCGTCGGCGTTCTTCTCCGTCCAGGTGTCCTTGGCGTACGGGACACAACTGACGCCGGGCGCGACGGGCTTCGCCGTGTTCAGCACGAAGGCGGTGTAGCCGGTCCACGCCCCGTACAACGAGCCGTCGTAGCCCCGCACCCGGTAGCGCAGGTGCGAGCCGGACGGGAAGGCGTTCGCCGCCGGGACCGTGATCTTGGCGGTTCCGCCGGAGGCTACCCCGGCGCTCGTGGCGGTGTATGCGTATCCGGCCCCGTCGGTGTACTTGGGGTCCGGGGTGATCTCGAACTGCGTCTTGACCGTGTCGCCGTCCGCGTCGGTCACCTTGGCCGAGAGCTGCGGGGTGAGGGAGGTGACGTACCGCTTGCCGTTGTAGGCGTTCACCTGCGACGGCGCGATGGCCACCGACGTCGGCTTCGCGGGGTAGGAGTTGTACTTCACCGTCAGGTGCGGTTCCACCGCGTTGTCACCGGCGGCGTACTTGGACGAGCGGTACCGACGCCAGGTGCTGGAATCCGTCTCCGTGACGCCCCGCACCTGCACGCCGTAGTTGGCCGCTCCGTCCGCCCACGCCTGCACGATGCTCGCGACGTTGAAGTTGACGGTGCCCGCCGGGCAGGCCGACGAGAATCCGAGCGCCTTGGTACTGGTGACCGCGCCGGTCTCGGTGGTGGACGGCTGGGCTCCCCAGGTCAGTCCGGAGTTCGTCCACGACGAGGTGACCCGGCGTATCTGGGTACCCGAGCCATTGGTGGCGCAGGTCGCGGACCAGTACGAGTACAGCGACAGGTTCGCCGAAAGGATCTTCTGCCCGCCGAACTTGGCGACGTCGAACTTCAGGTACGACCGCGCCTTCGTCGAACCCGCGTCGTATGTCCCGGACTTCAGCTCCTTGGACGACGACTGCGAGTCGGGGTAGTTGGTCGCCACCCAGGTGTCGGTGGACGCCGCCAGTGTCGAGGTCGGGTCGACGGTCACGGGGTAGGTGAGCCCGGACGTCCGGAAGTACTCCGGGTCCGGCTTGAGCACCAGCGTCTGCGCGCCGTCCTTCTCCGTCTCGATACTGGTGTCCACCTGGGCGAGATGCCGGGATTCGCCGGACGCGGGATCGGTGGAGGAGTCCCACATCACCGGCGCCGGTGCCTCGGCGGTCAGCTTCCCCGCCGCGTCCTTGAGCAGGAGTCTTCCGGTCTCGTCGTCCCGGAACAGCACAAGGCCCTTCAGCCGCAACGGGATGCGGTAGACGGGTGGCTGGGCCGGTGCCTTGTCGAGGACGACGTTCTGCTCGAACCCGTCGGCCAGTGCCCGTACCGTCAGGGTCTGGCTGCCGCCCAGGTCGTAGGAGGCGAGGTCACCGTCGACCTCGGCCTTGGGCAACGGGTCCTGCCAACCCATGCCGAACGACTTCGCGCCTCGCTCGACGGAGGCCAGCAAGCCGGGCTCGGTAGTCCCTCCGCCGGTCACCGTGATGTCGGCGAGTGCCGTCCGCGGCTCGTAGTCCCGGCCGACCCGCTCCAGTTCGGTGTCGAGGTCGACCCACGCGCCATTGCTCTCGCGCATGCGTACCGGTGCCTGGAACAACTCGGCCGACAGGCTCCCGTCCGACTCCGCGTACGTGGTCGAGGTCTCGGTCCGCTCGGACAGGACCTCCACGCGGTTGCCCGAGAGCCGGGCTGCGACCCGCGCCGAGTTGACGTCGGCGGCCTCGGTGACCTTCTTCGGGGGCGTGGGGGCGGCGCGGAACGCCGCCGCCTCCTTCCCGGCGGACATGCCGACGGCTTCGCCGGTGGTGGCCACGGTGACCGCCACCTCCGCGACCAGCAGGCCGGCCAGCGTCAGGGCGATCCGGGGCAGGGCCCGTCTCTTCCTGCTCGCGTTGGGGGCTCTTGACGTGTTCCACTCGCTCTTCACAGGAGGTGACTCCCTCGTTCGACGACCGAATCGCCGACGAGTCAAGCCTCCGCACTCTGAGTAGTGAAGTGACCACGTCACGAATGCGGCTTCGCATCCGGATCACCACAGTCCACGACGGGCCCCGGGCCGACCCGGCGTACAACCCTCCGCGCCGCTCCCAAGTCCTGGAAGTCGATGCTCCGTTTCCGTCGCCCTTCCCCGCGCCACGCCCTCACCGCCGGCACCACGCTTGTTCTCCTGGTCGGCGGGACCGTCGCGCTGCTCGCTCTGGACCTGGTCGCGCTCCCCCTGAGCCGCCGGTCGGCCGTGACCGCGCTGATCCTGCTGATCCTCCTGCCCGCCGTGCTCCTCGGCCAGTACGCGCCCCCGCCGTACCGTCTGCGCTACCGGGCCCGATGGGTGCTCCTGATCCTTCAGGCCGGGCTCACCTACGGACCGGTGCTGCTGCTCAAGCTGCCCTGGCTGAGTCTGCTGGGCTTCCTGGCCGGGGCCGTCCTGCTGACCGTTCCGCGCCCCGCCTCCCTGCTCGTCGCGGCGGCGGTCTGTGCCAGCGGTCCACTCCTGGTCAGCGGTCTTGAGTTCGAGAACCGCAGCGGCCTCGGCGTCCTGTTAGCCACACTGACCACGGCGGGCAGTGTCTACGGCATCGCCCAACTCGCCCTGTTAGTCGCCCGGCTGCATGCCGCCCAGAACCACGCCGCCCACGCGGCCGTACAGACCGAACGCGACCGGATCGCCCGCGATCTGCACGACGTCCTCGGCTCCGCGCTCGCCCTGATCGCGATCCGCGCCTCCCAGCGCACGGAGGACGACGAGCCCGCCGCCGTCCTCGACGAGATCGCCGCCACCGCCCGGCGCACCCTCGCCGAGGTTCGTGCCGTCTCCCGCGACAACGTCACCCTGTCACTGGCCACGGAGCTCGCCCAGGCGGTCCATGTCCTCGCCACCGCCGGGATCACCGTGCGCAGCGACATCGCGCCGATCACCGCCGAACTGCCCCGGGCCGTCGACCACTGTCTCGCGGTGGTCGCGCGGGAGGCCGTCGCCAATGTTTTGCACCACTCCAGCGCGACCCACTGCTCATTCTCCCTGAGCGTCGTCCACAAGACACCCACCGACCACCGATCCGTCGAACTCTCCGTGGGCAACGACGCCGCCGACTCCCCCGGTACCACCGCTCCCGGCACCGGCCTCATCAACCTCGCCGCCCGCACCGCCGCACTCGACGGAACCATGACCGCCGAGCGACCGTCACCGGGACACTTCCGTCTGCTGGTGCGGCTGCCACTGCCGAGCGGCAACCCGGCCACGGGCCCGACCCGCCGCCCGGACACACCACGGGGCCCCGCACCTCACCGCGACACCGTCGGCTGACTCGGAACCCGCATGACGTCGGTCAACGCCGAAGGGCCCCGGTCCACCGCTCGCGCGGCGGGCCGGGGCCCTTCTTGGTGCTCTGTGCGGAGCAACCAGGTCAGACAGTCAGGTAATTACTTGACGATCTTGGTGACCTGGCCGGCGCCCACGGTCCGGCCACCCTCACGGATGGCGAACTTCAGGCCCTCTTCCATGGCGACCGGCTGGATCAGCGCGACGTTCATGACGGTGTTGTCGCCCGGCATGACCATCTCGGTGCCCTCGGGAAGGGTCACAACGCCCGTCACGTCCGTGGTACGGAAGTAGAACTGCGGGCGGTAGTTGTTGAAGAACGGGGTGTGACGGCCACCCTCGTCCTTCGACAGGATGTAGGCCTGGGCCTCGAACTCGGTGTGCGGCGTGACCGAACCGGGCTTGATGATGACCTGGCCGCGCTCGACGTCCTCGCGCTTGATGCCACGGAGGAGCAGACCGACGTTCTCACCGGCCTGGCCCTCGTCGAGCAGCTTGCGGAACATCTCGATGCCGGTGACCGTGGTGGTGGTCTTCTCCTGCTTGATACCGACGATGTCGACGGTCTCGTTGACCTTCAGGACACCACGCTCGATACGACCGGTGACGACGGTGCCACGACCGGTGATCGTGAAGACGTCCTCGATCGGCATCAGGAACGGCTTGTCGACGTCACGCTCGGGCTGCGGGATCGCCTCGTCGACGGCCTTCATCAGGTCGAGGACGGACTGGCCCCACTCCTTGTCGCCCTCGAGCGCCTTGAGCGCCGAGACCTTGACGACCGGAACGTCGTCGCCCGGGAACTCGTACTCGGAGAGGAGCTCACGGACCTCGAGCTCGACGAGCTCCAGGATCTCCTCGTCGTCCACCATGTCGGCCTTGTTCAGGGCGACGACGATGTACGGAACGCCGACCTGGCGGGCCAGGAGCACGTGCTCCTTGGTCTGCGGCATCGGGCCGTCGGTGGCGGCGACCACGAGGATGGCGCCGTCCATCTGCGCCGCACCCGTGATCATGTTCTTGATGTAGTCGGCGTGACCCGGGCAGTCGACGTGCGCGTAGTGACGCGACTCCGTCTGGTACTCGACGTGCGCGATCGAGATGGTGATACCGCGCTGGCGCTCTTCGGGAGCCTTGTCGATCTGGTCGAAGGCCGAGGCCTCGTTCAGGTCCGGGTACGCGTCGTGCAGCACCTTGGTAATGGCGGCCGTGAGGGTCGTCTTACCGTGGTCGATGTGACCGATGGTGCCGATGTTGACGTGCGGCTTAGTCCGCTCGAACTTCGCCTTCGCCACTGGGTCCTCCTGTGGAGTGGTTCTGTACGCCTTGCTTCATCGGCGCCAGGTGATCTTTGCTGGAATGCCGGTGCCGGGGGCATTCACCGCATTGCTTGCGCTCCGCGACGAATGCCCCACCAGGCTCCGGTGACAAGCCTAAAGCGTGAGCTCGGGAGAGTTACTCGCCCTTGGCCTTCGCGATGATCTCCTCGGCGACGTTCCGCGGAACCTCGGCGTAGGAGTCGAACTGCATCGAGTAGCTTGCGCGACCCGAGGTCTTGCTGCGGAGGTCTCCGACGTAGCCGAACATCTCCGAGAGGGGCACGAGGCCCTTCACGACGCGAGCGCCGCTGCGCTCCTCCATGGCCTGGATCTGGCCACGGCGGGAGTTGATGTCACCGATGACATCGCCCATGTAGTCCTCGGGCGTGGTCACCTCGATGGCCATCATCGGCTCGAGGAGCACGGGGGACGCCTTGCGGGCACCCTCCTTGAACGCCTGCGAACCGGCGATCTTGAACGCCAGCTCGGAGGAGTCGACCTCGTGGTAGCCACCGTCGAGAAGGATGACGCGGACGCCCACCATCTCGTAGCCGGCCAGGATGCCGAACTGCATGGCTTCCTGAGCACCCGCGTCCACCGAGGGGATGTACTCCCGGGGGATGCGGCCACCGGTGACCTTGTTGACGAACTCGTACGAGCTCTCGCCGCCCTCGATGGGCTCGATCGCGATCTGCACCTTGGCGAACTGACCGGTACCACCGGTCTGCTTCTTGTGGGTGTAGTCGATGCGCTCGACGGCCTTGCGGATCGTCTCGCGGTACGCGACCTGGGGCTTGCCGACGTTCGCCTCGACGCGGAACTCGCGCTTCATGCGGTCGACGAGCACCTCGAGGTGGAGCTCGCCCATACCACCGATGATGGTCTGGCCGGTCTCCTCGTCCGAGTGGACCTGGAAGGAGGGGTCCTCCTCCGAGAGACGCTGGATGGCGACACCCAGCTTCTCCTGGTCACCCTTGGACTTGGGCTCGATGGCGACCTGGATGACCGGCGCCGGGAAGTCCATGGACTCCAGGATGACCGGGTTCTTGTCGTCGCACAGCGTCTCACCGGTGGTGGTCTGCTTCAGGCCCATGACGGCGACGATGTCGCCGGCGCCCACCGACTCGATCTCCTCACGCTTGTTCGCGTGCATGCGGTAGATCTTGCCGATGCGCTCCTTCTTGCCCTTGACGGAGTTCAGCACCGAGGTGCCGGACTCCAGGCGGCCCGAGTAGACCCGGACGAAGGTGAGCTTGCCGAGGTGCGGGTCGCTCATGATCTTGAACGCGAGGGCCGCGAGCGGCTCGTCGTCGGACGGCTTGCGCTTGACGACCTCCTCCGGGTCCTTGACGCCGTGGCCCTCGATGGCCTCGACGTCCAGGGGGGCGGGGAGGTAGCGCACGACGGCGTCGAGCAGGGGCTGGACGCCCTTGTTCTTGAACGCGGTGCCGCAGAACACGGGGGTGACGGTCTTCTCGCCGTCCTTGCCCGAGTTGATGGTGATGCGACGGATGCCCTCGTAGAGCTGCTCCGCGGAAGGCTCTTCGCCCTCCAGGTAGAGCTCCATGAGCGTCTCGTCGTTCTCCGCAGCGGCCTCGAGGAGCTTGCCGCGGTACTCCTCGGCCTTCTCCGCGAGCTCCGCGGGGATGTCGACGATGTCGTACGCCTCGCCCTTGGTCGCTTCCACGGGGTAGACGAACGCCTTCATCGTCACGAGGTCGACGACGCCCGTGAAGTCGGCCTCGGCACCGATCGGGAGCTGCATGACGATCGGGGTCGCGCCGAGGCGGTCCGTGATCATCTGGACGCAGCGGAAGAAGTCGGCACCGGTGCGGTCGAGCTTGTTGACGAAGCAGATACGCGGCACGCCGTAGCGGTCCGCCTGACGCCAGACGGTCTCGGACTGCGGCTCGACGCCCGCCACACCGTCGAACACGGTGACGGCACCGTCGAGGACGCGGAGCGAACGCTCCACCTCGACGGTGAAGTCGACGTGACCCGGGGTGTCGATGATGTTGATGGTGTGGTCAACATCATTGAGCGGCCAGTGGCAGGTCGTCGCGGCAGACGTGATCGTGATGCCGCGCTCCTGCTCCTGCTCCATCCAGTCCATCGTGGCAGCGCCGTCGTGGACTTCACCGATCTTGTACGAGACGCCGGTGTAGAACAGGATCCGCTCAGTGGTGGTCGTCTTGCCCGCGTCGATGTGGGCCATGATCCCGATGTTGCGGACCTTGGCCAGGTCAAGCGAAGTGGTGGCCATAAGGCTCAATCTTCTCTCGGTCTCGATGTGGGTAGCGACTACCAGCGGTAGTGCGCGAAGGCCTTGTTGGACTCGGCCATCTTGTGGGTGTCCTCGCGCTTCTTGACGGCAGCGCCAAGACCGTTGGAGGCGTCGAGCAGCTCGTTCATGAGGCGCTCGGTCATGGTCTTCTCGCGGCGGGCGCGGGAGTAACCCACGAGCCAGCGGAGCGCGAGGGTGGAGGCGCGACCGGGCTTGACCTCGATCGGCACCTGGTAGGTGGCGCCACCGACACGGCGGGACTTGACCTCGAGCGAGGGCTTGACGTTCTCAAGCGCGCGCTTCAGCGTGATGACCGGGTCGTTGCCGGTCTTCTCGCGGAGGCCCTCCATGGCGCCGTACACGATCCGCTCGGCAGTGGAACGCTTGCCGTTGAGCAGGATCTTGTTGATCAGCGAGGTGACAAGAGGAGAACCGTAGACCGGGTCGATGATGACCGGGCGCTTCGGGGCGGGGCCCTTACGAGGCATTCTTACTTCTCCTTCTTGGCGCCGTAGCGGCTGCGGGCCTGCTTGCGGTTCTTGACACCCTGGGTGTCGAGCGAGCCGCGGATGATCTTGTAACGAACACCCGGCAGGTCCTTCACACGGCCACCACGCACGAGCACGATGGAGTGCTCCTGCAGGTTGTGTCCCTCACCCGGGATGTAGGCCGTGACCTCGATACCGGAGGTCAGACGCACACGCGCGACCTTACGGAGTGCCGAGTTCGGCTTCTTCGGGGTGGTCGTGAACACACGCGTGCAGACGCCGCGGCGCTGGGGCGAACCCTCGAGTGCGGGCGTCTTGTTCTTCTCGACCTTGTCCTGCCGGCCCTTCCGGACCAGCTGCTGGATCGTAGGCACTACTTCTCCGGTTTCTGTGTGCCGTTCGTGAAACTAACCTGGAACGTCACCGACCCACGCGGTCGGGTGTGTCGAATGCTGCAGGCTCCTGCCGCAAGGCAGAAGAGAGCGCAGATTGCGGTGGCCGTTGACGGACTCGCCATGCGGTTGAGGACACGCACGCGAGCCCAGGCACACCCCAGGCACAAGGTCTGAGCGTACCTACCTCGTCGACTCCGGTCAAAACAAATGCTGTCCACCGGGACACGCCGGACCACCGCAGTTCGCAGCCGACGGGATTGAGACAGCGCGCCGCGGGCGCACGGCAGGAAAACGACCTTGGCGGTCCGGCAATACGTGTTCTCAGTACATTGAACCGCGCGGTGGACGATCGGGGGGACGGGATGGCGGCGTATGTACCCGATGGCGACGGACTCGACGACCGGGTGCCCTTCCTGGCCCGCCTGGAGCGGGAGGACCGGGTGTCCCTGCTCGGACTGGGCCGCGAACTGAGTTTCGCCTCCCGGACCCCTCTGCTCAGGCAGGACGAGCCGTCCGCTTACGTCCTGTTGATCGTCAACGGATGGACAAAGGTCACCACATCCGCGCCGAACGGTTACGAGGCGCTGCACGCCCTGCGCGGCCCCGGCGACATCGTGGGCGAATCGGCCGCGTTGACCGGCCGGCCACGCTCCGCGACGGTGACCGCGCTCTTCCCCGTACGGGCCGTGGTCGTGGCACACGAGAAGTTCCGCGCGTTCGTGGCCGGCTCCCCCAAGGTCTCCCTCACGCTCCTGGCGTTGACCGCCGACCGGACGCGCGCCGCAGACCGGCGCAGCCTGGAGTTCGCGGCGATGACGGTACGGGAGCGCTTCGCCGTCCTGCTGCTGGATCTGGCGCACACCCACGGCGGCCGTACGCACGAAGGCATCGAACTCGACATACCGCTCAGCAAACAGGAGCTGGCCGGGGCTGTCGGGGCGTCCAGGGAAATGGTCCAGCGGCTGCTGAAGGACCTGCGCGAGCGAGGCATCGTCCTGACGGGGCGACGGGCGATGGTGATCGTGCGGCCGGATGCGCTCCGCCGGATCGCCCGGGCACAGGACTCCGTCCGACCGGTAGTCCGCCACGAGGCCCCGCAGACTCCGTAGAGCAGGCGCCGCACGCTCCGTGGAGGGAACGCGGCCGCGCGTGATTCTGTGCACACGGTCACATTGCGAGTGAGTCATCCGCCCTCACCACGCCGGCCCCATCGGCCCCACGCTCGTGTCTTCGGCCCACGGAGACCCGAGCGAGAGGCACCCCATGAACGATCCCGTGAACAGCACGATCCTGCTGCTCGACATCGAGAAGTACAGCGAGCGGGACGATGTCGAACAGGCGTATTTGCGCCGTATGCTCTACGACCTCAACGACCGGGTGCTGCTGGCCGCCGGAATCGACGAGACCCGGCGCAGGCGGGCGGACCGCGGCGACTCCGTGATGGAGTTGATCGACGCCAACTGCTCGGTGATCGCCCTGCTGCGGGCGCTGCTGACCGAGGTACCGGCCCAGTTGCGCAGCCAGAACCGGCGCGCCTCCGCCTCGGCTCAGATGCGGCTGCGCGGAGTGGTCGCGTCGGGGTACGTCGCCGTGGACCGGCTCGACGGATGGGTGGGCAGCGATCTCAACCACGCGTGCAGGCTGCTGGACGCGGAGCTGCTGAGGACCGCGCTGCGGGAGCGCCCGGACGACTTCGCGCTGTGTGTTTCCGATCCGGTCCACCGGGGGATCGTGCGGCACAGCCACACCGGCGTACCGGCCGAGGAGTTCCACTCCGTCACGGTGGACAGCAAGAACGGCCCGCTCGCCGCGTGGCTGCACGGTCCGGTTCCACGTGAGCGCCCACGCTCCGCCGACAGGCAGGCGCACATCCCATCGGTCTCCGGCCCGGCCCCGCACACGCCACAGGCGCCGGCCCAGGCCTTCGACTTCGGTGGCGCCACGGTCTCCGGGGGGGTCTTCGGCGGGACCAACCACGGCATCGGCGGCGGCACCTTCTCCGGGGACATCCGCTTCGGAAACGGCGATCTGGGCGACCGCCGGTGAGCACCGAGGAACAGCAGCATGGGCCCCAGCCTTCGGCAGCGGGCGACCAGCCCTCCGAAGCACAGGACGGCCGTCAGGCCGACGGGGAGGCGGCCGAGGAGACCGACCAGCCACAGTCCGCCTGGGCGGCCCGGCGCGACCTGGCGAACCACACCCCGCGGACCATGGGCTTCGGGGACAGCACCCGGGTCGACGGGGGCGTCTTCGGCGGGATCAACCACGGTATCGGCGGCGGCACCTTCTACGGCGACATCCTCCTCGACAAGACCGAGATCATCTACCAGTTCGGCGCGTCCTCCGCACTCCACGCCGCCGGCGAGATCGCGCAGTCCACCCTGGAGGAGCTGTCCGCCTGTTTCGTGCCCGGACGCCCTGACTTCGAGGCGTTGGCCGACCGCCTGCGCAAGGAGCACGTCCTGGTGCTCTCGGGCCCCTACTTCGCGGGCCGACGGACGGCCGCGCTCATGCTGCTGCACCGGGTCGGCGCCCATCCGGTCCAGGCGATCGGCCGGGACACCGCTCCCGGGCAGCTCACGTCCAGTCTCGGTGGCGCCGAGGAGCAGGGCGGCCGAACCGGCCATGTCCTTTGCGATCTGATCACCGATCCCGGCCGGCCGCTGCGCGAGGCGGACCTGCTGGCCGCTCGCAAGGAGCTGGGCGAGGCCGCGTATCTGGTGATCACTGTGGGGCCGACAGCTCTCCTGGAGGACGTCCCGGTGGTCAGCTGGGAGTCTCCCCTGTCGCGTGACGTCCTCACCGCGCACCTGGGTGTGCTGGTGGGCGGGGAGAGCGTGGCGGAGCTGCTGTCCCTGCCTGCTGTGGCTGCATTCCTCGAACGCAGCCATCAGCCGCGCGAGGCCGCCGAGTTCGCCCGGCTCCTGGCGGGGTACGCGGCCGGGGAGGCCGACACCGCAGAGCTGGAGGACTTCTCCCTGGTCGCGCTGGAGAACCAGGTCCAGGAGTGGTTCGAGGACGACGGGACCGTGCTGCATCTGCGGGACAAGGCGTTCCTCGTCGCCCTGGCCGCCTTCGACGAGGGTCCGTACGCCCTGACGGCGGAACTGAGCGATCTGCTCTACGCCTTCCTTCAGGAGACCGAGAACGGGATGCGGTTCCCCACCGTCCCGGTCTTCGGCACGCACATCGGCAAGCGGCTCCAGCTGGCCCGTGCCCGCCGGTTCGAGGACGAGGAGCCCACGGAGTGGGGCCCGGTCCGGCAGGTGAAGGCCGCTTACCGGGACGAGCGCGCCCCGCTCGTCCTGCTGCGCGAGATATGGACCGGACACCCCTCGGCGCGGCCCGCGCTCGTGCGCTGGCTGCAACGGCTGGCGGGGGACGGGCGGCCGTTCGTCCGCACCCGCGCCGCCTCCACCGTCGCCGTCCTCGCCCACACCGACCTGCCGTCCGCCATGGCACTGGTCATCGAGCCGTGGGCTTCCTCCCACCTCTACCGGCACCGCCTCGTCGCCGTCAACGCGCTCACGCTCACGCACTTCCTGGGCACTCCCAACGTGCCACGCATCCTCGACGCCTGGTGCGAGAGCGACGAGCCGCCGCTGCGCTGGGTGGCCATCCGCGCCCATGGGCTGATGGGGCCGGAGCGCCCATCCGAGACCCTGGCGGCGCTGCGTGCGGCGGCCCGGCTCCAGGCCGGACGGCAGGGTCCCGACGATGATCTGTCGGGACAACTGGCCGAGTCCGTAGAGCTGTTGCTGCTGTCAGCGGCACGCGACGACGTGCTCGCGGGGCTGCTCAAGACGCTGCACGACGACCGTCCGGCGACCGAACTCGCGCTCGGTGGCTTCATCAGCGCCTGCCGCCGGACCGAGCAGGACGAACGCCACGCGCAGCCGATCGTCCTGTCCTGGTACGCACGGGCCTCAGCCGCGGGGAATCCGTCCGCCATCGGCATCGTCACGCTGTGGCGCACCGCCCTGGAGAACCGCGACCACACCCGGGAAGCCCTCGGCGTACTGCGTCTCTGGGTGTTGTCGGCGGACCACGATCCGCGCACGGAGTGGGCGCTCGCCGCGCTGCTGGCCTCGCTCGTCACCACGTCGTCGGAGCACCAGCGGCTCAGCCATCTCCTGCGGACCATGCCCGGCGAGGACGGCACCGATCCCCCGCCCGTGGCAGGCCGACTGCTTGCCGTCCTGCCGCATCCCTGATCCGTACGACCTCATCCACAGCAACAGGAGAGTGCCCCATGCCCGAGTTTCGCCGAATGCCCGACTGGGACCAACAGGCCGACCGAGGAACGCGGCTGGCCGACCCGGTGGTGACGGTCCGGCAGCTGTCCCGCTTCGGATTCGCCCGCCGGCCGCTCACCCGCATCGACCACGCCCTGGTCTTCTCTGCTCCGGACGGCTCGTACGACACCTATCTCCCGCCGGTCCGGCCCACCCGCGCCGGGGCCGCCGCGAAGCGGTACACCTCGGTGTACGAGGTGGACATGGGCGTCCATCCCCTGCGCGAGGAGATCGGCCTGCCGAGCGACGACGACGCCTTCGAGTTCGGGGTGGCCGTCGAACTGTCGTGGCAGGTCGTCGATCCCGCACGGTTCGTAATGAGCCGAATCCGTGACGTGCCACGGCTGCTGATCAGCGAGCTGGAACAGGCGGCCCGGCCCGTCACCCGCCGCTACGCCGTCTCCCGGAGCGCGGACGCCGAGCAGGCACTGCTGCGGGAGGTCCGCGCGCAGGGTGCGCTCGGCGCCGGGGCGGGCCTCGCGGTGACCTGGACCGTACGGCTGCACGGAGACCAGGGGGCCATCGAGCACGTACGGCGCATGAGGTCCATCGACCACACGGCCACCGAGCAGATCCACACCGAGCGCCGCGGCAGGGAGCACGATGCCGCGATCGACCGGCGCGTCAGGGAACAGGACGTACTGCAGTGGGGGCGCGCGGCCGAGTTCGAGGAGCAGCAGCACGAACTGCGGCTGCAACAGCAGAAGTGGCAGCACGCGGAGGCAGTCGACCGGGCCCGTCGGCAGATGGAACTCCAACAGGTGAACGCGGAAAAGATCGCCTTCTATGAGAAGCATCTGGAACAGGGCGGGGTCCGTGCGTGGGCGCTCCATCTGGCCGACCATCCCAAAGACACCGAGCTGGTGGTGAACAGCCTGCGCCAGGACCAACTGCAGGCGATCAGAGCCAAGTTGGCGCTGGCCGGTGAACTTCTGAACGGTGACAGCGCGGAGACCCATGAGCTGGAGGCACCGAAGAAGATGGCGTTCCAGGCGGTGATCGATGTACTGGACCAGTATCTGCCCGGAGTCACAGCACAGAGCACCGCCGCAGGCCGGCTGACCGTCTCGATGCCGCAGGACGCGCCGTGTGCGGAACCGGGAGCGGTCCTGCGGGAAACGCTTCGGCCTGACCTCGACCCGACCGACCGGACCGACGGCATCGTCGCGAACGGCCAGGACATGCACCGGCTCGACGGCACACCGTTCCGCAAGGCCGGGCCCGAGGAAGGCGCCCCCTTGAGCACCTTCCCCGGCTGGCGTCCGCCGCCGGGTTACGGCAGCACTCCCCTGAGTCCGGCGGACACGGCCACTCCGTCGGCGAGTGCGGTGGAAGCGGACCAAGCAGCCGACAGGCCCGGAGCGGCGCCGGCCGAGGCGACGACTGCCGCAGCGTCTCCTCTCCCCCGGCCGACCACGCCCGTCGGCCCCGCCCGGGACACAGCGGCGGACCGGGACGGTGCGACCGGCGCGGCCGAGCTCGCGGACACGCCGAGAACGGCGGACACGCTCCGGACCACGGACGTGGTCGGGGCGCAGGAACCGGAGGGCCGCAACACATGACCGACATAACCCCAGCCCCGGTCCCTTCGGCGGCTCCCTCGGCCCGGAACACCGATGCCGGAACGCAGCTCCTCCTCGATCTGCGGTCCGAGATCGCACGGGCCGACAGCAAGGCGTCCGTACTGGTAGCCGCGCTCGGCATGACCGCGGGCGTGATCAGCGGCTGGCTGGCGGGCAGCGAATGGCGCCCGAACGCACTCTCCGGCCCCGGCACAGCCCTGTGGTGGACGGGCACCGGCGGGCTGGCGGCCGCGCTGCTCTCCATGCTGATGGCCGTGCTCCCGCGTTACCGCGGCAGTACCTGGACCCCTGGAGCCCCGCTCACCTACTTCGCGGACGTTCGGCGCGCCGCCCGCCAGAACCGGTTGGCGGAAGCGCTCGACGCCACCGAGGGCGCCCCGGCCGCCGCGCTCGTCACGGCCCTGACGGAGACCAGCCGGATCGCCGTAAGCAAGCACCAGTGGATACGTGTGGGACTGCTCGCCTATTCCGTGGGCGCCGTCCTGCTCCCCGCCTCGCTGCTCCTCGGCTGACGCTCCCCACGCAGAAGGATGATCATGACCCGACCAGCACCTCAGCCTCGGGCCCCGGGCGACGGGCCCGAGCCGTCGAATGGCTGCCCCGGCCAGTCCCCGCCCGACGACGGGGCCGTGCAACCACCGGACCCAACCGCCACCGCACCCCCCGCACCCGATGACTTGATCTACGAGCACGGGCACGGCCGGCGCGTGTACTACACCGCGCACCAGCGGCAAATGGACGTCACCGCACTCGGACGGCTGGTGTTGGCACTGCCCGCCGTCCTGATGAGCACGCCGGTGGTACTGCTCGTGAGCGCGATTCTGGACAGCTGCCTCGGGCTGCCGTTCTGGATACCGGCCCTGCTCTGGTCGGCATCCGGCGCCCTGGTCTTCCACCGGCCCACGGAAGACCTCTTCGCCCGCTACCTGCTCAGGCTCCGGCACCCGATGCCCCAGGAGGCCGCGCGGCTGGGCCCGATCTGGCGGGAGGTGACGGCCATTGCCGGGGTCGACGGAGCGCTGTATCAGCTCTGGATCGAGGAGAGCGACGAGCTCAACGCCTACGCCGCCGCGGGCCATATCGTGGGGGTCACCCGGTTCGCACTGGAACAGTTGCCGAGTGGCCAGCTGGCCGCCGTGCTCGCCCATGAACTCGGTCACCACACCGGGGGCCATGCGTGGTCGTCGCTACTGAGCCACTGGTACGGGCTGCCGGGCCGGGCGGCCTGGCGCACCCTCCGTGCCGTGGCCCACTCCGTCGTCACACCGGCCAGGTGCGCCGTCTACCTCACAGTCGGCGCTCTGCTCCTGGCGGTCGGCGGGCTCGCCTCCACCGCCGCCGCGGTCCTGTACGGGCTTCCGCTGCTTCTCGTATTTCCTTATGTGTCGGCAGCGCTGGGACGCCGTGCCGAACTGCGTGCCGACCGCCACGCCGCCGCGCTCGGATTCGCGCCGATGCTGGCCGAGGTGCTGCAGACGATGCACGCAAACGAAATCCGGAGGCAGCGGAAGGCGCTCGGCGTCGGCGAAAAGCGGATGGGACGGGAATCGACGCCCGCGCGGCTGCTCTCCACTCACCCCGACTTGCCGACCCGGCTGCACCATCTGCGGCACTACCTGTAGCCACGACCATCGGTGCGATACGTCGGCACACGCCAAAGGGCGGCCACCCCGTGCATCACGGGATGACCGCCCTCCGGTCGATCAAGCGACTCGCTTACTGGTTGTACGGACCGTAGTCGTAGTCCTCCAGCGGAACGGCCTGGCCGGAGCCCGTGCCGAACGGCGAGTAGTCGATGTCGTCGTAGCCGACGGCCGAGTACATCGCGGCCTTGGCCTCCTCGGTCGGCTCGACCCGGATGTTGCGGTAGCGGGACAGGCCCGTACCGGCCGGGATGAGCTTACCGATGATGACGTTCTCCTTGAGGCCGATCAGGGAGTCCGACTTGGCGTTGATCGCCGCGTCGGTCAGAACCCTGGTCGTCTCCTGGAAGGACGCCGCCGACAGCCACGACTCGGTGGCGAGCGAGGCCTTGGTGATACCCATCAGCTGCGGACGGCCGGAGGCGGGGTGACCGCCCTCGGTGACCACACGACGGTTCTCGGTCTCGAACTTCGAGCGCTCGACGAGCTCGCCCGGCAGCAGCTCCGCGTCGCCGGACTCGATGATCGTCACCCGGCGCAGCATCTGCCGGATGATGATCTCGATGTGCTTGTCGTGGATCGACACACCCTGCGAGTTGTAGACCTTCTGGACCTCGCCGACCAGGTGGACCTGGACCGCGCGCTGACCGAGGATCCGCAGCACGTCGTGCGGGTTGGTGGCACCCACGGTGAGCTTCTGGCCCACCTCGACGTGGTCGCCCTCGCCCACCAGCAGACGGGCACGCTTCGAGATCGGGAACGCCGTCTCGTCGCTGCCGTCGTCCGGGGTAACGACGAGCTTCTTGGTCTTCTCGGTCTCCTCGATACGGACGCGGCCGGCCGCCTCCGAGATCGGGGCGACACCCTTGGGCGTACGGGCTTCGAAGAGCTCGACGACTCGGGGCAGACCCTGGGTGATGTCGTCACCGGCCACACCACCGGTGTGGAAGGTACGCATCGTCAGCTGGGTACCGGGCTCACCGATGGACTGGGCGGCGATGATGCCGACCGCCTCACCGATGTCGACCAGCTTGCCGGTGGCGAGCGAACGTCCGTAGCAGAAGGCACAGGTGCCGACCGCGGACTCACAGGTCAGGACCGAACGGGTCTTGACCTCCTCGACGCCGGCGCCCACCAGCGCGTCGATCAGGACGTCACCGAGGTCGACGTTGGCAGGCGCGATGACCTTGCCGTCGACGACGACGTCCTCGGCGAGCATGCGGGCGTAGACCGAGGTCTCGACGTCCTCCGTCTTGCGGAGCACACCGTCCGCACCCTTGACGGCGATCTTCAGCTTGAGGCCGCGGTCGGTGCCGCAGTCCTCCTCGCGAATGATCACGTCCTGCGAGACGTCCACCAGACGACGGGTCAGGTAACCCGAGTCGGCGGTACGCAGGGCGGTGTCCGCCAGACCCTTACGGGCACCGTGCGTGGAGATGAAGTACTCCAGAACGGTGAGGCCCTCACGGAAGGACGCCTTGATGGGACGGGGGATCGTCTCGTTCTTGGCGTTGGACACCAGACCACGCATACCGGCGATCTGACGCATCTGCATCATGTTTCCTCGGGCACCCGAGTCAACCATCATGAAGATGGGGTTCGTCTTCGGGAAGTTCGCGTTCATCGCCTCGGCGACCTCGTTGGTCGCCTTGGTCCAGATCGCGATGAGTTCCTGCGTGCGCTCGTCCTTGGTGATCAGACCGCGCTCGTACTGCTTCTGGACCTTCTCGTCCTGCGCCTCGTAGCCGGCGACGATCGCCTTCTTGGCCTCGGGGACCACGACGTCGGAGATGGCCACGGTGACACCGGAACGGGTCGCCCAGTAGAAGCCCGCCGCCTTCAGGTTGTCGAGCGTCGCCGCCACGATGACCTTGGGGTAGCGCTCGGCGAGGTCGTTGACGATCTCGGAGAGCTGCTTCTTGCCGACGGAGTAGTCGACGAACGGGTAGTCCTCGGGCAGCAGCTCGTTGAAGAGCGCGCGGCCCAGGGACGTACGCAGCCGGAACGTGTCGCCCTGCTGGTACTCCTGCTCGCCCTCCTCGGCGACCGGCGGCACCCAGCCGCGCGGCGGGATGGTGCCCACCGGGAAGCGGATGTCGACCTTCGCCTGGAGCGACAGCTCGCGGGCGTCGAAGGCCATGATCGCCTCGGCCGTGGAACCGAAGGAACGGCCCTGGCCGACGACCTTGCGCTCCTCCTCGTCCGTGGTGAGGAAGAACAGGCCCAGCACCATGTCCTGGGTCGGCATGGTGACGGGACGACCGTCGGCCGGCTTCAGGATGTTGTTCGAGGACAGCATCAGGATGCGGGCCTCGGCCTGCGCCTCCGCGGAGAGCGGCAGGTGCACGGCCATCTGGTCACCGTCGAAGTCCGCGTTGAACGCGGTGCAGACGAGCGGGTGGATCTGAATGGCCTTGCCCTCGACCAGCTGCGGCTCGAAGGCCTGGATGCCGAGGCGGTGCAGCGTCGGTGCACGGTTCAGCAGCACCGGGTGCTCGGCGATGACCTCTTCGAGGACGTCGTACACCACGGTGCGGCCGCGCTCGACCATGCGCTTGGCCGACTTGATGTTCTGCGCGTGGTTCAGGTCGACCAGGCGCTTCATCACGAACGGCTTGAAGAGCTCCAGCGCCATGGCCTTCGGCAGACCGCACTGGTGCAGCTTGAGCTGCGGGCCGACGACGATCACGGAACGCGCGGAGTAGTCCACACGCTTACCGAGAAGGTTCTGACGGAATCGACCCTGCTTGCCCTTCAGCATGTCGCTGAGGGACTTGAGCGGGCGGTTACCGGGACCGGTGACCGGGCGACCGCGGCGGCCGTTGTCGAACAGCGCGTCGACGGCCTCCTGCAGCATCCGCTTCTCGTTGTTCACGATGATCTCGGGGGCACCGAGGTCGAGGAGACGCTTGAGGCGGTTGTTGCGGTTGATCACACGGCGGTACAGGTCGTTGAGGTCGGAGGTCGCGAAGCGGCCACCGTCCAGCTGCACCATCGGACGCAGGTCCGGCGGGATGACCGGCACGCAGTCGAGCACCATGCCCTTGGGCTTGTTGCTGGTCTGCAGGAACGCGGAGACGACCTTGAGGCGCTTGAGCGCACGGGTCTTCTTCTGGCCCTTGCCGGTACGGATGATCTCGCGGAGGCGCTCGGCCTCCTCGTCGAGGTCGAACGACTCCAGGCGCTTCTGCAGAGCGGCGGCGCCCATGCAGCCGTCGAAGTACGTGCCGAAGCGGTCACGCAGCTCGCGGTAGAGCAGCTCGTCGCCCTCCAGGTCCTGGACCTTGAGGTTCTTGAAGCGGCTCCACACCTCGTCGAGACGGTCGATCTCGCGCTGCGCACGGTCGCGCAGCTGCTTCATCTCGCGCTCGGCACCTTCGCGCACCTTGCGGCGCACGTCGGCCTTGGCGCCCTCGGCCTCCAGCTCGGCCAGGTCGGTCTCGAGCTTCTTGGCGCGGGCCTCCAGGTCGGCGTCGCGGCGGTTCTCGATCTGCTGACGCTCGACGGAGACGTGCGCCTCCAGGGACGGCAGGTCGCGCGTACGGCGCTCCTCGTCCACGAACGTGATCATGTACGCGGCGAAGTAGATGACCTTTTCCAGGTCCTTCGGCGCGAGGTCCAGCAGGTAGCCGAGGCGCGACGGGACGCCCTTGAAGTACCAGATGTGGGTGACGGGAGCGGCAAGCTCGATGTGGCCCATGCGCTCACGACGCACCTTGGCGCGCGTGACCTCGACGCCACAGCGCTCACAGATGATGCCCTTGAAGCGGACACGCTTGTACTTGCCGCAGTAGCACTCCCAGTCCCGGGTCGGACCGAAGATCTTCTCGCAGAAGAGTCCGTCCTTTTCGGGCTTGAGCGTGCGGTAGTTGATGGTCTCCGGCTTCTTCACTTCGCCGTGGGACCAGGTACGGATGTCGTCCGCGGTGGCAAGGCCGATCCGCAGCTCGTCGAAGAAGTTGACGTCGAGCACTTGTCGTCAATCCCTCTTTCGGGGGTTCGAGCCCCCTCGCGTCACGCGAGAAATCGGGGCACTTCAGCAATGGTCTGAACGGGTCCGGGGAGAGCCGGCCGGATCACGGGGATCCGGCCGGCCAACCCGTCAGACCTCTTCGACGCTGCTCGGCTCGCGCCGGGACAGGTCGATACCGAGCTCCTCCGCCGCGCGGAAGACGTCCTCGTCCGTGTCGCGCATCTCGATGGACATGCCGTCCGAGGACAGCACCTCCACATTGAGGCAGAGCGACTGCATTTCCTTGATGAGCACCTTGAAGGACTCGGGAATGCCGGGCTCGGGGATGTTCTCGCCCTTGACGATCGCCTCGTAGACCTTCACGCGGCCGGTCACGTCGTCGGACTTGATCGTCAGCAGTTCCTGGAGGGCGTATGCGGCGCCGTAAGCCTCAAGGGCCCACACCTCCATCTCACCGAAGCGCTGTCCACCGAACTGGGCCTTACCACCCAGCGGCTGCTGGGTGATCATGGAGTACGGGCCCGTCGACCGAGCGTGCAGCTTGTCGTCGACGAGGTGGTGCAGCTTGAGGATGTACATGTACCCGACCGAGACCGGGTCCGGGAACGGCTCGCCGGAGCGGCCGTCGAACAGCTGGGCCTTGCCGGAGGGCTGCACCAGGCGGTCGCCGTCGCGGTTCGGGATCGTGGCCTCGAAGAGACCGGAGATCTCGTCCTCGCGCGCACCGTCGAAGACGGGGGTGGCGACGTTGGTGCCGGGGGCGACCTGGTCGGCGCCGATGGCCTGCAGGCGCTTGGCCCACTCGTCACCGAGGCCGGAGACGTCCCAGCCGCGGCTGGCGAGCCAGCCGAGGTGGATCTCCAGGACCTGTCCCGGGTTCATTCGGGACGGGACACCCAGCGGGTTGAGGATGATGTCGACCGGGGTGCCGTCCTCCAGGAACGGCATGTCCTCGATCGGGAGGATCTTCGAGATGACGCCCTTGTTGCCGTGACGGCCGGCGAGCTTGTCACCGTCGGTGATCTTGCGCTTCTGCGCGACGTAGACGCGGACCAGCTGGTTCACGCCCGGCGGCAGCTCGTCGCCCTCTTCGCGGTCGAAGACGCGGACGCCGATGACCTTGCCGATCTCACCGTGCGGCACCTTCAGCGAGGTGTCGCGCACCTCGCGCGCCTTCTCACCGAAGATCGCGCGGAGCAGGCGCTCCTCGGGGGTCAGCTCGGTCTCACCCTTGGGCGTGACCTTACCGACGAGGATGTCGCCGGCGACGACCTCGGCACCGATACGGATGATGCCGCGCTCGTCGAGGTCGGCGAGGACCTCCTCGGAGACGTTCGGGATGTCCCGGGTGATCTCCTCGGGGCCGAGCTTGGTGTCACGGGCGTCGACCTCGTGCTCCTCGATGTGGATCGAGGAGAGGACGTCGTCCTGCACGAGGCGCTGCGACAGGATGATCGCGTCCTCGTAGTTGTGACCCTCCCACGGCATGAACGCCACGAGCAGGTTCTTGCCGAGGGCCATCTCACCGTTCTCGGTGGCCGGACCGTCGGCGAGGACCTGGTCGGCGACGACCCGGTCGCCCTCGGAGACGACAACCTTCTGGTTGACCGAGGTGCCCTGGTTGGAGCGCATGAACTTGGCGATGCGGTACGTGGTGTACGTGCCGTCGTCGTTGGTCACGGTGATGTAGTCCGCGGAGACCTCCTGGACCACACCGTCCTTCTCGGCCTTGAGCACGTCACCGGCGTCGGTGGCGCAGCGGTACTCCATGCCGGTGCCGACGAGCGGGGCCTCCGACTTAATCAGCGGCACCGCCTGACGCATCATGTTCGCGCCCATGAGGGCACGGTTGGCGTCGTCGTGCTCCAGGAAGGGGATCATCGCGGTGGCGACGGACACCATCTGGCGCGGCGAGACGTCCATGAAGTCGACGTCCGTGCCGGGCACGTAGTCGACCTCTCCGCCACGACGGCGGACCAGGACGCGGGGCTCGACGAAACGCAGCTCCTCGGAGAGGGGCGCGTTGGCCTGCGCGATGACGAAGCGGTCTTCCTCGTCGGCGGTCAGGTAGTCGACCTCGTCGGTGACCTGGCCCTCGACGACCTTGCGGTACGGCGTCTCGATGAAGCCGAACGCGTTGATGCGGCCGTAGGAAGCCAGCGAACCGATCAGACCGATGTTCGGGCCTTCGGGCGTCTCGATCGGGCACATGCGGCCGTAGTGCGACGGATGCACGTCTCGGACCTCGAAGCCGGCCCGCTCACGGGAGAGACCACCCGGGCCGAGGGCGTTGAGACGACGCTTGTGCGTCAGGCCCGACAGCGGGTTGTTCTGGTCCATGAACTGGGACAGCTGGCTGGTGCCGAAGAACTCCTTGATGGAGGCGACGACCGGCCGGATGTTGATCAGGGTCTGCGGCGTGATCGCCTCGACGTCCTGAGTGGTCATGCGCTCGCGCACGACGCGCTCCATACGGGCGAGACCCGTACGGACCTGGTTCTGGATCAGCTCACCGACGTTACGGATACGGCGGTTGCCGAAGTGGTCGATGTCGTCGGTCTCGACCATGATCGAGCGACCGGACTCGCCGACCGTCTCGGTCTCACCGGCGTGCAGCTTCACCAGGTACTTGATGGTGGCGATGACGTCGTCGGTGGTGAGCACGCCGGCGTCCAGCGGCTCGTTCGCGCCGAGCTTCTTGTTCACCTTGTAGCGGCCGACCTTCGCCAGGTCGTAGCGCTTCGGGTTGAAGTAGAGGTTCTCCAGCAGCGTCTGCGCGGCCTCACGGGTCGGGGGCTCGCCCGGACGCAGCTTGCGGTAGATGTCGAGCAGCGCGTCGTCCTGGCCCTGGGTGTGGTCCTTCTCCAGGGTGGCGCGCATGGACTCGTACTCGCCGAATTCCTCCAGGATCTGCTCGGTGGTCCAACCGAGAGCCTTGAGCAGAACGGTCACGGACTGCTTGCGCTTGCGGTCGATGCGGACACCGACCATGTCGCGCTTGTCGATCTCCATCTCCAGCCAGGCACCCCGGGACGGGATGATCTTGGCGGAGAAGATGTCCTTGTCGGACGTCTTGTCGATGGAGGAGTCGAAGTAGACACCCGGCGAGCGGACCAGCTGCGACACGACGACACGCTCGGTGCCGTTGATGACGAAGGTGCCCTTGTTGGTCATGAGCGGGAAGTCGCCCATGAAGACCGTCTGGGACTTGATCTCGCCGGTCTCGTTGTTGGTGAACTCGGCCGTGACGAAGAGCGGGGCGGCGAACGTGAAGTCGCGCTCCTTGCACTCGTCGATCGAGTTCTTCGGGGGCTCGAAGCGGTGGTCGCGGAACGTAAGCGACATCGACCCGGAGAAGTCCTCGATCGGTGAAATCTCCTCGAAGATTTCCTCCAGGCCGGACTTGGTGGGGACGTCTTGTCCACTGTCCAGAGCAGCCTCGACGCGAGCCTTCCAGGCGGCATTGCCGAGGAGCCAGTCGAAGCTCTCGGTTTGCAGCGCGAGGAGGTTCGGAACCTCGAGGGGCTCCTTGATCTTTGCAAAGGAGATGCGCAGCGGGGCGGTGCTGGCACCGTTGTTCGTATTCGCGGTCGAGGCGTTGCGCGAGGCGGCCAAGAGGGGGTCCTTCCGAGGGCTCGGACTCACTACGCGCGTACCGGTCCCAAGCTGGACACGGAGACAGAAATCCCAGGTCAGAGACGTTCGGTCATCGATGCTCAAGCGTGGGCATGCCCCTGGTGACGGGCAGGAGGCAGCTAACAGGCAGCGCAAAGGGTCAGTGTAGCCAAACGGCACACTGATGTCCAGTCGGGGTTCTCAGAGACCCACGTAGCTCTCAACAGCTGTTCTCAACACCTATGACTAGCCGGTGCGCGCGGTGCGCTCTTCTTTACTGCCCTCTTCGTCCACGATCCATGCCTCGGATTCGGATCGATGTGACGACGCGTCCTGAGAATTGCGCGCCGCGTGCCGTTCGTCAAGGCCCCCCTGCCGGGACAACGCCCCGGCGCCCTCAGCCGGTCACCTCCCGGCGCCGGTCGGCCGGCCCCGAGAGGCAACGGCGAAGATCACCATACTCGTCGCCGCAGGAAGAGCAAGGCAGCCGCTGCGGGTACGCCGAAGGGCGACCACCCGGATGGGTGATCGCCCTTCGTCATTTGACGTCCGTGCCGGTGCGGCACGGGCAGTCAGAAGGAGTCAGCGGACTCCTTGAGTCACTTGACCTCGACGGAAGCGCCGGCGGCCTTGAGGGACTCGGCAGCCTTCTCGGCGGCCTCCTTGGCGACCTTCTCGAGGACCGGCTTCGGGGTGCCGTCGACGAGGTCCTTGGCCTCCTTCAGGCCCAGCGAGGTCAGCTCACGCACGACCTTGATGACCTGGATCTTCTTCTCGCCGGCGCCGGTGAGGATGACGTCGAACTCGTCCTGCTCCTCGACGGCCTCAGCGGCGGCACCGGGGGCACCCGGGGCGGCAACGGCGACCGCAGCGGCGGCGGTGACGTCGAACTTCTCCTCGAAGGCCTTCACGAACTCGGAGAGCTCGATGAGGGTCATCTCTTCGAACTGCGCGAGCAGGTCGTCCTGGGACAGCTTCGCCATGATGGCGTCCTTCCACTAATTCGGCAGGTGCCGGAGTTACATGTAGGCGGGCGTACGTTCGGCCCGCTGCGACCGTCGCCCAGTCAAGCGACGATCATTGCGCGAGCCGAATTACTCGGCACCGCCCTGCTCGGCCTGCTTGGCACGAAGCGCCTCCGCGGTGCGGACGAACTTCGACGGAAGCGCCTGGAAGACCTGAGCAGCCTGAGTCTGCTTGCCCTTCATGGCGCCCGCCAGCTTGGCGAGCAGAACCTCGCGGGACTCGAGGTCCGCGAGCTTCTTGATCTCATCCGCGGTCAGCGCCTTACCATCAAGGACACCGCCCTTGATGATGAGGTTGGGGTTGTCCTTGGCGAAGTCACGAAGACCCTTCGCCGACTCCACCGGGTCACCGGTGATGAAGGCAACCGCCGTCGGACCAGTGAACTGGTCGTCCAGCGAAGTGATCCCGGCCTCGTTGGCCGCAATCTTGGTCAGCGTGTTCTTCACCACGGCGTACTGGGCGTTCTCACCGAGCGAACGACGCAGCGTCTTGAGCTGCGCCACGGTGAGACCCCGGTACTCGGTCAGCACAGCGGCGTTCGAGCTGCGGAACTGGTCCGTCAGCTCGGCTACCGCGGCAGCCTTGTCGGGCCTTGCCATGAGCGTCGGCCTCCTTCCGGGTGATGAGGACCGCTCAGAAGGGGCCGGGAAAGACGAACGCCCCGGCGCAGGCGCCAGGGCGTAGCTCGACCGAACGAAGTCCGGGAGCTTTCCACAGTCACCTGCGCGGGTCGCCCGTACTCGACGGAACCTTCGGTCACTGCTCCCTCTTGCGAGAGCGCAGCAACGACCAGCGGTCTTTGGCTTCTGTAGGAGAGTACGCGACCGATGTCGCGCCGGGCAAATCCGTCTCGGTTCGGGCGGTGCGGGAGGTTTGGGCCGGCCGGCGACCGGGAAACCGCGTCGCCCGGTCGCCGTACGGTCTCAGCCGGCGTTCGCGCCCGCTCCCTGCTGCTGCTTCACGAGGTCGGTGAAGTCGACCGTGTCATTGGCCGGGGGCGCCTCCACCGATACCTTCGTGCCGTAGTCGCTGTAGTACACCGTCGAATTCAGTTCGCCGGTCTTCATCTGGCCGCGCTCGGTCTTCTTGACCAGCAGATCGTTCTCGTCGACCCAGATGTCGACCTGCTCCGTGGTGATCCCGACGTCGCTCAGCTGCTTCTTCAGCTGAGCAACTTGGTCGGCGTCGAGCTTGGAGTTCTTCGCGGTCAGCGCGGCGACGTCGACGGTGCCGGAGTAGTGCGTGGCGGAGACGCCGCGTACGTCCTCCTGGCCGACCTTCTTCACGTCACCGGAAGCCAGCAGGGACTTCACGCCCTGGTCGGGGGTGGTGTTCTGCATCTGCTGCTTCATCGCCTCGCCGGAGGCGCCGGCGAGCTTGGCGAGGTCGGCGTAGCCGTAGTTGATCCAGTGCTTGCCGCCGGCCTGCTTGGCAAAGGCCTCGCCCATGTTGACGGCGTAGCCGTCCTTGAAGTAGCGGGCCTCCATGGTGCCCGTGCCACCGTTCTGCTTCATGGCGTCCGCCATGGTGCCGCCGGTGTACGTGATCTCCATGGTGCCGGTGAGGCCGTCGGTCCAGTCGATGGTGCCACTCTGCTTCATGGACATGGTGGTGCCCATCTGCGTGGTGCCCTCGACCTTCGCCGAGCTCGCCCCGCCGGTCTTCTTCTGCACATCGAGCAACGCGGCTATCGGGTCGGCCTTCACCACGGCGCCGCCGCGGTTGTCGCCGCCCTTGTCGTCCGATCCGCCGCAGGCCGCGACCGACGTCAACGCCGCCGCCACCGCTACCGACAGACCCACGCGTCGCACGGTACTGGTCCTCATGTCCGCTTCCACCCCTCGTTCGGCTCTCGGAGCCTCACGCTAACGCACAGCTCCGACACAGCCACCGGCTACATACGGATACGAGGACGGGCCCCGCACCTCGAAAGGTTGCGGGGCCCGTCAATGTCACACGTGACGCGGCTTGCTGCCGAGCGCGGGGGCTCAGACGGAGGCCGGGTCCTCCTCGACGAGGAGGTTACGGGTGCGGTTGGCGTCCAGCGGGATGCCGGGGCCCATCGTGGTGGCCAGGGTGGCCTTCTTGATGTAGCGGCCCTTGGCGGCGGACGGCTTCAGACGGAGGATCTCCTCCAGCGCCGCTGCGTAGTTCTCCACCAGCTTGGTGTCGTCGAACGAGACCTTGCCGATGATGAAGTGCAGGTTCGAGTGCTTGTCGACGCGGAACTCGATCTTGCCGCCCTTGATGTCGTTGACAGCCTTCACGACGTCGGGGGTGACGGTGCCGGTCTTCGGGTTCGGCATCAGACCACGCGGACCGAGCACCCGGCCGAGGCGGCCGACCTTGCCCATGAGGTCCGGCGTGGCGACGACGGCGTCGAAGTCCAGACGGCCCTTCGCCACCTCGTCGATGAGCTCGTCGGCGCCGACGATGTCGGCGCCCGCGGCTTCCGCGGCCGCAGCACGGTCACCGGTCGCGAAGACCAGGACCCGGGCGGTCTTGCCGGTGCCGTGCGGGAGGTTCACGGTGCCACGGACCATCTGGTCGGCCTTGCGAGGGTCGACACCCAGGCAGAACGCGACCTCGACGGTGCCGTCGAACTTGGTGGAGGCGGTCTCCTTGGCGAGACGGACGGCCTCGAGCGGGGCGTAGTTGCGCGCCCGGTCGACCTTGGCGTCCGCAGCGCGGAGGTTCTTGCTGCGCTTCACTTCTGCTCCTGTGGTTTCAGGGTGTGGAGTCGTGGTGCGGGCCAGCGCTTGGCCCTACCACTGAGGACGTGAGGGGCTGAATCAGCCTTCGACCGTGATGCCCATGGAACGGGCGGTGCCAGCGATGATCTTCGACGCGGCGTCGAGGTCGTTGGCGTTCAGGTCGGGGAGCTTCGTCGTGGCGATCTCACGGACCTGGGCAGCCGTCAGCTTGGCGACCTTGGTCTTGTGCGGCTCGCCGGAGCCCTTCTCCACGCCCGCGGCCTTGAGGATCAGCTTCGCGGCCGGCGG
This sequence comes from Streptomyces sp. NPDC111516, assembly GCF_055635345.1. Classification (NCBI taxonomy): domain Bacteria; kingdom Bacillati; phylum Actinomycetota; class Actinomycetes; order Kitasatosporales; family Streptomycetaceae; genus Streptomyces; species Streptomyces sp. NPDC111516. The sequence continues at coordinate 127,629 of NZ_JBVKBV010000004.1, read as the reverse complement.
AGTCTTGGTGACGAAGGTGAAGGAGCGGTCCTCGTAGACCGTGATCTCCACCGGCACGACCATGCCACGCTGCGACTCGGTCGCGGCGTTGTAGGCCTTGCAGAACTCCATGATGTTGACGCCGTGCTGGCCGAGCGCGGGGCCGACCGGCGGGGCCGGGTTGGCCGCACCGGCATTGATCTGGAGCTTGATAAGCCCCGTGACCTTCTTCTTCTTGGGAGGCATTGCTCTCTCCGGGTCCTAGTGAGAGTGTTTCGCCGCCGTCCGGTCATCCGGATGGAGGCATACCGCACAACGATAACGGGTATGGCTGCGCGACCAAAAACCGAGCAGGTCAGACCGGCCGTGGAGCCGGTCTGACCTGCAGGGTAGGCATGTGTCCAGATTCTGACGGAAAGCCGCTAGTTCTTCTGGATCTGGTCGAAGCTGAGCTCGACCGGGGTCTCGCGGCCGAAGATCTCGACGAGACCCTTGACCTTCTTCGAGTCGGCGTTGATCTCGTTGATCGTCGCCTGCAGCGTCGCGAACGGGCCGTCGGTGACGGTGACCGAGTCGCCCACCTCGAAGTCGAGCACCTGCACCTCGACCTTGCGGGACGGAACCGGCTTGCCCTCGGCCTCGGCTGCCTCACGGGCGGCCTTCTCCTCGGCCTCCGGGGCGAGCATCTTGACGATCTCGTCGAGCGTCAGCGGGTACGGGTCGTAGGCGTTGCCCACGAAGCCGGTGACGCCGGGGGTGTTGCGGACGACGCCCCAGGACTCGTTCGTCAGATCCATGCGCACCAGGACGTAGCCCGGCAGCTTGTTCTGGCGGACGTTCTTGCGCTCGCCGTTCTTGATCTGGACGATCTCTTCCTCGGGCACCTCGGCCTGGTAGATGAACTCCTCGACATTGAGCGAGACGGCGCGCTGCTCCAGATTGGCCTTCACGCGCTTCTCGTAACCGGCGTACGTGTGGATGACGTACCACTCACCGGGAAGGCCGCGCAGTTCCTCGCGCAGGGCCGTGACGGCGTCGACGGGGGCGGCCGGCTCGGCCTCCTCCGCAGCTTCCTCGTCGCCCTCGGTGGGCTCGTCCTCGTTCGCGTCGCCCTCGGAACCGGTCTCGGCCTCGGCGGCCTCGTCGTCGTCCTCGGTGTGCAGGGCCGCCTGCTCGGCGGGCTCACCTGCGGCGGCGTCGGCAGCTTCAGCCTGGTCCGGCTCCTCGGCGTCCGCCGCCTCGACGATGTCGAGCTCGTCCTCGGCGGACTCGAAGGCGCCCGCCGTCGGCTCGACGGCGTCGTTCAGGTTCGGGTCAGACACGGTGGCTGCTTCTTCCTGGATACAAATGGGTGGAACATGCGAAAGGGGCGCCCATGAGGCGCCCTCCGCGGGATCAGCCGAAGACGTACTTCACGACCCGCTGGAACCCGAAGTCAATCACGGTCACCAGACCGATCATGACGACGACGAAGACAATCACCACGGTGGTGTATGTCGTCAGCTGATTACGAGTCGGCCAGACAACCTTGCGCAACTCGGCGACGATCTGGCGGTAGAACAGCGCGAGGCGACCCAGGGGGCCCTTCTTTCCGCGCTTGCCGCCCTTCCGAGCCTTCTTCTTCGACTCGGGTACTTCATTCTCGGCATCAGGCATGTCGATGGAGCCCACGGCGTCCGTCACGCTTCTCACCTGATTCCGGGTCATGGCCGTGCCGCGCCCGGTGGAGCCGCACGGCGGTGCATTGAAGTACGTACATGCGCACACTTCCTGGCGAGGGAGTGTGTAGCAGGGCCGGAGGGACTTGAACCCCCAACCGCTGGTTTTGGAGACCAGTGCTCTACCAATTGAGCTACGACCCTTTGTGGTTTCCACCAACCTACCGCATCTTCCGGATGCTCCGGGTGCGAGAACGGTGTGGCTGGTGAAGGCCAACGACAGGTGAGTGTACGTGCTCATCGGCCCGGCGTCGAACAGATAGCTCCCGACAACTCCTGGTCGCATGTTGTCCGCATGCTGTCCGAGTCGTGTCCGGTCCCTGAAACCCCTGCGCCGACAGGGATCGCGGTCTGGGACCATGGGGGCCATGAGCGCTGCAACTTCTCCGTCCGAGCGCCGGGTCTCCGCCCGCATCGGTGCAATCTCCGAGTCCGCCACCCTCGCCGTCGACGCCAAGGCCAAGGCCCTCAAGGCCGCCGGCCGCCCGGTGATCGGCTTCGGTGCCGGCGAGCCCGACTTCCCGACCCCCGGCTACATCGTCGACGCGGCGGTCGAGGCCTGCCGCAACCCGAAGTACCACCGCTACACCCCCGCCGGCGGGCTCCCGGAGCTCAAGGCCGCCATTGCGGAGAAGACGCTGCGCGACTCCGGTTACGAGGTCGACGCCTCCCAGATCCTGGTGACCAACGGCGGCAAGCAGGCCATCTTCGAGGCGTTCGCCGCGATCCTCGACCCGGGCGACGAGGTCATCGTCCCGGCTCCGTACTGGACCACCTACCCCGAGTCGATCCGGCTGGCCGACGGTGTCCCGGTGGAGGTCGTGGCCGACGAGACCACCGGCTACCGCGTCTCCGTCGAGCAGCTGGAGGCGGCGCGCACCGAGCGTACGAAGGTCGTCCTCTTCGTCTCCCCGTCGAACCCGACCGGTGCGGTGTACAGCGAGGCCGACGCCAAGGCGATCGGCGAGTGGGCCGTCGAGCACGGCCTGTGGGTGCTGACCGACGAGATCTACGAGCACCTGGTCTACGGCACCGCGAAGTTCACCTCGCTGCCGGCGCTCGTGCCCGCCCTGCGCGACAAGTGCATCGTGGTCAACGGTGTCGCCAAGACGTACGCGATGACCGGCTGGCGCGTGGGCTGGCTCATCGGCCCGAAGGACGTCGTCAAGGCCGCGACCAACCTGCAGTCGCACGCCACGTCCAACGTCTCCAACGTCGCCCAGGTCGCCGCGCTGGCCGCCGTGTCCGGGGACCTGGACGCGGTCACCGAGATGCGGGCCGCCTTCGACCGGCGCCGGCAGACCATCGTCCGGATGCTCAACGAGATCGACGGCGTGCTGTGCCCGGAGCCCGAGGGCGCGTTCTACGCGTACCCCTCGGTCAAGGAGCTGCTCGGCAAGGAGATCCGCGGCAAGCGCCCGGCCACCTCGGTCGAGCTGGCGGCGCTGATTCTGGACGAGGCCGAGGTCGCGGTCGTACCGGGCGAGGCCTTCGGTACGCCGGGCTACCTGCGGCTCTCGTACGCCCTGGGCGACGACGACCTCGTCGAGGGCGTCTCGCGGCTCCAGAAGCTGCTGGGCGAGGCCAAGGCCTGAGCACGCCCTGAATCCAGTGGGCGACCCCCGGCTCCGGCCGGGGGTCGCTTTTTTGTTCGAGGGTCAACCCGATAGGGAAAGCGGCTACCGCTGAGCCCCCCGTGTGCGGCAGGATCTTCGAATGGAGCGTGATGTACGGCTGTTGCCCAAGGCCCACCTGCACCTGCATTTCACCGGGTCGATGCGGCCCACGACCCTGCTCGAACTCGCCGACAAGTACGGCGTGCATCTGCCGGAGGCCCTGACCGGCGGCGAGCCGCCCAGACTGCGGGCGACGGACGAGCGCGGATGGTTCCGCTTCCAGCGGCTCTACGACATCGCCCGGTCCTGCCTGAGGGCCCCCGAGGACATCCGGCGGCTCGTGCGCGAGACGGCCCAGGAGGACGTCGCGGACGGCTCCGGCTGGCTGGAGATCCAGGTCGACCCCACCTCGTACGCCCCGCTTCTCGGCGGGCTGATCCCGGCGATCGAGATCATCCTGGACGCAGTGGACAGCGCGTCGCGCGAGACCGGTCTGCCGATCCGGGTGGTGATCGCGGCGAACCGGATGAAGCACCCGTTGGACGCCCGGACCCTGGCCCGGCTCGCGGTGCGGTACGCGGACCGGGGCGTGGTCGGATTCGGGCTCTCCAACGACGAGCGGCGCGGGATGGCCCGGGACTTCGACCGGGCGTTCGCCATCGCCCGCGACGGCGGTCTGCTGGCGGCCCCGCACGGCGGCGAGCTGGCCGGCCCTTCGAGCGTGCGGGACTGTCTGGACGATCTCGACGCGGCCCGGATCGGGCACGGCGTACGGGCCGCCGAGGATCCCCGGCTGTTGCGCAGGCTGGCGGAGCGGGGAGTGACCTGCGAGGTGTGCCCGGCGTCGAACGTGGCGCTGGGCGTCTACGAGAAGCCCGCCGACGTACCCCTGCGCACCTTGTTCGAGGCCGGCGTGCCGATGGCGCTGGGCGCGGACGATCCGCTGCTCTTCGGCTCCCGGCTGGCCGCGCAGTACGACCTCGTACGGCGCCACCACGCGTTCACGGACGAGGAGCTCGCGGAACTGGCCCGTCAGTCGGTGCGGGGCTCCGCGGCTCCGGCCGCGGTTCGCACCGAGCTACTGACGGGCATCGACGACTGGCTGTCGAAGCCGGCGGGCTGAGACCGACAGGCGATGCGGGGGGCTACGCCACGAGCCCCCGTATCAGCGCCTTGGCCACGGACGCGGCGAACGCGTCGAGGGACTGCGGCGGTCCCCCGCCCTCCGTGGCCTCATAGGCGAAGGCCCGCTGCGCGCAGGCGCCCAGGAGCAGCGAGGCGGCCGCGTAGGTGTCCGCGTCGGCACGCACCCGGCCGACGGCCTGTTCGGTGCGCAGATACGCGTCAAGGCCGCGGATGGGCACGTGAGGGCCGGTGCCCAGCTCCCGCATCGCGTCGTTGTGGCGTTCTTTGAGCCTGGGCTCGGCATACAGCGAAGCGGCGATCGGGAAGCTCTGCTCGTAGAAGAGGGCGGCCTGGCGGGCGATCTCGGTGAGGTTCTGCTCGACGGTCCGCTCCCCCGCCCCCGGTGACGCGATGAGTCGCTTCAGCAGCGGGTTGAGCTTGGGCAGCCGTTCCTTGAGCACGGCCACGAACAACTCCTCCTTGCTCGGGAAGTGCTTGTAGAGCGCGGCCTCCGAGCAGCCGGCGGCTCGGGCGATCTCCTTGGTGGTGGCGCGGGCCAGGCCGATGGTGAGCATCAGCTGGTGGGCGGCGTCGACGATGCGGACGCGGGCCGGCTTCTGCTCCATGTGCACTCCAATGAAGCTTGACGAGGTGGTGAGTATCCACTCACTGTAGGGGGTGAGTGAATACTTACCCATCCCGGAGGGTGCGCAATGAGGATCACAGTGTTCGGCGCGACGGGCGGTGTCGGCCAGGAGATCGTCCGCCAGGCGGTGACGGCGGGCCATGAGGTGACGGCGGTGGTCCGCGATCCGGCGCGGCTGCCCGTCCCGCTCTCCGATGTACAGGTCCACACAGCGGCGCGCATCGACGATCCGGAGGCGCTGCGCGAGGCTGTCGCGGGCCGGGACGCGGTGCTCTCCGGGCTCGGCTCGCGCGGCCGGAAGGCCGACGGTGTCGCCGAGCGGCTTACCCGGTCGGTGCTGCAGGCGATGGAGCCCGAGGGTACGCGGCGGCTGCTCGTGGTCAGCGCGGCCCCGGTCGGCCCCCGGCCCGCCGGCGACCCGCTGATGGACCGGATGCTCCGCAAGGTGGCCGGGGCGATCCTCAAGGAGGTCTACGCGGACCTGACGCGGATGGAGGCCGCGCTGGCCCGGAGTGCGACGGACTGGACGTCCGTACGGCCGCCGAAGCTCACCAACGGGCCGCTGACGGGGAAGTACCGGACGGCCTTCGGCGGCAGCCCCCGCAGAGGCCGGACCATCTCACGGGCCGATGTGGCGCACGCGATGCTGGCGTTGATCGACGATCCGGCCGCGGTGAAGCAGGGCGTGGGCGTGGCGTACTGAGCCGCGCGCCTTCTACAGGCTCACACCGACCGTCACGGGTTCGTTGACGAGCGTGACGCCGAATGCCTCGTGCACCCCTGCGACGACCTCACGGGCGAGCGCGAGGAGGTCCTCGGTGGTGGCGCCGCCGCGGTTGGTGAGCGCGAGGGTGTGCTTGGTGGAGATGCGGGCAGGCCCTGTGCCGTAGCCCTTGGTGAAGCCGGCCCTGTCGATGAGCCAGGCCGCGGAGGTCTTGGTGCGTCCCCCGTCCGCGGGCCAGGCGGGGGGCGTCACATCGGGGCCGAGCCGGTTCCTGGCGCGGGCGAGGAACGCCTCGTACTCCGCCTCCTCCAGGATCGGGTTGGTGAAGAAGGAGCCGGCCGACCAGGAGTCGTGGTCCTCCGGGTCCAGCACCATGCCTTTGCCGGCGCGGAGCTTGAGTACCGTTTCCCGGGCGGCCGCGGCGGGCACGCGCTCGCCCTGCTCGACACCCATGGCGCGGGCTGTTTCGGGGTACTTCAGGGGCGCGGACAGACCGCCCGCTTCTTCCAGCTCGAAGCGGACACGCAGCACCACGAAGCGGTCGGGTTCGGCCTTGAAGCGACTGTGCCGATACGAGAATGCGCACGCGGCGTTCGGGATGGTGACCGTTTCGCGGGTGTACCGGTCGTAGGCGACGACCTCCGTGATGGTGGAGGAGACCTCCTGGCCGTAGGCGCCGACGTTCTGGATCGGCGTCGCACCGGCGGAGCCCGGGATTCCGGCCAGGCATTCGATGCCCGCGAGACCGGCGTCGACGGTGCGGGCGACGGCGTCCGTCCAGACCTCTCCGGCGGCCAGTTCCAGCGTCGTACCGTCCAGCGCGAAGCCCTTGGTCGCGATGCGCAGGGCGGTGCCGTCGAAGCCCTTGTCGCCGATGACGAGGTTGCTGCCGCCGCCGATGACGAGGAGCGGGGTGCCGCTCTCGTCGGCCTCGCGCACGGCTTCGATCACCTCGGCGTCGGTCGTCGCCGTGAGGAGGCGGGCGGCGGGGCCGCCGAGCCGGAAGGTGGTCAGGGGGGCGAGGGGCGCGTCGTGGAGTTCGTGCACGGGGACAAGAGTACGGTCCGTGGTCCCGCCGCTTGGGCGGGACCACGGACCGTACGCACGGGGCCGTGGCTCAGGCAGCTACGGACATGCGCTCCTCCGCCGTCTCGTCCGCCGTCTCCGGCGCCGGGACCGAGGCGTGGCGGCGGCCCGGGATGAGCAGGGCGACCAGGGCGGCCAGAGCCACCACGCCGGCGCCTATCCACACCGCCGGAACGGTCCCGTCCGTGAAGGACCGTGTGGATTCGTACCCGCCCTGCGAGGAGAAGACCGTGGCGAGCACGGCGACCCCGAGGGCTCCGCCGACCTCGCGCAGGGCGTTGTTGGCGCCGGAGGCGATGCCCTGCTCGCTGGGGCGGACGCTGGACATCACGAGGCTGGCGGCGGGCGCGAAGTACATGGCCATGCCGACGCCGCCGACGATCAGACCGGGCAGCTGCGAGGCGTACGAGGCGTCGGGTCCGATGACCAGCGCGAAGAGGGCGAGGCCGACTGCCTGGAGGGCGAGCCCGGCCACGACCACCGGGCGGCCGCCGAAGCGGTCGGAGAGGGCCCCCGCGACGGGTGCGACCAGCATCGGCATTCCGGTCCAGGGCAGCATCCGCAGGCCGGCCTCGGTGGGCGAGTAGCCCAGCACGCCCTGGAGATACTGGCTGAGCAGGAAGATCGACCCGAACATCCCGAGGAACATCAGCAGGCCGGCCATGTTGATCCCGAAGAACGCGCGGTTGCGGAAGAGCCGCATGGGCAGCATCGGGTTCTTCGCGTGGAAGCCGTGGTGGATGAACCCGCCGACGAGCGCGGCACCGGCGATCAGGGCCGTGAGGACGGTGGGGCTGGTCCAGCCGTCGGAGTTGGCGTTGACCAGGCCGTAGACGATGCCGAAGAGTCCGCCGCTGACCAGGAGTGTGCCGGGGATGTCGAGCCGCGAGTCCGGCGCGTGCGACTCCGCCAGGCGCAGTCGCGCCAGGGGGAGCAACGCCAGACCGATCGGGACGTTCAGCCAGAAGATCCACTGCCAGGAGAGGTGCTCGGTGAGGCTGCCGCCGATCAGGGGGCCACTGGCCACGGCCAGTCCGGTGACGGCGCTGAAGATGCCGAGCGCGGTACCGCGACGGGCGGGTGGCACGGCGGCCGTGAGCAGGGTGAGCGTCAGCGGCATCATGATCGCCGCGCCCACACCCTGGACGGCCCGGAAGGCGATGAGTTCGTTGATGCCGGGCGAGAGGGCGGCTGCGGCGGAGGCCCCGGTGAAGACGGTGAGCCCGGTGAGGAAGAGCCGGCGGCGGCCGAACCGGTCACCGAGGGCGGCCCCGAGCATCAGCAGCACGGCGAAGGTGAGGGTGTAGGCGTTCACCGTCCATTCGAGCTCCGCCAGTTCGCCGCCGAGGCTCTTGCGGATGGAGGGCAGGGCGGTGGTGACGACGAGGTTGTCGAGGGCCGCCATGAATCCTGCGACGCTGGTGATGACGAGGGCCCATACCGCTCCTGAGCGGCCTGTCGTGTGCTGGTTCACTGCTCCCCCTGGGGGTTAGTTATCAATGACTAACTTCTCTGGGCAGAAAACCGGGCAGAACCCGGGTCGCACTGTTCAGGCGATCTGTTCAGGCGATCGGCTTGGCCGAGTCATAGAACCCCGACCAGACCCGGTGACCGGCCGGGAAGCCGAGCGAGGTCAGCGTGTTGGCGAGCATGCCGTACGCAAGGAACGTCGTCGTCTCATTGACATCGGCGCCGAGTGCGAGATGGATCTCGTCCCACATCTGCAGCCAGCCGGCGCGAGCCGACTCGCCGAACTCGTGATCCCCCGAGGCCCCGGCCGCCGCGACGGCCGCGTACATCTGCATCTGCAGGAGCAGCTTGTCCGGGTCATCGACGATCAGGCGCTGAGACGCGGCGGCCATGGCATGCAGCGCCTCTTCGCCCTCAAGCCCTTCGGCCGCATCGCAGAAGACCTTCCGGGTGTCCGCGAGACAGCGCTCGGTGGCGGCGAGGAACATGGCCTGCTTGTTGGGGAAGAGGCGGAACAGGTACGGCTGCGAGACACCGACGCGCTTGGCGATCGCCTCGGTGGAGGTGGCGGCGTAACCGCCTCGGGCGAACTCGGTGATCGCCGCACGAATGACGCTCTCACGCCGCTCTTCCGCACTCATCCTTGCCATGCCGCGAAGTTAGTACGCAATCACTAACTTCGTCAACCGGTGCGTCGGGAAGGGCGTGCGCAAGAACGCGTAAGGGGCACCGCCCCACGGACAGTGCCCTTACGCCACACTCAACGGCCTCAGCCGAGCCGCACCACGGCGCGGGACATGCCCAGCACCTTCTTGCCGTCACTCATGGCCGTCAGGTCCACCCGCACCTGCTTGTCGTCCAGCAGGGCGGCCACCTTGGCGCTGACCTCGATCAGAGCACCCTTGTCGTCGTTCGGCACGACGACCGGCTTGGTGAACCGCACTCCGTACTCGACGATCGCACCCGGGTCGCCGACCCAGTCCGTGACCACCCGGATCGCCTCGGCCATGGTGAACATGCCGTGCGCGATCACGTCCGGCAGTCCGACCTCGCGGGCGAACTTCTCGTTCCAGTGGATCGGATTGAAGTCACCGGAAGCGCCCGCGTACTGCACCAGCGCCGCCCGGGTCACCGGGAAGGACTGCGCCGGCAGCTCCGTACCGACCTCGACCGACTCGTACGTCACCTTCGCCGTCATCACGCCTCCTCGGCGGCGCGCGCCACCAGCTTCGTCCACGCGGTCACGACATGCTCACCGGACTCGTCGTGGACCTCGCCGCGGATGTCCAGGACGTCATTGCCCGCCAGGGACTTGATGCCCTCGATCGTCGACGTGACCGTCAGCCGGTCCCCCGCCCGCACAGGACGCACATAGGTGAACTTCTGGTCACCGTGCACCACGCGGCTGTAGTCCAGGCCCAGCTGCGGGTCCTGCACCACCTGCCCGGCGGCCTTGAAGGTGATCGAGAAGACGAACGTCGGCGGCGCGATCACATCGCTGTGGCCGAGCGCCTTGGCCGCTTCGGGGTCGACGTACACCGGATTGGTGTCGCCCACCGCCTCGGCGAACTCGCGGATCTTCTCCCGGCCGACCTCGTACGGCGGGGTGGGCGGATAGGACCGCCCCACGAAGGACTGGTCGAGCGCCATGAGCTCGCTACCTCCTGGTGAAAGATGAAAAGGCCGAAGAACAGCCCCCATACAACGACACGAGGCCGCCCCCAGTGGGGACGGCCTCGTGTACGAGCCTGTTTTAGCGCGTTTCGCGGTGCGCAGTGTGCGAGTTGCAGCGCGGGCAGTGCTTCTTCATCTCAAGACGGTCCGGGTTGTTACGCCGGTTCTTCTTGGTGATGTAGTTCCGCTCCTTGCACTCCACGCAGGCCAGCGTGATCTTCGGGCGGACGTCGGTGGCAGCCACGTGAGTGCTCCTTGGACGGACGGATGGACGGATGAACGCAAAAAAGAGTAGCCGATCGAAGGACCGACCCCACAATCGGCTACCGTAAGTAGCGGTGACCGGACTTGAACCGGTGACACAGCGATTATGAGCCGCTTGCTCTACCGACTGAGCTACACCGCTTTGATGACGAGTCCCCCCGCCGAAGCGGGGTTTCCCGATCACCAGAGCCCCAATGCGGAATCGAACCGCAGACCTTCTCCTTACCATGGAGACGCTCTACCGACTGAGCTATTGGGGCGAGCGATGAAGACATTACACGGTCGGTCGCCGATCGCCCAAATCCGTTTCGAAGCCCCGTCCGGCGCCCTTGATCGACGCCCCGCCGATCCCTTGATCAGCCGCCTGCCGCCCGCCCGTCGGGCGCGCTCCGGCCCGCTCATCAGCGGTCTTCCGGTCCACCGGCAGCAGCTTGGTCAGGGCCTCGGACGCCGCGTGAGCCACCACACCCCCCGCCGTACACCCGTGCCCCGGATACCTCTCAGGGCCACACCGGTACGACTATTTCGCTCCTCCTCGAACCGGGCCGAACACGCCCCTAGGCTCGTCTCACTCTGCGTGATCTTGTACCCCTTCCCAGGAGCGCGATGCCCGACAGCCAGCCGCGGCAGCCGGACGACCACGCCGCCGACGCGGCCGATGCGACCAGCAGCCACGACACCGCCGAGACCGGCGCCCTGGTGCTCTGCGGCGCCCGGCTCACCGACGGCCGCATCGTGGACGTACGGCTCGGTGGCGGCCTCATCGAGGCCGTCGGCACCACGGGCAGCCTGACCACCCCCGGCCCACGGGTGGACCTGCGCGGCTATCTGCTGCTCCCCGCCCCGGCCGAACCCCACGCCCACAGCGACACCGCGCTCACCGCCGACGGTGCCGGCCCCGACACCACCCCGGGGCCCGTGTCGCACCGCCCCGAGGACGTCCAGCGCCGCGCCACCGAGGCCGCCCTGCTGCAGCTCGGCCACGGCGCCACCGCACTGCGCGCACACGTGCGGATCGGCTCCGTCCAGGGCCTCGCCTCCCTCGAAGCCGTGTTGCAGGCACGCGGTTCGCTGCGCGGACTCGTCGAACTGACCCCGGTCGCCGTACCCGGCCTGCTCACCGGCGTCGCGGGCGCCGACAACCTGGCCATGCTGCGTGACGCGGTGAAGATGGGGATCGGCGCGGTCGGCGGCTGTCCCGACCTCGACCCGGACCCGGCGGGGTACGCGGAAGCCGTCCTGGAGATCGCCGCCGAACAGGGCTGTCCCGTCGATCTGCACACGGACGGCGCCGAACCGGCCCGGCTCGGCCGACTGGCCGCCATGGCCGGTGGACTGCGGCCCGGCGTGTCCGTCGGCCCGTGCGCCGGCCTCTCCCGGCTCCCCTCCCAGGCCGCGGCCCGGGCCGCCGACCAGCTCGCCGCGGCCGGGGTGACGGTCATCTGCCTCCCCCAGGGCGGCTGTTGCGGGATGGAAGGGCGGGGCACCGCCCCCGTACGGCTGCTGCGTGCGGCCGGTGTGCGGATCGCGGCAGGCAGCGGGGCACTGCGGGACATCGCGAACCCGGTGGGGCGCGGGGATCCGCTGGAGGCCGCCTACCTGCTTGCCTCGCAGAGCGGGATGCGTGCCGACGAGGCGTACGAGGCGGTGTCCTCGGCCGCACGGAAGGCGATGGGGCTGCCCGGGATCCGGGTCGAGGCAGGCTTCCCGGCAGAGCTGCTCGCCGTACGCGGGGAGCAGCTCTCGGGCGTGCTGTCGCTCGCCTACAGCCGGATCGTGGTGCATCGCGGACGGGTGGTGGCACGGACGAGCGCGGTACGCGAGTACTGCGACTCGGAGACCGTCCGGGCCCTCGGCCTGCCCCGCCAGGGACGGCCGGATTCCGGTCCCTGCGGCGGGCCTTGAGCGCGGTGGCCCGTCGCGGCGTACGGTCGTGACCATGCGCATTGTCATCGCAGGTGGACATGGTCAGATCGCGCTGCGGCTGGAGCAGTTGCTCGCCGCGCGCGGGTACGAGGCCGTGGGCGTCATCCGAAATCCGGACCAGAGCCAGGACCTCCGGGCGGCGGGCGCCGAGCCGGTCGTCCTGGATCTCGAATCGGCATCCGTGGAAGAGGTGGCCCAGGTGCTGCGCGGCGCCGACGCGGCGGTCTTCGCGGCCGGTGCGGGCCCGAACAGCGGCTCGGCACGCAAGGAGACGGTGGATCGCGGCGCGGCGGTGCTGTTCGCCGACGCGGCCGAACGGGCGGGGGTACGGCGCCATGTCGTGGTCTCGTCGATGGGCGCCGACCCCGATCACCCGGGCGACGAGGTCTTCGACGCGTACCTGCGGGCGAAGGGTGCCGCGGACGCGTACGTGCGCTCCAGGACCGCACTCGACTGGACGATCCTGCGCCCCGGAATGCTGACGAACGACGCGGGTACGGGGACGGTCCTCCTGACCGCCTCGACCGGCCGCGGACCGGTACCGCGCGACGATGTGGCGGCGGCGCTGCTGGAGCTGCTGGAGACCCCGGCGACGGCGGGGCTGACACTGGAGCTCATCTCGGGGAACGTGCCGGTGTCGGTCGCCGTGAAGGACGTGGCGGGGAACTGAGCCGTTCCCGGCGGCGGGGCGGTCCCCCGGCGGTCACGGCAAGGGGCCGCCGCCCCCGGTCAGCCGCGCGGAGCCGGGCGAACCGTGATGCCGTGGCGTTCCAGCAGGGCGGCGGTGACGCCGTCGCCCTCACGGAGCTCGCCCGTGAACGTACCGTCGTAGACCGCGCCTCGCCCGCAGGAAGGGCTGCGTGGCATCAGCAGTGCCTCCGTGCACCCGGCCCGGCGTGCGGCATCCAGCGCCCGCCGGGCGCCGTCCACGAACTCCTCCGTCACGTCGTGCCCGGTGTCGTCGACGACGCGGGCGCGGCCGTCGAGCACGTCGTGGCCGTCGCCGCCGACGATCTCGGCGGGACGACGCGGGGTGGGCAGTCCGGCGGCCACCTCGGGACAGAAGGCGACGGGGCGGCGCTCTCCGACGGCCTCGGCCACTGCGGCGGAGGCCTTGCCGCGGCCGTCGAAGCGGCAGGGCACACCGTGCAGACAGGCGCTGACCAGCACAGGTTCCATGTTCACAATCCTCGCAGCAGAAACCGCGACACAAACCGCGGCACAAACAAAGAAGGCCCCTGTCCTAGGACAGGGGCCTTGCCATGTGGCGGCGCCAGGGTTCGAACCTGGGTAGGCTGAGCCGGCAGATTTACAGTCTGCTCCCTTTGGCCACTCGGGCACACCGCCAGGGATTGCTGCCGTGAGAACCGCTTTTCGGCGGCGCTCCGTGGCAACGACGTAAACGATACCCGATGCCCGGGGGTGCTACGCCACTTGATTGATCAGCGGCCCGATCCGGCGTGGGTGGCTAGGCTTTGACCGGCGGTGCGGCACCGACAGGCCCGCGACCGCCCGTATGCACCCCGTTTCCCAGCACCCCGATACAAGGAGCCACACGTCATGGCCGACTCCAGTTTCGACATCGTCTCGAAGGTCGAGCGGCAGGAGGTCGACAACGCCCTCAACCAGGCCGCCAAGGAAATCTCGCAGCGTTACGACTTCAAGGGCACCGGCGCCTCGATCTCCTGGTCCGGCGAGAAGATCCTGATGGAGGCGAACGGCGAGGAGCGGGTCAAGGCGATCCTCGACATCTTCCAGTCCAAGCTGATCAAGCGCGGCATCTCGCTGAAGTCGCTGGACGCGGGCGAGCCGCAGCTGTCCGGCAAGGAGTACAAGATCTTCGCCACGATCGAGGAAGGCATCTCCCAGGAGAACGCCAAGAAGGTGGCGAAGACCATCCGCGACGAGGGCCCGAAGGGCGTCAAGGCACAGGTCCAGGGCGATGAGCTCCGGGTCAGCTCGAAGAGCCGGGACGATCTGCAGGCCGTGCAGGCGCTGCTGAAGGGCAAGGACTTCGACTTCGCCCTGCAGTTCGTGAACTACCGGTAGGTCCCCGGCGGGTCCTGCGTCTTCCGGCCACGCGCATTGCGCGTGCGGGGCGGGAGGCGCAGGACCCGGATGTGATGTCCGAATACCGCCGGTCGCGACGGTGCGGGGGACGCAGACTTGTCCGTGCCGGACGACGATCCCGTCGATTTCCGGCAGGACGGGCAAGGAGAGGGACCAGTCATGACCATGTACGCAACCGTCGACAGCCCGCTGGGTGAACTGCTGCTGGTCGGCGAGGCAGCCTCCGATGCGGTCGGCGGGGTCGCGCTCGCCTCGCTCTCGCTGCCCGGCCAGAAGGGCGCCACGGTCGTCCAGGACGGGTGGACCCACGCGCCGGAGGCCTTCAAGGGCATCGCCGCACAACTGCGGGAGTACTTCGAGGGGCGGCTGACCCGTTTCGACATCGTGTACGCGGACGACCGGGGCACCGACTTCCAGCGCCGGGTCTGGGCGGCTCTGGACACCGTCCCGTACGGGGAGACGGTCTCGTACGGGCAGATCGCCGAACGGATCGGTGCGCCCGGGGCCGGCGTACGGGCCGTGGGGACCGCGATCGGGCGCAATCCGCTGCTGGTCGTGCGGCCGTGTCACCGGGTGATCGGCGCGGACGGGGCCCTGCGGGGTTATGCGGGCGGCCTGGAGCGCAAGGAACAGCTTCTGGGGCTGGAAGGCGCCCTGGCGGTGCGCTGACATGTCCGGGCTCTTTCCGAGGCCGCGGGCCGTCGTCGCGCCAGGGGCCGTGCACGTGCCCGAGTGGCTGCCGCCGGAGCGCCAACGGGAGCTGGTGGCCGCCTGCCGGGAGTGGGCGCGGGGGCCCGTGCCGCTGCGGCACACGGTGCTGCCGGGCGGCGGGGTGATGTCCGTACGGACGGTCTGCCTGGGGTGGCACTGGCAGCCGTACCGGTACTCGCGTACGGCCGACGATGTGAACGGTGCCCGGGTCGCCGAATTCCCCGACTGGCTGGCGGAGTTGGGACGGGAGGCGCTGGCCGACGCGTACGAGGACGAGAGGACGGTCCGGACGTATGCGCCGGACACCGCCCTCATCAACTTCTACGACGACGCGGCGCGGATGGGCATGCACCAGGACAAGGAGGAGCGGTCCGGTGCTCCGGTGGTGTCGCTCAGCATCGGTGACACCTGTGTCTTCCGCTTCGGGAACACGGAGCACCGCGGAAAGCCGTACACCGATGTGGAGTTGGCCTCCGGCGACCTGTTCGTCTTCGGCGGGCCTTCGCGCTTCGCGTTCCACGGTGTGCCGAAGATCTGCCCGGGGACGGCGGATCCGGCGACAGGCATGAGTCGTGGGCGGCTCAATCTGACCCTGCGCGAGACCGGGCTGGATGCGCCGGGCCCCGGGCGCTGACCGTCGTCAGCGACGTTCGCGGGAGTTCCCGAAGAGCAGCCGGTAGGCGATCAGCAGGACCAGCGAACCGCCGATGGCCGCGACCCAAGTGGCCGTGTCGTAGAAGTCGTTGGAGATGGGGCGGTCGAGGAAGCGCGACGATATCCAGCCGCCGAGGAAGGCACCGATGATCCCGATGAGGGTGGTGCCGACCAGGCCTCCCGGGTCGCGACCCGGGAGCAGGACCTTGGCGATGGCACCGGCAAGCAGTCCGAGAATGATCCAACCAATAATGCTCATGCGTGCGAACCTACCCGTCACTCGTTCCTGGAATCCAAGACGTTCCTGCCGGTCGGGCGGTTGCGGTACGTGGCCCGCGATACGGGTTCGCGGTGGCGGGCGGGCCGTTCCCCGCTCGCCCATGGGTCATACACGGGCGCTGAAATCCGGCCAGGGCGCCATCTCGGCCCCTTCGTCCTCGGCCTCCTCGCAGTACCATGCGGTGCCGTCCAGCCAGTTACGGAGCCACTGGGCGAGGTCGGGCTGGTCCACGTACCAGGCGCGCTCCGGCTCATCGGCGTTCGGCTCGAAGAGCAGCACCGTGGTGTGTTCACTGCGGCAGTCCACGCAGGAGTACATCCCGCACCCCAGGCTGCATATCGGCAGTACGCCCTCCGGCCACGGCCACTCGCCCTCCTCGGTCGCGGCCCGGCGGTGCGCGAGATACTGCGCGACGGCGGACTCCTCACCGTCCGGGCCGCGGTCGCCGGTCAGCGGAATCAGGCCGTACTCCGGTCCGAAGCCGCCGTTGGCGATGCGGGTGTACAACGCGGTGAGCAGCGGCGGCAGGGCGAAGCCGAGGGCGGCTTCGGCCCGTTCGACGGCCTCGGTGGGCAGCGGGGCGGGAAGAGGGTGCTCCTCCCGGCGCGGGGCGGTGTGTGCGGTCTTCTCCGCGGCTGCCAGCAACTGCTCGGTGTCGTTCATGGGTTCATGGTGGACGACGGCACTGACAGTCAGGCGGGCCCTCTTCGCCCCCGGGACCGATACTGGCTTTGAGCAGCCCTGCCGGCAGGCGAGATTTATGGAAGGCTAGTGATCATGAAGCTCGTACAGCTGATCCTGAACGTCTTGTGGGTGGTGTTCTGCGGGTTCTGGATGGCCCTCGGGTACCTGGTCGCCGCAATCATCTGTTTCGTTCTGATCGTGACGATTCCATTCGGCATCGCATCCCTGAGGATCGCCGGCTACGTGCTGTGGCCGTTCGGGCGGACCACGGTGGAACGGCCCGACGCGGGTGCGCCCTCCTGCGTCGGTAACGTGATCTGGCTCGTCTTCGCCGGGTGGTGGCTCGCGCTGGGTCACCTGATCACGAGCATCCCGCTGTTCGTGTCGATCATCGGAATCCCCTTCGGCTGGGCAAATCTGAAGATGATCCCCATCTCGCTCATGCCGCTGGGCCGAGAGGTGGTCTCGACCGACGAAGCGTTCGGAGCCCGCTAGGGCCTTTCGTTTGGATCAGGCCGGATCAGGGAGCGGGGTCCGGTGCCGTGCATCGCAAGGCGGAGGAAGGAGTCATGGCGGAGCCAATGGGGTCTCCCCTGCTCGAGCGGAGCCGAGAGCTTGGGGAAGGCTGACGACAACGCCGCGAGGTGCGGTGCCGGGGCACGCGAGCCCGGCATGATCCAAACGACAGGGCCCAGGAGTTGTCGGCGTCCCCTGGCAGGGGGTTCGGTTCAATAGCGGCGTGGGGGACGACGATGAGTACGCGAGAACCAGCAACCGGCTGACGGGGTGCGGCTGCCTGGCCGGGCTGGCGATCGCCGTACTCATCGTGCTCGGCTTCCCCCCTGTGGATTTTCCTCGGTCTGCTCTTCTCCGACTTCCACTAGGGCGTCCGCACCGATCGTCCTCACGGGCGATGACCTGCCATCTGTTCCAGTCGGGCGATGCGCTCCGCCATCGGCGGGTGTGTCGAGAACATCTTGGACATGCCCTGGCCGGGGCGGAAGGGGTTCGCGATCATCATGTGGCTCGCGGTCTCGATCCTCGGCTCGGGGGGCAGCGGGAGCTGTTTCGTTCCTGCGTCCAGCTTCCGCAGGGCGCTGGCGAGGGCCAGCGGGTCGCCGGTCAGCTGGGCGCCCGAGGCGTCCGCCTGGTATTCGCGGGAGCGGCTGACGGCCAGTTGGATGACGGACGCGGCCAGCGGGCCGAGGATCATGATCAGCAGCATGCCCAGGATGCCTGGGCCCTCGTCGTCGTTGGACCGGCCCCCCGGAATCAGCCAGGCGAAGTTGACCAGGAACATGACGACGGAGGCGAGCGCTCCGGCGACGGACGAGATCAGGATGTCGCGGTTGTAGACATGGCTCAGCTCGTGGCCGAGGACGCCGCGCAGCTCTCGCTCGTCCAGGATCTGCAGGATGCCTTCTGTGCAGCAGACCGCCGCGTTGCGCGGATTACGGCCCGTGGCGAACGCGTTGGGGGCCTGTGTCGGGGAGATGTAGAGCCGGGGCATGGGCTGGCGGGCGGCCGTCGAGAGCTCGCGGACCATGCGGTACAGCTGGGGCGCCTCGAATTCGCTGACGGGGCGGGCGCGCATGGCCCTGAGCGCCAGTTTGTCGCTGTTCCAGTACGCGTAGGCGTTGGTACCGACGGCTACGAAGAGCGCGACGATCAGGCCCGTACGTCCGAAGAAGCTTCCGATGACGATGATGAGTGCGGACAGGCCTCCGAGGAGTACGGCGGTTCTCAGCCCGTTGTGCCGGCGGTGCACGGTACGCCCTCCAAGTGGTGCGGCAGGGGAACCCTTTACTTGGTGGTCTCCACTTCCCCAGTGGAGCCTCCCGTACAGGTCAACGCCAGGCGAGGAGAGCTAGTTCCCTGGTGCTGCGGCCGCGGGACAGTGCCTGTCAGGCCGTTGGGGCCCGGCGCCGGGCTTTGGACCGAACGGGTCAGGGCCTGTCCGGCCGTGATGGGCCGGACAGGCCCTGAGGGGACCGTGCGTCTTTCGTTCCGTGCCGGACGGCTCAGCGCTGGGCGGGGAGACCGGCGAGTGCGAGGGCCTCGGGGTCCGGCTTGATCTCGCTGGTGCAGTGGGCGCAGCGGGAGGCGATGGCCGGGATCTCGGTGTAGCAGCGGGGGCAGTCGCGCAGGGCTGCCTTGATGTCGACCTTCTCCTCCGCCTTGGAGAAGCGGTTCTGGACCTTGGTCATGGGGACGACGACGCCGAAGTAGAGCACCGCCGCGGTGATCAGGAAGGCGATGGCGGCGGCCAGGAACTTCCCGTACGGGAAGATGGCGCCCTCGATCGAGAACTCCGCCGAGCTGAAGTCGCCGACGGAGCCGGTCGCGAGGCCGATCAGCGGGGTGATGAAGGCGGTGCTGAATCCGGTGACGACTGCGGTGAACGCCGCTCCGACGGCCAGCCCGATGGCCATGGAGATGACGTTTCCGCGCAGGATGAAGTCCTTGAACCCGTTCAGCACTGCTCTTGCTCCTCTGGGACCTGGGTGCGTGTGTGGGGCTGTGCGGCCATGACCTTGCCCTGTGGGGACCGCTCCGGGCAAACCGATCTTGGATATGTCAGAAGAGATTGACGGCGGCGAATCTGAGGACCGTCTGCGGGGCACCGGAGAGCACGACGCCGGCGACGGCGGTGAGGGCGATCGCGAGGGCGACGGGCGTCGGGGCGCGGTGCCTGGCGGGTGCGGCCGCGTCCGCGGGTGCGGGCCCCTCCGCCCGGGCCTGGGCCGGGGCCTCCTCAGGGGCGCGGAAGAGCGCCGCGGTCCACTGAAGGTAGTAGTAGAGCGCGATCACGACGTTGACGGCCATGACGACCGCGAGCCAGCCGAGTCCCGCGTCGACGGCTGCGGAGAAGACCGTGACCTTGGCGAAGAGGCCGACGATGCCGGGCGGCAGGCCGGCCAGGCAGAGCAGGAAGAAGGCCATCGCGAGGGCGGCGAGGGGACGGGTGGCGTACAGGCCGCGGTAGTCGGAGATCCGGTTCCCGGGGTTCGTGCGGGCGACGAGGGCGGCGACCGCGAAGGCGCCGAGGTTCACGACGGCGTACATGAGGGCGTACGCGACCGTCGAGCCGATGTGCTCGTCGCTGGAGTATGCGGCGGCGGCGATCGGCACCAGGAGGTAGCCGGCCTGGGCGACGGACGACCAGGCGAGCAGGCGTACGGCGCTGCGGACGCGGGTGGCGCTCTGGCGCAGGGCGGCGACGTTGCCGATGGTCATGGTGAGCGCGGCGAGGACGGCGAGGGCCGGCCCCCAGACGTCCGCGTACGCCGGGAACGCGATCACGGTGACGAGGATGAGGCCGGAGAAGCCGACCGCTTTGCCGACGACGGAGAGGTAGGCGGCGACCGGCAGGGGGGCGCCGACATAGGTGTCGGGCACCCAGAAGTGGAAGGGCGCGGCGGCCGTCTTGAATGCGAAGCCGACCAGGGTGAGGACGACGCCCGCCTGGGCGAGGGTGTCGAGCTGACCTGGTACGTCGTCGAGCCGGGCGGCGATCTCCGTGAGGTGCAGGGTGCCGGTGGCCGCGTACACGAAGCTGACACCGAGCAGCGTGACGGCGGTGGCGACGACGGAGGAGAGGAAGAATTTCAGCGCGGCTTCGGAGGACCGCCGGTCGCCGCGCTTGATGCCGACGAGGGCGAAGGCGGGCAGCGAGGCGACTTCGAGGGCGACGACGAGGGTGGCGAGGTCGCGGGCGGCGGGCAGGAGCGCGGCGCCCGACGCGGAGGACAGCAGCAGGAACCAGAACTCGCCCGCGGGAAGTCTGCGGATGTCGCCGAGGGAGAGCAGGGCGGTCAGCAGGGCGCCGCCGAGTACGAGTGCCTGGATGACGAGGGCGAAGTGATCGGCGGTGTAGCTGCAGGCCCCGGGGGCACCGGTGCCGGTGGTTGCCGCGGTGAGGCAGAAGGTGGAGTGGTCGCCGTCGCGCAGTGGGACGAGGAGGGCCAGTGCGGCGACGAGTCCGGCCATGGTGACCCAGCCGAGGAGCGGCTTGCGCTCCTCGGGGAGGAAGAGGTCGGCGACCAGGACGATCAGCGCGACGGCCGCGACGACGACCGGGGGCGCGATCGCGAGCCAGTCGACGGACTGGACGAGGCTGGTGGTGCTGTCGGCCGCTGCGGTGACGACGGCTGTGGTCACGACTTGCCTCCTGCAAGGAGCTTCTGCACGGCCGGGTCGGTGAGGCCGAGGAGGACGGCGGGCCAGAGGCCGGCGAGGACGGTGAGGGCGACGAGCGGGGTCCAGGCGGCGAATTCGTACGCCTGGACATCGGCGAGCTGCTGCGGCTCTGCCCGCTTCTCACCCATGCAGACGCGGCGTACGACGATCAGCATGTACGCGGCGGTGAGCAGGGTGCCGAACGCGGCGATCGACATGAAGGTGAGGAAGGCGGGGCGGCTGAGGCCGTCGGCGGGATCGAAGGAGCCGAACAGGGCGAGCATCTCGCCCCAGAATCCGGCGAGCCCGGGCAGGCCGAGGGAGGCGACGGCGGCGAAGGCGAGGAGGCCGCCGAGGCGGGGTGCCCGGCCGTAGAGCGCGGCTCCGGTGGCGCCGGAGAGGGTGTCGAGGTCCGCGGTGCCGTACCGGTCCTTGACCGCGCCGACCAGGAAGAACAGCAGGCCGGTGATGAGGCCGTGGGCGATGTTGGCGAAGAGCGCGCCGTTGACTCCGGTGGGGGTCATGCTCGCGATGCCGAGGAGTACGAAGCCCATGTGTCCGACGGAGGAGTACGCGATCAGGCGCTTGAGGTCACCCTTGGAGCCGGGGCGGGCCAGCGCCAGGCAGGCGAGCGATCCGTAGACGATGCCGACGACCGCGAAGGCGGCGAGGTAGGGCGCGAAGGTGTGCATCCCGTCGGGGGTGATGGGCAGCAGGATCCGGACGAACCCGTACGTACCCATCTTCAGCAGGACGCCCGCGAGCAGCACCGAGCCGACGGTCGGGGCGGCGGTGTGGGCGTCCGGGAGCCAGCTGTGCAGCGGCCACATCGGGGTCTTCACGGCGAGCCCGATGCCGATCGCCAGAACGGCGATGACCTGCACGGACGAGGTGAGCCCACGGCCGTTGTCAGTGGCGAGTGCCACCATGTCGAAGGTGCCGCTCTTCAGTCCGATGAGGAGCAGGCCCAGCAGCATGATCACCGAGCCGAGCAGCGTGTAGAGGATGAACTTCCAGGCGGCGGCCTGCTTCTGCGCACCGCCCCAGCGGGCGATGAGGAAGTACATCGGGATGAGCACCATCTCGAATGCCAGGAAGAACAGCAGCAGGTCGAGGACGGCGAAAGTCGCGAGGGTGCCGGACTCCAGGACGAGGAGGAGTGCGACGAAGGCCTTCGGGGAGGGGCCCTCAGGCATTTTGAAGTAGCTGTAGAGCGCGCAGAGGAAGGTCAGCAGCGCGGTCAGTACGAGAAGGGGGAGCGAAATGCCGTCGATGCCGAGATGGATGCGGACGTCGAGCGCCGGGATCCAGCTGATGTCGGTGGTGGCCTGCATCTTCGACGGGTGGTCGTGGTCGAAGCCGGCGGCCAGCACGATCGCGGCAATGAGGACCGCCCCGGTGACGGTCACGCCGTGGCGGAGCACGGCCTGGTCGGGGCTGGTTCCCTTCAGCCCGGGCGGGGCCGGCAGGAGAGCGGCCACGGCGCCGATGAGCGGGACGACGACGATGAACGCGAGAAGGAACTGCATCACGGATTCACTGATATCGATCACGGCTCACGACCCGGCGTTGACGTTGGCAAAGACGACGGCGGCGATCGCCAGGACCAGGGAACCGGCAAGCAGTGCGCTGAGGTAGGTCTGCACGTTGCCGGTCTGGGCGCGGCGGACGGCGGTGCCGAGCCAGCGTGCGCCGGTGCCGGAGCCGCGCACGTACGTGTCGACGACCTCGCGGTCCAGGAAGCGGACGAGGCTCGCCGCGGCCTGGACGGGGCGGACGAACAGGGTCGTGTACAGGGCGTCGAGGTGGAAGCCCGCGGCGGCGTGGCGGTGGAGCGGGCCGAGGAGCAGGCGGCCGGGGTCGGCCGGGTCGGGGGCGTCCCCGTAGGCGCCGTAGGCGGCGGTGTGCGCCGACATGGCCTGGGCTTCGACAAGGGCGGGTTCGGCGTCGGGGTGAGCGACGACCGTGCCGACGGCGGTGCGGGCGGCGAGCGCCGAGGTGTGGCGCCAGGCTCCGTAGGTGACGAGGCCGCCGACGAGGCCGACGCCCGTGGAGAGGACGGCGGTGGTCAGGGACGGGGTGAGGCTGTGGCCGTCGAACCAGTCGGTGATCACGCCGACGGTCAGCCCGAAGGCAATGGTGGGAATGGCGAGGACCCAGAGGACGGCGGTCATCGCGACGGGCTGCCTGCCGTGGTCGGGGGCCTCGGCCCCACGGCCCCGGAAGGCGAGGAGCCAGAGGCGGGTGGCGTACGCGGCGGTGAGGACGGCGGCGAGCAGTCCGGCGACGAGGACGGTCCAGCCGGCCGCGGCCGGGGCGACGTGCCGTTCCCCGAGTGCGGTGTGCTCGGCGGCGACGAGGACGGCTTCCTTGGAGAAGAAGCCGGCGAACGGCGGGATGGCGGCGAGCGCGAGGAGGGCGACGGTCATCGTCCAGTAGGCGTCAGGGATGCGCTTCGTCAGGCCGCCCATGCGGGACATGGCGGCCAGTGAGTTGGTCCCGGCGGCGTGGATGACGACGCCCGCTGCGAGGAAGAGGACGGCCTTGAACGCTCCGTGGGAGAGGAGGTGGAAGACGGCGGCACCGCGGTCGCCGACGGCCAGGGCGCCGGACATGTAGCCGAGCTGGCCGATCGTCGAGTAGGCGAGGACGCGTTTGATGTCGTCCTGGGCGAGGGCCGCGATTCCCGAGCCGATCATCGTGACGGCGGCCATCACGGCGAGGACGACGAGGGCCGCGCCGGACTGGGCGAAGACGGGGAGGAGCCGCGCCACGAAGTAGATACCGGCGGCGACCATCGTCGCGGCGTGGATCAGCGCGGAGACGGGGGTGGGGCCGGCCATCGCGTCGGGCAGCCAGGTGTGCAGGGGGAACTGTGCGGACTTGCCCGCGACACCCGCGAGGAGCAGCAGGGCGATGAGGGTGGGGTGGTCCAGTCCGCCGTTGGCGACGGCGCCCAGGATGCGGGTGATGCGGAACGAGCCGGTGTCGGCGGCGAGTGCGAACAGACCGATCAGGAAGGGGACGTCGCCGAGCTTGGTGACCAGGAAGGCCTTGAGCGAGGCGGCGCGGGCTTCGGGCGTCTCCCAGTAGTGGCCGACGAGGAAGTACGAGCAGATGCCCATGATCTCCCAGCCGACCAGGAGCACCATCAGGTCGCCGGAGTAGACGACGAGCAGCATCGCGGAGGTGAAGAGGGAGACGAGGGCCGCGTACGAGGGGTAGCGGGGGTCGTCGCGCAGATACGCGGTCGAGTAGATCTGCACACAGGCCGCGACGAGCCCGACCAGGACGGCGACGAGGACCGCGAAGCCGTCGAGGTGCAGGGCGAGGTCGACCGGGACCGAGCCGGTGGGGGTGAGCCGGGTCGCCGCGTCGATGGCAGGGCCGCCGCCCTGGCGCGAGGCGACGACGACGGCGAGCGCGAAGGCGGTGAGGGTGGGCAGTACGGCCAGGGGGCGTACGTAACCGGGGGCAAAGAAAAGCGCGCGAAGCCCCGTCTCGGGGCGGTGGCGGGAGACGGGTGGGCCGAGAAGGAGACCGGCCACGGCGCCCAGGAACGGAAGGAGGGGCACGAGGACGGCGAGGGTCGTGGTGGTCACGTGGTGGCCTCTGCCTTCTTTGCCTTCCCTGCCGGAGCAGTGGCCTGGTCTTCGGTGTCGTCGGCCTCGTCGCCGGGGAGGGTTTCGGCGGAGTCGGTCTCTGCGGTGTCGCGGAGGCGGTCGACGTCGGAGCTGCCGCGGTTGCGGTGGACGGCGAGGACGATGGCGAGGCCGATGCCGAGCTCTGCCGCCGCGATGGCGATGGTGAAGAGGGTGAGGGCCTGGCCGGAGTGCAGGGCGTCGCGGAGCCAGACGTCGAAGGCGACCAGGTTGAGGTTGACGGCGTTGAGCATCAGCTCGACGGACATCAGGACCAGGATCGCGTTGCGGCGGGCGAGCACTCCGTACAGCCCGGTACAGAAGAGGAGGACGGCGAGCACGGCGGGATAGGCGAGGTGCATCAGCTCTGCTCCTTACCGCGCTTGCGGGACAGGACGATCGCGCCGACGAGCGCGGCGAGCAGCAGGACGGAGAGCGCCTCGAACGGCAGCACCCAGTGCCGGAAGAGGAAGGCGCCGGTCACCTCGGTGGAGCCCTGGGCCGGTCCGTCCAGGTTGATCCAGGTGGCGCGGAAGGCGTCGACGACGACCCAGACGAGCGTGCCGGCGGCGGCGACCGCCACACCGAGGGCCGCCCAGCGGTTGCCCGAGTCTGCGTCCGGGGAGCGGCCGATGGGGGCCTTGGTGAGCATCAGCCCGAAGAGAAGGAGAACGACCACGGAACCGATGTAGATCAGTACCTGCACCCAGGCGATGAACTCCGCGGTGAGCAGGAGGTACTCGACGGCGAGACCACCGAGCGCCACGACCAGCCAGAGGGCGGCATGCACCAGCTGCTTGGTCGTGACGGTGAGGAGGGCCGCGCCGAGGGTGGCGATGCCGACGAGGACGAAGGCGATCTCGATGCCGGTCGGGGAGAGGAAGCCGGAGTGGGCGGAGTCGGCAGCGTGGACGAATTGCGCTGCGGCGGCTGCGAGTGTCACTCCTCCCCCTCTTCCTTCCGGTCCTGCTGGGTCGCTCGGGCCTGCTGGGCTTCCTGCGCCTCCTTGGCGCGCTGGGCTTCGAGTTTCTCCGCCGTCTTGCGGGCGGCGGCGATCTCCTTCGGCTCCTCGGCACCGGGGTCGAGCGCGGGCGGTTCCGGTACCGTCCACATCCATTCGCGGAGCTTGTCGCGCTCATGGGTGAGTTCGAGGATGTCCGTCTCCGCGTACTCGAACTCCGGCGACCAGAACAGTGCGTCGAAGGGGCAGACCTCGATACAGATACCGCAGTACATGCAGAGCGAGAAGTCGATCGCGAAGCGGTCGAGGACGTTGCGGCTGCGCTCGCGTCCGCCCGGTGCGGCGGCGGGCACCGTCTCCTTGTGGGAGTCGATGTAGATGCACCAGTCCGGGCACTCACGGGCGCAGAGCATGCAGACCGTGCAGTTCTCCTCGAACAGTGCGATGACGCCGCGGGAGCGGGGCGGGAGCTCGGGCTGGACATCCGGGTACTGAGCGGTGACCGTCTTCCTCGTCATCGTCCGCAGGGTGACGGCCAGGCCCTTGGCCAGACCGGAGCCGGGAATGCCGGGTCGGGAGGGCTGGGGGGTACCACGCCGGGAGGGCGGGAGCGGCGCAGCCATCAGTTGATCGCCACCTTCACGATGCCGGTGAGCGCGATCTGCGCGAGAGCGAGCGGGATGAGCGTGGTCCAGGCGAGCTTCTGCAGCTGGTCCTCGCGGAGCCGGGGATAGCTCACGCGCAGCCAGATGACGACGAAGGCGAGGACCGCGATCTTGAGGAGCGTCCAGACCCAGCCGAGTCCGTGGGCGCCGAACGGGCCGTGCCAGCCGCCGAGGAAGAGGACGGTGGTCAGTCCGCACAGCACGACGATGCCCGCGTACTCGGCGAGCAGGAACAGCGCGAAGCGGAGGCCGGTGTACTCGGTGTACGCGCCGAAGATGATCTCCGAGTCGGCGACCGGCATGTCGAACGGCGGGCGCTGCAGTTCGGCGAGTCCGGCCACGAAGAAGACCAGGGCACCGACGATCTGCCAGGGCAGCCACCACCACTCGAAGGCGTCGAGGATGCCCGGGAGGGAGACGGTGCCGGCCGCCATCGCGACGGAGGCGGCGGCGAGCAGCATCGGCAGTTCGTACGCGAGCAGCTGGGCGGCGGTACGGAGGCCTCCGAGGAGGGAGAACTTGTTGGCCGAGGCCCAGCCCGCCATCAGCGAGCCGAGCACGCCGACGCCCATCACGGCGAGCACGAAGAAGATGCCCGCGTCGACGACCTGGCCGACCGCGCCCTCGCCGGGGCCGATCGGGATGGCGACGAGCACGAGGAGGTACGGGAGCAGCGCGACGGCCGGTGCGAGCTGGAAGATACGGCGGTCGGCCTCGGCCGGGACGATGTCTTCCTTCTGCGCGAACTTCACGCCGTCGGCGACGAGCTGGGCCCAGCCGTGGAAGCCACCCGCGTACATGGGTCCGAGGCGGCCCTGCATGTGGGCCATCACCTTGTGCTCGGTCTGTCCCACGACGAGGGGGAGGACCATGAACACGGCGAAGACGATGACGAGCCGGAGGGCGACGTCGAGTACGTCGTTCACGCGCTATCGCCTCCGGCGGGGCGGTCGGGGGTTTCGGTTTCGGGCTGCTCGGGTTCGGCGGGGTGCGTGGGCGGGGTCCCGGGCTGGTTCGGGGTGTCCGGGCTGTCCTCCGTCGTGCCCTGCGACTGCGACGTACCCGGGTCCGAGGGCGGTTCGGGAGTGGTGTCGAAGGCCGGACGGGCGTGGTGCCAGGGCGCGTCGGCGCTTCCTGGGGTCGGCTCCGCCGACCCGGACCCGGCGCCCGTTTCCGTTGCCGGCTTCGTTGCCTCGCGCTGCTGGCTCGCCGAACCCTGGGAAGCGCTGCGGGTGCGGCGCGGGGGTACGGGGGAAGTGGTCTCGGCTCCGGCCGCCGGTGCGGCCGGCTCCTGCCGCTGGCCGGCCGAGCCCTCGCTCACGCTGCGGGCGCGGCGTACCGGGCGGTCGCCCGCCGCGCGTGCGGCGCGGGCCGGGCGGGACGGGGCGGGCGGAAGCTGGCCCTTCAGGGGGCCCCATTCGTTCGGGTCGGGGACGCCGGGCGGCAGCATCGTGCGCCGCTTCGGGCCGCCGTGCTCCGACTCGCCCGGCTCCTTCGCACCCGGCCAGGCCTTCGCGACGCGTGCCGCCAGCACGAAGTCCTTGCGCAACGGATGCCCCTCGAAGCCCTCGGGCAGCAGCAGCGGCACCAGATGCGGGTGGCCCTCGAAGCCGATGCCGAACATCTCGTGTGTCTCGCGCTCGTGCCAGGCGGCGCCCGCGTAGACGTCGATGGCGGTGGGAAGGACGGCCGCCTCGTGCGGAACGGTCGTACGGATCAGGAGACGGCGGACCCTGCCCTCGGCCAGGGCCACGACGTGGGCGCAGACCCGGAAGCCGGTGCCCGGTTCGTCGACCGCGCTCAGCCAGTCGAAATAGGTGCAGCCGAGCCGGTCGCGGGCCGTTTCGAGGGCGGCGGTCCAGGAGGCGGCCGGTACGTCGACGGTCAGCAGGTCGTACGCGTACGCGGCCGTGGCCTCCTCGCCGAAGAACTCGGCGGCGGCATCCGGCAGGCGGTCGTAGCCGTCGGCGGCGTCAGGGGTGCTGGTCATCGCGGTCCTCCCCCGGTGCCGGCGGGGCGGCGACCAGGCCGCTGCGCAGTGCGGTCGTGGAGGGACGGCTGCCGCCGCCCGTCGCGTACCGCTCGCCCAGCGACTCGCGGGCGATCTTCTCCTGAAGCTTGAGGATGCCCTGGAGGAGCGCCTCGGGACGGGGCGGGCAGCCGGGTACGTAGACATCGACCGGAATGATCTGGTCGACGCCCTTCGTCACGGAGTACGAGTCCCAGTAGGGGCCCCCGCAGTTGGAGCAGGCGCCGAAGGAGATGACGTACTTGGGCTCGGGCATCTGCTCGTACAGCCGCTTCACGGCCGGGGCCATCTTGTCCGTCACCGTGCCGGAGACGATCATGAGGTCGGCCTGGCGCGGGCCCGGGGCGAACGGGATCACGCCGAGCCGGATGAAGTCGTGCCGGGCCATGGAGGCGGCGATGAATTCGATGGCGCAGCAGGCGAGCCCGAAGTTGAAGACCCAGAGGCTGTAGCGGCGGCCCCAGTTCAGGACCACCTTCATCGGCTCGGGGGCCAGGCGCGACAGGACGCCGAGCCGCTTGGGCTCCGGCAGGAATGTCGGAACGGCCTGCGGTTCGGAGCCCGTCTCGGGGTCCGGTCCCGGCTGCGTCGCGGGCCGGCGCTCGGGGGGCGGCGTGCTCGTCACGTCCATTCGAGGACGCCCTTCTTCCATGCGTAGAGCAGTCCTACGGCCAGGAAACCGAGGAAGATGAACATCTCCACCAGGGTCGTCGCCCCGTATCCGGGTGCGGCGAATACGGTCGCCCACGGAAACAGGAAGATCGAGTCGACGGCGAAGATCACGTACAGGAAGGCATAGACGTAATAACGGACCTGGGTATGTGCCCATCCTTCACCCACCGGGTCCACACCGCACTCGTACGTCAGGAGCTTCTCCGGTGTGGGAACCACGGGCCGCAGCAGCCGGCCCGCCCCGAAGGCGACGGCGACGAACAGCACGCCGATCACAGCGAGCAGTCCGACCACGGAATAGCTGTGGAAGTAGTCCGACGCGAGAACGGTCGATTCCGGCAGGTCCGCCACGTCCGCCCCTCGCTCCCTCAAACCCGTTCGACGATCTGTACGCAGGGAGTCTAGGCCCTGACAAAGAGCCCTGTTAAAGAGAGGGTAAGCAGCCGCCTCGGGCTACGGGTGGGGTTATCCCTACTTCACCCCACCCACGAGCCCCATGGCGCGCGCAGACCCCGCCCGGCAGGCTGGGGCGTATGACCATGAGCCCCCTGGTGCCCGACAACGACCGTCCACCGCCCGCCCGCTTCGCCCTCGATCGGTGGACATGGAAGGAGATCGGCTACCTCCTGGCCAACCTTCCCATGGCCGCGGCCGGGTTCGTTTACACAATTTTCATGATCGGCATCGGTGTGGGGCTCGCGGTCACGGTCATCGGTCTGCCGCTGCTCGCCGCCGGACTGCAGGGAGCGAGGCTGATCGGCCGGGCCGAGCGGAGCCGGGCGCGGGCGATGCTCGGGGTGTGGATCGACGAGCCGAGCCCGATGGTTCTGTCCCGCCGCGAGCAGGGCTTCTTTCCCTGGCTGTGGTCGAGCCTGAAGGATCCGGTGGGCTGGCGGGCGGTGCTCTACTCCTTCATCCGGCTGCCCTGGGGCGTACTCACCTTCACCGTGACGCTCGTGAGCCTCTTCGTGCTGTGGCCCGTGCTCCCCTACATCGCGCGGCTCCTCGCCAATGCCGACCGTGCGATGGCGCGCGGGCTGCTCTCCCCCTCCGACGAGTTGGAGCGCAGGATCGCCGAGCTGGAGTCGGACCGCGGGGTGGTCGTCGACACGGCCGCCGCCGACCTGCGCCGCATCGAGCGCGACCTGCACGACGGCGCACAGGCCCGACTCGTCGCCCTCGCCATGGATCTGGGCCTGGCAAAGGAGAAGCTGACGGACGACCCCGAGGCCGCGGCCCGCATGGTCGACGAGGCCCACGGCGAGGTCAAGGTCGCCCTCCAGGAACTCCGCGACCTCGCCCGCGGCATCCACCCCGCCGTCCTCACCGACCGCGGACTCGACGCCGCGCTCTCCGCCATCGCCTCCCGCTGCACCGTCCCCGTGACGGTGGGGGTGGATCTGCCGGCGCGTCCGGCGGAGGCGATCGAGGGGATCGCGTACTTCACGGTCTCGGAGCTGTTGCAGAACGTGAGCAAGCACAGCGGGGCACGTTCGGCGTCCGTGGAGGTGTGGCGGTCGGCGGACCGGATGCTGCTCCAGGTCACCGACGACGGGCGGGGCGGGGCCCGGATGGACGGCGGTACGGGCATGGCCGGGCTGGCCGAACGGCTGGGCGCCGTCGACGGGCTGTTCGTCCTCGACTCGCCGGTCGGCGGCCCGACGACCGTCACCGCGGAACTGCCCTGGCGGGACCGGGACCGGGACAAGGGCCGGGTCGGGTAGGCCGGGAAGCCAAGCACTCCCAGGTCCCCTCCCGGGGTAGGGAAAACCCCCGGTCGAAGAGGGATACCGGCCTCATGGTGCACGGGCCCACGACCCAGCACCCTTGATGTACCAGTCGAAGCCCGTAACCCGAACCCCGTACCCCGAGCCCATGACCCCGAGCCCCCGGACCCGCGCGAATCCGCCGGAGAATCCGGGCCTCCGCCGGAGAAACCGGCTCCCCGAGACGAAACGGACAGCACCCATGGCCACGGCATACGGACCGGACACTCGGGACCACCAGCGGTCCGGAGCCGGCTTCGGGGACCTTCCCCCGGCGAAGCACTTCTTCCCCGCCGCGCTCCGCGCGCCCTTCGAGGGCAGGACCTGGCGCGAATTCGGCTATCTGCTGCTGAGCCTGCCGATCAGCGCGGTCCTGTTCGGCCTCTCGATCACCCTGACGTCCCTGGGCGTCGGCATGCTGATCACCTTCCTCGGCGTCCCGATCCTGGCCGGCGCGCTCGCCATGTGCCGCGGTTTCGGCGCGCTGGAGCGGGCCCGGGCGCGCGGGCTGCTGGGGCTGAACGTGGCCGCGCCGGCGCCGGTGCGCGGCAGGACCGGCGGCCTGATGTCCTGGGTGGGCGCGGTCCTGAAGAGCGGGGTGTCCTGGCGGCATCTGCTCTACACGCTGCTGCACTTCCCGTGGGCGGTCTTCGCCTTCACCGTGTCGCTGACGCTCTGGACCTTCGGATGGGGGACGCTCACCTACCCGCTGTGGCACTGGGTCTTCCCCTCGTACGTGGGGATCGACGGCATCCAGCTGTACGGCGACAACACCCATCAGATCTACCTCGATTCCCCCTTCGAGCTGGCCGCGACCAGCGTGTGCGGCCTGATCGTCGTCCTCATCACCCCGTGGATCATCCGCGGTCTGGCAGGCGTGGACCGGGTGATGGTGGCCGGGCTGCTCGGCCCGTCCCGGCTGGCGACGCGCGTCTCGGAGCTGGAGTCGGACCGCGGGGTGGTCGTCGACACGGCCGCCGCCGACCTGCGCCGCATCGAGCGCGACCTGCACGACGGCGCACAGGCCCGACTCGTCGCCCTCGCCATGGATCTGGGCCTGGCAAAGGAGAAGCTGACGGACGACCCCGAGGCCGCGGCCCGCATGGTCGACGAGGCCCACGGCGAGGTCAAGGTCGCCCTCCAGGAACTCCGCGACCTCGCCCGCGGCATCCACCCCGCCGTCCTCACCGACCGCGGACTCGACGCCGCACTCTCCGCCATCGCCTCCCGCTGCACCGTCCCCGTGACGGTCGAGGTGGACCTGGCGTCCCGGCCCGCCCAGGCCATCGAGGGGATCGCGTACTTCACGGTCTCGGAGCTGTTGCAGAACGTGAGCAAGCATGCACGGGCGACCCGTGCGTCGGTCGATGTGTGGCGGTCGGCGGACCGGCTGATGCTCCAGGTCACCGACAACGGCCGTGGCGGCGCCGAGGTGTCGTCGGGCAGCGGGCTGGCCGGGCTGACCGAGCGGCTGGACGCGGTGGACGGCGTCCTCGTCGTGGATTCCCCGCAGGGCGGTCCGACGCGGATCACGGCCGAGCTGCCCTGGCGCGGCTGAGCGCACCCGTCCGGTGCCGTGACCGGGACCCCAGGTCCACGGCCCCTTCCAGTCTCCTCGTCCCCGGCCGTCGTACCGGCTCGATTTCGAGCCGGTACGACGGCCGGGGACACGGCGCTGCCGATACTGGGATGCTGGAGGCCATACGGGCGGGACCAGCAAACAGTGGGGATACAGGCGTCATGGTGGAGGACAGGGTGCGGGTAGTCATCGCCGAGGATTCGGTACTGCTTCGGGAGGGGCTCACCCGGCTGCTGACCGATCTCGGGCATGACGTCGTCGCCGGGGTCGGGGACGCCGAGGCGCTGATCAAGACGGTGCGCGAGCTCGCGGAACAGGACGCGCTGCCCGATGTGGTGGTCGCCGACGTACGGATGCCGCCCACCCACACCGACGAGGGCGTGCGGGCGGCCGTGCGGCTGCGCAAGGACCACCCGGGGATCGGGGTCCTGGTTCTTTCGCAGTACGTCGAGGAGCAGTACGCCACCGAGCTGCTGGCCGGATCCAGCCGAGGTGTGGGGTATCTGCTGAAGGACCGGGTCGCCGAGGTCCGGGAATTCGTCGACGCCGTGGTCCGGGTGGCGCAGGGCGGCACGGCGCTGGATCCGGAAGTGGTGGCTCAGCTGCTGGGCCGGAGCCGTAAGCAGGACGTCCTGGCCGGGCTGACGCCGCGCGAGCGCGAGGTGCTCAGCCTGATGGCGGAGGGGCGGACGAATTCCGCGGTGGCCAAACAGCTGGTGGTGAGCGACGGCGCCGTGGAGAAGCACGTCAGCAATATCTTCCTGAAGCTGGGCCTGTCCCCCAGTGACGGGGATCACCGCAGGGTACTGGCGGTACTCACCTACCTGAACTCCTGATTCACTGACACTCTGTCAGATACCTGGTGAGAGCCGGTGCGGGCCGGCGGGGGCGCCGCGGACTCCGATCGGCCGTCTCGGCGGCCGATCCGAGTCCTAGAACCAAAGAATGAGTGCACAGCGTCTTCATCGAACGGCTGGGGGGCTTGCCAAACATGACAAACCGGTATCAAATCGCGTCTCAAAACGACGTCCACCATATGATCGGTCCAGGGAAGGCGACCCTTACCGACGTAGGGTGGGCCTTGGGACCGTCGGCGGGCCGACCGGTCCCGAGCCGCCGCCCCGAGGGAGGTCCAGTTCAGTGACCAGCCAGGTCAGTAGCGCAGCCGAACAGGCCGATGAGGCCAGCGAGGCGCTCGTCGGGGGACAGCGTGCCCCCCGTTCCGATCATGCGGGTGCCGGTGAGAAGGAGATCCGCCGTCTCGACCGGGTGATCATCCGTTTCGCGGGTGACTCCGGTGACGGTATGCAGCTCACGGGTGACCGGTTCACTTCGGAGACCGCGTCGTTCGGGAACGATCTGTCGACGCTGCCGAACTTCCCCGCCGAGATCCGGGCCCCTGCAGGCACCCTGCCAGGGGTTTCGTCGTTCCAGCTGCATTTCGCCGATCATGACATCCTCACCCCGGGCGACGCGCCGAACGTTCTGGTCGCGATGAACCCGGCCGCGTTGAAGGCGAACATCGGCGATGTGCCGCGCGGCGGTGAAATCATCGTGAACACCGATGAGTTCACCAAGCGTCCGATGGCGAAGGTCGGCTACGCGACCAGTCCGCTGGAGGACGGCTCGCTGGAGGCGTACAACGTCCATCCGGTGCCGTTGACGACGCTGACCATCGAGGCGCTGAAGGAGTTCGGGCTTTCCCGCAAGGAGGCCGAGCGGTCCAAGAACATGTTCGCGCTCGGGCTTTTGTCCTGGATGTATCACCGGCCGACGGAGCGGACCGAGGCGTTCCTTCGGGCGAAGTTCGCGAAGAAACCGCAGATCGCAGAGGCGAACGTAGCGGCGTTCAGGGCGGGGTGGAACTTCGGGGAGACGACGGAGGACTTCGCCGTCAGTTACGAGGTGGCACCCGCCTCGCAGGCCTTCCCTGCGGGTACGTACCGCAACATCTCGGGGAATCTGGCGCTGTCGTACGGGCTGATCGCTGCGTCGCGGCAGGCGGATCTGCCGTTGTATCTGGGTTCGTATCCGATCACTCCGGCGTCCGACATTCTGCACGAGCTCAGCAGGCACAAGAATTTCGGTGTCCGTACGTTCCAGGCCGAGGACGAGATCGCGGGTATCGGGGCGGCGCTGGGTGCCGCGTTCGGCGGGTCGCTCGCGGTGACGACGACGTCCGGGCCCGGGGTGGCGCTGAAGTCGGAGACGATCGGGCTGGCGGTCTCGCTGGAACTGCCGCTGATCGTCATCGACATCCAGCGTGGCGGCCCGTCCACGGGTCTGCCCACCAAGACCGAGCAGGCCGATCTCCTCCAGGCGATGTACGGGCGCAACGGTGAGGCGCCGGTCCCGATCGTGGCGCCCAGGACCCCGGCGGACTGCTTCGATGCCGCGCTCGACGCCGCCCGGATCGCCCTGACGTACCGGACCCCGGTCTTCCTCCTCTCGGACGGGTATCTCGCCAACGGTTCCGAGCCGTGGAAGATCCCCGACGTCGATGAGCTCCCGGATCTGCGTGTCCGGTTCGCGACCGGTCCGAACCATGAACTGGCCGACGGCACCGAGGTGTTCTGGCCCTACAAGCGTGACCCGCAGACCCTGGCCCGCCCGTGGGCCCTGCCGGGCACTCCCGGTCTCGAACACCGTATCGGCGGCATCGAGAAGCAGGACGGCAGCGGCAACATCTCCTACGACCCCGCCAACCACGACTTCATGGTCCGCACCCGCCAGGCCAAGACCGACGGCGTCGAGGTCCCCGACATCCATGTCGACGACCCCGACCAGGCACGCACCCTCGTCCTGGGCTGGGGCTCGACCTACGGTCCCATCACCGCCGCCGTCCGCCGGCTCCGCGCCACCGGGCAGCCCATCGCGCAGGCCCATCTGCGCCACCTCAACCCCTTCCCGGGGAATCTCGGCGAGGTGCTGAAGCACTACGACAAGGTGATCGTGCCCGAGATGAACCTCGGCCAGCTCGCCACCCTCATCCGGGCCAAATACCTCGTCGACGCACACAGTTACAACCAGGTCAACGGTATGCCGTTCAAGGCCGAACAGCTCGCGACGGCACTGAAGGAGGCCATCGATGCCTGACGCCAACCCCCTCCTCCACCTGGTGCCCAAGGCCGAAGCCGAACAGACCATGAAGGACTTCAAGTCCGACCAGGAAGTCCGCTGGTGCCCCGGCTGCGGCGACTACGCCGTCCTCGCCGCCGTCCAGGGCTTCATGCCCGAACTCGGCCTGGCCAAAGAGAACATCGTCTTCGTCTCCGGCATCGGCTGCTCCTCCCGCTTCCCGTACTACATGAACACCTACGGGATGCACTCCATCCACGGCCGCGCCCCCGCCATCGCCACCGGACTCGCAACCTCCCGCCGCGACCTGTCCGTCTGGGTCGTCACCGGCGACGGCGACGCCCTGTCCATCGGCGGCAACCACCTCATCCACGCCCTGCGCCGCAACGTCAACCTCAAGATCCTCCTCTTCAACAACCGGATCTACGGACTCACCAAGGGCCAGTACTCCCCCACCTCCGAAGTCGGCAAGATCACCAAATCGACGCCGATGGGGTCGCTCGACGCCCCGTTCAACCCGGTGTCCCTGGCCCTCGGCGCGGAGGCGTCCTTCGTCGCCCGCACCATCGACTCCGACCGCAAACACCTCACCAGCGTGCTGCGCGCCGCGGCCGACCACCCCGGCACGGCGCTGGTGGAGATCTACCAGAACTGCAACATCTTCAACGACGGCGCCTTCGAAGTCCTCAAGGACAAGGACCAGGCACAGAACGCCGTGATCCGGCTGGAACACGGGCAGCCGATCCTCTTCGGCACGGACAACGCCAAGGGCGTCGTACGCGACCCCGCCACCGGCGACCTGTCGGTCGTCACGGTCACCGAGGACAACAAGTCCCGGATCCTCGTCCACGACGCCCACGCCGCCAGCCCCACCACGGCCTTCGCCCTGTCCCGCCTCGCCGACCCCGACACCCTCCACCAGACCCCCATCGGAGTCCTGCGCAACGTCGACCGGCCCGTCTACGACACGCAAATGGCCGAACAGCTCGACACCGCCGTCGAGCAGAACGGCAAGGGCGACCTGGCCGCGCTCCTCGCGGGCAACGACAACTGGACCGTCGTCGGCTGACGGTTCCCGCCGTCGCCACCTGCCGTCGCCGGACGGGCTGAATTTCGGCCCGTCCGGCGATTGCGTCCAGGGGTGCGCCCGACCACCGCGCACCATGTGGCCATGACCCTGGACCGCCCCGCCTACCGCATCAAGCGGCGTCTGCTCGGCAGAGCTCTCACCACCGAGCGCATCAGCGAGGAGAAGCTGGACAACCGGACGGCGCTCGGGGTGCTCGCCTCCGACTGCCTCAGTTCGACCGCGTACGGCTCCGAGGAGATGCTCCGGGTCCTCGTACCCGTCGTCGGTGCCGCCGCCTTCACGCTGCTCATGCCGGTGACCGGCGCGATCCTGCTCGTACTGCTGCTCCTGACGCTCTGCTACAGCGATGTCGTGATGATCTACACCCGGGCCGGCGGGTCGTACGTCGTCGCCCGGGAGAACTTCGGGCCGAACATCGCGCAGATCGCCGCCGTGGCACTGCTCGTCGACTACATCGTCACCGTGGCCGTGCAGGTGTCGGCCGGTACGAACGCCCTGATCTCGCTCGCCCATCTGCTCGGCGGCAACTTCACCGGCCTGGACCATCTCCAGATCCCGGTCTCCGTCGCCGTCATCGTGCTGCTCGCGTACGGGAATCTGCGCGGGGTCCGCGAGGCGGGCCGGGCCTTCGCGCTGCCCGCCTACCTCTTCATGGCCGCCGTCGGCCTCGTCCTCCTCGTCGCCGCGCTGCGCGGGATCTTCGGCGAGCTGCCGCACGCCGATCTGCACGCCCCCGGGGTCGTGCCGCTCGGTACCCCGGGC
This sequence comes from Streptomyces sp. NPDC111516, assembly GCF_055635345.1. Lineage (NCBI taxonomy): Bacteria > Bacillati > Actinomycetota > Actinomycetes > Kitasatosporales > Streptomycetaceae > Streptomyces > Streptomyces sp. NPDC111516. The sequence continues at coordinate 90,580 of NZ_JBVKBV010000004.1, read as the reverse complement.
AGCGGCTGGCTCTACGGCGCCTCCCTCTTCATCGTGCTGCGCTCGTTCGCCAACGGCGGCTCGTCCCTCACCGGGCTCGAAGCGATCTCCAACGGCATCTCCGCGTTCCGTGAACCCCAGGGCCGCAACGCCCGCCGCACCCTCATCGCCATGAGCGCGGTGCTCGGCACCCTCGTACTGGGCGTCTCCACGCTGGCGCACTTCACCCACGCGGTGCCGTACACCGACGGCACCCCGACCGTGATCGCGCAGGAGGCCCACCTCGCATTCGGCAGCGGGCCGGTCGGCACGGCCGGGCTGGTCTTCGTGCAACTGGCGACCGCACTGATCCTCTACACCGGCGCCAACACCCCGTTCACCGGCTTCCCGTACCTCGCCAGTTTCGTCGCCGCAGACCGGTTCCTGCCGCGCTTGCTGACCCGGCGCGGGCACCGGCTGGCGTTCTCCAACGGCATCATCTCGCTGACCGTCGTCTCGCTGGCGCTGCTGCTGGCGACCGGCGCCAGCGTGGACAGGCTGGTGGCGCTGTACGCGATCGGCGTGTTCACCGCGTTCACCATGGCCGGGGCCGGCCTCACCGCGTACCACGTGCGGCGCCGGGAGCCGCGCCGCCGGCTGAAGATCGCGATCAACGGGCTCACTGCGTTCATCTCGGCCGGCGTCGTGCTGATCTTCGCCGTCACCAAGTTCACCGAGGGCGCCTGGCTGGTCGTGGTGATCTTCCCGCTCGGCGTCTGGGCACTGACACGGATCAACCGCGAATACCGGCGCGAGGCGGCCGCACTGCAGAGCATCCACGCTCCGGGCGCCGACCGTGCCCGGTCCCGCCGCCATCTGGTCTTCGTGCTCGTCGAGACGCTCGACCTCGCGACGCTGAAGGCCCTGCGGTACGCCCATGAGCTGCGTCCGGACCAGATCCGGGCGGTGCACTTCGCGATCGACGAGGCGTACGGCAGACGGCTGGCCGCACGGTGGGAGACGACGGCCGCCACGTCCGTGTCCCTGGAGTTGGTGGCGTGCCCGGACCGGCGGCTGCGCAACGCGATGCGGAAGCTCGCGGTCCGCACCACGGAGGACGGGAACACCTGGCTGACGGTGCTGGTGCCCCGGCGCACGTACCGCAATGTGCTCGGGAAGCTGCTGCACCGGGGTACGGGTGAGCAGATGGCGAAGACGCTGGCGCCGCTGCCGCACGTGGCGGTGACGATCCTGCCGTTCGACGTCTCGCGGGCGCTGCGGACGCTGGAGGAGGGGGGAGCACCTCAGCCGGACTGACCGCTGCCTTCCTGCTGCTTCCGGGTGGTCCGGGCCCCCGGGGAGCATCCGAACGGAAATCAGCGGTAGCCGCTGAACCGGATCACGGTCCGGTTGGTGCCGCGAGGGTGTTGCCGCCGTTCTCGAACTCGCGACGGGACGGGCTTTGCGCTGTGGCGGGATGGCCGGGGTGCCCGGCCAACGAGGCGGCCCTGCGCGCATGGGCGTCATGGGCCGCCGCACGGCACGACACCTACGAGCTGGGCGCCGCGCGCGCCGAGGTCCTGGCGACGGTCGAGCACCTCCTCGACGCCGCCGCGCAGAAGCCGCTGCGGATCGGGAAGGCGTACCTGCTGGACGAGCACCGTCCTCCCCGCCGTCTTGATCGGCGGCCTCGGCAGCGACCTCGACGAGCGGCGCGCCGACCTGGCCGCGACCGTCCGCCTCCTGGCCCGCGCCGCGGACCGGGAGCCGGTCGAACCGTCCGAAGCGCTCGCCGGGCAGCTCGAGTTCCTGCTGACCGGGACGGGCTCGGCCCCCGCCAGCCAGATGACCGCGATCATCTGCGGCGACGTGGCCGAGCGGCGCGGCGTCGGCAGCTACTGGCGCGCGGTCCAGGCCTCCCGCGAGCGGTTCCCCCTCGCCGGGCCGCTGGCCAACAACATCACCCCCTGCGAGTTCTGGGACCGGCCCGCCGTGGCGCCGACCGTGCTCGACAACGACGTCCCGGCCCTGCTCGTCAACGCCACCGGCGACCCCCGCACCCTCTACGCCGGCGCCCAGGCCGTGCGCGAGCAGTGGCCGAGCTCCCGGCTGCTCACCATGGACGGCGCCCGCCAGCACGGCCTGTACGGCGAGTACGGCAACGCCTGCGTCGACGAGCACGTCAACGCCTACCTGCGCACGGGGCGGCTCCCCGCGCACGACCTGACCTGCGAGGCGTAGCCCTGGCAGCGGTACCCGGCGTCGCGGGCGGTGCCGGCGTCGCCGGGGCCGTACATCACGCTCCGCGATGAGCCGGGGTCCCGCCGGTCATGCTGCTGGATCGAACGCCATGGGCGTTGGCTGTCCTGACCTGCGATCGGGCGCTCTCCAGACAGACGCCGTAGCTGCCGTGACCAGTGGTCCGGCTTCGGCCGGTCACGACCCGCGGCGATCGCGCGCTGGACCGGGCCGCTGCGTATCACCCTGTCCGGCTTCGGCGGGCAGGGTGATACCGAGGGCCGGCTACGCGTCGCACGCCTTCCGCGTGTCGTACGTCTCGCGCGCCGCGTGCACGGCGTCGAGGCGGCGCTCCGTCCAGCGGGCCAGTGCCCATACCTGCTCGGCGGCCTCCCGGCCCAGCCCGGTGAGCGAGTAGTCGACCCGGGGCGGGATCACCGGCTTCGCGTCCCGGTGCACGAAACCGTCCCGCTCCAGGGTCTGGAGGGTCTGGGCCAGCATCTTCTCGCTGACCCCGCCGACCTCGCGGCGCAGTTCGCTGAAGCGGTACGAGCGCTCCAGCAGCGCGGCGAGGACCAGGACGCCCCAGCGGCTGGTGACGTGTTCGAGCACCAGCCGGGAGGGGCACATCTGCCGGTTCACGTCGGGCTTCCGGCTCGGACCCGGGTCACTCACGCTCATGCCAGTACCTTACTCCAGTGGGTACTTTCGTTTGGTTAGTGCACCCCGTACGGTGAGCTCAAGAGACCGAACAAGGACCAGCGCCACCGAAAGAGGAGAAACCCATGAGCATCGTCGTCACCGGAGCCACCGGAGAGCTCGGCCGTCTCGTCATCGACCAGCTGCTCACCACCGTGCCCGCGACCGAGATCGCCGCCGTGGTCCGCGACGAGGAGAAGGCCGCCCCGCTCGCCGCCCGCGGCGTCGAGCTCCGCGTCGCCGACTACGACCGTCCGGAGTCCCTCAAGGGCGCCTTCCGGGCCGGTGACCGCGTCCTGCTCATCTCCGGCAGCGAGGTCGGCAGGCGCGTCCCGCAGCACACCGCCGTCATCGACGCGGCCAAGGCGGCGGGCATCGCACAGCTCGCGTACACGGGCGTGCTGGGCGGTCCCGACGCGGACTTCACGCTCGCCGACGAGCACAAGGTCACCGAACAGCTGATCCTCGACGCCGGGCTGCCGCACACCTTCCTGCGCAACGGCTGGTACACCGAGAACTACACCGCCAACCTCGCCCCCGTCCTGGAGCACGGCGCCGTCGTCGCCAACGCGGGCGACGGACGGGTCGCCTCCGCCACCCGCGCCGACTACGCCGCCGCGGCGGCGGCCGTACTGACCGGCGAGGGCCACATCGGCGCGGTCTACGAGCTGAGCGGCGATGTCGCCTGGTCGTTCGCCGAGTACGCGGCCGAGGTCGCCGGGGCCACCGGCAAGGAGATCGTCCACAAGAACGTCCCGGCCGCCGTCCACCAGGAGATCCTGGTCGGCGCCGGTCTGCCCGAGGGTTTCGCGGCGATCCTCGTCGATGTGGACGCCGCGATCGAGCGCGGGCTGCTCGCCGGTACGAGCGGGGACCTGGCCCGGCTGATCGGCCGGCCGACGACGCCGCTCGCCGAGACGGTTGCCGCGGCGGTGGCCACGGCGTAACTCCGCCCACCCCTCCTCACACACCCCAGGGGCCCCTTGTCATGACCGTATGCCGATACGGCTATGACATGGGGCCCTTCCGGCGCTACCGTCGTGCAGTCGACGGATCGATCGACGCCCAGCAGCTGACACAGACATGCCAGGAGGGCCCGTGAAGGGGACGACCGACCAACGGGCCGGACTGCTGTCCGGTATCGGCGCATACGGCCTGTGGGGCATCGTCCCCCTGTTCTGGCCGCTGCTGAAGCCCGCCGGCGCGATCGAGATCCTCGCTCACCGCATGGTCTGGTCCCTCGGGGTCGTCGGCATCGCGCTGCTGGCACTGCGCCGCTGGTCCTGGATCGGCGAGCTGATACGGCAGCCGAGGAAGCTCGGTCTGATATCGGTCGCGGCGGCCGTGATCACGGTCAACTGGGGTCTGTACATCTGGTCCGTGAACAACGGGCACGTCGTCGAGGCCTCGCTCGGCTACTTCATCAATCCGCTGGTCACCATCGCGATGGGCGTCCTGCTCCTCGGCGAACGGCTGCGCCCCACGCAGTGGGTGGCGGTCGGCACCGGCGTCGCGGCGGTGCTGGTGCTTGCGATCGGTTACGGACGGCCGCCGTGGATCTCGTTGGCGCTGGCGTTCTCCTTCGCGACGTACGGCCTGGTGAAGAAGAAGGTCAACATGGGCGGCCTGGAGTCGCTCACCGCCGAGACCACCGTGCTGTTCGTGCCCGCGCTCGGCTATCTGCTGTGGCTGGGCGCGCAGGGCGACTCGACGTTCACCTCCGAGGGCCTCGGCCATGCGGCGCTGCTGGCCGCGACGGGTGTCGTAACGGCCACGCCGCTCGTCCTGTTCGGAGCGGCCGCGATTCGCGTACCCCTCTCCACGCTGGGCCTGCTGCAGTATCTGGCACCGGTCTTCCAGTTCATCCTCGGCATCCTGTACTTCCATGAGGCGATGCCGCCGGAGCGGTGGGCCGGATTCGCCCTGGTGTGGCTGGCGCTCACCCTCCTGACCTGGGACGCGTTCCGGACGGCACGGCGGACGAGGGCGCAGGCGCAGGCCGTTGCCGCGCAACTGGCGGGACAGCCGGTACAGCAGACGCCACCGACCGGGGATTCCGCATCGCCCCCCTCGGCCGCTACCCCGACCCGGTGACCGGACCTCCAATTCAGTTACCCGGTTTGCTTTTTTAACTCGGTTACGTTTTTCTGGGCTTCCACGGACCTACGACCGAGGACCCCGCATGCCCATACCCACCGCCCAGGTACTGATCGTCGGCTCGGGCCCCACCGGCCTGACCCTGGCCTGCGATCTGGCCCGGCGTTCCGTCGCCGTACGGATCATCGACAAGTCCCCCGAGTTTCCGCGCAGCTCGCGGGCCAAGGGCCCCAATCCCCGTTCCCTGGAGGACCTCGGGATCGTTGACAGGGTTCTGGCGGCGGGCTCGGCGCCGCTGCCCATGCGGAAGTACCGCAATGGGCTGCCGATCACCGACACCGACCCGTTCGAGGCGTCGCACCCGACGCCGGACGCCCCGTACGACCGGGGGTGGCTGATCGCCCAGTGGCGGCTGGAGGAGATCCTGCGGGACCGCCTGGCGGAGTACGGCGTACACGTGGAACTCGACGCGGAGGCAACCGGGTTGGCGGCAGGACCCGACTCGGTGACCGTCACGCTCGCCGACGGCCGGAGCCTCGCGGCGCCGTACGTGGTGGGGTGCGACGGCGGTCACAGCCCGGTACGCAAGCTGCTCGGCATCCCGTTCGAGGGGAAGACGACCGAGGAGCAGATGATGGTCTGCGGGGACGTGGAGGCGGACGGCCTCGACCGCGGCTACTGGCACCAGTGGTTCGACGAGGACGGTGCCGTGATGCTGTGCCCGATCCCGGGTACGGGGTCGGGCTGGTGGTTCCAGGCCGGGCCGGAGCGGGACCGGGCGGGAGCCCCCGTACCGCCCTCGCTGGAGAGTTTCCGCCGGCTCTTCGCCCGGCACACCGGACTGCCGGGCACCCAACTGACGCGGGCCGACCTGCTGTCCACGTACCGGGTCAACGAGCGCATGGCCGACCGCTACCGGGTGGGCCGCGTCCTGCTGGCCGGGGACGCCGCGCATGTGCACTCCGTCGCGGGCGGACTGGGCATGAACACCGGGATCCAGGACGCGTTCAACCTGGGCTGGAAGCTCGCCCGAGTCGTCAGCGGCCAGTCGGATCCGGGCCTGTTGGACACGTACGAGGAGGAGCGGCTGCCCGTGGCCTCCTGGACGCTGGACATCACCTCCGAGCGGCTGCGCGCCACCCTCGAAGCGATCAAACAGCCGGGCGGCGGCCTGGACGCGGCGGGCACCGCCGAGACCACGGGCCTGACCCGTGGCTACCGCTGGAGTTCGCTCTCCCCCACGGGCTCCACCTCCCGTCTGCGAGTGGGCGACCGCGCCCCGGACGCCCCCTGCCGCGACGCCGTGACGGGCGCACCGACCCGCCTCTTCGAAGCGTTCGCCGGACCGCACTTCACCCTGCTGGGCTTCGGCCCGGGCACTGCGGACGCGCTACGGGCGACGGAAGCGTCGTACGGCGACGCGGTGCGGGCGTACGGGGTGGGCGCGGGCGGCCCCGCCGATCTGGCCGACGAGGCGGGCCACGCCCGTACGGCATACGGCATCGAGCCGGGCAGCGACACCCTCGTCCTGGTCCGCCCGGACAACCACGTGGCACTGATCTCACCGGCGGCGGACAGCCGGGCCGTCAGTACCTACATGGACCACCTGAGCGGTACGGCATTCAGGCGGCTCTGAGCGCGTCGCGCCGGGCAATCCCGGAACTGTCACACACTCATATTTTCCTGACGTGTTATGAGCCGACTCACGCGCGCGTGCGGGAACTCCCGCGTGCTCCTGCGCACCGCCACCGCCACCCTGTCAACGCTGTCCTTCCTGGTCTTCGGCGCCTCACCCACGGACCACGCGGACGCCGGCGCGGACCGGACCCACCCGTCCGGCCCTGCCTCCCCGCGGCCCGTCCACGTCGTCGAGGGGTACCCGCAGCAATACTTCCTGGGCCCTTGGTCCACTGCCTCGTGACCAAGCCGGAGTGCCCGGCGTGATCGCCTCCGGCGAGCGACCCGACGGGGCGCTCGCCCTCGACCAACGCTCGCCTACCCCTCCGCCTTGGCTGCACACTCCACCCAGAGCAGCTTCCCGCCCTGCCCCGGCAGCCCGCCACGCATGGGGTACGCGCCCCAGCTCTCCGCGTAGAGGGTGACGAGGTACAGCCCGCGCCCCCGCTCCGCCAGCTCCGCCGGGGCCTCGGCGCTCCACCGGAACGGGGCGGGGATGTGCGGGTTGGTGTCCCACACGCTCAGCCTGACCCGGCTACGCCCGGCATCGCGCAACCGCAAGGAGTACGCCCCCGAGGAGTGCAGGTACGCGTTGGTCACCAGCTCGCTCGCCAACAGTTCGGCGATCTCGGTCAGTTCGCGCATGCCGTGCACGCGCAGGATCGTGCGGAGAGTCGTACGGGCCACGCCGGGCGCGCGGGGATCCTGCGGAAGTTGGAGGGTGTACGTCCAGGGCGGCGTTACCGTGGCACTGACCATGGAAGTCTCCATTCACGGAGGGAGGTTGGAAGGTGCACTGCGGGTTGCCCGGTGACGAGACCGCTCCGTCGAGCGGGGTACTTCCGGGCGGGCGGCCCGGCATTCAAGGTAGCGACTCGGCGCATAAACTATTTGCCATATGGCCAATTGCTTGATGTAAGCACTCATGTGGGTGACACTTCCTACGGCAGTCGGAATGAGGAGAGTTGACGATGGCGTCCAGAGGCACTCCTGGTGTGCGACGGGTGCGCCTCGGCTTCGAACTGCGGCGGTTGCGGGAAAGAGCAGGGCTCACCGCCACCGAGGGCGCACGTCTGCTCGGCATCAGCCAGGCCCAGCTCAGCAACATCGAAGCGAGCCGTTTCGGAGTGAGTCCCGAGCGCCTGCGCGCCATGGCCCGCAACTACAGGTGTGCGGACGCCGATTACATCGACGGCCTGCTCGACCTCGCCGGGGAACGCAGGAACGGGTGGTGGGAGACACTGCGCGAAGTGCTGCCGGCACCGCTTCTGGACATCGCTGAATTGGAACACCACGCCACAGCGCTGCAATCGGCCAACACCTCTCACGTTCCTGGCCTTCTCCAGACCACGGACCACGCCCGCGAGATCTTCCGCCAGGTCGTCCCCGAGTTCTCCCGTACGGACATCGAGCATCGGGTGAGTCACCGCCTCCAACGCCAGACCATCCTGGACCGACCGGCACCGCCGCCCTACCGGGCTGTCATTCACGAGGCGGCCCTCCGCGTGCCGGTCGGCGGACCGGCCACGGCCAAGGCGCAGCTTCGTCACTTGCTGGAGCAGGGCGAACGCGAGCACATCACGGTCCAGGTGATCCCGTTCGCCATTGGTGCCTATCCCGGATCAGGGCAGACGATCCTGTACGTGCACGGCTCGGCACCCCGGCTCGACACCGTCTCCCTGGATCAGTCGCACGGGCCCGTCCTGGTGGATGCCGAAGCGGAACTCGATGCGTACCGGCTCCTGTTGGCGCGTATGGAAGCAATCGCCCTCACACCAGCCAGGACCAGGGACTTCATCCGCGCTTTGGCCGACGAACTGTGAAGGAGCCCTTCGTGCACCCGTACACCTGGCAGAAGTCCTCATACTGCGGGCAAGGCGAGTCCTGCGTCCACGTAGCCACCCCCGCCCCCGGCATGGTCTGGCTCACCGAGAGCGCCGACCCGACCGGGGCGATACTCCGTACCGCCCCCGCCACCCTGGCCGCCCTCCTCCACACCCTGAAGAAAGACACCCTCCATGGCTGACATCGCCACCGACCTCACCTGGGTCCGCGCCGCCCCCGAGGGCGAGGAGGGCCCCGGCCCCTGGATCGAGATCGCCTTCGGACCGGACGAACTCGTCCACCTCCGCGAAACCGGCGACCCCACCAACGTCGTCACGACCACCCGGACCAAATGGGACGCCTTCACCAAGGGCGTCCAGGCCGGCGAGTTCGACCACTTCATCGAACCCGACGACCGAACACCGCAGAGCTGAGCTGAGTTGGCTCAGGCTGACCTGTGCGGCGAGGCCGTGGGGTGGTTGACTTCTTCGTCCGTCGCTTCGCTGGGCCCGGTTTGCCGCCTGTGTAGACGTAGGTGCCGTCCATGAGCTGGGGCCTGGCTCGAGCGTGCAGACGATCGAGTACGGCCAGCCGGGGACAGGGATGTGCCGGTCCTTGCCCCGGCCGTAATCGCCAAGAGGCCCTGCCTTTATGCACCGGCCGCACCGAGATCATCCGATCCAGAACGCTGTTCGATCCCCAAGCTCCATATTCGGCATGAATACGGCTTCTAGCCAAACAGCCCAATCACACCTGATTCCTGATAGATCTCCCGGCCAGATCCGGACGCCAGGCGGGATCGGCCCACCAGCGGTGGATCTCTTCTGCGGCGGCGCCGATGTGGAAGGGAGTGGCGTCGTCGTAGGCGCGGCCGACGATCTGCGCGCCGGTGGGGACGCCGTTGGCGGCGCGGCCGGTGGGGATGTTCAGGACGGGGTGGCGGCTTGCGACGTTGAAGACCGGCGTGAGGGCGGCGCCGAGGTAGAAGTCGAGGTAGGTTCCGTCGACGGTGACACCGTGGTCGACATAGTCGTCATCGGCCAGGAATCCGGTGCTGCCGAGGGTGGGGCAGATGATGGCGTCGTAGTCCGCGAACACATCGACCAGAGCCTGCTGGACATCGGCCTCCAGGCACAGGCCTTTGAAGAAGCCGTGGGCGGCGAGGGCTTGTCCCGCCCGGTCGGCGAAGCGGCGGGCGTAGCGGGTCAGCCGGTCGTCGTCGCCGAGCTCGGTGATCATCGGTCCGAAGATGGCGCCGTAGTGGATCAGGGCCGCGGTGAACACGGTCTCGTGGGTGATGGGTATCGCGACTTCCTCGACCTTGACCCCTGCGCCCCGCAGGGAGTCGGCCAGGGCGCGGGTGTTCGCGGCGACGTCCGGGTCGATGGGGAAGTCGCCGATGGTGGCCGCGAAGGCGATCTTCAAGCCGCGGGCCTTCGTCGCGTCCGGAACCACCGGCCGGGTCGCCGGGAGTGACACGGGATCCACCGGGTGCGCGCCGGCGATCAGGTTCTGCAGCAGCGCGGTGTCGGCGACGGTGCGGGCCATCGGTCCGTCGTGGCAGTAGGTGTCCAGGTTGAACGGGGGCACACCCGGAACCCGGGCGTAAGGGGGCTTGAACCCCACCACTCCGCACAGCGAGGCGGGCAGCCGGATGGAGCCGCCGATATCGGATCCCGTGGCCAGGATCGTGGTGCCCGCCGCGAGCGCGGCGCCGGAGCCGCCGGACGAACCGCCCGGTCCGTAGCCGAGGTTCCACGGGTTCCGCGTGACTCCCCACAGCGCGGACTGGGTGAACGCCGCACACGAGTACTCCGGTGTCGCCGCCCGGGCGTGGACCACGCCGCCGGCCGCGAGGACGCGCTCCACCACCGGGTGGGTGATCGGCGAGGGAGTGTCGTCCGTGAGAACGGATCCGAGGCGGAGCGGAAGCCCGGCGATGGGCTGCTCCTCCTTGGCCGCGACGGGGATCCCCTCCAGCGGACGCGGCTCGCCGCCGCCCCGGCCGGCGTAGCGGGCCTCGGCCTCGACCGCAGCGGCGCGGGCCCGCTCCTGGAGCCGGTCGCTCAGGGCGTTGACGGCCGGCTCGACGGCATCCGCCCGGGCCTCGACCGCGTCGAGGACCTCGACGGGCGACAGCGCCCTGGTCCGGTAGGCCTCCAGCAGCCCGTGCGCGCTGAGGTAGTGCAGATCTGTCATGAACTTTCCTTCGTGTTCTGTGTCGCATCCGTGCTGGCGAGCACGGCGTAGAGGTCGGGCCGACGGGCCCGGAGGCGGAGCGCGTACCCGGCCCCGCCGAGGCCGAGCAGCACCACCGGGCTGAGCAGCGCGCCGTTGATCCAGCCGGTGCGGCCTGTGAGCAGCTCGAAATTGGTGAGCATCAGGTACAGGCCGACGGTGAGGCCGACGGAGGCGAGCGCCGGAGCGGCCTTGACCCGTGCGAAGTGGTGCCCGCGGTTGTCCTTCCAGAAGAACCGGATGACCGCGAGCGCGCACAGCACCTGGAGGGCGACGATTCCGATGATCCCGACGCCGTTCGTCCACAACAGCAGCTGCATGTAAGGGTCGGCGTGGACGAGCGTCGCGAACACCACGACGACCACCGAGACCGCGGTCATGGCGACGCTGGCCACGTGCGGCGAGCTGTGCTTCGTGTGGGTGCGGGCGAGCCGACGGGGCAGGAGCCGCTCCCGGCCCAGGGCGAACAGGTAGCGGGTGCTGGCGTTGTGGAACGCGATGAGCGCCGCGAAGATGCTCGTGACGATGAGGGCTTCCATCACGGACTTCGCCGCGTGTCCGACGAACTTGTCGGCGAGGTCGAAGTACATGTTCCCGAAGTCGTCGGATTGGGCCAGGCTCACAAGGCCGTCGGCTCCGAAACCGACGGTCGCGGCCCAGGTGGCGAATGTGTAGAACAGGGCCAGGAAAGCTACGGCCAGGTAGGTCGCGAGAGGGATCGTCCGCTTCGGCTCCCGCGTCTCCTCCGAGTAGATCGCGGTGCCCTCGAAGCCGATGAACGCGCCTAGGACGAGCACGAACATCCCGCCGGCGCCGGCGCCGAACACCTGGCCGGGCTGGAAGGAGCGGGCTGACATGCCCTCCGGGCCTCCGGTCACCAGCACGGCCACGGCCACGACGATCAGAATGAGGACCTCGGCCGCCATGAACACCCCGAGCACTCGGGCGCCCACGTCGATCTGGCGGTAGCCGAGGCACCCGACGACGGCCACCGCGGCCAGCGCCCACAGCGGCCAGGGAACTGTCACACCGGTGAGGTCGGCCAGGGTGTTTCGCGCGAAGTAGCCGAACGCACCGTAGAACCCGGTGCAGATCGCGCAGTACGACAGCAGCGCGACCAGCGCTCCCCCGACGCCGACGGGCTTGGCCAGGCCGCGGGAGATGTAGGCGTAGAACGCTCCGGCGTTCGCCATTCGCCCGGACATGGCGGTGAATCCGACCGCGAACACGATGTAGACGACGCCCGCGAACAGGTAGGCCGCGGGCGCGCCGATGCCGCCCAGCCGGAACGCCAGGGGTGCGCTGCCGGCGACCACGGTCAACGGCGCGGCGGCGCCGACGACGAAGAAGACGATGTCGAAGGTGCGTAGCTTTCCGCTGGCGAGCCGCCCGGCGGGCACGTCGGGAACGGGGCGGTCGTCCGTGATTGGCACAGCCATGAGCGGCTCCTGAGCACACTGACGTACTTAGTACGGTATGGTGTACGGAGTATTGTGGCCAGGGTGACTACAAGTCAAGAGACCCAGCGGCGGCCGCGAGGATCGTTGTCCCGGCAGAGCATCGGCGCCGCGGCGCTGCGCGTGATCGAGCGCGACGGACTTGACTGCCTGACCATGCGCCGAGTCGCGAGTGAGCTGTCCTGCGGGGTGATGAGCCTCTACTCCCACCTGACCGATGCCGACGACCTGCGTGGCGTCGTGGTCGGGCAGCTCATCGACCGCATGGACCTGCGCCCGCGCGAAGGGGAATCCTGGCAGGACGCGACGCGCCGGATGCTGAGCACCTACGCGGACCTGGCCGCCTCGTTCCCCCGCTCGTTCGAGCTGCTGGCCCTGGCCGGCGCCGACCAGCGGCCGGTCGCCCCGAACATGGAGCGGCTGGTCGACCTGCTCGTCACGGCGGGACTGACCGAAGAGGACGCCCTGATCGCGCTGAGCGTGATCGACGCCTACGCGTCCGGGTTCCTCGTCATCGCCGTCCGGAACCGGCCGACTGCCGCCTCGGCCGAGCGGGCCGCTCCGCATCAGCACGATCGGCTCGCCCGGCTGCACCACCTCGACTCCTACGGCGTCGGGTCGGAGGTCGTCATCGCAGGGCTGGAACAGCGCTTCGAAGGGCGTCGGGCCGGGCGAAAGCCACGATGAACCGTCGCCGCGGACCGGAAGCCGCCGGTCGAGGTGGTGGACGCCGGGGGTTCGGTGATGCGGATGGCGGTCCGGGGCCGAAGCCTGTCGCTCACCACAGCGGTGAGCGGCAGGACTTCGGCCCGGCTACGGACCGGTCGGTTCAGTCCTCCACCACATCCTGTGGATACCAACGCAGCTCCACGGTGTTGCCGTCCGGGTCCTGGACGTACACCGACTGCGCCGAGCCGCGGGCACCGGAGCGGTCGACCGGGCCCTCCAGCACGGTGAAGGTGCCCGAGTCGATGACCTCTTGCCAGTCCAACGGCTCGACGACCAGGCAGATATGGTCGACGTTCGATTCGGAGCGCGGTCGGCACAGCAGATCGATGATCATGCTCGGGCTGACCCGCACCGACGGGAACGGGAACTCACCCGCCCGCCACTCGTCCACCTTGATCGGCTCCAGGCCGAGAAGGCCGCAATAGAACTCCAGGGCTCGCTCGACATCCTGCACATTGAGCACCAGGTGATCGAAGTCCTTGACTCTTACTCGCACGGCACAGCCTTTCAGCCACTCGAATTCGGTTCGGTTCAAAGAGCCGCAGCGGCCGGAGGAGCCGAAGGCCATGGGACCTCGGCCAGCAGGGGCAGGATCTGCTTCTCCTCGTAGTCGAGATGCGCGTTCAGCTCCGTGGACATCCTGTCCAGCTCGGCGCGGAAGAACTCGGGTTCGGCAATACCGATGTCCGCCAGCAGGGCCACCAACTCGCCCTGGATGCGGGCGACCGCGCGGTGTTCGTCGGCGAGCCGGGCGAAAGTGTCGGTCACGTGCGGGTGGTGGCGGGCGATTCCGGGGAACAGGTGAGCGTCCTCGCTGGTGTGGTGGAACTCCAGGGACTGGCAGAACGCCAGGCAGCGCTGCCGGATCTGCAGCCCCAGGCTCGGGGCCTGTGGTTCGCCGGGGCCCTGATGGGCCGCCCGTGCGACGAAGTGGGCATCGACCTCCCTCTTCACCTGTCGCAACTGGCCCCGCAGCCAGGTGTGGACCTCCATGACCTTGTCGGCGAGGCTGTTGACCTCACGGGGGGCCTCCCAGCCGTCGGGCTCGGCACGCTCCAGCACTACGACCGGCAGGAGCCGGGTGGTCCGGGCCTGGTAGTCGCCGTATCCGGGCGCCGCTTTGGCGGCATGCTCGAACAGTTCCTCGCGTCGCACCCCTTCGGCGGGGACCGCGAGGGCCTGGAACGTACGAGTGCCGAGCTCCACCCGCACCACGGGGTGGGCGAGCAGGTTGTGGTACCAGTCGGGATCGGTCGGGGCGCCGAGGTTGGAGCCGACGATCAGGAGCGAGTCGCCGTGGCGGACGTAACCGAGAGGGGTGGCGGTCTCCTTCCCCGACCTCGCGCCGGTGGTCGTCAGCAGGAGGAGGTCGCCGCCCTTGAAGGGGCCGCCGACCTTTCCTCCGTTGGCGCGGAACTCTTCGATGACCGATTGGTTGAAAGACGTGGGCATACGGGGCTGTGTCTCCGTGGGTAGCAGGCGCGGCCGTGGCCGCGTTGAACTGAGGGAACGAGTGATCGCGGTGCGCGTCCGGGCGGCGGTTTCGCACATCGCGGTGCGGACGGCGCGCAGGACGGTGCGCAGCGCCGGAAGGCGTGAAAGGCGGACGAGGGCGCGCGGCTGCCGCGCTGTCGCTACGTCAGATGCAGGGTGCGGAGCAGAAACTCATCACGGACCCCTTGAATACAGAGTGTTCGCCCGATCACCGGCCGGCCCACTGCTCTTTGGCCAGCGTCACGCGACACCGGTTTCATTACACGCAGCCGACCGTCGCCTGTCAACGCGGACGTGTGCGCACCTGGGCCGACCTTAGGCTTGATCCATGCACATCCCACCCGCCCATGCCCTCGTCGCCACGGACCTGGACGGCACCCTGTTGCGCCGTGACGACAGCGTGAGTTCCCGCACCCGTGCCGCGCTCGCGCTGGCCGCCCGGGCCGGGGCGAGGCATCTCGTGGTCACCGGACGGCCCGTGCCCGGTATACGAGGGCTGCTGGCCGCGCTGGGCTACCGGGGTCCGGCGGTCTGCGGACAGGGGGCGCAGCTGTACGACGCCGGGTCCGGGCGCATGGTGCGTGCGGTCACCCTGGACCGGGAGGCCGCCGACACCGCACTGGGCAAGATCGAGGCCCAGGTGGGGCCGGTCCACGCGGCCGTCGACCAGGACGGGGCCGAGGGCCGGACACTGATCGAGCCGGGATATCTGATGCCTCACCCCACGCTCCCCGCCCAACGGACCCGACACCGCGATGAGTTGTGGTCGGCGCCCGTCATCAAGGTGCTCATCCGCCACCCGGAGCTCACCGATGACGCGCTGGCCGAGGCCGCCCGTACGGCGGTCGGCGACCTCGCCTCCGTCACGCTCTCCGGCCCCGGCACCGTCGAACTGCAGCCGTACGGCGTCGACAAGGGAAGCGGGCTCGCGCTGGCCGCCGAATTCCTGGGCGTGGCCGCGGACACCACGATCGCCTTCGGGGACATGCCCAACGACCTGCCGATGTTCCGCGCGGCCGGATACGGAGTCGCAATGGCCAACGGTCATCCGGACCTACGGGCCGCGGCGGACGAGGTGACGTCGTCGAACGAGGACGACGGGGTCGCGGAGGTGCTGGAGCGGGTATTCGGCTGAGTGGGCGTGACCGTACCGATCACGGTGATCCGTTCCGTGGACGGTTCTCAGCCACTCCCGCCCTCCGACAGGCGCGGCTCCGACGCCCCCAGCGCCCGCAGCACATGCGCGACCAGGGCCGCGACCGTCTCCTCGTCGTGCACCGGCTTGCGCAGCACATGGCGGTAGTACACCGGGCCGTACAGCAGCTCCACGGCCAGCGGAAGGTCGGCGTCCGATGGGATCTGGCCCTGTTCCTGCGCGCGGCGCAGGCGGGCGACGGCCTCCTCGAAGCGGGGGTCGACCAGCTTCGTTCTGACCGTTTCCGCGAGCGCGTCGTCGTGGTGGACCTCGGAGAGGATCCCGGCGTACGCGGGGCCGAAGGGCGGTGTGGAGAGCAGCTTCACCGCGCCCATCACATTGGCCCGCAGGTCGGCGGCGATGTCACCGGTGTCGACGAACGGCGTCGTGCCGACCAGTGCGTCGGTGAACGCCTCCAGCATCACCGCGCCCTTTGACGGCCACCAGCGGTAGATCGTCTTCTTGCTGACACCCGCTCTGGCCGCGATGGCCTCGACCGTGACCCGGCCGTACCCCTTCTCCGTGCACAGGTCGAGGGCGGCTTTCAGGATCGCCCGTCGTGATCTCTCGCTGCGGCGCAGTGAACTCGGCGATGTGATCATTTGGTGAGCATAGGTGTATTTGAGCCAATCCTTATTGACAGTCCGTCGCCAGAAGTCGAACAATACTGAGGCGGAAACGGAACGTGCCGTGTCGCATCGTTCCTGCTGTTCGCACCGTTCGTGTCGTTCGTGCCGCGACGAGCCGATCGGGGGACGGCTCGCCCGGCCGACGGCACGAGGGCGGTGCGCCGTACGTCAGACGGTGATGTCCTTCGCCGTGAACCGGGCCCACGCCGCCGAGCCGAACACCGCCGCGTACAACCCCTGAAGCCCCAGGTTCTTCACCACGTCGTCCCAGTAAACGGGTTCGCGCAGCAGGTCCGCGTACGACATCCAGTAGTGCGGGAAGAGATACGGGTGGATGCCGCTCAACTGCGGGATCGTGTCCACGATCTGCACGGTGATCAGCAGTCCGACGGTGGCGGCCATGGCCGCGATCCCGCTGCCGGTGAGGGTCGAGATGAACAGGCCGACCGCCGCGAACCCGATCAGCGACGCGGCGGCCACCACCGCGATCAGCCCGGCCCGCAGCAGCCCTTCGCCGAAGCCGATCCGGGTGCCCGAGATGGTGGTGACCTCGCCGACGGGGAACAGCAGTGTGCCCACGGCCAGCGCCGAGGCCGCCACGACCAGGGTCGCGACCAGGCAGAACGTGAGGACGGAGGCGTACTTCGTCAGCAGCAGCCGGGTCCGGCCCGCCGGGGCGACCAGCAGATAGCGCAGGGTGCCGGCGTTGGCCTCGCCCGCGATGGAGTCGCCCGCCACGACCCCGACTGCCATCGGGAGGAAGACCGGGAGCGTCACGGCGAGGGCCGCGAAGACCAGGAAGAGGCCGTTGTTGGTGACCTGGGAGAGGAACGCGGGGCCACCTCCGCCACCGGCGGGTCCGGGCGACGAGCCGTGGTTCGTCTCGATCCGCACCGCGATCCCGATCAGTACGGGAACGGCGGCAAGCACCCCGAGCAGCGCGAGAGTGCGCCAGCGGCGGAGCGTGGTGGTCAGTTCGGAGCGGAGGATTCCGAACGTCCACAGCGGACTGCGCGTCCTGCCCGAACCGGCTGCCCCGCCCGAACCGGCCGCCCCGCCCGAACCGGCTGCCCTGCCCGACCCGCCCGATCCGGCGCGTGCGGCTTCAGCCTGCGACATCGAAACCCTCTCCCGTGAGTGCGACAAAGGCGTCCTCCAACGAGGCCCGTTCGACGCCGAAGAACCGCAGGCGCACGCCCGCGTGCACCAGCGCCGCGCTGAGGTCCGCGAGTTCGACGTCGCCCGCCGGGGCATCGGCGCTCACCCGGTCGCCGTCGACCGTGATGCCGGTGACACCCAGTTCCTTGAGGACGCGGGCTGCGTCACCCGGGTCGGGGGTGGTGACAGCCAGCCGGCCGCGGGCGCCCGCCGCCAGCTCCGCCACCGGACCCTGGGTGATCAGCCGCCCCCTGGCCATCACCGCGGCGTGGGTGCAGACCTGCTCGATCTCGTCGAGGAGGTGGGAGGAGAGGAAGACCGTGGTGCCCTCCGCCGCCAGTTCCCGGACCAGGGTGCGGATCTCGCGCATGCCCTGCGGGTCCAGGCCGTTGGTCGGCTCGTCGAGGACGAGCAGGCGGCGCGGCTGGAGCAGGGCGGCGGCGAGACCGAGGCGCTGCTTCATGCCGAGCGAGTACGCCTTGGCCTTCTTGCCGGCCGCCGCGGCCAGCCCGACCCGGTCCAGGGCCTGTCCGACACGGACCCGTCGGGTGCGCGGATCGGCGGTCGGGTCGGCGGAGTCGTAGCGCAGCAGGTTGTCCCGGCCGCTCAGGAAGCCGTACAGCGCGGGCCCCTCGATCAGCGCCCCGACCTGCGGGAGCACGGAGCGGGCCGCGCCCGGCATGGGGTGGCCGAGGACCCGCGCGGTGCCGGACGTCGGATCGATCAGGCCCATCAGCATCCGGATCGTCGTGGTCTTCCCGGAGCCGTTGGGTCCGAGGAATCCGAAGACGCTCCCCGCGGGCACGCCGAGGTCGAGACCGTCGACGGCGAGCTGGCCGCCGCGGTACCGCTTGGTGAGGCCCCGTGTCTCGATCACGGTCACCGGCCCCGGCTCGATCACGCTCCCGGGCTCTGTCATACGTACTCCCCCTCGGTCGGTCAGGGATTGCGGACCGCCCCGCCGTACGGAGCGTACGGCGGGGCGGGTGGATGCTGTCGGGAAGCGCGGCGCGCCCCGGCTCAGGAGGCGCCGTTGGCCGCCTTGACCAGCGCGTCCGGCGTGACCGCGCCGACGTACACCTTGCCGTTGTCCGTCACCAGCGCGTTGACCAGGCGGGTCTTGAAGACCGTGCCCGAGCCGAACGTGCCGGAGACCTTGTCGCCCAGCGAGTCCAGGAACTGCTGCGCCTCGGCCGGTACGTCACCCGACGCCTTCGAGGGGAGTCCGGTGCCGCCCGGGGTCCGGATCTCGGCGATCGCGTTCCAGCCCTCGCCGATGACCTTCGTGTCCTTGGCGCCCGAGCCCCCGGCGCCCAGTCCTTCGGCACCCGGGAACATGCCCAGGCCCTCGGCCCCGCCGGCCTTCCGCTGTGCCTTCGCGTCGTCGGCCTCGGTCACCTTGGCGCCCTTGGGCGGGGTGAACGTGAACGAGGAGGCAGCCGGCTTCGCGAAGTCGACCTTGGTGAATCCGGCGTCGACAACGGCCTTGCCACCGCTGCTCGGAAGCAGCGTGAACTTCAGCGGCACACCGTTCCGGGCGTCGACCGCGACCGTGACCGAACCGATCGTGGAACCGCTCTGCCTGGGCTTGATGAGCAGCTTGTACGCGTCACGTCCGGCGACCTGCGCCGTGCCGTCGACCGTCACCGAGGTGGTGGGGCCCGCGGCCTTCAGGACCTGCTCGGCGAGCGCCTTCGGCGTGGTCGGCACGGACTCGGGGGCCAGGGTCGAGTGACCGGACTTCTCGCCGGACTTCTGCCCGGCCCGGTGCTCGGTACCGGCCCGGTTCTCGGTGGCGTGATAGGCCTCGTTGGACTTGCTGTCGTACGCCCAGACCTGATCGCCGTTGTGGATCAGGCTGTACTCCGCCGCGCTGTCCAGGATCGACACCCGCTGCTTGTCGGGGCCGTCGGCGGCCACCCGCAGCGTGTGCGTGCCGGACGCCAGCTCCGTCATCCTCGACTGCGGGTCGGCGCTCGAATCGCCCTTGCCGCCGCTGCCACCGCCCTGGGCGAAGGAGTCGGCCAGACCGCCGAGCGACGGAATGCCCAGGTCCGTACTGATCTTCACCGTGCCGGAGAGCTGCTGGGTGTCCGAAGCGGCGATCTTCTCGATGAGCTGCTGCGCGCTGATCTTCGGCAGATCGGGGTCACCGGTACTCGCGAGCGCCGGGACGAGCCCGACCGTCGCGGCCGCCACTCCCGCCACCGCGACCGGGACGATGTAGCGCGCCGCCTTGCGGCGGCCGACGGCGGTGCCCCTGGTCCCGCCGTTGCTCTCAACGCTGTCGTTCGGTGCCATATGTGCCCTACCTCCGTGGTCGGCGGCTTCCGTCCGGATGCACTCGTCCACTCCGTGCCGCCATTCTCACCGGTTTGCTCAGGAGTGGTTGTTCTCCATCTGACCAAAACGGCGGCGTGGAATCGTCAGCCCCGGGGAGCAACTCCGCGTACCTCTTCGGTATGACACCACCGGGCCGGGTGCCCACCGTCCCGTAGGGGTTGCCACACGCGCGGGCTCAGCCCGCGCGGTGCACCACCGCGTCGCACAGCTCCTCCAGCGCGGCCTTCGCGTAACCCTCGGGCAGCGGCGCCAGCGTCGTGCGCGCCTCCTGCGCGTACCGGACGGTGTCCCGTCGGGCGTGCTCCAGCGCCGGGTGGGCGCGCAGCCTGCGCAGCACCTCGGCGTGCCGGGCGTCGTCACTCAGGTCGCCGTCGAGCAGCTCGACGAGCTCCAGGTCCTCCGGCTTGCCGTCGGCCGCCGCCTGTGCCCGCAGGTGGAGCACGGGGAGCGTCGGAATGCCTTCGCGCAGATCGGTGCCGGGGGTCTTGCCGGACTCGTGGGAGTCGGAGGCGATGTCGAGTACGTCGTCGGCGAGCTGGAAGGCGACACCGAGCCGCTCCCCGTACTGGGTGAGGATGTCGACGGCAGACTCGTCCGCACCGGACATCATCGCGCCGAACCGGCAGGCCACGGCGATCAGCGAGCCGGTCTTGCCGCGCATCACGTCGAGGTAGTGCTCGACCGGGTCGCGCCCGTCGACCGGACCCGCGGTCTCCAGGATCTGGCCGGTGACCAGCCGCTCGAACGCCTCCGCCTGGATGCGTACGGCCTCCGGACCGAGGTCGGCCAGTATGTGCGAGGCGCGGGCGAACAGGAAGTCGCCGGTCAGGACGGCCACCGAGTTGCCCCAGCGGGTGTTGGCGCTGTCGACGCCGCGGCGTACGTCCGCCTCGTCCATCACGTCGTCGTGGTAGAGCGTCGCGAGATGTGTCAGCTCGACGACGACGGCCGCGGGCACGACACCCGGTGCGTCGGGGTCGCCGAACTGGGCGGCCAGCATGGCCAGCAGTGGCCGGAATCGCTTGCCCCCGGCGCGTACCAGATGCTGCGCGGCCTCCGTGATGAAGGGCACGCCGCTCTTGGTGGCATCGAGCAGCCCCGACTCGACAGCAGCCAAACCGGCCTGGACATCGGCCTCAAGAGCGTGGTCCCGCACGCTCAGTCCGAACGGCCCGACGACGGTCACGAGGGGATCTCCTGTCTGCTGACGATCACACGGAATGTCGATGTGTCGCTGTCATCACTCAACTCAGCGTATCCGGTCCCCTTTGGATCACCATGGGCGCCTTCCCGCCACCGCCGGTATGTTCGGGATCAGCTCATACGATCAGGAGTCCTCCCTTTGTCCCACATAGCCACCGACACTGAACCGACTCAGCTGCCGGCCCGCGACGACCATGCCTTTTTCGGCCAGCCACGGGGCCTGATGACCCTGTCCGGCCTGGAGGTCTGGGAACGGTTCTCGTTCCTCGGCATGCAGGCGATCCTGGTCCTCTACTTCGCCGACACCGTCGCCCGCGGCGGCATGGGCATGGACGTGGGCACCGCGGCGTCCGTCTCGGCCGCCTACGGCACCCTGGTCTACCTGGTCTCCGTAGCCGGCGGCTGGCTGGCCGACCGGATTCTCGGCTCGTACCGCGCCGTCCTGTACGGCGGAATTCTCATCGCCTGCGGGCATTACGCCATGGCGGTGCCCGCCGACGCCATGACGTGGACCGGCCTCGGTCTGATCAGCGCCGGCACCGGTCTGCTCAAGCCCAATGTGGCGACCATGGTCGGCAAGCTCTACCGCACCGCCGACGAGCGCCGCGACGCCGGCTTCGCGCTCTATTACATGGGCATCAACATCGGCGCGTTCCTCGGCCCGCTGGTCACCGGCTGGCTCGGGGATCACGCGAGCTGGCACTGGGGCTTCTCGGCCGCCGCCTTCGGTATGACCCTCGGCCTGATCCAGTACGTACTGGGCCGGCGTCACCTGAACGGCCGTATGCACGGCGCCGAATTCAAGCTGGAGCCGCAGCCGATGCGCCGCGCCGTTCGGCTGATCGTGATCGGCGCCGTCGTGGTCGCCGCCGTCGCCACCGCGCTGGCCCTGACGGGCTGGCTGACCATGGGCCGCTTCGTCGACCTGCTCACCCTGGTGTCGGTGATCGCACCGGTCGTGTACTTCGCGGTGATGTTCTGCAGTCCGCGGGTCACCGGCGAGGAGCGTGGCAGGCTGCGCCCGTACGTGGTGCTGTTCCTGGCCTCCGTCGTCTTCAACTTCATCCTCTTCCAGGCGTACTCGACGATGATGCTGCTCGCGTCGACCAACGCCCGTACCGAGATCTTCGGCTTCCACTTCCCGGCGAGCTGGTACGCCTCCGCGCTCGGCGCCTTCGAGGTCGCGCTCGCCCCGGTGGTCGCCGCCGTCTGGGCCCGGATGGGCCCGCGTCAGCCGCACGCCTCCAACAAGATCGCGATCGGGGTGATCCTCGGTGGGCTGTCGTTCCTGCTGATGGTGCTGCCGACCTCCGGGCACTCCGGCGACACCTTCAAGATGGCCGCCTGGTGGATCGTCGGCTCGTACCTGCTGCTCGGTCTCGGCGACATCCTGCTGGAGACCTCCGGCATGTCCGCGACCACCAAGCTCGCGCCCAAGGCGTTCGCCAGCCAGACGATGGCGCTCTGGTTCCTCTCGCTGGCCCTCGCCAACGGCATCCAGGCCCAAGTCGTGAAGCTGTACGGCGAGGTGTCCAACCCCGCCTACTTCGGTGTCAATGGCGCGATCGCGGTGGTGGCCGGTGTGGCTGTCATCGCCGCCGCACCCTGGCTCAAACGCACCATGCACCCCGTCCACTGAGGTACCGCCATGCACATCCGCACCACGTTTCCGTATGACACCACCCATGAGGACGTCCGCATCCCGCTGCCGGACGGCACCCGGCTGTACGCCCGGATCTGGCGTCCCGTCACCGACGAACCCGTCCCCGCTCTCCTGGAATATCTGCCCTACCGGCTGAGCGACTGGACGGCGCCGCGCGACTGGCAGCGCCACCCCTGGTACGCGGGCCACGGCTACGCCTCCGTCCGGGTGGACGTACGCGGGCACGGCAACAGCGAGGGCCTGCCGGGCGACGAGTACGACGCGACCGAACTGGCCGACGGGGTCGCCGTCATCCACTGGCTGGCCCAGCAGGAGTGGTGCTCAGGCCGCGTCGGCATGTTCGGCATCTCCTGGGGCGGCTTCAACTCGCTCCAGATCGCGGCGCTGGCACCCGAGCCGCTGAAGGCGATCGTCACCGTCTGCTCGACGGACGACCGTTACGACAACGACGTCCACTACATGGGCGGCTCGGTCCTCGCCGTCGACATGCACGCCTGGGCGGCCACCATGCTGGCCTTCGTCTCCCGCCCGCCGGACCCGGCGCAGGTCGGCGAGGGCTGGAAGGACATGTGGCTGAAGCGGCTGGAGACCGTCGAGCCGTATCTCCACACCTGGCTGGCGCACCAGACCCGCGACGACTACTGGAAGCACGGCAGCGTCTGCGAGGACTACTCCGCGATCACAGCGAACGTCCTCGCGGTGGGAGGCTGGCACGACCCGTACCGCGACACCGTCCTGCGACTCGTCGAGCACCTCGGCCCGGACAAGGTCCGCGGGCTGATCGGGCCCTGGTCGCACCAGTACCCCGACCGCGGTCTGCCGCCGGGCCCGGCGATCGGCTTCCTCCAGGAGACGCTGCGCTGGTGGGACCAGCACCTGAAGGACAAGGACACCGGCGTCATGGCCGAGCCGCTGCTGCGGTCCTGGATCAGCGAGTCGCACCGGCCCGCCACGGCGTACGAGACGCTGCCCGGCCGCTGGGTCGGCGACACCAGCTGGCCGTCGGAGAACATCGCGCCGGTCTCGTACGCCCTCCAGGGCGGTCCGCAGATCGTCGACTCGCCGCAGCAGACAGGCCTGGACGCCGGGCGCTTCTTCCCGTTCGGCAACGACGCCGACCTGCCGCCCGACCAGCGCGACGAGGACGCCAAATCGGTCTCCTTCGAGTTCCCGGTCGAGGACGCCCCGATCGAGATCCTGGGCCGCCCCCGGGTGAAGCTGCGCATCCGGATGGACGTGCCCCGCGGCCAGGCGATCGCCCGGCTCTGCGACGTCGCACCGGACGGCTCCTCCACTCTGGTCACCCGCGGCGCGCTCAACCTCTCCGCCCGGCACGGCCGCGACCGCGCGGACGACTGGCCGGTGGGCCGGTACGAGGACGTGACGTTCGACCTCAACGGCATCGGGCACACCTTCCCGCCCGGCCACCGGATCAGGCTCGCGGTCTCGTCCTCGTACTGGCCGTGGATCTGGCCGCAGGCCGGGTCGGTGGGCTTCACCCTGGACGCCGACGGCAGCTTCGTCGAACTGCCGGTGCGCAGGCACACCGAGGATCCCGCGATCCGGTTCGAGGAACCGGAGCAGTCGGAGCCGCTCGGCGTCGTCCACCCCGTGACCCTCGACGAACAACGCCCCGAGCGGCTGGTGGTCCGCGACGTCGCCAAGGGCGAATGGCGGCTAGAGGTCGACCCGCGCTACGGCGGCACCCGCGTCTACCCGGACGGCCTCGAATTCACCGAGGACGCCCTGGAGACGTACACGATCCAGGAGAACGACCCGCTCTCCGCCCGCACCCGCTCCGACTGGGCGATCCGGCTGCACCGGCCGGAGATGGCGTGGGACGTACGGATCGAGACCCGCTCCGAAATCAGTGCGGACGACACCGACTTCATCACGTCCAATGAGGTGGTCTGCAAGGACGGCGGCGAGGTCGTCTTCCACCGCACCTGGGAAAAGCGGATCCCGCGCACGGCGGGATGAACCACCGCCGTGCCCCTGCACACCGGGGGCACGGCGGAACTTTCCGGGCATCAGGAGCAGTTGGGACACTCCCGCGGGGTAGCAACTCCGACGTAACGTGTCCCCCAAGCGACCTGGAAAGCGAGGCAGCAACACATGCCCGAGCAGAGCAGCCCGCTCGATCTGGCCGAGGGCGACCCCTTCGGTCCGCACAACCTTCCGTACGGTGTGTTCTCCACCCCCGACCACCCCGAGGACCGCCGGGTCGGCGTCCGCATCGGCAGCCACGTACTGGACGCCGGAGCCGCGGCACACGCACTCGGCTCGCCCTACGCGCAGCTCCTCGCCCAGCCGGACCTGACCGCGCTGCTGGCCGCCGGCCGCACCGCCTGGCGGGACGTCCGACGAGCGCTGACCGCCTGGGTGACGGTCCCGGCACACCGCGCGGACATCGAACCGCTGCTGCACCCGGTCGAGTCCGTGACGCTCCATCTGCCGTACAAGGTCGCGGACTACGTCGACTTCTACGCGAGCGAGCACCACGCCACCAACGTCGGGAAGATCTTCCGGCCGAACGGTGACGCGCTGACCCCCAACTGGAAGCACCTCCCGATCGGCTACCACGGCAGGTCCGGCACCGTCGTCGTCTCCGGTACGGACGTGGTGCGCCCGTCCGGCCAGCGCAAGGCGCCCGCCGACCCGGCCCCGGTCTTCGGTCCGTCCATCAAGCTCGACATCGAGGCCGAGGTCGGCTTCGTCGTCGGAGTCGGCTCCGAGCAGGGCCGACCGGTTCCGCTCGGCAACTTCCGCGACCATGTCTTCGGGCTGTCGCTGCTCAACGACTGGTCGGCGCGGGACATCCAGGCCTGGGAGTACGTCCCGCTCGGCCCGTTCCTCGGCAAGTCCTTCGCCACGTCAGTTTCGGCGTGGGTTACGCCGCTCGAAGCCCTGGAGGCGGCCCGGATCGCGCCCCCGGCCCGCGACTTCCCGCTGCTCCCCTATCTGGAGGACGCGGACGAGGACGAGGCCGGGGGACTCGACCTGCGGATCTCCGTCGCGATCAACGGACAGTTGGTCGCCGAGCCGCCGTTCGCCACCATGTACTGGACGGCGGCCCAGATGCTGGCCCATATGACGGTGAACGGCGCGTCGCTGCGCACCGGTGATCTGTACGGCTCCGGCACGGTCAGCGGCGCCGAACCCGGACAGCGCGGCTCCCTCCTTGAACTGACCTGGAACGGCCGCGATCCGCTGGACCTCCCGGACGGCAAGCGGACGTTCCTGGAGGACGGCGACACCGTGACCATGACGGCCTGGGCTCCGGGCCCGGACGGCACGCGGGTGGGGCTCGGCGAAGTCACGGGACGGATCGTGCCCGCATCGTGACCACGGACCCACCGGAGCTCACACTCCCCGAGGAACTGCTGCTGCTCGCGCTGGACCCGCAGCGCGGCAAGCCGTACTGCCGCACCCGTTTCCTGGAGTACGGGATGGCGGGTGCGGTCCTGGCGGAGCTGGAGCTCCAGGGCCGGATCGCCGAACGCCTCGGCCGGGTACGGGTGATCAGCCCGCTGGCTCCCCAGGACCCGCTGCTCGCGCAGGTCCTCGGGAGCCTGCCCGCCCCGGCCGAGGGCAGAATCGCGGACGGCGTCAGCGCGAGGTCCTGGATACGGCGAACCGGCCGGTACGTCGAGGAGCTGTGCCTGGAGCATCTGGTGGGCCGCTCGGTCCTGCGCAGGGAGACCCACCGGTTCCTCGGCCTGCTGCCCTACCACCGCCACCCGGCGGCGGACCCGGCCCTGTCGGCGGGGGTCCGGGAGCGTTTCGCGGCCACCGAGACAGCCGGCTTCCCGGACCGGCGCGGCCGCACCCTGGCCGCGCTGGTCTCGGCGATCGGTCTCTCGCACGAGGTGGCGCGGGGCGGCCTGCGGAGCCGTTGGGCGATGCGCGATCTGGTGCGCGACGAGTGGACCGCCCATGCGGTGCACCGGAACGTACGCCAGGACAAGCCGAACAGGATCGGCGGGAGCACCGGGAGCACCGGCGGCGGGAGCGACGGGGACTGACGGGGGACGGGGCTGCCCCGGGCCGGCCGGGGAAGAGGCCGAGGCGGTCAGCCGTGCGCGGGTCGTTCACACGTTTGGGGGAGCCGTACCCCGTTCCCGGCCGATACGCTGGAATCTCCCGCGAGACTCTGCGTCATGGGAGCACTGATGAGCATCGAATCCGAGGCCTCCGAGCCGCGGTGGGCGGTTCCGCCCGTGGGCGGCTGGACCGCCGATGACCTGGACACACTCCCGAATCTGCCTCCGCACACGGAGCTGATCGACGGGAGTCTTGTTTTCGTGAGTCCGCAGACCCTGTTCCATTCACGAGCGGTCAGCTTCTTTGAATGGCAGCTGCAGTCGCTGGTACCACATGACCTCGAGGTCGTGCGCGAGTTCACCATCGACATCGACCGCTACAACCGGCCCGAACCCGATGTGATCGTCGTGGACGGCGAGATCATCCAGGACCCGAACCAGACTCGTTTCCCCGCCGAGTCCGTACAGCTGGCCATCGAGGTCGTCTCCCCCGAGTCCCTGACTCGGGACCGGGAGACCAAGCCCGTGAAGTACGCACGGGCGAGGATCCCTCACTACTGGCGGGTGGAGAACCACGACGGCAGGGCGGTGGTCTATGTCTTCGAACTGGAGCCGTCGACCGGGGCCTACACCTCCACCGGCATCTTCCACGACCGGATGAAGGTCTCCGTTCCCTTCCCGGTCGATCTGGATCTCACCGCCATCACGGCACGCCGCCGGGCAGTGGCCCCGGAGTAGACCGGCGAGCGCCGCCCGCCCCCGCGCTCACTCGTACTCGGGCGGCTCCTCGTCCCAGCCGAACTCCGGGTCGTCGTCCGGGGCCGCAGACGCCGACGGGACGCGTGCGGCCGGGACCGCCGCGGGGCCGGGCTCCGCCGCCAGGACCGAACCGGCTTCCGGTACCACCAACGGTTCCGGACCGGTGACTGGCACCGCCGCGACATCGCCGAACGACGCGAGCACCTCCAGCACCCCTTCCCCGTACGTCGCCAGCTTCTTCTCGCCCAGGCCACTGATCCCGCCCAGCGCGGACACCGAGTCCGGCCGCACCGTGGCGATCTCGCGCAGTGTCGCGTCGTGGAAGATGACGTACGCGGGGACGCCCTGCTCCTTCGCCTGGACACCGCGCCAGGCCCGAAGCGCTTCGAAGACCGGGATGGCCTCGGTGGCCAGCTCGGCGCCGGCCGCCTGAGATTTCGCCTTGCGTTCGCCCTTCGTGGAGCGCGACGCGGGCTTCGGCGCCTCCTTGCGCAGCAGCACCTCGCGCTCCCGGCCGAGCACCGAGCCGCTCTCCTCCGTCAGCACCAGCGTGCCGTACTCGCCCTCGACGGCGATCAGCCCCTGGGCGAGCAACTGCCGTACGACTCCGCGCCATTCGGCCTCGGCCAGCTCCTCGCCGATACCGAAGACCGAGAGCCGGTCGTGGTCGAACTGGATGACCTTCGCCGTCTTGCGGCCGAGCAGGATGTCGATGATCTGGCCCGCCCCGAACTTCTGCCCGCGCTCCCGCTTCAGCCGTACCACGGTCGACAGCAGCTTCTGCGCGACCACCGTGCCGTCCCAGGTCAGGGGCGGGATGAGGCAGGTGTCGCAGTTGCCGCAGGCCACCGCGGCGGGCTCCTGGCCGAAGTACGTCAGGAGCTGGGCACGGCGGCACTGGACCGTCTCGCACAGGGCCAGCATCGAATCCAGGTGGGCGGACGCGCGGCGGCGGAACGCCTCGTCGCCCTCGCCGCCCTGGATGAGCTTGCGCTGCTGGACGACGTCCTGGAGTCCGTACGCCATCCAGGCCGTGGACGGCATCCCGTCACGCCCGGCTCGGCCGGTTTCCTGGTAGTAGCCCTCGACCGATTTCGGCAGGTCGAGGTGGGCGACGAAGCGGACGTCGGGCTTGTCGATGCCCATGCCGAAGGCAATGGTCGCGACGACGACCAGGCCCTCTTCGCGCAGGAAGCGGGACTGGTGGACGGCGCGCGTGCCCGCGTCCAGACCGGCGTGGTACGGGATGGCCTCGATGCCGTTGCGGCAGAGGTATTCGGCGGTCTTCTCGGTCGAGTTGCGCGACAGGCAGTAGACGATGCCCGCGTCCCCGGCGTGCTCCTCCTTGAGGAAGGAGAGCAGCTGCTTCTTCGGGTCGGCCTTCGGCACGATCCGGTACTGGATGTTCGGCCGGTCGAAACTGGCGACGAAGTGCTTCGCGTCGGGCATGCCCAGGCGCTGGGTGATCTCCTGGTGCGTCGCGCCGGTCGCGGTCGCGGTCAGGGCGATGCGCGGTACGTCGGGCCAGCGCTCGCCGAGAACGGAGAGGGCCAGGTAGTCCGGGCGGAAGTCGTGGCCCCACTGGGCCACGCAGTGCGCCTCGTCGATCGCGAAGACGGAGATCTCGCCGCGGGAGAGCAGGCCGAGCGTGGTGTCCAGGCGGAGCCGCTCCGGGGCCAGGTAGAGCAGGTCGAGCTCACCGGCGACGAACTGGGCCTCCATCGAGCGGCGCTCGTCGAAATCCTGCGTGGAGTTGATGAAGCCGGCCCGCACACCGAGCGCCCGCAGCGCGTCCACCTGGTCCTGCATCAGCGCGATCAGGGGCGAGATGACGATGCCCGTACCGGCTCTGACCAGGGCCGGGATCTGGTAGCAGAGGGACTTTCCGCCACCGGTCGGCATGAGCACGACGGCGTCGCCGCCCGCCACCACGTGGTCGACGACCGCTTCCTGCTCCCCGCGGAACGCCTCGTACCCGAACACCCGGTGCAGCGTCTGCCGCGCGTCGCTCTCGGTCACATCCATGGTCCCGCCCGTCGCGCTCATCGTTCTGTCCCCCGAGATCCCGGGCCCGTCCCGGGACCGTCCCGTTCCGTCCTGCCGCCGTCCCCTGCCACGATAGGCGCCGCCTACGACAACGCCGGACGGGCTTGACTTCTCAAGCCCGTCCGGCGTTGTCGTGACTGTGTACCGGCTGTGTGCGTGTGCGCTACCTCACGAAGACTCCCGCCTGGCCGGCCAGGTCCAGGAAGTACTGCGGGGCCAGGCCCAGCACCAGCGTGACCGCGACGCCGACCGCGATCGTCGTCATCGTCAGCGGGGACGGGACGGCGACCGTCGGGCCGTCGGCCTTCGGCTCGCTGAAGAACATCAGCACGATGACCCGGATGTAGAAGAACGCGGCGATCGCCGACGAGATCACACCGACCACGACCAGCCCGACCGCGCCACCGTCCGCCGCCGCCTTGAAGACGGCGAACTTCCCGGAGAAGCCGGAGGTGAGCGGGATACCGGCGAAGGCCAGCAGGAACACCGCGAAGACCGCGGCAACCAGCGGCGAGCGCCGGCCGAGCCCCGCCCACTTCGACAGATGCGTCGCCTCGCCGCCCGCGTCGCGCACCAGCGTCACGACGGCGAACGCGCCGACCGTCACGAAGGAATAAGCGCCGAGGTAGAAGAGGACCGACGAGACGCCCTCCGGGGTGGCCGCGATGACACCGGCGAGGATGAAGCCGGCGTGTGCGATCGAGGAGTAGGCGAGCAGCCGCTTGATGTCGGTCTGGGTGATGGCGACGACCGCGCCGCCCAGCATCGTGACGATCGCGACGGCCCACATGACCGGGCGCCAGTCCCAGACCAGACCCGGCAGGACCACGTACAGGAGGCGCAGCAGCGCACCGAACGCAGCGACCTTGGTGGCCGCGGCCATGAAGCCGGTGACCGGGGTCGGGGCGCCCTGGTAGACGTCCGGGGTCCACATGTGGAACGGGACGGCGCCGACCTTGAAGAGCAGACCGGTCAGGATCATCGCCCCGCCGATCAGCAGCAGCGCGTCGTTGCCCATGGTGTCGGCGAGCGCCGGGTCGATCTTCGTGACGGAGCCGTCTACCACGTTGGCGATGGTGGCGTACGAGACGGAGCCCGCGTACCCGTACAGCAGGGCGATCCCGAAGAGCAGGAACGCCGACGAGAAGGCGCCGAGCAGGAAGTACTTCACCGCGGCCTCCTGCGACATCAGCCGCTTGCGGCGGGCGACGGCGCACAGGAGGTAGAGCGGGAGGGAGAAGACCTCCAGGGCCACGAAGAGCGTCAGCAGGTCGTTGGCCGCCGGGAAGACCAGCATGCCGGCCACCGAGAAGAGGACCAGCGGGAAGACCTCGGTGGTGGTGAACCCGGCCCTGACCGCGGCCTTCTCGCTGTCGCTGCCGGGGACCGACGCGGCCTGTGCGGCGAAGGAGTCGACGCGGTTGCCATGCGTGGCAGGGTCGAGCCGACGCTCGGCGAAGGTGAAGACGGCGACCAGCGAGGTCAGCAGGATGGTGCCCTGCAGAAACAGCGTCGGACCGTCGATCGCGAGGGCGCCCATCGCGGCGACGTGCGCCTTCGTCGTGCCGTATCCCCCGGCTGCCAGGCCGATGACCGCTGCGAACGCGGCGGCGAGGGCGACGACCGTCAGGAAGACCTGCGTGTAGTAGCGGGACCGGCGCGGCACGAAGGCCTCGACGAGCACGCCCACCACGGCGACACCGATCACGATGAGGACCGGGGTCAGCTGGGCGTACTCGATGACCGGTGGCTGGAACTTCTCGGCCGGGGCCGCCGATGTCACCCCGCCTGCTGTCGTCCACAGGCTGTGGACAGCTGTTGCGCTCACTTGGCGGCCTCCACCTCAGGCTGGGGGTCCTTCTTCTGGACGTCCGACATGGTGTGCTGCACCGCCGGGTTGACGATCTCCGTCAGCGGCTTCGGGTAGACACCCAGGAAGAGCAGCAGCGCGATCAGCGGCAGGACCACCACCAGCTCCCGGACCTTGAGGTCCGCCATGCCCTGGACCTCGGCCTTCACGGGGCCCGTCATCGTCCGCTGGTAGAGGACGAGGACGTACAGCGCGGCGAGCACGATGCCGGTCGTGGCGATGACGCCCGCCGCCGGGTACGCGCTGAACGCGCCGACCAGGACCAGGAATTCGCTGACGAACGGGGCGAGTCCGGGCAGCGACAGGGTGGCCAGACCGCCGATCAGGAAGGTGCCGGCCAGGATGGGCGCCACCTTCTGCACCCCGCCGTAGTCGGCGATGAGCCGCGACCCGCGCCGGGTGATCAGGAAGCCCGCCACCAGCATCAGCGCTGCGGTCGAGATCCCGTGGTTGACCATGTAGAGCGTCGCACCCGACTGGCCCTGGCTCGTCATCGCGAAGATGCCCAGGATGATGAAGCCGAAGTGCGAGATCGACGCGTAGGCGATCAGCCGCTTGATGTCGCGCTGGCCGACGGCGAGCAGCGCCCCGTACACGATGCTGATCAGTGCCAGGACGATGATCACCGGCGTCGCCCACTTGCTGGCCTCCGGGAAGAGCTGGAGGCAGAAGCGGAGCATCGCGAACGTGCCGACCTTGTCGACGACCGCGGTGATCAGGACGGCGACCGGGCTGGTCGCCTCACCCATGGCGTTGGGCAGCCAGGTGTGCAGCGGCCACAGCGGGGCCTTCACCGCGAAGGCGAAGAAGAACCCGAGGAAGAGCCAGCGCTCCGTGCCCGTCGCCATGGAGAGCGAGCCGTTGGCCCGGGCCTCGGCGATCTCGGAGAGCGAGAACGTCCCCGCGACCACGTACAGCCCGATCACGGCGGCCAGCATGATGAGGCCGCCGACCAGGTTGTAGAGGAGGAACTTCACCGCGGCGTACGAGCGTTGCGCCGCCGCGTTCTCGTCGCTGCCCGTGTGTGCCCGGTCCCCGAAGCCGCCGATGAGGAAGTACATCGGGATGAGCATGGCTTCGAAGAGGATGTAGAAGAGGAAGACGTCGGTGGCCTCGAAGGAGAGGATCACCATCGCTTCGACCATCAGGATCAGGGCGAAGAAGCCCTGGGTGGGCCGCCAGCGCGAGGACGTGGTCTCCAGAGGGTCGGCGTCGTGCCAGCCGGCCAGGATGACGAAGGGGATCAGCAGCGCGGTGAGCGCCATGAGCGCCACCCCGATGCCGTCCACGCCCAGTTCGTACCGGACGCCGAAGTCCTTGATCCAGGCGTGCGATTCGGTGAGCTGGTAACGGGCGCCGCCGGGCTCGAAGCGGGCGAGCGCGACGCCCGCCAGTACGAGTGTGGCCAGCGAGAAGAGCAGCGCCAGCCATTTGGCCGCGGTGCGTCGGGCGGCGGGGACGGCGGCGGTGGCGATCGCGCCGATCGCCGGGAGCGCCGCCGTCGCTGTCAGGAGAGGAAAGGACATGTGATCAGACCGCCCTCATCAGCAGGGTCGCGGCGATGACAATCGCTGTACCGCCGAGCATCGAGACCGCGTAGGAGCGGGCGTAGCCGTTCTGCAGCTTGCGCAGCCGGCCGGAGAGCCCGCCCATCGACGCGGCCGTGCCGTTGACGACGCCGTCGACCAGGGTGTGGTCGACGTACACCAGGGAGCGGGTGAGGTGCTCGCCGCCGCGGACCAGGACCACGTGGTTGAAGTCGTCCTGGAGGAGATCGCGGCGGGCGGCCCGGGTGAGCAGCGAGCCGCGCGGGGCGACGACCGGCACCGGCTTGCGCCCGTACATCGCCCAGGCGATCGCAACACCGATGGCGAGCACGACCATGGTGGCGGCCGTGACGGTCGTGGCGCTGACCGGGGCGTGTCCGTGGCTGTGCCCGGTGACCGGCTCCAGCCAGTTCAGGAAGCGGTCGCCGACGGAGAAGAGGCCGCCGGCGAAGACCGAGCCGAACGCCAGGATGATCATGGGGATGGTCATCGACTTCGGGGACTCGTGCGGATGCGGCTCGTGGCCCTGGTCGTCCGGCTGCCAGCGCTTCTCGCCGAAGAACGTCAGCAGCATCACGCGCGTCATGTAGAACGCGGTGATCGCGGCGCCCAGCAGGGCCACCGAGCCGAGGATCCAGCCCTCGGTGCCGCCCTTGGCGAAGGCCGCCTCGATGATCTTGTCCTTGGAGAAGAAGCCGGACAGACCGGGGAAGCCGATGATCGCCAGATAGCCGAGGCCGAAGGTGATGAAGGTGACCGGCATGTACTTCCGCAGGCCCCCGTACTTCCGCATGTCGACCTCGTCGTTCATGCCGTGCATGACCGAACCGGCTCCGAGGAAGAGCCCGGCCTTGAAGAAGCCGTGCGTCACCAGGTGCATGATCGCGAAGACGTAGCCGATCGGGCCGAGCCCGGCGGCCAGGATCATGTAGCCGATCTGCGACATCGTCGACCCGGCGAGGGCCTTCTTGATGTCGTCCTTCGCACAACCGACGATCGCACCGAAGAGCAGCGTGACCGCACCGACGACCACGACGGCCAGCTGCGCGTCCGGCGCGCCGTTGAAGATCGCGCCGGACCGGACGATGAGGTAGACGCCCGCCGTCACCATGGTCGCGGCGTGGATGAGGGCGGAGACCGGGGTCGGGCCCTCCATCGCGTCACCAAGCCAGGACTGCAGCGGCACCTGCGCCGACTTGCCGCAGGCCGCGAGCAGCAGCAGCAGGCCGATCGCCGTCAGCTTGCCCTCGCTCACCTCCCCGGTCGCCCCCAGGACGGGACCGAAGGCGAACGTGCCGAACGTGGTGAACATCAGCATGATCGCGATCGACAGGCCCATGTCGCCGACCCGGTTGACCAGGAATGCCTTCTTGGCGGCCGTGGCCGCGCTGGGCTTGTGCTGCCAGAAGCCGATGAGCAGGTACGACGCCAGACCGACGCCCTCCCACCCGACGTACAGCAGCAGGTAGTTGTCCGCGATGACCAGGATCAGCATCGCCGCGAGGAAGAGGTTCAGATAGCCGAAGAATCGGCGCCGGCGCTCGTCGTGCTCCATGTAGCCGATCGAGTAGATGTGGATCAGGGTGCCCACACCGGTGATCAGCAGCACGAACGTCATCGACAACTGGTCGAGCTGGAAGGCCACATCGGCCTGGAAGCTCTCGACCGGAATCCAGCTGAACAGCTTCTGGTGCAGCGCCCGGTCCTCCGCGCCCTTTCCGAGCATGTCGAGGAAGAGCACGACACCGATGACGAACGACACGGCGGCGAGCAGGGTGCCGATCCAGTGTCCGGACCGGTCCAGCCGCCGACCGCCGCAGAGCAGGACCGCGGCTCCGAGCAGAGGCGCCGCGACGAGCAGCGCAATCAGGTTCTCCACGATTCAACGTCCCCTTACAGCTTCATCAGGCTGGCGTCGTCGACCGAGGCCGAGTGGCGGGAACGGAACACCGACACGATGATCGCGAGTCCGACCACGACCTCGGCAGCGGCGACGACCATCGTGAAGAAGGCGATGATCTGCCCGTCGAGATTGCCGTGCATCCGGGAGAAGGTCACGAACGCGAGGTTGCAGGCGTTGAGCATCAGCTCCACACACATGAAGACCACGATCGCGTTCCGCCTGATCAACACCCCGGCCGCACCGATGGTGAACAACAGGGCCGCGAGATAGAGGTAGTTGACCGGATTCACTTGGCGACCTCCTCGTCTTCGTTGTCACGGCCGAGCCGCTTCTCGGAGCGCTGCTCCAGTGCCTTGAGCTGCTCCAGCGACTCCTTCGACACATCGCGGATCTGCCCGCGGCTGCGCAGCGTCTGCATGACGGTGAGTCCGGACGGTGTGCCGTCGGGAAGCAGACCCGGGATGTCCACGGCGTTGTGCCGGGCGTAGACACCGGGGGCGGGCAGCGGCGGCACCTGCTTGCCGCGTACGCGCGCCTCGGACATCTCCCGCTGGGTCTTTGCCCGTTCGGTGCGCTCCCGGTGGGTGAGCACCATCGCGCCGACCGTCGCCGTGATCAGCAGGGCGCCGGTGATCTCGAAGGCGAAGACGTACCTGGTGAAGATGAGGCTGGCCAGCCCCTCGATGTTCCCGCCGTGCTGGGCGTTGGCGGTGCCGAGCCCGTTGAAGCTGTTCAGCGAGGCGTTGCCGATGCCCGCGATGAGCAGGATGCCGAAGCCGATCCCGCAGCCCGCGGCCAGCCAGCGCTGGCCCTTGATGGTCTCCTTCAGGGAGTCGGCCGCCGTGACGCCGACGAGCATGACCACGAAGAGGAACAGCATCATGATCGCGCCGGTGTAGACGACGATCTGGACGACGCCCAGGAAGTAGGCGCCGTTGGCCAGATAGAACACCGCCAGGACGATCATGGTCCCGGCGAGGCTCAGCGCGCTGTGCACGGCTTTTTTCATCAGTACGGTGGACAGCGCGCCGAGCACGGCGACGGTGCCCAGCACCCAGAACTGGACGGCCTCGCCGGTCGAGGTCTGGGAGGCCGCCGCGGCCAGGCCGGTCATGCGTCCACCTCCCGCGCCGAGCCATTCGCGTGTCCGTCGTCCTGCTTGGACTCGCCCTTGGAGACCGCGACCTGACGTTCGGTACCGGGCGCGGCCTCGGTGACGAGACCCCGGTAGTAGTCCTGCTCGTCCATCCCCGGATAGATCGCGTGCGGGGTGTCGACCATGCCCTCCTCCAGGCCCGCGAGCAGTTCGTCCTTGGTGTAGATGAGGCTCTCGCGGGTGGTGTTGGCGAGCTCGAACTCATTGGTCATCGTCAGTGCCCGGGTCGGGCACGCCTCGATGCACAGACCGCAGAGAATGCAGCGCGCGTAGTTGATCTGGTAGACGCGGCCGTAGCGCTCGCCCGGGGAGTAGCGCTCCTCGTCGGTGTTGTCCGCGCCCTCCACGTAGATCGCGTCCGCCGGACAGGCCCAGGCGCACAGCTCACAGCCGATGCACTTCTCCAGACCGTCCGGGTGGCGGTTGAGCTGATGCCGGCCGTGGAAGCGCGGCGCCGTCACCTTCTGCGTTTCCGGATACTGCTCGGTCAGCCGCTTCTTGAACATGGCCTTGAAGGTCACGCCGAAGCCGGCGACAGGGTTCTGGAACTTCTCGCCCGAGGGCTCTGATGACTCAGACACCGTCAGCCTCCTTTCCGTCACTCGAATTGCCGTCACTCTGAGTATCCGACCCGCCACTGACAACGAGCTTCCGCTCGCCCCGTGGCCTGCGGCGCGGCACCGGCGGCAGAGTCTGTCCGGGCAGCGGCGGCACCGGGAATCCGCCCGCCATCGGGTCGAACTCCGGCTCCGGTCCCGGCTTCGCCTCCGCGGCCCGGCCCTTCTTGTCGCGGAAGATGTCGGCGACGAAGGAGATCAGCAGGATCGCGATCACGGCCCCGGCCACGTACAGCACGATCTTCGAGAAGTCGTACCCCTCGTTGCGCAGCGCCCGCACCGTCGCGACCAGCATCAGCCAGAGCAGGGAGACCGGGATCAGGACCTTCCAGCCGAGCTTCATCAGCTGGTCGTAACGGACCCGGGGCAGCGTGCCGCGCAGCCAGATGAAGAAGAACAGCAGCAGCTGGACCTTGATGACGAACCAGAGCATCGGCCACCAGCCGTGGTTCGCGCCCTCCCAGAAGGTGCTGATCGGCCACGGGGCCCGCCAGCCGCCCAGGAACAGGGTCGTGGAGACCGCGGAGACGGTGACCATGTTGACGTACTCGGCGAGCATGAACATCGCGAACTTGATCGACGAGTACTCGGTGTTGAAGCCGCCCACCAGGTCGCCCTCGGACTCCGGCATGTCGAACGGGGCCCGGTTGGTCTCGCCGACCATCGTGACGATGTAGATGATGAAGGAGACCGGCAGCAGCAGGATGAACCAGCGGTCCTGCTGAGCCTCCACGATCTTCGAGGTCGACATCGACCCGGAGTAGAGGAAGACCGAGGCGAACGCGGCGCCCATCGCGATCTCGTAACTGATCATCTGGGCGCAGGAGCGCAGGCCGCCGAGGAGCGGGTACGTCGATCCGGACGACCAGCCCGCCAGCACGATGCCGTAGATCCCGACCGAGGCGACCGCGAGGACGTAGAGCATCGCGATCGGCAGGTCGGTGAGCTGCATCGCCGTACGGTGCCCGAAGATCGAGACCTCGTCGGACGGGCCGAACGGGATCACCGCGATCGCCATGAACGCCGGGATGGCGGCGACAATCGGCGCGAGCACGTACACGACCTTGTCGGCGCGCTTGACGACGACGTCTTCCTTCAGCATCAGCTTGATGCCGTCGGCGAGCGACTGGAGCATGCCCCAGGGGCCGTGCCGGTTGGGGCCGATGCGCAACTGCATCCAGGCGACGACCTTGCGCTCCCACACGATGGAGAAGAGCACGGTCACCATCAGGAACGCGAAGCAGAACACCGCCTTGATGACGACGAGCCACCACGGGTCGGTGCCGAACATCGACAGATCCTCGGCGGCGAGTACGGCACTGTGCGGTGCCGCGGCCAGTTGAGCGAAGGAAGTCACGCCCCCACCTCCGGTGTGACGTCGGGAGTGGCCGGTGCGGCGGGGCCGATCCGGACCAGGCCGCCGGGCCGGGCGCCGGTGTCGGCCGGGACGCCCCGTCCGACGGAGTTCAGCGGCACCCAGACCACCCGGTCCGGCATGTCGGTGACCTTCAACGGGAGTTCGACGCTGCCCGCCGGGCCGGTGACGGCCAGCAGATCGCCGTCCTTCACGCCCGTCTCGGCCGCGGTGGCGGCGGAGAGCCGGGCGACCGAGGCGTGCCGGGTGCCGGCCAGCGCGTCGTCGCCCTCCTGGAGCCGGCCCAGGTCGAGCAGCATCCGGTGGCCCGCGAGGACCGCC
This sequence comes from Streptomyces sp. NPDC111516, assembly GCF_055635345.1. Taxonomy (NCBI): domain Bacteria; kingdom Bacillati; phylum Actinomycetota; class Actinomycetes; order Kitasatosporales; family Streptomycetaceae; genus Streptomyces; species Streptomyces sp. NPDC111516. The sequence continues at coordinate 52,341 of NZ_JBVKBV010000004.1, read as the reverse complement.
TCGCCGTCGCCGGGCCGAGGCAGCGGCCGGGCCGACTCGTTCGGGTCGGTGGCGTGCGCACCGGTCCAGCCGCCGAGCCGGTCCAGCTCGCGGCGTACGGACTTCACGTCCGGCAGCGCGAGGTCGGCGTCCAGCGCGTCGGCCAGCATGTGCAGCACCCGCGCGTCGGCCGGCGCGAGCGTCCGCGTCATCTGCTCGGGCTTCAGCGCGGCCTCGAACATCCGCGCCCTGCCCTCCCAGTTGAGGAAGGTGCCGGCCTTCTCGGCGACCGCGGCGACCGGGAAGACCACATCGGCCCGCTCGGTCACCTCGCTGGGCCGCAGCTCCAGCGAGACCAGGAAGCCGACCCGGTCCAGGGCCTCCAGGGCCCGGGCCGGGTCCGGCAGATCCACCGGCTCGACCCCGGCGACGAGCAGCGCGCCCAGTTCGCCGGTGGCCGCGGCCGCCACGATCTGGCCGGTGTCGCGGCCGAAGCGGGACGGGAGTTCGGCGACGCCCCAGACGGCCGCCACCTCGTCCCTGGCCCGCGGGTCGGTCGCCGGACGGCCGCCGGGCAGCAGCGACGGAAGCGCGCCCGCCTCCACCGCACCGCGCTCGCCGGCCCGCCGCGGCATCCACACCAGCGCGGCTCCGGTCGCGGTGGCGGCCCGCACCGCGGCGGTCAGTCCGCCCGGCACGGCCGCCAGCCGCTCACCGGCCACGATCACGGCCGCCTCGCCGCGCAACGCCTCGGCCGCCGCGGCTCCGTCGCCGTCGAGCCCGACGCCGCCCGCGATCGCGTCCAGCCACTCGGTCTCGGTGCCGGGGGCGGCGGGGAGCAGCGTGCCGCCCGCCTTCTCCAGTCCTCGCGTGGCGTGCGAGGCGACGGCGAACGTGCGCTGTCCGTGCTTGCGGTTCGCCTTGCGCAGCCGCAGGAAGACGCCGGGCGCCTCCTCCTCCGACTCGAACCCGACCAGCAGCACCGTCGGGGCCTTCTCCAGCGAGGTGTACGTGGCACCCGAGCCGTCCAGGTCCCGGCCGCGCCCGGCCACGCGGGCGGCCAGGAAGTCGGCCTCCTCGTTGCTGTGCGCCCGGGCCCGGAAGTCGATGTCGTTGGTGTCCAGCGCGACCCGGGCGAACTTGCTGTACGCGTACGCGTCCTCGACGGTCAGCCGGCCGCCGATGAGGACACCCGTCCTGCCGCGTGCGGCGGCGAGCCCGGTGGCCGCGGCGGCCAGCGCCTCGGGCCAGCTCGCCGGTTCCAGGACGCCGTCCGCGTTGCGCACCAGCGGAGTGGTGAGCCGGTCCCGCGCTTGCGCGTAGCGGAAACCGAAGCGGCCCTTGTCGCAGAGCCACTCCTCGTTCACCTCGGGGTCGTTGGCGGCGAGCCGCCGCATGACCTTGCCGCGCCGGTGGTCGGTACGGGTCGCGCAGCCGCCCGCGCAGTGCTCGCACACCGACGGCGACGACACCAGGTCGAAGGGCCGGGCGCGGAACCGGTACGCCGCCGAGGTCAGCGCCCCGACCGGGCAGATCTGGATGGTGTTCCCGGAGAAGTACGACTCGAACGGGTCGCCCTGGCCCGTGCCGACCTGCTGGAGCGCGCCGCGTTCCAGCAGCTCGATCATCGGGTCACCGGCCACCTGGTTGGAGAACCGGGTGCAGCGCGCGCAGAGCACACACCGCTCACGGTCCAGGAGTACCTGGGTGGAGAGCGGGACGGGCTTCTCGAACGTGCGCTTCTTGCCGTCGAAGCGGGAGTCGGCGCCGCCGTGCGACATCGCCTGGTTCTGCAGCGGGCACTCACCGCCCTTGTCGCAGACCGGGCAGTCCAGCGGGTGGTTGATGAGCAGCAGCTCCATCACACCCTTCTGCGCCTTCTCGGCGACCGGCGAGGTGAGCTGCGACCGCACCACCATGCCGTCGGTGCAGGTGATGGTGCAGGACGCCATCGGCTTGCGCTGGCCCTCGACCTCGACGATGCACTGGCGGCAGGCGCCGGCCGGGTCGAGGAGCGGGTGGTCGCAGAAGCGCGGGATCTCGATGCCGAGGAGTTCGGCGGCGCGGATGACCAGGGTGCCCTTGGGCACGCTGATCTCGATGCCGTCGATCGTCAGCGTGACGAGGTCCTCGGGCGGGACGGCCGCCTCGCCGCCCCCGGAGGGCGCACTCGTGGTGACTGTCATGCGTTCACCCCCTGGTGAGCGTTCTTGTCGTCGGCCCAGGCGGTCGACCTGGCGGGATCGAAGGGGCAGCCCCTGCCCGTGATGTGCTGCTCGTACTCCTCGCGGAAGTACTTCAGCGAGGAGAAGATCGGCGAGGCGGCGCCGTCGCCGAGGGCGCAGAAGGACTTGCCGTTGATGTTGTCGGCGATGTCGTTCAGCTTGTCGAGGTCGGCCATCTGTCCCTTGCCCGCCTCGATGTCGCGAAGCAACTGGACGAGCCAGTAGGTGCCTTCGCGGCACGGTGTGCACTTGCCGCAGGACTCGTGGGCGTAGAACTCGGTCCAGCGGGTGACGGCCCGCACGACGCAGGTCGTCTCGTCGAAGCACTGGAGCGCCTTGGTGCCGAGCATGGATCCGGCGGCGCCGACGCCTTCGTAGTCGAGCGGTACGTCGAGGTGCTCGTCGGTGAACATCGGGGTCGAGGAACCGCCCGGGGTCCAGAACTTCAGCCGGTGGCCGGGGCGCATCCCGCCGCTCATGTCGAGCAGCTGGCGCAGCGTGATGCCGAGCGGGGCCTCGTACTGACCGGGGCTCGCGACATGCCCGCTGAGCGAATACAGCGTGAAGCCCGGGGACTTCTCGCTGCCCATCGACTTGAACCACTCCTTGCCCCGGTTCAGGATCGCGGGAACCGAGGCGATGGACTCGACGTTGTTCACCACAGTGGGGCACGCGTACAGACCGGCGACCGCGGGGAAGGGGGGTCGCAGCCGGGGCTGGCCGCGTCGCCCTTCGAGCGAGTCGAGCAGTGCGGTCTCCTCACCACAGATGTACGCGCCCGCGCCCGCGTGCACGGTGAGTTCCAGGTCGAGCCCCGAGCCCAGGATGTTCGTCCCGAGGAAGCCCGCCTCGTACGCCTCGCGCACGGCCTCGTGCAACCGCCTCAGTACGGGGACGACTTCACCCCGCAGATAGATGAACGCGTGCGAGGAACGGATCGCGTAGCAGGCGATCACGATGCCCTCGATGAGGGAGTGCGGGTTGGCGAAGAGGAGCGGGATGTCCTTGCAGGTCCCGGGCTCCGACTCGTCGGCGTTGACGACCAGGTAGTGCGGTTTGCCATCGCCCTGCGGGATGAACTGCCACTTCATCCCGGTGGGGAAGCCCGCGCCGCCGCGGCCGCGCAGACCGGAGTCCTTGACGTACGCGATGAGCTCGTCCGGCGACATGGCGAGGGCCTTGCGCAGCCCCTCGTATCCCTCGTGGCGCCGGTAGGTCTCCAGGGTCCAGGATTCCGGCTCGTTCCAGAAGGCGGAGAGGACGGGGGCGAGCAGCTTCTCGGGGCTGTCCCCGCTGCCGTTTCCGTTGATTTCGGTTGCCAACGTCATCACTCTCCCTCCTCGGCTGTCGGGCCGGCCACGTGGTCCGGGTCCTGCGGGGCATCGGCGGGTCCGGACCCGCGCGTGCTCTCGCTGCGGGGGGCGACGACGCGCGGGTGCGGTTCCTCGCCCCTCGCGAGGCGGAGGCCGACCAGTGAGGCGGGGCCCGCGCCGCCGGATGCCTCGACGGCGCCGGGGCGCTCGTCGGGGAAGCCGGCCAGGATCCGGGACGTCTCCTTGTACGAGCACAGGGGGGCGCCGCGGGTGGGTTCGACGGTGCGTCCGGCGATCAGGTCGTCGACCAGGCGCGTCGCGCTCTCGGGTGTCTGGTTGTCGAAGAACTCCCAGTTGATCATCACCACGGGAGCGAAGTCGCAGGCCGCGTTGCACTCGATGTGTTCGAGGGTGACCTTGCCGTCCGCAGTCGTCATATCGGGCCCGTCGTTGCCGACGCCGAGGTGTTCCTTGAGCCGGTCGAAGATGGCGTCGCCGCCCATCACCGCGCACAGGGTGTTGGTGCAGACGCCGACCTGGTAGTCGCCGCTCGGCTTGCGCCGGTACATCGTGTAGAAGGTGGCGACCGCGGTGACCTCGGCGGTGGTGAGGCCGAGCAGCTCGGCGCAGAACGCCATGCCCGTACGGGAGACGTAGCCCTCCTCGGACTGCACCAGGTGCAGCAGCGGCAGCAGGGCGGAGCGGCTGCCGGGGTAGCGGGCGATCACCTCCTTCGCGTCCGCTTCGAGCCTGGCGCGCACCTCGGCCGGGTAGGCGGGGGCGGGGAGCTGCGGCATCCCCAGACTGACTTCCTGACGTGCTTCGGTCACCGGTCGACGCCTCCCATCACGGGGTCGATGGACGCGACGGCGACGATGACGTCGGCGACCTGGCCGCCCTCGCACATCGCCGCCATGGCCTGCAGATTGGTGAAGGACGGGTCGCGGAAGTGGACCCGGTAGGGACGGGTGCCGCCGTCCGAGACGACATGGACTCCGAGCTCGCCCTTGGGCGACTCGACCGCGGTGTACACCTGTCCGGCCGGGACGCGGAAGCCCTCGGTCACCAGCTTGAAGTGGTGGATCAGGGCCTCCATGGAGGTGCCCATGATCTTCTTGATGTGGTCGAGCGAGTTGCCGAGCCCGTCCGGACCGAGCGCGAGCTGCGCCGGCCAGGCGATCTTCTTGTCGGCGACCATCACCGGTCCGGGGGCGAGCCGGTCGATGCACTGCTCGATGATCCGCAGCGACTGACGCATCTCCTCCAGCCGGATGAGGAAGCGGCCGTAGGCGTCGCAGCTGTCGGCGGTGGGGACGTCGAACTCGTAGTCCTCGTATCCGCAGTACGGGTCCGTCTTGCGCAGGTCGTGCGGGAGTCCGGCGGAGCGCAGGATCGGGCCGGTGGCGCCGAGTGCCATGCAGCCGGTCAGATCGAGATAGCCGACGTCCTGCATGCGGGCCTTGAAGATCGGGTTGCCGGTGGCGAGCTTGTCGTACTCCGGCAGGTTCTTCTTCATGGTCTTCAGGAACTCGCGGAGCTGGTCGATCGCGCCGGGCGGCAGGTCCTGGGCGAGTCCGCCGGGCCGGATGAACGCGTGGTTCATCCGCAGGCCGGTGATCAGCTCGAAGAGATCGAGAACGAGTTCACGGTCACGGAAGCCGTAGATCATGATCGTGGTGGCGCCGAGTTCCATGCCGCCGGTGGCGATGCACACCAGGTGCGAGGAGATCCGGTTGAGCTCCATCAGAAGCACGCGCAGGACGGTGGCCCGGTCGGGGATCTGGTCCTCGATGCCGAGCAGCTTCTCGACGCCGAGGCAGTAAGCCGCCTCGTTGAAGAACGGCGTCAGGTAGTCCATGCGCGTCACGAAGGTGGTGCCCTGGGTCCAGTTCCGGAATTCGAGGTTCTTCTCGATGCCGGTGTGGAGGTAGCCGATGCCGCAGCGGGCCTCGGTGACGGTCTCGCCGTCGATCTCCAGGATCAGCCGCAGCACCCCGTGCGTGGACGGGTGCTGGGGACCCATGTTGACGATGATGCGCTCGTCGTCGGCCTTGACCGCCGACTCGACGACCTCGTCCCAGTCGCCGCCGGTGACTGTATACACAGTCCCCTCGGTCGTAGCCCTGGCATTCGAGAGGGGCGTCCCGGAGGGACCCGATGGGGGGTGGTGGCCGGGCGACGGGTGGGAGTGGGGAGTAGTCATCAGGAGTACGACCTCCGCTGGTCCGGAGCCGGGATCTGGGCGCCCTTGTACTCGACGGCGATGCCGCCGAGCGGATAGTCCTTGCGCTGCGGGAAGCCCTGCCAGTCGTCCGGCATCATGATCCGGGTGAGGGCGGGGTGTCCGTCGAAGATCAGTCCGAAGAAGTCGTAGGCCTCGCGCTCGTGCCAGTCGTTGGTCGGGTAGACCTCGACGAGCGACGGGATGTGCGGATCGCTGTCCGGGGCCGACACCTCCAGGCGGATCAGCCGGCCGTGCGTGATCGAGCGCAGGTGGTAGACGGCGTGCAGCTCCCGGCCCTTGTCGCCGAGGAAGTGGACGCCGCTCACCCCCGTACAGAGCTCGAAGCGCAGCGCCGGGTCGTCGCGCAGGGTGCGGGCGACCCGGACGAGGTGCTCGCGGGCGATGTGGAAGGTGAGCTCGCCGCGGTCGACAACGGTCTTCTCGATGGCGTTCTCGGGAAGCAGGTCCTGTTCCTCCAGGGCCCCTTCGAGCTCGTCCGCGACTTCGTCGAACCAGCCGCCGTACGGACGGGACGTGGCGCCCGGCAGGGTCACCGTGCGGACGAGGCCGCCGTAGCCGGAGGTGTCGCCGCCGTTGTTGGCGCCGAACATGCCCTTGCGTACGCCGATGACCTCGCCGGTCTCGTCGCGCGGAGCGGGCACACCGTTGTTGTTCTGCTCACCGTGCTCGGGGTTCTCGCTCATCGCAGCAGCCCCTTCATCTCGATCAGGGGCAGTGCCTTGAGCGCCGCGTCCTCCGCCTCGCGGGCGGCCTCCTCCGCGTTGACCCCGAGCTTGGAGCTCTGGATCTTCTGGTGGAGCTTGAGAATCGCGTCCATCAGCATCTCGGGCCGCGGCGGGCAGCCCGGCAAATAAATATCAACCGGGACAATGTGATCAACACCCTGAACAATGGCGTAATTATTGAACATTCCGCCCGATGATGCGCAAACCCCCATGGAGATCACCCACTTGGGGTTGGGCATCTGGTCGTAGACCTGCCGCAGGACAGGCGCCATCTTCTGGCTGACCCGCCCCGCCACGATCATCAGGTCCGCCTGGCGCGGCGATCCGCGGAAGACCTCCATACCGAAACGGGCCAGGTCGTAGCGCCCGGCCCCGGTCGTCATCATTTCGATGGCGCAGCAGGCCAGGCCGAAGGTGGCCGGGAAGACGGAGGACTTCCGTACCCAGCCGGCGGCCTGCTCGACAGTGGTCAGCACGAAGCCGCTGGGCAGCTTCTCTTCGAGTCCCATGGTGTGCCCCTCAGCCCCTCAGTCCCATTCCAGGCCGCCGCGACGCCACACATACGCGTAGGCGACGAAGACGGTGAGCACGAAGAGCAGCATCTCCACGAGCCCGAAGATCCCCAGGGCGTCGAAGGTGACCGCCCAGGGATAGAGGAAGACGATCTCGATGTCGAAGACGATGAAGAGCATCGCCGTCAGGTAGTACTTGATGGGGAAGCGGCCGCCTCCGGCTGGAGTGGGGGTGGGTTCGATACCGCACTCGTACGCTTCGAGCTTTGCTCGGTTGTACCGCTTCGGGCCGATAAGCGTGGCCATGACCACGGAGAAGATCGCAAACCCTGCCCCGAGGGCGCCGAGCACGAGGATGGGCGCGTAGGCATTCACGCTCCTCGCTCCTTCCAGTCGTCCTTGACCGTTGGACCGCATCGGGCGATTCGGCTCGCCACCCCACCAAGATCGTGCACATGTGAGGCAGTTCACAAGCCCGACTGCCCCGCATCCTATGCCCGCCGTCCTGTGATCTGCGACACGGGGTACAACAACGAGTTTGTGATCTCCACCACCAGGCGAAGAGCCGCGAAGTCACCTGAGCGGTGATCTTCGTACGCAAAGCGGCCGAGTGATCACGAGACGTGACATTCGATGCTGTCTTCGCTGGTCAAGAAGGTTTTCCTCTAACAATCAGATACCCGAGGAGGCAAATTGGCAATGGACGGGCGGGGCGTGATAAGAGGATCGGCCCGCTCCGGGCTCACCCCGACGAGGGGCCCCCGGGGAGCGAAGTGGACGTGTGCGCGCATTCACGATCTTCGGGATGAATGGGAGGGGTGGCGGCGCAGGGTCGACGGGCGGCCCGACCGGCACGCGGCGGCGCTTCGGGCGCCGGGCGCACCCACACCCCCTCATCGCGGTCGCACCCGGGCCACACCTTGATCACCCTGTGACCTGCGTCACACCGCACGAACCTCAGCAAAAGCGGGCTTGGCCATCGGTGTGAACGGATGGTAAGCGGCGGGCAATTCGGGCGTATTGCCGAAAGCCCGTGATCACAGCGCTGATCAAGCCCGCCCGGTTTGCCCGTTACGGCGTCAATAAGGGCCACCGGAAAGCGGATTCACAGATTCCGTACGTAACTGTGTCGCAACACACGTTTCTTGATGGGAGCCCCGTAGCCCTGATAGCGCTAGTACACATGTCCCACACCGCTCACATACCCAGCCACCGGAAGCCCCGCCGAAACGCGCCGAAGACGGCGCTGCGCGCCGGAGTTGCCGGTGGCGTCCTCAGCACCATCGCGGTGGCAGGCGCCGCCGGTCCGGCCCAGGCCGAGCCGGTGACCCAGACCATCGAGATGCCCACCATCACCTCCGGGCTCTCCACCGCCGTCGCCGCGTCCGCCCAGGCCACGCAGCAGGTCGCCCAGGACCTGCAGACGCAGGCCCAGGAGGACGCCGCAGCCGCCACCGCGGCCAAGGCCGCCAAGAAGGCCAAGGCCGAGGCGGTCCGCAAGGCCGAGGCCAAGAAGAAGGCGGAGGCCAAGGCCAAGGCGGAGGCCGCCGCCAAGGCCAAGGCGGAGGCCGCCGAGCGTGCTTCCCGCTCCGCCGTCCGTACGACGCTCAGCGCGACCTCCGGCTCCACCGCCTCGGCCTCCTCGTACTCGTCGAGCGCGACCGGCTCCGCCGCATCCGTCATCGCCTTCGCGCAGGCTCAGGTCGGCGACGCGTACGTCTCCGGCGGCACCGGGCCCAACTCGTGGGACTGCTCCGGCCTCGTCCAGGCCGCGTTCCGCTCGGTCGGCGTCGACCTGCCGCGCGTCTCGCAGGCCCAGTCCACCGCGGGCACCCAGGTCTCCCTGAGCAACCTCCAGCCGGGCGACATCCTGTACTGGGGCGGCGCGGGCAGCGCGTACCACGTCGGGATCTACGTGGGCGGCGGCGAGTTCGTCGGTGCGCAGAACTCCAGCACCGGTGTGGTGCAGCGTCCGCTGTCCTACGACCCGCCGTCGGGCGCGGTCCGCGTTCTCTGATTCACAAGCACGTGTGAGGCGTGTGTGAAGACGGCGAAGGGCCGTCGCTCCCCCGCTCGGGAGCGACGGCCCTTCGCCGTGCGTCCGGACCGGACCGAACGCGGAAGGAACGAGTCCGCCGACTCAGGTCAGCGGACCCCGCCGTCCTCGGTGTTCTTCCGGACCCGGATTCGCACGACGTGGTCGTCCAGGTCCACCCCCAGGGGCGGGCCTGCTGGACAGATCTCCGTCGGGATCGTCGGATGCGAGGTGTTGCCGGACCAGACCGACCAGACCGTCGACAAGGGGGCCGGACTCGACGGATGGGTCGAGCGAACGCTGCAGCAGGTAGCCGTCGATCGCCGCCGTGAGGGTGACCGCGACGACGAGCGGACGCGCGACCCCCCGGGCCGCGAACCAGTCGCACAACGACTGCCGGAACTCGGCCAGCAAGTCGGAGATTTCGGCGCGCAGTTGGTCGTCCCGGCTCGCTGCGACGAGGGACTCGTACAGCAGCAGCAGCTCCGGGTCACGCGGATCATTGGCCGACAGCGCGCGAATCATGGTTTCGACGGCCGCGGCCGGATCCGACTGCGCCAGGGCTTCGCCGACCCGGTCGAGGAAGAACGTCCGGATCTTCCGCACTGCGGCGATGCGCCGGAGTTCACCGATGCTTCCCACGTGGTAATGGATCACACCGGTGTTCACGCCCGCGCGCTCCGCGACCCGTCGGCTGCTCACATCGCCCCAGCCCAACTCGGGAATGAGTGAGGCAGCGGCCTCGATGATCTTTTCGCGCGTATCCGTCCGGCGCGAGGGATTCGTGGACTCACTGTTCACAGTCGCATTCCCTGGATCGAGATCACCACGTTCACGCCGGCCGAGGCCAGTGCGATCGCTTCGAGGACGAGCAGCTGCACCGGCAGGGCGTCGGGCACGACGGGGAAGACCGCGCCGAGGTCGGCCGCGAAGACCGCGATGTAGCCGAGGCTCAGCACCAGTGCCGCCACGAATGCCCAGTGATGGTTCGCCATGGCGAACCCGGCCACCACGAAGCTGGCGAGCCCGAGAGAGGTCAGATACACGTTGAAGCTGTTGAACTGCCACCGGGGGAGCGCGGAGAAGTCCCTCGTGTCGATCAGCTTTCCCGGGACCATGGGAATCAGCAGGAGTGCTTCCCAGACCAGAAGCGCTGCCGTCACCGTCGCCAACAGGGATTGATGCATTACGCCCTCCGTCGCCACCGCAAGAACAAGTCGTCGATTTGGACGATAGTCCTGGACGGTCGTCCAAATCAACCGCCGCGATCCGCGCACGACCGGGAGCGGGCACTACGGCGCGGATCGGGTGCGGACGTTTCAGCACCCCGAGGCGGCGAGGGTGAACCACACCGTCTTCGAGTGCGGCGAACCCGCCCCGTACGAGGCGGTCCCCCACCGGGCGGCGAGAGCGTTCACAAGGAGAAGCCCCCGGCCGCCCCACACCCCGTCGTTCCGGAATCCGCATGGGTTAGGCTCGCCGGGGCGCAGTGAGGGGCCTCGACCGGGGTCCGGCCTTCAAGTACCGCCGCGCCGGACTCGCCACCGGCCCCGTCCAACCCTGAGCAGCGGCCCCGGAGGAACCGGAAGAAACTGTTCAGGTATCGGCCTGCTGCTGGGCCGGGATGTGAGGGCCGCCCGTGCGGGACTACTTGCTCATGCTGTTCATCACGGCGGCAGTGACCCATCTCCTGACCGGACCGGTCCGCAAGTTCGCCATCGCGATCGGAGCGGCGCCGGAAATCCGGGCGCGCGACGTCCACCGCGAGCCGACCCCGCGCCTCGGCGGCATCGCCATGTTCGGCGGGCTGCTGGCCGGATACCTCGTGGCCTCCCACCTGCCCCACCTGGAAGAGATCTTCACCCAGAGCTCCACGCCCCGCGCGCTGCTGTCCGGGGCAGCGCTGATCTGGCTGCTGGGGGTGCTCGACGACAAATGGGAGCTCGATTCGCTGGTCAAGCTCGGCGGGCAACTGCTGGCCGCCGGCGTGATGGCGTTCCAGGGCCTGACGATCCTCTGGCTGCCGGTGCCGGGCACCGACGGCTTCTACCTCTCCGACTGGCAGGGCACCCTGCTGACCGTGGGGCTGATCGTCTTCACCATCAACGCGGTCAACTTCGTCGACGGGCTCGACGGACTGGCCGCCGGGACGGTGGGTATCGCGGCGACGGCGTTCTTCCTCTACGCGTATCGGCTCTGGTACGGCTACGGCATCGAGGCCGCCGCCTCCACCACACTGATCTCCGTGATCCTCGCAGGCATGTGCCTCGGCTTCCTGGTGCACAACTCGCACCCGGCCCGGATCTTCATGGGGGACTCCGGCTCCATGCTGCTCGGGCTGCTCATCGCCGGGTGCGCCATCTCTGTCACGGGCGAGGTCGATCCGAGCCTCCTCAAGCAGACCGTCGACGGTACGTCCGGGTCGGCCGCGATGGTGCCGGTCTACATTCCGCTGCTGCTTCCGCTGTCAGTCATCGCGCTGCCGGTCGCGGACCTCGTGCTCGCCGTCGTCAGGCGTACGTGGAACGGACGGTCCCCCTTCTCCGCCGACAAGGGGCACCTCCACCACCGCCTGCTCCAGCTCGGCCACTCGCACCGCCGGGCCGTGCTGCTCATGTACTTCTGGTCGGCGCTGTTCTCGTTCGGGATCGTGGCCTACTCGGCGCGGGGCGCCAAGTCCTGGATGCTCTTCGGGGTCGCGTTCGTCTGCGGACTGGGCCTGCTTCTGCTGCTCCAGCCACGCTACGAATCCGGCCTTGCCCGCCTTCTGGGCCGGGTACGGCCGCGCAGGTCCGGGGGCCGCGTGGTCGCCACCGGCGGAAAGCGCACCGGGCCCGACGACCACCGCACACGCGTGGACGCCGGTCACCGGGACGGCTGACCGGCGGCCGGCGCGGTGAAGAACCCCGGGGACCGCTCGGGCACGTCGATCGACGCCGATCCCGAGGAGGCGCGCCACCTCCGTCGCGCACGCCAGGAACGCGCGCTCCCTCTCCGTGTCTTCCGCCTTCTCGGTCACGGCAGCGTTCTGGACTGACGCAATGCCACGACGGGCCCATACTTGGCGATCCCCACGCCCAGAAGCCCGGGTCCACCAATGGAATGATCAACGCGTGGCTGGTGTGATCACGGCGTCGGAGCCGTCCTGGTATCTCCCATTCACTGGGCTGAGCCCACGCACGTTCGGCAAGCTGGTCACGACGCTGCGCCGCGGCGGCGCCGATGCCGGGCAACAAGTCGCCCTCCACCGGCCGGTCACCGGCTCAGGCCTTCGGGGCCACCTTCGACAGACCGTTGATGATCCGGTCCATCGCGTCGCCGCCCGTCGGGTCGGTCAGATTGGCGAGCATCTTCAGGGTGAACTTCATCAGCAGCGGATGCGTCAGACCGCGCTGGGTGGCGACCTTCATGACCTTCGGGTTGCCGATCAGCTTCACGAAGGCCCGGCCCAGCGTGTAGTAGCCGCCGTAGGTCTCCTTGAGCACCTTCGGGTAGTTGGTGAGCGCCAGTTCGCGCTGGGCCGGGGTCGCGCGGGCGTGAGCCTGGACGATGACGTCCGCGGCGATCTGACCCGATTCCATGGCGTACGCGATGCCTTCGCCGTTGAACGGGTTGACCATGCCGCCCGCATCGCCGACGAGCAACAGGCCCTTGGTGTAGTGCGGCTGGCGGTTGAAGGCCATCGGAAGGGCGGCGCCGCGGATCGGCATCGTCATGTTCTCCGGGGTGTAGCCCCAGTCCTCCGGCATGGACGCGCACCACGCCTTGAGAACCTCGCGCCAGTCCAACTCCCTGAAGGCGGACGAGGAGTCGAGGATGCCGAGACCGACGTTGGACGTGCCGTCGCCCATGCCGAAGATCCAGCCGTAGCCGGGCAGGAGCCGGTCCTGGGGGCCTCGGCGGTCCCACAGCTCCAGCCAGGACTCCAGGTAGTCGTCGTCGTGGCGGGGCGAGGTGAAGTACGTACGCACGGCCACCCCCATCGGGCGGTCCTCGCGGCGGTGCAGGCCCATCGCGAGCGACAGCCGGGTGGAGTTGCCGTCGGCGGCGACGACGAGCGGGGCGTGGAAGGTGACCGGGGTCTTCTCCTCACCGAGCTTCGCGTTGACGCCGGTGATGCGGCCGGTACGGTCGTCGACGATCGGGGCGCCGACATTGCAGCGCTCGTACAGCCGCGCGCCCGCCTTCTGCGCCTGGCGGGCCAGCTGCTCGTCGAAGTCGTCGCGCTTGCGGACCAGTCCGTAGTCCGGGTACGAGGCGAGATCCGGCCAGTCCAGTTGGAGGCGGACGCCGCCGCCGATGATGCGCAGGCCCTTGTTGCGCAGCCAGCCGGCCTCTTCGGAGATGTCGATGCCCATGGAGACGAGCTGCTTGGTGGCGCGCGGGGTGAGGCCGTCGCCGCAGACCTTCTCCCGGGGGAAGGCGGTCTTCTCCAGGAGCAGGACGTCCAGTCCGGCCTTGGCGAGGTAGTACGCGGTCGTGGAGCCGGCCGGGCCTGCCCCGACGACGATCACATCCGCGCTGTGTTCGGAGAGGGGCTCGGTCACGGTCGGATCTCCCGAAGACTCGAAATCGCGTGCCGCGCGGCACCTGTCCCATGCAGTCTATGGGGGCCCGCCGGGCAGCCTTCCGAAGGGCTCCCCGATGTCGGCCGGGCCCTCCGTACAGTTGCGGGCGGGAGCACGGGACCGGCCGGCCCCACCTCCCGGTCTCCCGTCAACGGGCGGCACCGGCGCGCTGCTTCAGGGACGTACGCCCCGGTGCAGCGCCACCACACCGCCGGTGAGATTGCGCCAGGCGACCTTCGACCAGCCGGCCTGCTGAAGCTTCGCCGCGAGTCCGGCCTGGTCGGGCCAGGCACGGATGGACTCGGCGAGGTAGACGTACGCGTCGGGGTTGGACGACACCGCGCGCGCGACCGGCGGCAGCGCCCGCATCAGGTACTCGGTGTAGACCGTGCGGAACGGCGTCCAGGTCGGCTGCGAGAACTCGCAGATCACCACGCGGCCTCCCGGCTTCGTCACCCGGTACAGCTCGCGCAGCGCCGCATCCGTGTCCTGGACGTTGCGCAGTCCGAAGGAGATCGTCACCGCGTCGAAGGTCTCGTCGCGGAACGGCAGCCGGGTGGCGTCACCCGCGGTGAAGGGCAGCCAGGAGTGGCGCTTCTTGCCCTCCTGAAGCATGCCGATGGAGAAGTCGCAGGGCACGACGTACGCGCCCGTCGCGGCGAACGGCAGCGAGGACGTCGCCGTGCCCGCGGCCAGGTCGAGGACCTTCTCCGCAGGTCGGGCATGCACCGCCTTCGCGACCTCCTTGCGCCACAGCCGGGCCTGGCCGAGCGACAGCACATCGTTGGTGAGGTCGTAGTTCGCCGCCACGTCGTCGAACATCGAGGCGACTTCGTGCGGCTGTTTGTCCAGGGATGCTCGGGTCACCCGTCCATTCAAGCAGCCCGGTCGGCGCCGCCTCGCGCCGGTCGTGCGTCGGCGCCGGAACGTCCCCGAACTCGCCTTCAACCTTTTGGCCGCGGCACAACTCAGTACAGGCGTGAGAGACCACCGAGACCCCGGAGAGGGGGACAGATGACCGCAGTCGGCAGTCGGGACCTCATCGGATTCGAGGAGTTCGCCCGGGCGAACCAACGGCGTCTGTACCGGACCGCATATCTGCTGTGCGGCGATGCGGAGAGCGCCCGCGACCTGACCCAGACGACGCTGGCCAAGCTCTTCCAGCACTGGCACCGGGCGAGCGCGGCCGACCATCCCGCCGCCTATGCGCGCACCGTCCTCACCCGGACGTATCTCGCCGAGCGCCGGCGCAGGCTCCGCGACTTCCTGGCCCACAGCCATGTCGATGCCCCGGCCCCCTCGGTGGGCCCCGAGCTGACGGTGACGCTGCTGACCGCGCTGGCCGAACTGCCACCCCGCGCCCGGGCGATGGTCGTCCTGCGCTACTGGGAGGACCTGGCCGTGCAGACGGTCGCCGAGCTGCTGCGCTGCAGCGAGTCCACCGTCAAGAGCCAGTGCTCACGCTCGCTCGCCACGCTGCGTACGCGGCTGGGCGACCCGCGCCTCTACACCACCCGCAGCTGAGGAGAACGTCATGGACATCTTTCCGGAAAGCGTGCCGCAGGAGAGCGAGGACCGACTGATCAGGGAGGCCATGGCGGAGGCGGCCGAGGGGGCGCCGCCGCTGCCGGACCTGGTGCCGGTCGCCCTGGCCGTGGGCCGCAGGCGCCGCTCCAGGGCGCGGGCGGCGATCGGTGGCGGGGTGGTGGGAGTGGTGGCGCTCGGAGTGCTCGGCGCAACGCTGCCGTCCTGGGGCACGGGCGCCGGTGCGGGCGAGGGCACCGCGCAGGTCGGGGCGTCCTCGCCCGTACCGAGCATGGGTCACGGGACCCCGTCCCCCGTACCCCCCGGGTCCGCGCCCGGCTTCCCGATGCCGGTCCCCTCGCTCACCGGGCCGTCACGTACGCCCGTCCACATCAAACCCACTCCGGGCGAGTCGTCCATGGCCGACCTGCCCGCGCCCGAGCGCGGGCGGCAGGAGGAGTTCCAGCAGCAGGCGGCGGCCGTGCTGGACGAGCTGTTGCCTCCGGCGTTCGGCAAGGTACGCCCGGTCGATCTGGACGTCAGCCGGTATCAGGGCGGGTCCGGGGGCCATGTCTTCCCCGTCGTCTTCTCCGTACGCCCCACCGGTGGCCCGTCGGACGGCCCGTCCGGCAGGCCGGTGCAGGAGCCTTGCTCGTACGACCCGGAGAAGAAGTACCGGTGCGAGGAGGCGACCCTGCTGGACGGGATCGTGGCCCGCGTCGTCACCGCGACCGGAAGCTCGAAGGACGGGAAGGACATCGTCGGCGTCAGCGTCCGCTTCACGTTCAAGGACAGCGCCGTCGTCCTCTCGGCCGACGGCGACGACTCCGCCATGGTCTCGGCGCCGGTCACCGCCGACCAGCTGCTCCACCTCGCTCGGGACGCCCGCTTCCTGCACCTGGTGCGTTACGCCGAAGCGTTCCCGATGGAGCCGAAGCAGGAGACCGTCCATGGTGGGTGAGGAGCGGGGCCGCCGGGCGCGTGGCCGCGGTCGCGGTGCGGTCCGGCGGGCCCGCCGCCGGAAAGCCCGGATACGGGTGACGGGCGCCGTGCTGGTGCCGGGTGCACTGCTGCTCTGCGGAGCGCTGGTGTGGGGGGCGTGGGGTGGCGGTGAAGGGGCGTCGGCGTCGGCGGGCACACCGTCGGACCGGTTGGCGGTGTCGTCGTCCCCGGGGCCGGGCGCCGAGCCCGGCTCCCATTCCACGCCCGGCAGTCCGCGCCCCTCCGCCTCGGCCGACGACGCCGACACCGACGCCGATACCGGCGCCGGGAAGGGGCGCACGGCGGAGAAGAAGCCCGAGCCGGGAAAGCGGGCGGACGAGTCCCGGATCCCGTCCGGGTCCGTGCCCGTGCACGGCTCCGGTACGTTCGTCACCGCTGCCCCGGCGCACACCGGCAGCCGGGGCACCGGCACGGTCCACCGCTACCGCGTCGAGGTGGAGCGGGGCGCCGGTCTGGCCACGCGTCCCGCCGCGGCCGCGGTCTCCGAGGTGTTGGCCGACCCGCGCGGCTGGACCCGCACGGGGCGCGACGCGTTCCAGCAGGTCTCGGGCCCGGCCGGTCTGGTGATCCGGATCGCGACACCGGACACCGTCGACCGGCTCTGCGGGGCGTACGGGCTGAACACCCACGGCGAGGTCAACTGCCGCGTCGGCACCACGGTCGTGGTGAACCTGAAGCGGTGGATGCGGGGGTCGCCGCAGTTCGACGGCCCGCTCGGCGAGTACCGGGCGCTGATCATCAACCACGAGGTCGGCCACTGGCTGGGCCACGGCCATGAGACCTGCCCGGGGCCCGGGCGCCGCGCGCCCGCGATGATGCAGCAGATCGACGGGCTGAAGGGGTGCGTCGCCAACGCGTGGCCGTACACGTCCGCGGGAACGTACCTGCGCGGCCCGTCCGTCCCGTGACAGCGCTGACGCCCTGTCCATGCCGGGGCCGGACACATGTCCAGGACGGTCGGGCGCGCGTCTAACGCCGCCGGTACACCAGCCGCCCGCCCAGCACCGTGGCGACGCACGGTCCGGCCCCCGACGCGTTCAGCGCGTCCTCGTCCGGGACATCGAAGACGGCGAGGTCGGCGCGGGAGCCGATGGTGAGCGGGCCGTGCACGGAACCGGGCAGGTCGTAACCCTCCACGAACGGGTCCAGGCTCGGTTCGCCGACCAGGATTCCGGGGGCGCCGACGACCGAGACCTCCGTCAGACCCGAGCGGGCCACGGCGGTGCGGACGGCCGGGTCGTGGAAGCGGCCCGCGAGGTGTGTAGTGCCGTACCGCAGCATCTGCTGCAGCCCGCGCCGTACGCTGCCCGCCCGCCGCGTCGCGTCCATCCCGGCGGCCAGCCGCTCGAATTCCTCGCCCCACAGCGGCTGGTCGCCGAGCGCGTCCGCCTCCCGCGGGTCGGGGTGGTAGCAGCGGGTGAGCAGCCACAGCCCGTGCCACTGCCGCAGTCCCGGTGTGATGACGCCCGGCCAGGTGCGGACCCGGGCCGCCGGGTGGGCGGCGACGACCTCGTCGTACGGTCCGAGGCCGACGATCCGGTCGCCCTCCACGGCGACCGCGCCCCGCGCGATGGGCGCCGCGCCGACCGGAAGCACCAGTGGCGCGGCGTGAACTGTCAGCAAAGCGGCCTCAGACCGACCGGCACATGGGGGGCGGCGTCGCGGGGCTGGGCACGCACATCTGCCGCGTTGTCGTCAATCACCATGGCTCCTTCCCCAAGCTCTCGGCTGCGCTCGAGCAGGGGAGACCCCATCTGCCTCAGTCCTCCGCCTTGCAGCTGCACGCACCCAGCCCCGCTCCTACTCCCACCCCCCCATGTGCCGGTCGGTCTCAGTTGGCGTTGAGGAGCTTCAGCTCCGGGTGTGCCGTGCCGCCCTCGATCGCCGTGGACGAGATGTGCGAGACCACCCGCTCGTCGACCGGGTCGTTCGCCGGGTCGTCGTGCACGACGAGGTGCTCGTACGTCGTGGCGCGCTGCGCCGGTACGCGGCCCGCCTTGCGGATGAGGTCGATGATTTCGAGCCGGTTGGAGCGGTGCTTGGCACCGGCCGAGGAGACGACGTTCTCCTCCAGCATGATCGAACCGAGGTCGTCGGCGCCGTAGTGCAGCGACAGCTGGCCGACCTCCTTGCCGGTGGTCAGCCAGGAGCCCTGGATGTGCGCGACGTTGTCCAGGAAGATCCGGGCGATGGCGATCATCCGCAGGTACTCGAAGAGCGTCGCCTGCGTCCGGCCCTTCAGGTGGTTGTTCTCCGGCTGGTACGTGTACGGGATGAACGCGCGGAAGCCGCCCGTGCGGTCCTGCACGTCACGGATCATCCGGAGGTGCTCGATGCGCTCGGCGTTGGTCTCGCCGGTGCCCATCAGCATGGTGGAGGTGGATTCGACGCCGAGGCGGTGCGCGGCCTCCATGATCTCCAGCCAGCGCTCGCCGGACTCCTTGAGCGGGGCGATCGCCTTGCGCGGCCGGGCCGGCAGCAGCTCGGCGCCCGCCCCCGCGAAGGAGTCGAGACCGGCGGCGTGGATGCGCTGGATGGCCTCCTCCACGGAAACCTTGGAGATCCGGGCCATGTGCTCGACCTCGGAGGCGCCCAGCGAGTGGATGACCAGCTGCGGGAACGCCTTCTTGATGGCGGAGAAGTGCTCCTCGTAGTACTCGACGCCGTAGTCCGGGTGGTGTCCGCCCTGGAACATGATCTGCGTACCACCGAGTTCGACGGTCTCCGCGCAGCGGCGCAGGATGTCGTCGAGATCGCGGGACCAGCCCTTGGCGGTGTCCTTGGGTGCGGCGTAGAAGGCGCAGAACTTGCAGGCCGTGACACACACGTTCGTGTAGTTGATGTTGCGCTCGATGATGTACGTCGCGATGTGCTCCGTACCGGCGTAACGGCGGCGGCGTACGGCGTCGGCGGCCGCGCCCAGTGCGTGCAGGGGCGCCGACCGGTAGAGGTCGAGGGCCTCCTCCGGAGTGATCCGACCGCCCTCGGCGGCTCGGTCGAGGATGGGCTGGAGGTCGGCCTTCTCGGTCACCGGGCTGTCACCTTTCGGCGGTTTTTCAACGGATCTACGGACCGGTTCACCCTACGCCAGCCCCCGTCGGCGTCAGCTGCCGGACCGGCTGAGCGTGCCGTAGGGGAGTCCCGCGCCCCTCTCCTCGGACCGGAAGCGGAGGGTCCCGTCGGCGGCCCGCGTGAAGTGGACGTCGGTGGAGGTGGACGTGCAGAAGGTCGGGTCGCCGGGGCGCTCGGGATCGGCGCGTTCACGGAGCGTCAGTTCCTTCTCCGTGCCTGAGGAGAGGCGGGCGACGCTGTTGCAGCGGACGGTCAGTCCGAGAGCGGAGACCTCCGTGGTCATGCGGACCACGTCCGTGCCCTTCTTTCCGGCGGTGAACACGGCGGTGAGCGTGCCGTGGGACTGCCTGCTGGTCTTCTCGGTGAGCGGGCCCTTCCACGTACCGATGAACTCCTTCGGGAGCTCGGTGACCTGGCCCGCGCCACCTGTGCCACCCGTGCCCGAGTCCGAAGGCCGCGAGGGTTCCGTGGAGGGCGTGGCGGCGGGCAGGGTGTGGCCGGCGCCGCCGTTCTCGGCACTGTCCCCGCCGCCGCCCGGCATCAGATCGAACAGGTACGCACTGCCCACGGTCACGGCGGCGAGCGCGCCCGCCACGGCGAGGGCGACGGTGCAGCTCAGCCGGCGGCCACGGTTCGCAGCGGCGCGGGCCGGGCCGGAGTCCGCGCCGACGGTTACGGAGAAGTGGGGGTCGGACGCACGTGGCCCGGTCGGCCCGGCCGGCCCGGGGCTTCCCGACGGCCCGGCCGGCTCGGCCGTACCGGCGCTCGCGGGCCACGAGGGCGGCCCGGCCGGCCGGGGAGGCCGGGTCGGTTCCTGCGACCGGGCCGGCTCGACCGGCGGGCCGAACCCACCGCCCGCACCACCCGGACCGTTCGCGCCATTCCCCCCGTCGGGACCATGGGCGCCATCCGCACCGATGGCACCACCGGCACCGTTGGCACCCCACGCCGCACTGCTGAACGGCACCGGCCCCGACTGCACCGGCGCGTCCTGCGGCTCCAGGTCCAGAAGCGCGACCGCCGCCCGGCTGACCTCGCGCACGAGCGGGCCGGGCAGCCAGCCCGCCGCCACCAGCCCCGCCGCCCCGCCCGGCGCCAGCCGCCGGGCCAGCTCCGTCGGGGTCGGCCGGTCCTCCGGCTCCTTCGCCAGGCACCCGGCGACGATGTCCCGCAGCTCCCCGTCCAACTCCCCGAGCTCCGGCTCCTCGTGCACCACCTTGTAGAGCAGTACGGCGGAGGAATCGCCGAGGAAGGGGGCGGTACCCGTTGCCGCGTACGCGAGCACCGCGCCGAGCGAGAAGACGTCGGCCGCGCCCGAGATGTCCAAGCCCCGGATCTGCTCCGGTGCCATGTAGCCGGGCGAGCCGACCGTGACCCCGGTGGAGGTGAGGGAGGCGGTGGCACCGATGGCGTGGGCGATGCCGAAGTCGATGAGCCGGGGGCCGTCGAGGGTGAGCAGTACGTTGGACGGCTTCACATCACGGTGGATGAGGCCCTGCGCGTGCACCGCCGCCAGAGCCTCCCCCAGACCGGCGCCCAGCGCCCGTACCGCGTGGTCGGGCAGCGGCCCGTGCTCGACGACCGCGGCGGACAGCGGCGGCCCGGCCACGTAGCCTGTGGCGACCCACGGAATGGGCGCGTCCGGGTCGGCGTCCAGGACGGGCGCCGTCCACTGCGCACCGATTCGCCGAGCAGCGTCCACTTCCCGCCGGAAGCGGGCCCGGAACTGCTCGTCGAGAGCGAAATGGGGATGCACGACCTTTACCGCGACGGTACGTCCGCCCGCGCTGCGCCCCAGATAGACCCGGCCCATGCCGCCCGCACCAAGCCTGCCGAGCAATCGGTAGGCACCGATGGTCAGCGGTTCGCCGGCTTCCAGCGGCTGCATATGGACTCCCCCTGTGGACCGGCCGGACCTCCGACCGAAGCCTAGGGGCGAAGGTCATCGGGTCACAGGGGAAACCATCCGCCGATTTCCCCCCTAAGGGAACGAACGACGGCTTTCGACACAACAAAAGGCGTGAATGTGTCGTTCACCCGAGCGATTCCGGTACACGATGTGGACTCACCCCGGACACCGTCCGGGAATCGACTATTCGACGCGTATTAACCCGAATCGATTCGATAGCCGGGCCGGAGGAACCGGACCGTCGGAAGGGGTGGGAGAAGGGCCCGGAGAAGGACAGGCGAGAAGGGGGGAAGCGATATCCGCCCCGGAGGTACGGGATTCACCTATATCCCGGCCCATTCCCGTGTCCGGCACACCCTGCGCCCGCCCCGCCCCCTCCCGCGCCCCTCGTCCCGTCAGCCGCCGAGCAGCTCGACCTTCACGTCCGCCGGGAAGCCGGTCGTCGGACCGACCCGGCGTGCGAACTCCTGTACGCCGGCCAGCTGGTCCGGGCCGAAGCGGAAGTCCAGGGTCGTGAAGTACCGCTCCAGCACCTCCGCGTCGAAGGCCTCCCAGCGCGCCGCCTGCTCCGCGACCTTGGTGACCTCCTCCAGGGAGACGTCCCGCGAGGCCAGGAAGGCCTCGTGCACCTGGCTCACACAGTGGGGCTCGGCTGCCAGGTAGTCCTTGCGGGCCGCCCAGACCGCGAAGACGAAGGGGAGCCCGGTCCACTCCTTCCACATCTGCCCCAGGTCGTGGACCTGGAGGCCGAGCCGGGGCGCGTCGTGCAGGTTGGCGCGCAGCGCGGCGTCGCCGATCAGCACGGCGGCGTCCGCCTCCTGCATCATCACGCCGAGGTCCGGTGGGCAGGTGTAGTAGTCCGGACTGACCCCGTACCGCTCGGCGAGCAGCAGCTGGGCCAGACGCACGGAGGTGCGCGAGGTGGAACCGAGCGCCACCCGGGCCCGGTCCAGCTGGTCCAGCGGCACCTGCGACACGATCACGCACGACATGACGGGCCCGTCGCAGCCCACCGCGATGTCCGGGAAGGCGACCAGGTCGTCGGCGTTGCGGAGGAACTCGACCAGCGTGACGGGGCCGATGTCCAGATCGCCCCTGACCAGCTGCTCACTGAGCTTCTCCGGGGTGTCCTTCGAGAGCTCCAGGTCGAGCAGGGTTCCGGTCCTCGCCAGTCCCCAGTACAGCGGGAGGCAGTTCAGGAACTGGATGTGGCCGACGCGCGGCCTGCTGCGACGGTCGTCGCCTGCGACGGTTGAGACGGTTGAATTGTCCACATCGCGAGGCTAGACCCGTGGTGCTGCCCGGGTGGCACCGGGTACGCGTGGCGTCACGGGATCCCACCCCCGGGGAACGGCGCCGAAGCCTTGCCCGTACCCCCTCGAAGGCACCTCCGCGAGCCGTTCACGACACCCCTCGCGACACCCTCCGGGACACCCACTTCATGCGGTCATCGGCGCGGCAATCAAACATCCGGGTGAAGTGATCATTCCCTCTACCCTTCCCTGCATGCTGCGTGCTAGGCTCGACGCAAGTTGCAGTTTGGTTTCCCTTGCAGTACAGAGCCTGCGGAGCATGTAACCCGCAGGCTTTTGTAGTTTTCAGACTTGTTTGCAGGTTCTGGAGCAGGGCAACCCTTTGGCCCAAGGAGGGCTTATGGCTACCGGAACCGTCAAGTGGTTCAACGCTGAAAAGGGCTTCGGCTTCATCGCCCAGGACGGCGGCGGCCCGGATGTCTTCGTTCACTACTCCGCGATCAACGCGTCCGGGTTCCGCTCCCTCGAGGAGAACCAGGTCGTGAACTTCGACGTCACTCAGGGACCCAAGGGTCCGCAGGCTGAGAACGTCACCCCGGCCTAGTTGCCCGGGTCGGCCGATCGCGGCCGGCTAGCAGTACCCAAGGAGCCCCGCTCCTCCGCTTCGGCGGGGAACGGGGCTCCTGCCCTTTTCCGGGAGGCGGGCGATGCGGCGCCCGGGGTGTCACGTTGCTTTCACGTTCTTTTCCACCACCTACCGTCCTCCCCCGGGCCCTGCCCACAGCCCGTCGTCCGTCAGCCCCAGCAGATCGATCGCGTTGCGGCGCACGATCCGGTCCACCACGTCCGGGTCCAGGTGCCCCATCTGTGCCTCACCGACCTCGCGGGACTTGGGCCAGGTGGAGTCGGAGTGCGGGTAGTCCGTCTCGTACAGGACGTTCCCGACGCCGATCGCGTCCAGGTTCTTCAGCCCGAAGGCGTCGTCGAAGAAGCAGCCGTAGACGTGCTCGGCGAACAGCTCCGACGGCGGACGGTGGACCTTGTCGGCGACGCCGCCCCAGGCCCGGTTCTCCTCCCAGACCACGTCGGCGCGTTCCAGGATGTACGGAATCCAGCCGATCTGGCCCTCCGCGTACATGATCCGGAGGTTCGGGAACCGTTCGAACTTGCCGCTCATCAGCCAGTCGACCATCGAGAAGCAGCAGTTGGCGAAGGTGATGGTGGAGCCGACGGCGGGCGGCGCGTCGGCCGAGGTGGACGGCATCTTCGAGGACGAGCCGATGTGCATCGCGATCACCGTGCCCGTCTCGTCACAGGCCCGCAGGAACGGATCCCACTCGTCCGTGTGAATGGACGGCAGGCCGAGATGCGGCGGTATCTCGGAGAACGCCACCGCGCGTACGCCGCGCGCCGCGTTCCGCCGGACCTCGTCCGCGGCCAGCCGCGCGTCCCAGAGCGGGATCAGGGTGAGCGGGATGAGCCGGCCCCGCGCCTCGGGCCCGCACCACTCCTCCACCATCCAGTCGTTGTACGCCCGCACCCCGAGCAGCCCCAGCTCGCGGTCCTTCGCTTCGGTGAAGGTCTGGCCGCAGAAGCGGGGGAAGGTGGGGAAGCAGAGGGCGGACTGGACATGGTTGACGTCCATGTCGGCCAGCCGGTCGGGAACCGAGAAGGAACCCCGTCGCATCTGCTCGTACGTGATGACCTCGAGCTTGATCTCGTCCCGGTCGTAGCCGACCGAGGTGTCGAGCCGGGTCAGCGGGCGGTGCAGGTCCTCGTACACCCACCAGTCGCCGATCGGCCCGTCGTCGCCCTTCGCACCCATCACGGGCGCGAACTTGCCGCCCATGAAGGTCATTTCCTTGAGCGGTGCGCGGACGATCCGCGGGCCGCGGTCCAGGTACTTGGACGGGAGCCGGTCCCGCCAGACATGAGGGGGCTCCACCGTGTGGTCGTCCACCGAGATGATCTCCGGGAAGGTCTCCATGCCTCCCACGGTAGCGCTGATCTGACGCATCGTCAGCTATCTTTACCGGCCCGGGTTCAGCAATCGTTGTCGAGGGCTTGTGCAGACAGTCACCCACTGCTGACGTTTCCGCCCCTGACAAGGCAGACTGTTGAGCGCGATACCAGCGGTACCGAACAATCCGGATTCACCCGTACCCGACCGGCACATGGGCGGGCAATCCGAAGCAGACAGCATCAGCGTGATCGGCAGGACCGGCGGGGCGAGCAGGGCAGGGGGCAGCAATGGACCGTGACCACGGGCCGCGCATGCATGTTCCGGAGCAGCGAGCTCCGCAACAGGGGTCGGCCGACGGGGCCGATCTGCGCTTCTCCGTGCTCGGCCCGGTACGGGCATGGCGGGGCGGCGAGGCGCTGCCGTCCGGTTCACCGCAGCAGCGCGCCCTGCTGACGGCGCTGCTCCTGCGCGGCGGCCGCACCGCCACCGCCGCCGAACTCATCGACGCCATCTGGGGCGAGGACCCGCCCTCGCAGGCGCTCGCCGCGGTACGCACGTACGCCTCCCGGCTCCGGAAGGTCCTCGACCCGCAGACGCTGGTCAGCGACGCCGGTGGATACGCGATCCGGACCAGGCGCGACGCCCTCGACCTGACCGTGGCCCAGGAACTGGCGGCCGAGGCGGAGAAGGCCCGTGCCGTCTGCGACCGCGCCCAGGCCCGCACGCTGTTCAACAAGGCGCTCGGCCTGTGGGACGGCGAGGCCCTGGCCTCCGTGCCCGGCCCGTACGCCGAGTATCAGCGCACCCGGCTGGAGGAGTGGCGGCTCCAGCTCACCGAGACCCGCCTGGATCTGGACCTGGAGGTCGGCTGCCACGCGGAG
Organism: Streptomyces sp. NPDC111516; assembly: GCF_055635345.1. Taxonomy (NCBI): domain Bacteria; kingdom Bacillati; phylum Actinomycetota; class Actinomycetes; order Kitasatosporales; family Streptomycetaceae; genus Streptomyces; species Streptomyces sp. NPDC111516. Next base: position 27,135 of record NZ_JBVKBV010000004.1, on the reverse strand, counting down.
GCGGTCTCCGAACTGACCGCGCTGACCGCCGCGCACCCGCTGCGTGAACGGCTGCGCGAACTCCTCATGATCGCCCTGTACCGCAGCGGCCGCCAGGCGGAGGCGCTCGCGGTGTACGCGGACACCCGCCGGCTGCTCGCCGACGAACTGGGCGTCGACCCGCGCCCCGAGCTCTCCCAGCTCCAGCAGCGCATCCTGCGGGCCGACGAGGAGCTGGCCCGTCCGGCCGACGAACCGGCCCCGGCCCCCGCGCCCGTCCGCCCCGCCCAGCTCCCCGCCACGGTCCCGGACTTCACCGGCCGCGTCTCCTTCGTACGCGAGCTGGGCGACCGGCTGGCGACCGCCGAGGGTTCGGTCATGGCCGTCTCGGCGCTGGCCGGCATCGGTGGCGTCGGCAAGACGACCCTCGCCGTGCACGTCGCCCACCAGGCACGCCAGCACTTCCCGGACGGCCAGCTGTACGTGGACCTCCAGGGCGCCGGCGCTCGGGCGGCAGAGCCGGAGACGGTCCTCGGCGCGTTCCTGCGCGCCCTGGGCACGGCGGACTCGGCGATCCCCGACTCCCTGGACGAGCGCGCCGCGCTCTACCGCTCCACGCTCGACGGCCGCCGCGTCCTGGTCCTCCTCGACAACGCCCACGACGCGGCCCAGATCCGCCCCCTCCTGCCCGGCACCGCAGGCTGCGCGGCCCTGGTCACCAGCCGCGTCCGCATGGTCGACCTGGCCGGCGCCCACCTGGTCGACCTGGATGTGATGTCGCCGGAGGAGGCGCTCCAGCTCTTCACCCGCATCGTGGGCGAGGAGCGCATCAACTCCGAGCGCGAGGCCGCCCTCGACGTGGTCGCCGCCTGCGGCTTCCTCCCCCTGGCCATCCGCATCGCCGCCTCCCGCCTGGCCTCCCGCCGCACCTGGACGGTCTCGGTCCTGGCCGCCAAACTCGCCGACGAACGCCGCCGCCTGGACGAACTCCAGGCCGGCGACCTCGCGGTGAAGGCGACCTTCGAACTCGGCTACGGCCAGCTGGAACCCGCCCAGGCCCGCGCCTTCCGCCTCCTCGGCCTCGCCGACGGCCCCGACATCTCCCTGGCCGCGGCGGCAGCCCTGCTGAACCTGGAAACCCACGCGGCGGAAGACCTGCTGGAGGCCCTGGTCGACACCAGTCTCCTGGAGTCCGCGGCTCCGGGCCGCTACCGCTACCACGACTTGGTGCGCCTCTACGCGCGTTCCTGCGCGGAACGGGACGAACAGCCGCCGGAGGAGCGGGAGTTGGCGCTGTCGCGGCTGCTGGACTTCTATCTGGCGACGGCGGCGGGGGTGTATGCGCTGGAGCGGCCGGGGGATCGCGCTGTCGCCCACCTGGTGGCCACCGAGCACCCGGGGCTCGAATTCATCGACGGGCACGAAGCGGTGGACTGGCTGTACAGCGAGGCCGATTCGCTGCTTGCCTGTGCCCATCAGAGCGCTTCGAGCGGAATGCTGCGGCGGGCCGTCGACCTGCTGTGCGCGGCAAAGGACCTGGCGGAGTCAGGAGCGAACTCGCGTCAGTACGAGACCACGGGCGCGGCCCTGCGCGACGCGGCGAAGGCCGCCGGCGACCCCCGCTGCGAGGCGCGGGCCCGCGCTTCTCTGTCCACCGTCTACCTCGTCTCGGGCCGTTTCACCCTGGCCGACGAGGAAGCCCTGCACGCGATGGCGCTGGCCGAGAGCACCAAGGACCCGATCCCCGCGTGCTGGGCACCCAACGACCGCGGCATCATCGCGTTCTACCAAGGCCGGCACGCGGAGGGCGAGAAATTCCTGCAGGAGGCGATAGACAACTACCGCGCGGACGGAAACCTGGTCGGCGAGGCATCGGCGCTGTGCAACCTCTCGCGTATCCACGTGAACATGAACCGCACGGCAAGCGCGGTCGAGCTCGCCCAGCGGGGCACAGCCATCTTCGACGAAATGGGGCTGAGCCTCCGCTCGGCCAACGGTCGCTTCGCGCTGGGCATCGCACTCACTCAGGCCGGAAGGTCGGCCGAGGCCCTGGAGGAGCTCAACGAAGCGCTGCACGTGTTCCAGGGGAACCGCCAGCGGCTCTGGGAAGGCTCAACCCACTACCGCATGGCGGAGGCTCATCTGACCGACAGGCGTCCCGCGCAGGCGGCTCAGCATGCGGAACAGGCACTGGCCCTGCGTGTCATCGGAGGCGAATGGATGCGGGGCAACGTCCTGATTACTCTGGGACACGCCCTCGAACGCCTCGGTCAGATCGACCGGGCCCATGCATGCTGGACCGAGGCACTGGCCATCCACGAACATTTCGGAGCCGCTGAGGCGGACGAAGTGCGGGCCCTTCTCACCCCGGTCGCTACTGCCTGAGGCACTGTCACTGACAGAGAACCGTCGGCGTTCATCGATTGTTTATCGCCACTCGTCAGTCTTTAGCCCATCGATCCGTCGCGTCGGGGGGCAGGCGGGTTGCACGGGGGGCCGTACCGCTAGGGTAAACGGCCCTGATACGCCCGTCCGGCGGCCCACGGGGGAGTCGCCGGACGGGCATTGCCGATCAAGCAGCAAGACCTCTGGGAGTTGACAGGCATGAGCGACGCACTGAAGCCCAAGACTGGTACCGCAGCCACGCAGGAGAACCACGCGGGGAGCCCGGGCAGCGGTGACGGCACCGTCAAGCCGCTGGAGAACCACGCAGGCAGCGTGAGCGAAGACATCACGACTTTGGAGAACCACGCCGGCAGCACGCCGAAGGACCTTCTCAAGACGCAGGAGAACCACGCAGGCTCCGAGACGGCCTAAAGCCTCACTGGACGGGGGAGCGGCCGCGGCGGCGCGGAGGGGGAGCCGTCGCGGCCGCTGCATGTCCCCGCGCGCCTTCGTCGCGTACGACAAGCGCCTCGTCGAATCCGCACAGTCCCTGGGGCTGCCGGTCCGAAGCCCCGGCTCACCCTGAGCCGTCAGGCCCCTGTCCGCCCCCGCAGCTCCCCCTTCACCACCTTGCCGCTCGCGTTGCGCGGCAGCTCCCCCACGAACTCCACCGCCCTCGGCACCTTGTAGTTCGCCATCTCGCGCCGGGCCCAGGCGATCAGGTCGTCCGCCGTCAGTGTGGCGCCCGCCCGGCGGACCGCGTACGCCTTGCCGACCTCGCCGAGTCTCGGGTCCGGGATGCCGATCACCGCCACGTCCGCCACGTCCGGGTGCAGGCCCAGGAGCTGTTCGATCTCGGCCGGGTACGCGTTGAAGCCGCCGACGATGAACATGTCCTTGATCCGGTCCGTGATGCGCAGGTTGCCCGCCTCGTCGAGGATGCCTACGTCTCCCGTGTGGAGCCAGCCGTCCGGGGTGATGGCGGTGGCCGTGGTGGCGGGGTCCTCGAAGTAGCCCCGCATCACGTGGAAGCCGCGGACCAGGACCTCGCCGGGGGTGCCGGGGGCCGCCAGGACGCGGACCTCCGTACCGGGGATCGCGCGGCCCGAGGTGGAGGAGATCACGTCGGGCCGGTCGCCGCGGCGGCACATCGTGACGATGCCGCTCGCCTCGGAGAGGCCGTACGCCGTAAGGACCGTCTCGATGCCCAGCTCCGTGTGCAGGCGTTCCACCAGCCGCAGGGGGACGACCGCCGCGCCCGTGACGACCAGGCGCAGGGCGGAGAGGTCGTGCGTCGCCCGCGCCGGGTGGTCCAGGAGCGACTGGTGGAGGGTGGGCGGGCCGGGGAGGACCGAGATGCGTTCGGCAGCGATGTTCGCGAGGACCGTGTCCACGTTGAACACCGGCTGCGGGATCATCGTCGCGCCCCGCATCAGGCACGCGATGATGCCCGCCTTGTAGCCGAAGGTGTGGAAGAACGGGTTCACAATCAGATAGCGGTCTCCCTCGCGCAGGCCCGCCAGCTCGCTCCAGATCTCGTAGCAGCGCAGGGTCTGGGCGTGGGTGATGACAGCGCCCTTGGGGCGGCCCGTGGTGCCGGAGGTGTAGATGATGTCGGACGGGGATGAGGAGGCGACCGCGTCGGCCCGTTCCCGTACCGCGGCAGGCGATATCCGCTCCCCCGTCGCCAGGAAGTCCTTCCAGGTGATGTAGGACTCGGGGGCAGCGTCCGCCAGCACCACCACCCGTTCCAGGTTCGGGAGTTCCACCTCCGCCCGGCGCAGCGACGCCACGTACGACGTGCCCAGGAACGTGCCGGTGATGAAGAGCAGCTTCGCCCGGCTGCGCTGCAGGATGTACGCCGCCTCCGTGCCCTTGAAGCGGGTGTTGAGGGGGACCAGGACTGCGCCCGCCGTGACCGCCCCGAGCGCGGAGACGATCCAGTCCAGCGTGTTCGGCGCCCAGACGGCGACCCGGTCGCCGGGCTCGACGCCCGAGGCCATGCACGCGGCGGCGGCCCGTTCGACGCGGTCGCCGAGTTCGGCGTACGAGATCCGGGTCCGGCCCTCGACGACCGCCTCCCGGTCCCCGTACCGCCGCGCCGCCGCCCGTACCAGCTTCGGGATGCTGCCCCATTCCTCGTCGCCGCGCATCGCTCGCCCTCCCTGACACAGTAGCTGACTATCCGTCAGATTAGCTGTAGCCTCAGCCGCTGTCAGCAGTGACGACGGCCTCGGAGGTGGCAGTGGCGGCGCTCAAGGACGTGACAGCGATAGCCGGCATAGGACAGACGGCCTTCGCGAAACAACTGCCCGAATCCGAGAAGACACTGGCCTGCCGGGCCATCGTCGCGGCACTCGACGACGCGGGCATCGCCGCCTCGGAGGTGGACGCCTTCGCCTCGTACACGATGGAGGAGACCGACGAGGTCGAGATCGCCAAGGCCATCGGTGCGGGCGATGTCACCTTCTTCAGCAAGGTGGGGTACGGAGGCGGGGGTTCGTGCGCGACGATCGCGCATCTCGCCGCGGCCGTGGCGACCGGGCAGGCGAGTGTCGGTGTCGCCTGGCGGTCGCGGAAGCGGGGATCGGGGCCCCGGCCCTGGAAGAACACCGTCGTGCAACTGCCCACCCCCGCCCAGTGGACCCGGCCGTACGGACTGCTGCGGCCGGCCGACGAGATCGGGATGCTGGCGCGGCGGTACATGCATGAGTACGGGGCGACCCGCGACCATCTCTTCAACGTCGCCCTCGCCTGCCGCAACCGCGCCAACCAGAACCCGGACGCGGTGATGTACGAGCGGCCACTGACCCGCGACATGTATATGACCTCGCGCTGGATCAGCGAGCCGCTCTGCCTCTTCGACAACTGCCTGGAGACGGACGGCGCGCTGGCCTGCGTGATCGTCTCGGCGGAGCGGGCCCGCGACTGCCGGCAGAAGCCCGTCTACATCCACTCCGTCGCCCAGGGGCTGCCCGCCCAGCACCACGGCATGGTCAATTACTGGAACGACGACCCGCTCAGCGGCCCCGCCTGGACAGCCGCCCGGCAGCTGTGGAAGCAGGCCGACTTCGGCCCCGACGACGTGGACGTCGCCCAGATCTATGACGCGTTCACCCCGCTCATTCCGCTCTCGCTGGAGGGTTACGGCTTCTGCGGGCGCGGCGAGGGCGCCGCGTTCACCGAGGGCGGGGCGCTGGAGAGCGGCGGGCGGCTGCCGATCAATACCGGTGGCGGCGGGCTCAGCGAGGCGTACGTGCACGGCTTCAACCTGATCAACGAGGGCGTGAAGCAGCTGCGCGGCGTCTCCACCGCCCAGGTCCCGGACGCCGGTACGTGCCTGGTCACCGCCGGGGAAGGTGTGCCCACCTCCGCCGTACTGCTGAGGAGTTGAGGAGCCGACATGGATGCTCTGCTGATGCCCGTCGTGGACGAGGACGGCGCCCCCTTCTGGGAGTACGCGGCCCGCGGCGAACTCCGCGTCCAGGCGTGCGCAGCCCGGGAGTGCGGACGGCTCCGCTTCCCGCCCCGGCCGTGCTGCCCGCGCTGTCAGTCCTTCGCGAGCGAGTGGCGGGCGATGAGCGGACGTGGCCGCATCTGGTCGTACGTGCTGCCGCACCCGCCGCTGCTGCCCGCGTACGCCGCACAGGCCCCGTACAACGCCGTGGTGGTCGAGCTGGCCGACGCCCCCGAGATCAGGTTGGTCGGGAACGTGGTGAGCGGTCCGGATGCCCCGCTGGACTCGGTCGATCCGGGGCGGCTGCGGATCGGGGCGCCGGTGCGGGCGGTGTTCTGCCCGTCCGGGTCCGGGGTGACGCTGGTGCGCTGGCTGCTGGAGAGGTGACCGGCGATGGTGCTGCGGACGGAGACGGACAAGGAGACCGGGGTCGCGCTCGTCACCCTCGACCGGCCCGAGAAGCACAATGCGATCGACCTGGCGACGGCCGCCGAACTGGCCGCCGCCTGGCGGGCGTTCCGCTTCGACGACGCGGTGCGGGCCGTCGTCGTCACCGGTGCGGGCGGCCGGGCCTTCTGTACCGGGATCGACCGGGGCGTGGCGGTGCCGCAGCCCTCGTCCCCGTACACGATCGACGATCCGCTGATCGCGATCGGGCCGAAGGCGAACGACCTGTGGAAGCCGGTGATCGCGGCCGTGGAGGGGATGGCCTGCGGCGGGGCGTTCTATCTGCTGGGCGAGGCGGAGTTCGTCATCGCGTCCGAGGAGGCGACGTTCTTCGACCCGCACACCACGTACGGCATGGTCAGCGCGTACGAGGCGATCTCCATGGCGCAGCGGATGCCGTTCGGCGAGGTGGCCCGGATGTCCCTGATGGGTACGGCCGAACGGGTCACGGCCCGGCGGGCGTACGAGACCGGGCTGGTCAGTGAGGTGACGACGCCCGGCGGCGCCGTGGCGGCGGCGCTGCGGGCGGCGGCGGTGATCGCCTCGTACCCGACGGAGGGGGTGCAGGGGACGGTTCGGGCGGTGTGGTCCGCGAAGGAGGCGGCCAGGGCGCAGGCCATGGCGCACGCCCCGCACCTGATCGCGCTCGGGAACCTGGCGCCGGAGCGGCAGGCCGAGCTGTTCCGGGGGCGGGGCCGCGACGGGTTCAGGACACGGTGAGGGTCAGTGGCTCAGCTCGGCGTCGACCTTGCACTTCGCCACCTCGGAGACCTTGCTCGGGCTCTCCATCCGCACGGTGACGGTCGTGGTCTCGCCGCCCTCGGCGTCCACGTCCGCATCACCCGTGGTGACGAGGTTGCCCAGCACGTCGAGGAACTGCACATCGACTTCGTAGGTGTGCGAGCCGGCGGCGTTCGCCGTGAGCCGGACGGTGGAGAAGGTGACGGCCTTGCGCTTGCCCTTGCGGGGCCGGGCGCAGCGGATGACTGACACCTGGGGTTCCTCGGCGGCGGTGAGGCTCGGGGGCGGCGTCGCGTGGTTGCCGGAGGACGAGCCGCTCGACGAACCGTAGTCGTCGTTGTCGTCGTAGTCGCTGTGGTGGTAACCACCGTTGCTCTTCTCGGAGTTGGAGCAGCCGCCGCCGCTGCCGCTCGATCCCCTGCTCTTACCGCTTCGGCCGCCGTGGCTGGAGGTCGAGAAGCCGGTGAGTGCGAGTACCACCACGACCAGTACCGCGGAAAGCTTTATGTGCTGCCGCATCATCGATGCAGCCCCCCTTTGGCTGTTGCTGTTGTCGAACGACCGCGCGACACCGTAGCGCAGGGATGCGGGGGTCAGGGGCCGGGCGTAGCGTCGGGGGCGGTAGCGGTACAGACTCGTGACGCCCGTCCGCGCACACGCAGGAGGCCGATGATGACCCGCAACGTCCTCGGCTCCTTCCTCGCTCTCCTGGGAGCGGCGGCCGCCGTGCTGAGCCCCTTCCGTCACTGGTACGACGGCCGTCTCGGGCGTCATTACCGGATCGACCAGCTGTTCACCGGTATCACCGGCAGCCGGCCCGGACCGCTGGGTTCGATCCTGCTCGTCTTCCTCTTCGCCGCTCTGCTGACGGTGGTCGGCGTCGTGCTGCGGTCGCGGCTGCTGGTGGCGGCCGCGGGTGTGGTGGCGCTCGGGTTCACCGTGCTGTGGATGGTGCGCCAGGGGGAGGCGGTGGGCAGCCTGACGGTCTCGGGCGACGGTTCCGGGCTGCGGTGGGGAGTGGCGGAGGCGACGGTGGGCGCGGTGCTGATGCTGCTGGGCGCGTCGGTGATGTCGGGACGACGCGGTGGCGGGCGGCGGCCTGCCCACCAGGGCCGTGCCCAGCCGTACGCCGCGCCCGGTTCGGAGAACCCGGACACGTGGCCGCCGACGCAGGAGCCGGGGCCTTCCGTGCAGACGAGTCCGTTGCCGGAGCCCGAGCCGGACCTGTACACGGGGCCGCCCGCGGAGGGCCGGCAGACGGAGGGCCGGCCGGAGGCCACGGCTCCGTACCCCTCCGTGCCGGACGAGGGCCCTGACACGCACCGGCCGCCGCGCCCCTGAGAGCCTGTCGACAGGCTCTGAGAGCCGACGCCCCGAGGCGCTATGCCCGGGCCCGGTTGCCGGTGCCCGTGCCCGTGCCCTTCAGCGCGTCCAACGCGTACACGCAGCGGTCCTTGCTGCACGCGTACACGACACCGCCCCGGGCGACCGGCGAGCCCGTGATCTCACCGCCCGTCGCGAGCTTCCAGCGGAGCTGGCCGCCCGCCGCGTCCAGGGTGTACAGGACGTGGTCGGCGGAGCCGAAGTGGACCCGGCCGTCGGCGACCACCGGAGCCCCCACCACGTCTCCGCCTGCCGCGAACCGCCACTTCGGGGTGCCGGTGACCGCGTCGAGCGTGTACAGGGCGCTGCCGCTGCCGACGTGGACGTTCCCTGCCGCCACCAGGACCGGTTCGATCGACTGCCGGGCCTCCGTGGCGATGCGCCAGCGGTCCTTGCCGGTCGCGGCGTCGAGCGCGTACACCGTGCCGAGGTAGTCGGCGAGATACACACCGCCACCGGTGACGGCGGGCCCCGGCGCGAACGCGGGCGGGGAGAGGAAGACCGCGGGCGACTCGAAGTGCCAGCGGACATGGCCGGACACCGTGTCGACGGCCAGCACCCGGGCGCCGGCGCTGACGTACACGAAGCCGTCCGCCGCCGAAGTCACCCGGACCGGCACACCGCCGCAGGAGACGGCGTCGCCGATGGGGTACGACCAGCGCTCGATGCCGGTACGGGCGTCGACGGCGCGCAGCCGGGCGTCCTGCCAGAGGTAGACCGTGCCGTCGTGGATCACGGGCCCGGCCTCCGGCGTCTCGAAGTCGGTCTGTACGCCGCCGCTCTCCCAAAGCTTCTCGCCCGTGGACGCCTCCCACGCCTGGACGCCACCGCCCCGGGTGCCGGTGACTACGGTGCCGCGGTCGGCCTTGAGGGAGTACACCCAGGCGTCGGTCTGCAGCCGCCACCGTTCGGCTCCGGTCGCCGCGTCCAGGGCGTACAGCGACGGCCCGTCGGAGGCGTGGATACGGCCGCCCTCGACGGCCATCACCCAGGCCACGTCCCGAGTCTTGAACTGGCGCCGTCCGTTTCCGACGTCCAGGGCGTGCACCTCGAACGACGTGACGTAGAGGAGGTCCCCGGCGACGACGGGCGTCCCCCAGACGTCGTTGGACATCCGGAACCGCCAGGGCCGCCAGCGGTCGGGGCCAGGGGGCGCGGGCTCGGGGGCGTGCGCGGGCCCGGGCAGGGGGGCGGGCGGGGCGGCGGGGGCCGCGCCGTTCACCCCGGCGGGCGGGCGCACCCAGCCGGTCGCGGGGCCGGCGTCCGCGGTGGCCGTGGCGGCGGCCCGGACGTCCTGGGCGCGCGGGCCGGGGCCGATCGGCACCTTCGCACCGGGCAGCCGCACCGGACCGCCCCCATCGGGCAACTGGGCCGAAGAAGCGGCCGGGGGGCGCAGGTCGGCGCCACTGCGCCAGGCAGGGTCCCGGCCGGCGCCGGGCGGCTGCTGGGGCGGCGGCGGCACGGGGGCCGGGGCGGGCGCGGGAGCGGGTGCCGGAGCGGGAGCCACGGCCGTGCGGCCGCCGCGGCGCTGCTCGATCATCGCGGTCGCGGAGGTGGGCAGCCAGGCCGAGGCCGTACCGCTGTCGTCGCCGCCGGCGGCGAAGAGGTGCGGGGCGAGCTGGGCCTGCAGGTCGGCGGGGGTGGGCCGTAGCCCGGCGTCCATCTGCATGCAGGAGTCGATCAGCGGCCGCAGTTCGTCGGGCAAGCCCTCCAGGTCGGGGCCCTCGCGCAGCAGCATGAAGACCGTTTCAACGGGGTTGGCGCCGTGGAACGGCGCATGGCCGGTGGCGGCGAAGACCAGCGTCGAGCCGAGCGAGAAGACATCGCTGGCGCCGGTGACGCTGCGCGAGTCCCGCGCCTGCTCGGGCGACATGTACGCGGGTGTGCCGACGGCGACGTTCGTCATGGTCAGCCGGGTGTTGGAGACCCCGGACGCGATCCCGAAGTCGATCACCCGCGGGCCGTCCTCGACGACGAGCACGTTCGACGGCTTCATGTCGCGGTGGACGAGACCCGCACCGTGGATCGACTGGAGCGCCTCGGCGATACCGGCGGCCAGCCAGCGCACCGCCTGGGTCGGCATGGGCCCGCACTCATTCACTATCTCTTCGAGCGACGGTGCGGGCACATAGGCGGTGGCCAGCCACGGCACGGCGGCCCGGGGATCGGCGTCCACCACCGCGGCCGTGTAGAAGCCGCTGACGGCCCGGGCGGCCTCCACCTCACGCGTGAAGCGGACCCGGAACAGCTGGTCCTCGGCGAGCTCCGTACGTACCGTCTTGATCGCCACCCGTCGGCCCGAAGCCGAGCGGGCGAGATAGACCAGCCCCATGCCACCGGCCCCGAGCCGTCCCAGCACCTCGAACGGGCCGATCCGCCTCGGGTCGTGCTGCGTCAGCTGCTCCACCACTTGCCCTGCCACCTCCCCGTACGGGCCTCAGGAACAGAAGCCCGCGAAAACCCGCCCTGTACGGCGTCTCACCACTGGGCACCACCCGGCGGTGCGCACCCCGATTGTTCCTGGCTGAGGCCCTGGTTGCGAACCCGGGGGCCGACCGGGGTGTCATAGCTCACTCTGCCCTCTTCCGGGACACAGGGGGCTGAAGTACGGCGAACACGGCACCCTGATCGTCCTGGAGGACAGCCATCCGTCCGAACGGGATGTCGAAGGGCGGCGCGGAGATCCGGCCGCCGAGGCGTACGGCGTGTCCGGCGGTGGCGTTGCAGTCCTCGACGGCGAAGTAGCTCAGGAAGTAGCTGGGCATCTCGGCCGGGAAGGCGTCGGTGATGACGCTGCGCCCGCCGATCGCGGTGTCCGGTCCCGGTTCGGTGCCCGCCGGGGACCACATGCGGAAGTCGAGGCCGGGTTCGGATGCGCGGGGTTCGAGGGTGCCGGGCTCGGGGGCGCCGGGCTCGGAGGCCCCGGGCTCGGAGGCCCCGGGCTCGGGCGCGCCCGAGGTGTCGAGGTCGGTGCCCTGGAAGCCGAAGACCTCTTCGTAGAAGGCGTCGACACGGTCCTTCTCGCGTGTGTACACCTCGGTCCAGCAGAACGAAACCGGTTCGTTCTGCTTCTGGAAGCCTTCGCGTTCACCGGCCTGCCAGAGACCGAAGACCGCTCCGCCGGGGTCGGCCGCCTGGGCGAGCACTCCGGCCCGGCCGGCCCGCACGGGGTCGGTGATCACCTGACCACCGGCCTCCCTGATCCGGGCGACGGTCGCGACGATGTCGTCGGTGGCGAAGTAGACGCCCCACGCGGTGGGCATCCGGCCGTCCTGCTTGGCGGCGAGTGCGGCGACGAGCTTCCCGTCGCTGAAGGCGTCCGCGTACGGGCCGTCGCCGGCCCGGAAGGTCCAGCCGAACAGCTCACCGTAGAAGCGCTTGCCCGCTTCGAGGTCGGGGAGCTGCACATCCACCCAGCACGGCGCGGATTGGGCGAATGCGGCCATGGGCGCGGGTCCTTCCGTAACGGTCGTACGCAGCGAGTGACGCTCGTCACGGCAAACGTAACCGGCGGCGGCACGCGCCGCGCCCCGACCCATACACATCGAACTGATTTTCGACAGACGACTCCCTCACTCACGGCGTCACGGAAAGTTATCCACGGAAGTTATCCACAGGCTGTTGATAACACTTATTGCCCTTGCGGGGCGCATCCGTCGATATCCGGCCACTCTCCCCACCCCGCCTGCGGCGCTCCCCATTTGCAGTCGGCCGAATCGCGCTCCGACCCCCCCTCGGTAAGCTGACGGCATGACAGGACAAGTGCGCACCGTCGACGGCCGCGTGGCCGGTCGACGCGGACAGGCGACGCGGCAGAAGCTGCTCGACTGCCTCAGCGAGATGCTCAGTTCCTCGCCGTACCGGGACGTCAAAGTCATCGACGTGGCCCGGAAGGCGGGGACTTCACCCGCGACGTTCTACCAATACTTCCCCGACGTCGAGGGCGCCGTCCTCGAAATCGCCGAAGAAATGGCAAAGGAGGGTGCCGGGTTGACCGAACTGGTCGCAGGCCGCTCCTGGGTCGGCAAGGCCGGCTGGCAGACCGCCGAAGAACTCGTCGAGGGATTCCTCGACTTCTGGCGACATCATGACGCGATCCTGCGCGTGGTCGACCTCGGAGCGGCCGAGGGCGACAAGCGGTTCTACAAGATCCGCATGAAGATCCTGAACTCGGTCACCAACTCCCTCACGGACTCGGTGAAGGAGCTCCAGGCCAAGGGCAAGGTCGACAAGGACGTGAGCGCCGCCGCGATGGCGGGCTCGCTGGTCGCGATGCTGGCCGCGGTCGCCTCGCACCAGAAGGGCTTCACGACCTGGGGCGTCAAGCAGGCCGAACTCAAGCCGAATCTCTCACTGTTGGTGCATCTGGGCATCACCGGCAAGAAGCCGACGAAGTAGCGCCGCGCCGGGCCCCTTACCCGTACTGGGCACCGCGCGGTGATTCCGGGCGCCCCAGGTCCTGTCTCACCGACGGCGGACCACACAGGTGGCCCGCCGTCGGTGCACCCGGACCGTTCCGGCGATCGCCCCAACGGCCGTTCCCGGCCCCGGTGTTCCCACACCTTTCCGAGCCGCCGAGTCCGGCGCACCGATTCCGCCTCCGGCCGCCTCAGGCCGCTGCGTCCGGCCGTCTCAGGTCGTGGCGTCGTCCCGCCGTTCCAGCCTGAAGAGCCGGATCTCCCGCTCGACCCGCGCCTGGTATGCCGCGTACGGCGGCCAGAACTTCAGCGCCGTCTGCCACACCGCGTCCCGTTCCGCACCCTTCAGCAGCGTGGCGCGCACCGGAATGTCCCGGCCCTTCCAGTTGACGACGGCCGCGTCGGGACCGGCCAGCAGATTCGCGGTCCAGGCCGGGTGCCCCGTACGGCCGAAGTTGCTGCCGACCAGGATCCAGCTCTGCTCCGCCCCGTGCTCCGGCATGCAGGCCAGCGGAGTGGTCCTGAGCTGCCCGCTCCTCGCGCCCGGCACCGTCAGGATCAGCCCCGGCAGCATCCGGGCGCTGAGCAGCACCTTGCCGCGCGTGAGCCGGTGCACCGTACGGTCCATGGCGGGCACGACATGCGGGGCGATCCTCGCGAACGTGCGGGTCGAGGAGACCTTCTGGATCAGCCGGACGCCGGGCGCCATCAGACCGCCACCTGCCCGGCAGGGCCCGGGGTGACCGGTTCCGGGGCGGCGAAGAGCCCGGCCCGCCGGGCCGCATGGTCGCGGAGTCGGTGGACGGGGCCGAAGAGCAGTTCGTCGGCGGCGGCCCGCTTGAAGTACAGATGCGCCTCGTGTTCCCAGGTGAAGCCGTTCCCGCCGTGCAGCTGGACCGCCTCGGCGGTGGTGATCCGCAACGCCTCCAGGGCCTGGGCGAGAGCGAGCCCCCCGGCCGTGGCCGGGTCCCAGGCCGCGTAGTACGCGGCGGAACGGGCCGCCTGCACCCGTACATACAGATCCGCGAGGCGGTGCTTCACGGCCTGGGAGGAGCCGAGCGCCCGGCCGAACTGTTCGCGCGCCTCGACGTACTCGACGGTCCGCTCCAGTGCGCCCGCCGCCGCGCCCACCGCCTCCGCCGCGAGCAGCGCGGCGGCCCCGTGTCCGACCGAGGCGAGGGCGCCGGTCACGTCCGCGGTGGCGTCCGCGCCGAGCAGCTCGGCCTCGGTGTCGCGGAGTTCCACGCGGGCCAGCGGGCGGGTCTCGTCCAACGAGGTCCGACGGGTGCGGACGACCCCGGCCGCCGTGTCCGGGCGGACCAGGAAGAGGAGCGTACGGCTGCGCGGGAAGCCGCCGGCATGGGCCGCGACCAGGAGGAACCCCGCACTGTGCCCGTCGAGGACCTGGTCGGCCTCCCCGTACAGCCGCCAGCCCGCCCCGCCGCCGACCGGCCTCGCCTGGACGCCGCCCGCCCGGCCGCCACCCGCCCAGGCGCCGCCGGTCGGGTCGCCGGTGAGGCCGAGGGCGGTGCCGAGCGAGCCGCCGGGGACGGCCGGCGTCGCGGTCAGTTCCCCGGCGGCGATGCGCGGCAGCAGGGCGGCACGCTGGGCCCCGGTGCCGAGTGCGGCGATCAGGGGCGCGGCGAGCGCGGCGGTGGCGATCAGGGGTGACGGCAGCAGCGCGCGGCCGGTCTCCTCGCAGGCGACGGCGAGGTCGGCGAGGCCGCCGCCGACGCCTCCGTACTCCTCCGGGAGGGCGAGTCCGGGCAGCCCGAGGTCCTGGGCGAGCTGCCGCCACAGGGCCGCGTCGTACCCGTCGGCGGTCCGCACGGCGCTGGGGACGTCGTCGGGTCCGCCGTGTTCGGCGAGCAGTTCGCGCAGGGCGCGGCGGATCTCGTCCTGTTCCGCGGTGAAGGCGGCATCCATCGTCGGGCTCCTTCTCCTCAGGGGCGTTCGGCCTCTGATCTGACGGCCCGTCATGCTAGGGGTGAATCTTCGAGATGCCCAGAGCCGCGCACGCCGGCAGCCCGCCCGACGCCCTGCCCCGCGCCCCACTCGGCAGCCCGCTCGGCGCATATCTGATGTACCGTCAGATGCATGCCTTCTTCCCACCGCAAGGTCGCTGTCGTCGGCATATCCCTCGCCGACTGCGGACGCGTCGACGAGGCCACGCCGTACGCGCTGCACGCCCAGGCCGCCCGCCGGGCCCTGGCCGATTCGGGGCTGGACCGGTCCGTCGTCGACGGTTTCGCCTCCGCCGGGCTCGGCACGCTCGCCCCGGTCGAGGTCGCCGAGTATCTGGGGCTGAAACCCACCTGGGTGGATTCCACCGCGGTCGGCGGCTCGACCTGGGAGGTGATGGCGGCCCACGCGGCGGACGCCGTCGCCGCCGGGCACGCCAATGCCGTGCTGCTGGTGTACGGGTCGACGGCGCGGGCAGACATCAAAGCAGGCCGCCGGACGTCCAACCTGTCCTTCGGGGCGCGCGGCCCGCTCCAGTTCGAGGTGCCGTACGGGCACTCGCTGATCGCCAAGTACGCGATGGCCGCCCGCCGCCATATGCACGAGTACGGGACGACCCTGGAGCAGCTCGCCGAGGTGGCGGTCCGGGCAAGGGCGAACGCGGCGGCCAACCCGGACGCGATGTTCCGTGACCCGATCACCGTGGACGACGTGCTGTCGGGGCCGATGATCGCGGACCCGTTCACCAAGCTGCACTGCTGCATCCGCAGCGACGGCGGCTGCGCGGTGCTGCTGGCCGCCGAGGAGTACGTACCGGACACGGCGAAGGAACCGGTGTGGATCCTCGGTGCCGGTGAGCACGTCTCGCACTCCACGATGTCCGAGTGGGACGACTTCACGGTCTCCCCCGCGGCGGTCTCCGGCCGGCTGGCGTTCGAACGGGCCGGGGTGCGGCCGGGCGACATCGACCTCGCCGAGATCTACGACGCGTTCACCTACATGACGCTGGTGACGCTGGAGGACCTTGGTTTCTGCGCGAAGGGCGAGGGCGGCGCGTTCGTGGAGAAGGGCCGGACCGGCCTGACCGGCGAACTGCCGGTCAACACGGACGGCGGCGGCCTGTCCGCCTGCCATCCCGGGATGCGCGGGCTGTTCCTGCTGGTGGAGGCAGTACGGCAGCTGCGCGGCGAGGCGGGCGACCGTCAGGTGCGCAGGGCCGGCGGCCGGCTGCCGGAGCTGGCGGTGGCGTCGGGGACGGGCGGCTGGTTCTGCTCGTCGGGCACGGTGGTACTGGGACGGGGGTGAGGGCCCGGGCGGGGCCCATACGCTGCAATGGGGCCATGAGCGACGTACCGAAAACCAACGCGCAGAAGACCGACGCGCAGAAGACCGACGCACCGGAGACCGACGTACCGAAGTCCGATGTGCGGCAGACCGACGCCCGGCAGAGCTTCCTGGACCTGCTCCACACCCAGCGCGTCTGGGACGTGGAGCTTCCCGCGTTCGACCCGGCCACCGCACCACCTGCCCCGCTCCCCCTCTTCCACGCCTGGTTCGCCGAGGCTGTGGCCGCCGGGCAGGCCGAGCCGCACACGATGTCACTGGCCACCGTCGACGCCGCCGGCCGGCCCGACGTGCGGACGCTGATGCTGCACGACGCGGACGAGCGCGGCTGGCACTTCGCCACGCACCGCACCAGCACGAAGGGCCGCCAGCTCGCCGCCCACCCCTACGCCGCGCTCGGGTTCTACTGGCCGGCACAGGGCCGGCAGGTACGGGTACGGGGGCCGGTCACCGAGACGAGCCGGGCGGAGAGCCTGGCCGATCTGCACGCGCGCTCGACCGGGGCGCTCGCGTCGGCGCTGACCGGCTCACAGAGCGAGGTGCTCGGCTCGCAGGCGGAACTGAGCCGGGCCGCCGACGCCGCCTGGGAACGGGCGCAGGCCGAGCCGGACGCGGAGGTCGCGAGCTGGACGCGGTACGTGGTCGAGCCGCGGGAGGTCGAGTTCTTCCAGGGCGACGCGCGGCGCAGGCACGTACGGCTGCGCTACCGCCGGGAAGGCACGCACTGGACGCGGGAGCTGCTCTGGCCGTAGGGCAGGGCGCTCACCGCGGAATCCCGGTATCAGCCGTTCCGCTCCGTCTTATTCGGTTTCAACAGTGAAGGGGCACTATGGGAGACAGGCGGAGAGACAGGTCCCGATGAGGGCTGGAGGCACCGATGAGCCGTACCCGTTCCCGTTACGCCGCGGACCGCGGTCTGACCACACGCATGGTGACCACCATGTTCCTGATCGGCCTGCTGTACGTGGTCCTGGTCGGCGTGCTGCTCGCGGTGCTGCGCGGCGCCTGGCCGATCATTCTGATCTTCACCGGGGCACTCTTCATCGCACAGTTCTGGTTCAGCGACCGCATCGCGGCCTTCAGCATGGGCGCCCGGGAGGTGACCCCCGAGGAGGCGCCGGAACTGCACGGCACCGTCGACCGGATCTGCGCGCTGGCCAACATGCCCAAGCCAAGGGTGGCGATCGCCCAGAGCGATGTCCCGAACGCCTTCGCCACCGGCCGGAGCGAGAAGACCGCCCTGGTCTGCGCCACCACCGGTCTGCTCCGCAGACTGCAGCCGGAGGAACTGGAGGGCGTGCTCGCGCACGAGATGTCGCACGTCGCGCACCGCGACGTGGCCGTCATGACGATCGCCTCGTTCCTCGGTGTGCTCGCCGGGATCATCACCCGCGTCGCCCTGTGGGGCGGCCTCTCCCGCAGCAGCCGGAGCAATGACCCCGTCGGCATCGTGGTCATCCTGATCCCGCTGATCAGCGCGGTCGTGTACGCCCTGAGCTTCCTGCTCACCCGGCTGCTCTCGCGCTACCGCGAGCTCTCCGCCGACCGCGCCGCCGCCCTGCTCACCGGCCGCCCCTCGGCACTCGCCTCCGCCCTCACGAAGGTGACCGGTCAGATGG
This sequence comes from Streptomyces sp. NPDC111516, assembly GCF_055635345.1. Taxonomy (NCBI): domain Bacteria; kingdom Bacillati; phylum Actinomycetota; class Actinomycetes; order Kitasatosporales; family Streptomycetaceae; genus Streptomyces; species Streptomyces sp. NPDC111516. Next base: position 9,400 of record NZ_JBVKBV010000004.1, on the reverse strand, counting down.
CCCGCATCCCTACCGAGGACCTGCGCAAGGCGGAGCCGTACAACGCCTTCTACTTCGTCCCCGCGTTCTCCTCGAAGGAGAGCCTGAGCCGGCTGCTCTCCTCCCACCCGACTCTCGAACAGCGTCTCGACCAGCTGGCCCGCATCTCCGCCGACCTCTCCCGCCCGTAAGGAGCGTCCATGGGTCTTCTCGACACCATCCTCGGCCGCAGCAAACCGGTCCGCCCCGACCTCGACCAGCTCTTCGCCGTGCCCTCCGCCGCCCTCACCCTCCAGGCGGGCGCCGGGTTCGAGCCCACCGGCCTCGGCTCGGTCTGCTTCGCCGGCGCGGAAGGCGGCACCTTCGCCCGCATCCAGCAGGATGTACGCGAGCTGCTCGACGCCGACACGGGCCGGGGCGGCGTCCCGGTGGAGTTCAGCCAGGACACGTACGGCTACACCTGGCTGCTCGCACGTCAGCCCGCCGAGGACATCGCGTCCCTGGTCAACGACCTGCACGCGGTCAACACCCTGCTCCAGGACGGTGGCTTCGGGCCGCAGCTGCTCTGCTCCCTGATCGGCTTCCGGGACGCGCGGGACCGTCCGCTGGCCCTGGTCTACCTCTACAAGCGCGGCACGTTCTATCCGTTCGCGCCGGTGCCGGGCGGCATCGAGAAACGGGACAACCAGCTGGAGTTGCAGGTCAGGGCGGTACTCGGGGACGACCTGCGGATGGAGAAGGACCTGGCCCGGTGGTTCCCGGTGTGGGGGGCGCCCGGGCTGTGAGCCGGGCGCCGAGCTGTTCCGTATCATCAGGTTCATGACTACCGAGCGCCCGAACTCCGTCAGTCGGCTGCGCGCGTCCGACGCCGACCGCGAAGCGGTGGTCGACCAGTTGAGGGAGGCCGCGGCCGAGGGCCGTATCGACCTCGACGAGCTGGACACGCGACTGGGCGAGGCGCTGGTCGCCAAGACCTACGCCGAGCTGGCGCCCCTCACCGCCGATCTGGGGCCCGCGCCGCAGGACGCGGGGAAGCCACTGGTGCTCAAGGGCGGCATCCACGGCGCGGCGCGCACCGGGCGCTGGAAGGTGCCCGCGCACATCGATGTGTACGGCGGCATGGGCGGCGCCAGGCTCGACTTCACGCAGACCGAGTGCCGGCTGCGCGAGATCGAGCTGGAGGTCAACGGGCAGGTGGGCGGGGTCAGAATCACCGTCCCGGCGAGCTGGGCCGTGGAGACCGACGAGGTCGATCCCGGCATGGGCGGCGTCAAGAACCGGACCACGGCGGAACGGCTCCCGGGTACGCCACTGATCAGCGTCACCGGCACGGCCGGCATGGGCGGTGTGTTCGTCCGCCACCCCAACGTGTGGGAGCGGCGGAAGCTGCGGCGCGACCTGCGGCGCCGCAGGTCGCTCTGAGAGCCTGTCGGGTGGCCTCTGATCGGGCGGCCACCCGACAGGCTCCGAGTCACGCCTGCTGAGCGGCAGAGCCGGGGCCGCCCCACGGTCGGAAGACCGGGACCGCCTCGCCGCCCTCCTCCCGCCGGAAGGTGACGCGGAGTTCCATGCCGATGGCGAGGCCGGTCTCCTGGCAGTCCACGATCTCCGTCATCATCCGCGGCCCCTCGACCAGGTCGACGACGGCGGCGGTGTACGGGACGCGGGCGCCGAACGGCGGCAGGTCGTTGCGGTGGACGACCGACCAGGTGTAGAGCGTGGCGTGCCCGCTCGCCCGTTCCCAGCCGACGTCCTCGCTCCAGCAGTGCGGGCAGAACTCGCGGGGGTAGTGGTGGGCGCGCCCGCAGGCGCGGCAGCGGCGCAGCAGCAACTGCCCCTGGGCGGCGGCATCCCAGTAGGGCCGGGTGAAGGCGTCGGGCTCGGGGAGGTCGAAACGTACGGCTGCCGGGGTCAAAGGAAGAGTCCGATCGCGTCGTCGAGGGACCAGGTCTGCCAGGACATCGCGAACAGCGCCACGAGCGAGATGAGCGCCATCATCGCGTTCTGCCCCTGCTCGGCCCAGTCGTGGATCATCAGCACCAGGTAGAGGAGGTTGAGGAGGAGTCCGGCGACGAGTGCGACAGGGGTGAGGAATCCGGCAATCAGTCCGAGTCCCAGGGCGAGTTCGGCGTACACGACGAGGTGCGCCATGAACTTGGGACGCGGAGCGACGATCCGCTGGAATCCGGTCCGCACGGCCGCCCACCGGTGTTCGGCCGCCACGTCCGCGGCCCAGGCGATGCCCGTACCGCGTTCGAACCAGCCCTTCTTGTCCTTGTGCCGCCAGCTCTCCAGCCACCACAGGCCGAGGCCTATCCGGAGGACGGCGAGCCACTCGGCACCGCCGAGCCAGATCGTCTGCATGGGGCCTCCCGCTCACTGAATCTGACGGTATGTCAGTTGACCTGATGGCGACAACTTGCGCAAGGGGCACGGGGAAGCGCGCAGGAACCGCACGCCCGTGATCAATTCGCAACCGATTCCGGTCTCGGCCGAGACCCATCACATGAGTGCGCGATTACGCTCCGAACCATGCCCGACAGTGCACTTACCGCCGGTAGCACCGCACCGACCGGCATCGACCTCACCGAGGGCCGGCCCGTATACGTCATCGGTGGCGGCCCGGGCGGTCTCGCCGTCGCGGCGGCCCTGCGCGAGCAAGGTGTACGGGCGGTCGTGCTGGAGAAGTCCGAGAACGTGGGGGCGTCCTGGCGCCGCCATTACGACCGCCTCCACCTCCACACGACCCGGCGCTGGTCCGCGCTGCCGGGGCTTGCGATGCCGCGCCGGTTCGGACGCTGGGTGGCCAGGGACGATGTGGTGCGCTACCTGGAGAAGTACGCCGAGCACCATGAGCTTGAAGTGGTGACGGGCGTCGAGGTGTCCCGGATCGACCGGGCCCCCGACGGAGCGGGCTGGCAGTTGACCGCGACCGGCGGCCGGGTGCTGACCGGCCGCGCCGTCGTCGTCGCCACCGGCTACAACCACACCCCGCGGATTCCCGACTGGTCCGGCCGCGCCACCTTCGCCGGCGAGCTGGTGCACGCCTGCGACTACCGCAATCCGGCCCCGTACGCGGGCAGGGACGTCCTCGTCGTCGGCATCGGCAACACGGGCGCGGAGATCGCCGCCGACCTGGTGGACGGCGGGGCGTCCCGGGTGCGGATCGCCGTACGCACCGTGCCGCACATCGTGCGCCGCTCCACGGCCGGCTGGCCCTCCCAGGCGACCGGCATCCTGGTCCGCAGGCTGCCGGTCCGGCTCGTCGACCGAGCCGGACGCCTGATGGCCCGGGTCGCCGTGCCCGACCTCGCCGCTCACGGGTTGCCGCGCCCGGACACCGGTCTGTACTCACGGGTGAAGGACGGCGCCATTCCGGTGCAGGACGTGGGGCTGATCGACGCGGTGAAGAGCGGCCGGGTGGTGCCGGTGGCAGCCGTCGCGTCGTTCGACGAGGACGCGGTGGTGCTGACCGACGGGGACCGGATCACCCCGGACGCGGTGATCGCGGCGACCGGCTACCGACGGGCCCTGGAAGGACTGGTCGGCCACCTGGGCGTACTGGACGCGCGGGGGCGGCCGGTGGTGCACGGCGGCCGCACGCCCAAGCAGGCACCCGGCCTGTACTTCACCGGGTTCACCAACCCGATCAGCGGCATGCTCCGCGAAATGGCCCTGGACGCAAGGAAGATCGCCAAGAGGCTGGCCCGTACCCGCTGACCGGCCGGTCGGGCCGCAAGGCGCGTGCGTACGCGCACGCGAAGGAACGTGCCGCGTCGGGCAGCGCCCGGTACGGCAGGGAGCAGACGTACCGCGAGGCACCGGTCGGCCGCGGGAGGTTGTACGGCGGCGCCGGCGAACGGCCGGGCTGCCCGCTGCATTCCGTCACCTGCATGCCGTCCTTGCGTACCGTTGACGCATGGACGTGTTCGACGAGCTGTTGCGTGGTGTGCGGGGGAAGGGGACGGTCTTCGGCCGTTCGGTGCTGTGGCCGCCGTGGTCGCTGAGATTCACGGACGGTGCGTATCTGACCCTGTGCATGCCGCTGCGCGGCGAGGGCTGGATCGTCCCGGGCGCCGGAAGCGAGGACGGGAACGGGAACCGGTCCGGGGTCGGCAAGGGCGACGGAGCGGGCGACGGCGACCGCGCGGCGCGCCGGGTGCGGGTCGGTGAGGCAGCGATCGTACGGGGCCCGGCCCCGTTCGTCTTCACCGACGACCCGGCCACGGGCGCGGGCGCGGGTGCGTCCGCACGCGAGGTGCGCTGGGAAACCGACCCCGATGCCGTCCCGGCGCCGGCGGACGAACTCGCCGGCCCCACCGTACTGTTGGCAGCCTCCTACGATGTGCGGGCCGAGGTTCCGCGACGGCTGCTCCGGGCCCTCCCACCGGTACTCGTCGTACCGGACGACCATGGCTGTTCGCCCCTGCACGACTACCTGGAGGCACAGATCGGCGGGGCGCGGCCCGGCCAGCAGATCGTGCTGGACCGGCTGCTGGACTGGCTGCTGGTGTGCACCCTCCGCGACTGGTTCGACCGACCGGAGGCGGCCCCGCCCACGTGGTACCGCGCGCTGGGCGACGAGGTGGCGGGCCCGGCCCTGCGCGCCCTGCACGAGGACCCGGCCCATCCGTGGACGACGGCGGAGCTGGCCGCACGGGCCGGGGTCTCGCGCACCACGTTCGCCAAACGGTTCACCGAACTGGTCGGGCAGGGCCCGGTGGCGTATCTGACCGAATGGCGCATGACGCTCGCCGCCGATCTGCTGAGCCGCCAGGACCTGACGGTGGCGGCGGTGGCCCGCCGGGTGGGGTACGCCGACGCGTTCGGCTTCAGCGCGGCATTCAAGCGGGTCCGGGGCGTCAGCCCGAGCGCGTACCGCCGGGAACCCGCGGCACGACGCGACCCCGACCAGGAGGCCCCGGCGGGCTGACGGCCCCGCGCCTCTCACTCCCCCAGGGGCCCACCGGCCCAGGGGCTCACCCGGCCCCGGGGCTCAGCCGGTCCAGGCACCCGCGGTGGCCGCCTCGCGCACGAACGCGCCGAAGTCCCGCGGCGGGCGCCCCAACGCTCGCTGCACACCGTCGACGACCGGAGCCTCCCGGCTCGTACGGATCGGCTTCAGCGCGTCCGTCCACAGCGCCGCCTCCTCCGGGGACACCCCCTGGGCGACGAGTCCCGCCCGGAACTCCTGCTCGGCGACGGGGACATACCCGGCCCGCCGCCCCGTGACCCCCGCGATCTCGGCCAGTGCGTCGTCGATGGTGAGCGCCCGCGGCCCGGACAGCTCGTACACCTGCCCTTCGTGGCCGGGCCGGGTGAGCGCGGCGACGGCAACATCCGCGATGTCCGCCGCGTCGACGAACGCAGCGGCCCCGTCCCCGGCGGGAAGCGCCAGCTCACCGCCGATCACCCCGTCGCGGAAGACCCCCTCGCTGAAGTTCTGCGCGAACCAGCCGGGCCGCAGGATCGTCCATGGCACCCCGGAGGCCCGCACCGCGATCTCCCCCTCCAGGTGCGGCCCGGTCCCGTCGTAGGAATCCCCGAAGTACCCCGGCACATCGGCGCCCCGGGCGGAGAGCAGCACCAGCCGCCCGACCCCGCTCACCACGGCCTGCTCGACCAGGGCGGGGGTCCGGGAAGGGGACAGATCCATCGGGACGACGTATGCCGTCGCGACCCCCTCCAGCGCCGCCTTCCAGGTCTCCCGGTCGTCCCAGTCGAACGACGTCTCACCGGACCGCGACGCCACCCGCGTCTCCACTCCTTGCTCCCGCAGCCGGTCCACGACCCGGCGCCCGGTCTTTCCGGTACCTCCGATGACGAGTACGGGCTGGTCGGTTCGGGGATTCTGTGTGTCCTGCGCTTTCTGTGTCATACGGGAAGCCTGTCCCAGCGCCCCGCCCACCGGCCATGTCCCGGAATCCGGAATGAATGTCCGACCGTCCGGGGTGCGCCCCGCGATCTCCGCCGCGACGGTCCGTCAAGGCCCTCGCTATCGTGGCGTCCCTCACGCTCCCCTCCCTCAGGGAGGGGATTCTCACGGCCCGCGCCGTGATCCTTTCTGATGGCCGCGGAGGCAATCCGATGACTGACAACGACTACTGGGAGTACCCGCCGGAGCGGGGCGTCGCGCAGCACGGGGAGTTCAGGCTCACCCTCGTCGAGCGGCCCTTCCCCACCGGCGGAGGGGCTCTGCCCGCTCATGACCCCTCACGGGCACGGGATTTCGCCGCTGCTTTCGGCACCATCGACACGGTGGTGGAGGAGGTCGACCGGATCGAGGCGACCGAGCGGCCTCCCTTCGCCACCCGCGCGGACCTCGACCTGGTCAGCGTCGGATGCTGGGGAACGGTGACCGAGATCAACGATCCCGCCCTGGTGTTCACCGGGGGCACCTTCCCCCTCGCCGAGCAGGCGGACGAGCTTGCCGAGCGCTTTCCCGGAGCCGTCGTCATCGGCTCGGCAACGATCGACCACAACGTGACCTACGGCACCCATGTGATCTATCACCCGGGCGGGGCACGCCTGTTCGCCGCAGGGTGGAGCGGCGAGGAGGACTGGGACCGTCAAGGCACCCCGCAAGACGTCATCGACGCCTTCGGCATCGACACCGATGCCCTGGAAGGGAAGGGCATCGACCTCGACGCCCACCCCGGGGACTTCCCCTGGGAGGGTCTTACGCGACTCGCCCTCCAGCGCGTCACCCCGCTGCTCCGCAAGGGCCGCACCCTGTCCGTGTTCCGCGTCCGGCACACCGAGGAGACCACCGGCGACCTGGAAGACACCTGGATCGGCGAGTCCGACGAGTTCTGACCGTAACAATCCGAAAACACCCGCCGGTTGGCGGGGACATGCCGACTAAACCCCGGAGCCACGCCCGACCCACCCCCCTAGTGTGGGCAACAGGCGGCGCACACACGTCAGTTGACGTCTAAACCGACGGCGCCGCGTTCTCAGCGTTCTCACGGGGAGAAGTCAGTGAGCATTCGGATACATCAACCTGCGCGCCGCCGGCGCGCGTGGCCGCGCCTCGCGCTCGCCCTCACCGCCGCGACGGCCCTGACCCTGACCGGCCTGCCCTCCCTCGATCAGGCGGAGGCGGCGAAGGCACCCAACGTCAAGCCGGTGCGGTGCGACGAGAAGTTCCTCAAGAAGCAGTTCCCCTCCACCCCGGCCGACTCGGGGCCGCCGGACAGCCTTCCGTACGACGCGTGGCCGAACGACGAGAACTACACCTATGACAACCCGGCCAAGGCGTATGACGGGGTGCTGCCGCCGACCGACGCCCAGCGCACGGCCGCGGGGACGAAGTACCGCAAGTGGCAGCGCAAGTACAACAAGACGAAGAACCCGGCGGACAAGGTCATGGAGATCTACGCCCGCTACAACAACCAGTACAACAACCCCCAGGGCTACCAGGACTTCAAGCGCTTCCTCGACGTGCGCTACATCGGCAACCACGGCAACCCGCCCCGGGGTGAAGCGTTCGAGGCCCGCATGGTCAAGAAGTACAACATGATCGGCCCCGACTGGTGGTGCCAGGACCCGATCGAGTACACCGACCCCAAGACCGGCGAGAAGCGCACCCGTGTCGTGGACGCACACAACCGGCGCACCGAGCGCAAGGTCGAGATGAAGTCCAACGGCAAGATCGAGAACGACCAGCTCACGGCCGACCGGCAGATCGCCAAGGAGAGGCCGAAGTCGACGTTCCGGTATCTGACCGGCGCCAAGACCGAGGATTCGACGAAGAGGAAGATCCAGCAGTTCGACGACGACCTCAAGGAGGACCGACGCACCAACCGCACCCAGGCCGGGGTCAACGAACGCCGGTCGAACGCCATCGAACGCACCCAGAAGCCGAACGCCTATACCAACTACGACAAGCGGTTCAACCCCGATCCGCTCAAGGGCGGCCGAGGGCCGATCATCGACCAGGCCCTGCGGTCCGGGAAGACGGTCGAGGAAGCGCGCCGGCTTCAGGCGATGTACAACCAGAACAACCGCGGCGGCTACTTCGGCCGCGGGCCGGGCGGCATCGACTTCTCCACCCTGGAGATCAACTACGTCGGTACCCCGGTCAAGGGCAAGGGCCTCGACTATTCGATGAGGGCCGACTACGTCAAGGACCCGGACGAGAACCCCGGCTACGGCGGTGACGCCAAGCTCCAGCTCGCCTCGGACGCCTTCTTCACCTGGCTCGCCCTGACGCCGGACAAGTTCTGGGTCAACCTCAACCCGATCCGCCCCGACGTGATCATGGACAAGGAGTTCGCCAAGACCGACGCCGGGCGCGTCCTGCTGGAGGCCGACCTGACCCTCAAGCACGACTACGCGGATGCGATGAACCCCGACAAGTACGATCGCGGCGAACGCTTCTGGCGCGCAGCTCCCCGCACCCCGGAAGGCATGCCGTGCCTGCCCATAATCCGCCAGTGGATCACCCCGAAGCCCGCGAAGATCCGGGAGCAGGACGGCGGCATCTACATCCTTGACGCGCCGCTGAAGGTCAACATGGAGGTCCCCACCGGACCGGACGTGCCGCCGAACGCCTGCAAGCTCACCGAGGCGCAGACCAAGCAGGCCGAGACCCTGATCCTCACGATGATCCAGCCGGAGCTGGAGCGTCGCGTCAACGACGACAAGTCCTACGCCGACCTGCGCCGCGTCTACTCCTCGCGCGTGGCCGCCGAGTACATCCGCCGCCAGGACGCGGTCGGCCCCACCGACTTCCGCAAGATCATCAACAGCAACGATGTCAAGCGGTGGCCGCTCAGGGCCGAGAACAAGGACTGGGACAAGAAGACCGTCTACGACAAGTACGTCGACTCGTTCAAGAACGGCGACTACAAGTTCGAGCGCGTCTACGACGGCAAGGTGTGGATCCTGTCCATGGGCGGGGTCGATTTCTCCAAGGCACCGAAGAAGAACATCAGCCGCACTCAGTTCAACACGCAGCACCGCGGCCTGGACAAGACCACCAAGACATCCGTCCGGGCCGAGGTGACCTACCAGGACAGTGAGACCGCCTACCTCGGCGGGTCCGCCGCCGACCAGCCCACCAGCCCGGAGGACCCGAAGCCGACCCCGACCCCGACCGGCCCGCACGACCCGAAACCGACCGGCACCCCGTCGACGCCGGCACCCGGACCGTCCACGCCCGGCGGTGACAAGACGACTCCGCCGGCGAAGGACACGAACGGCGACCTCGCCGACACCGGCAACAGCGCCCCCGTCGGCCTGATCGCCGCCGCGGCCGCGGCGCTCGCCGTGGCAGGCGGCGCGCTGACGTGGTGGATGCGACGCCGAAGGGCCGCAGGCAGCTAGTAGTGCTTGGTCAGGTCGGCTGTGGTGGTGCGTTTCTTTCGGGTTCGGTGTGTCGTTGAGGGAGTGTGACTCCGGACGAGATTGCGGTGGT